>JBQTHO010000017.1:0-45991 GCA_052389795.1 Acidobacteriota bacterium | reverse complement strand
TTTAAGGAACAGGGATTGACTGCCAAAGAGATCGCCAAGAAGTTTGATGAGGAGACCGATGAGGCTAAGGACTATGCCTATGGTGCGGCCCAGGACTTAAAGAAGCAGCAAGAAGAATAGCTTCGCCTTCTGAGTTCGTTGGCAATCGAATCGAACGCTGTGATTGGGCAAAAGAAAAACCTACAATCTGAACTGACAAACGTCGCCAAACCGGAAATTCTCGCCGCCTATAGCGACGCGAAAAAAATATCTCAGACCAAGTAAGCCAATAATTCTTAGATAAATCTTACCCTAAATCTCATTCATCGCACGGCACACGCGTTGAGATAGTCGAGCCACACTATGCTCGACAACTACTCCGACCTAAAACAGAAGCTCAATCAGTTGTTTGATCGCACGACGCTTGACGCGATCGCCTTGCTCTTTGCCGAGGCCAAACCGGACACGTTCAGAGGGGAAGTTTCTCCTGATTGGATGACCGCAACTCAGCTCGCTCGTTATTGGCAACTCGTCAACGCGAACGATGAACCGACGACTGCCGGCATTATGAAGTGGGTGAGGCGTCCGGAGAATGAGCATCCGCTGCCACACGCCTACATGGGCGATCTCCTGCGCTTCAATCGCGATGAGGTCGATGTTTGGGCTCGGCAAGAAGCTGAACGGAGACGCGCACAGAGCGAGAAGCGCAGACTAAAAATAGCGTGACACACCGGTCGTCAAAGACTAAGATCAAACTACTTTGACGACCGCTAGCGCTTATCGACAGGAAAGGAGAGAACCAGAAATGGTTTATAAGCGCTGGATGAGTAAGAAAGTAAACCCGGGCGACGAGAATTACGATCGCGCGCGTTGGTGGATGGAGTATCGGCTGAACGGTAGGCGCGTCCATCACGTCATCCCCGGAGCTCGCACGAAGGCGCAAGCCCAGCGGGCGGAAGTGAGCGAAAGGGAAGCAATCTACAACCGCCGTTATCACAACACCACCGATGTAGGATTCACCGCTTATTACGATGAGTACTACTTGCCGTGGCTGAGGGAGAAGAAAGCGTCACGCGTTCGGGACGCGGAGAGTCGAGTCAAGAAGCTGAAGGCATATTTCGGCAATCGATTTCTCCGCGAAATCACGAGACGCGATATCGAGCGTTTTCAAGCTTCGCTGCGGGACAAGAAGACGAAGCGAAAGACTCTCCGCAAGGGCGGAACGGTCAATCGTTACATTTATCTATTGTCAGCCATCTTTTCACGAGCCGCTATTGATGCGATGGCCGACTTTAACCCATGCGCCAGATTCGAGCAGGAGCCGGAATCAAAGCGAGAGCGTTATCTGACACCTGCCGAACAGACGAGGCTCATGGATGCGTTGGTGGATGACCTTGAGTTCTTGCGGGCTCCCATAGAAGTGTCATTGGGAACAGGCATGAGAAAGAGGACTGAGCTATTGCAGTTGCGGATTGAGAACATCAACTTCAGTGGCTTCCCAATTTTTCGCCGCGCGAATGGGCGGGACGTTGAGGTGCGGCCTAACTGGTTTCTGCTTACAGATACCAAAGGCAAAAAGCCTCGTCACCGCTTGATTCCGATGAATGCTCCTGTGAAGGACGCATTGCTTAGTGTCATCCAAAACAGAACCACGGGACAAGTGTTCAATCCAGACCATACTGGCGTAACGGAACACGTTCTGCGCACCGCCTTTGAAAGGGCGTGCGACCGAGCAGAGATTCCGTTTGGTCTCGCCGTCGAAGGTGGTCTCATTTGGCACGATCTCCGTCGTACTTTTGCTACCGAGTTGCGCGCGCGACAAGTACATGAGTATGACATCGCCGATCTATTGGGCCATCACATTCAAGCAGTGACGGGTACTTACGCTCGCAGCACACCAGAGGTATTGGAAGAGGCTGTGAACAAACTCGCACTGCCGAGAGGCAATGTGATCGAGTTCAAAAGAAAGGCGAGTTGAAATAGAGTGTCCCCAACTTAGCCCCAACTCGCATGTTTGGGCTGAGATGAACAAGGGGCTAAGTTGATGAAAATCGTGAATTCCTCAGGAAATGGTTGGTGCCGAGGGTGGGATTCGAACCCACACGGGATTACTCCCAACGGATTTTAAGTCCGTAGCGTCTGCCATTCCGCCACCCCGGCCTTCCGCCAAAAGATACCACGCGCGTTCATGGGCCAGAAGCAGAAATGTGGTTGAGGCACTGTCGGCCCTGCCTCTTTTCTTGTTCCTTGCGCACACTCGGCCTTCTGACCACATCGTGGCGGTGGTAAAATGCCAGCGCTTCGTGAGTCTTGCCTATGCCGATGACTGAAGAGCAGGAAGTTTTCGTCAAACACATTCAGAAGAAGGGGCTGAAGCGCACTGCGCAACGCGATCTGATTCTGGATGTGTTCCTGCGCACTGAAGGTCACATGTCCGGCGAAGACCTTTACCGCCTGGTGCAAGCGCGGGATCCAAGGGTGGGCCAGACGACTGTCTATCGAACGCTGCGGTTGCTGATGGAAGCCGGACTGGCCCGCGAGGTGCGCTTCGGCGACGGTCGCGCGCATTATGAGCATCATTACAAACACGAACATCACGACCACATGATTTGCTCTGAGTGCCACAAGGTCATCGAGTTCTATTCGCCTGAACTGGAAGCAATTCAGGATGCAATGGCCGCCAAGCATCGATTTGAGCTCACGGAGCATCTCTTGCGAATGATTGGTGTTTGTTATGACTGTCGAAAGGCCCGCCTGGTGAGCGTGAAGAAGACCGCGACTTCACGTGCTGCGGCCCGCTAACCTCTGATGACTCAAACCCGCCAACTCATTCGGTTCTCGAAGAGTCCGCTGCGATTCTTTAGCGTTGCGTTTGCGCTGATTCTGCCATTGTCGCTACTCGGCTGTCCGAGCAAAAGCAACAAGCCGGCCAATGTTGGTTCGCCACCAACTGCACCTGAGCCAAAGTCAGCTTCCGACTTTGATGGAAATCGCGCGTTCGATCACGTACGACGGCAGGTTGAGTTCGGTCCACGCCCGGCCGGCTCGGCGGAATCAGAGAGGACGCGCGGCTACATTAGCGATCAACTGAAGTCGTACGGCCTGAACGTTACGACCGACGAGTTTCACCCGGCGACGCCGCAGGGCCAGAAGAAGATGGCGAATATCACGGCTGAACTAGCGGGTGAATCAACTGACGTCATCATCATCTCAAGTCACTACGATACAAAGTACTTCAAAGACATTAAATTTGTCGGCGCGAACGACGGGGGATCTTCGACGGGAGCCGTTTTGGAAATCGCGCGCGTCCTGGCGGCGAAACCAAAGCCGAAATTCACTTACTGGTTCGTTTTTTTCGACGGGGAAGAACCGTTTTGTGACGACTGGGATACTTGCCAGAACCCGAATCCTGCAGATCCCGGCAATGAACTTCCGGACAACACCTACGGCAGTCGCCATTACGTATCGCAGCTGATTGCGAAAAATGAACTGAAGCGCTTGCGCGCAATGATCCTACTCGACATCGTGGGCTACAAAGATCTGAAGTTCGGACGTCCGGCTTTAAGTTCGAAGTGGCTTGTCGATCTAATTTGGCAGACGGCAAAGCAAGCTGGCTACGGCTCGCAGTTCACCGACGGGTACGAAGGCGTCAGTGACGACGACCACGCACCGTTCCTGCGCGCGGGGGTGGACGCCGTCGATATCATTCAACTCGCCACCTATCCTTACTGGCACACCCAAGAAGACACACTCGATAAAGTTTCGGCCAAGAGTTTGAAAGTGGTCGGCGACGCAGTGATTCTGAGTTTGCCGAAGATTGAAGAACGGATAGCCAGTAAGCGATAGGGGAAAACCGCATCGCAGCGCACTGGCTCGGCCACTCTGATGCGCGGCAAGTCTGCGACTTGCCGGCCTGTGCCCTGTTTGATACCTCGGTCTGAGACCGAGCAAGAACTCTCTAGCCGCTTTACGGCAAGTCAGAGACTTGCCGCGCATCAGCGTGGCAAAGCCATAACTGAAGTTGAGATCATGTCCTCGCGATCTTGCGCAGCTTCTCTTCAACCGCCGCACCAACCTTGCTACACCTTGACGCTTTATCCTCGCCGATTAGGTCGTAGGTAAGGATCTTACCTTCTTTTAAAAGCTCCGCGACGGCAGCTTCCACTTTCGCAACCGCGCACAGCAACCGCTCATCGTCGTGACGATTGCCGAGCCAGTCGAGCATCATCTGCATCGAGAGAACCGCCGCCAGCGGATTCGCTTTGTCTTTGCCCGCGTGCTTCGGTGCGCTGCCGTGAATCGGTTCGAACATCGCGTGCTCATCGCCGATGTTGCCGCCGACCGCGAGGCCTAATCCGCCCGCGGTCGTCGCGCCGTTGTCGCTGATGATGTCGCCGGCCAGGTTGGGCGCCACCACGACGTCATACCATTCAGGATTGCGAATCTGCCACTGACAGAACGCATCGACGTAAGCGTAATCAAGTGTGATGTCCGGAAACTCGCTTTGGCCAACTTCGCGGAAGACTTCACGAAAAAAGCGATGCGCGCCGACGATGTTCGACTTTTCGACGCAGGTAACTTTCTTCAGCTTGTTTCGCCGGCGCGCCAGATTGAAAGCGTAGCGCACGACGCGTTCAGTCGCGCGGCGCGTGATGCGAATCGGCGTGACGCGGCCACCGTCGATGGCGCTTGTCTCGCCCGTGTACGCATCTTCGGTGTTCTCGCGTATGACGACGTAATCGACCTTGCCCGGTTCCCACACCTGTTTCAATTCGCCGTGAATCTTGTGTTTCACCCCGGGATAGAGCTTGACCGGCCGCACGTTCGCGTAAAGATCGAGCTTTTGTCGATTGAGAATCACCTGCGCAAAGCCCGCCAACTGGGGCTCTGGGTAAGGTTTACCGGGTTTGGTAAAAACAGTTTTCCCATCGACTTCGTGACCGACAGCGCCGAGCAGAACTGCGTCAGCAGCTTCGCACTTTTCGAATGAACCTTCGGGCCATTCGACCTCGTGTTCCGCGTAGTAATGTCCGCCGCAGGGAATCTCTTCGATCTGAAAGTCGATTTGAAAAAGTTCCCCGGCCGCGCGCAGGACGCGCAGAGCCTGCGCCAGGACTTCAGGACCAATGCCGTCGCCGGGTAAAGCTACGATTGAATAGGATTGTTTTGCCATGGTTCAAAAAAGAAATTGACTATAAGCGACGCGCTAATGAATCAACAAACGTGCGGCCAGCGAGGTCAGTACCAAGAGCGGTAGCGACCGGGTCTGGTCGCCCGCCCGCATTTTCTTGATGCCAAAACCAGGTCGCTACCGCTCCCGGTACTGACTAGCCCGTGTCGTCTGTGGTAAATATCCTGCCTCATGCTCTCCGCGGAAATTATCGCTATCGGTTCTGAACTCCTTTCGCCAAACAAAAGCGACACGAACAGTCTCTGGCTGACCGATCAACTTAATCGCATCGGCATCGACGTGAAGTTGAAAACAATCGTCGGCGACGACGACGCGCGTCTGGAAGAAGTAGTGAAGGATGCGGTAAAGCGTTCGCGGGTGGTGATCGCGACTGGAGGACTCGGCCCGACTGAGGACGACATCACGCGCAAAGTTGTCGCGCGCGCGCTCGGCCGCAGGTTGTCGCTCGACGAAAAGCTCCTCGAAGAGATTCGCACGAAGTTTCAAAGGTTTGGCATGGACATGCCAGAACGAAACTCGCGTCAGGCGATGGTGATAGATGGCGCCGAAGTGCTGCCCAATCCGAACGGGTCGGCTCCCGGCCTTTACCTGGAGCAGGGAAGTTGCGCAATCGGATTGTTGCCCGGCCCACCGCGTGAAATGAAACCGATGTTCGAGAACCATGTGAAGCCGCGGTTGGAAAGAATTGCGGGCGACATTCGCTTTGCCACGCGCTTGATGCGCGTGACAGGCATGGGCGAATCCGCGGTCGATGAAAAGATTTCGCCGATTTACACGCAGTTCGATAATCCGCAAACGACGATTCTTTTCAATAGCAGCGAGGTCGAAATTCACTTGCGCGCGCATGGCCGCACCGAAGGCGATGCCGAATCTTTACTCGATCACCTTTCGCTGAAGATCGAGCAGGCGCTCGGCAATTCCGTCTTTTCATTTCGCGGCGAGACGATGGAAGAAGTCATCGGTCGCCGGCTGACGATGACGGAATTCACTCTGGCGGTCGCGGAAAGTTGCACGGGCGGATTGATTGCGCAGCGTCTAACGAGTGTGCCCGGCTCTTCAAAGTATTTCATCGAAGGCCTTGTGACCTACTCGAACGCATCGAAGACGCGTCTGTTGGGCGTAGATAAGAAACTGATCAAGGAATTTGGCGCGGTGAGCCAACAGGTGGCGCGCGACATGGCGCGCGGAGTCCGGCACAAAGCGAAAACCGATTTTGGTTTGGCGGTCACCGGAATCGCCGGCCCCGACGGAGGCACAAAAGAGAAGCCGGTCGGCTTGGTGTATATTGCGCTCGCTGACGATGCACATACCGAACACAAGAAGCTGACGCTTCCCGGCGACCGCGAACTCATCCGCTGGCGTGCGTCTCAAGCAGCGCTGGATATGTTGAGGCGAAGGTTGATCTAGCTAGATCACCGCGATGAAAGCCGGCGGTAGACGTGTATGTGTATCAGGAGGAACTCCGATCGTTCATATGTTACACGTTCGTAAGAGCCGATTGGCTCGCCATATTCAAAGTCTGGAAACAACCTCGCTGGTGTCGAACCGGGTTGTGGTGCGATTACCAACCACTCGACCTTCTTCGCCGTTAGCGCGGACCAAAAACCATCGTGATCTTTGGGAACGTCAGACGACGTGACGAATCGATCTTCCGGAATCCCCGACAACGCGCGCACGGTTCCTTCATCACAAAAGATTCTCGTTCCAGAGTTCACATCGAAATGATCGCGCAGGTAATCGGCTACCTGGCGTTGCGCTGCGTAACGATTCAACTCGCCAACTCCTCCGACAAATTGCGCAGAGGCGTTCAGCACGCAGAGCAGAACGATTGTAACTAGAACTTTGCGTGACCATTGCGGGCGGCGACGAGTAATTGCGAAGTATGTCCAGGCGAGGATCGGAATTCCCACACTGAAAAGGATCAGGCCGTATCTGGGAAAGATGATTGGCTGCTGATGTGTCAGATACGCAACGATCAGCAGCGCAAGAAAAGGAAAGAAGAAAACGAGCACCGGCAATATTGATTCGGTGCTTGCTGGCGCGAAGGGCGCGTTGCCGGCGTCGACGTTCACCACGCCGTCAGCACGCCGAGTCAATCGCCTCACAACCAGCCAACCGGCGACCAGGGCCGCACAAAGCACGGCCAGATCGATCCCCGAAACAAGCATCGCGGTATCCTGAATCACACCTCTTACAGAAAATTCGGCGAGCGCCGAGTTCTGTGTCAGCAGCCAATCTCTGTATTGGTCACGAACTTTGAAGCAGGCCAGCCAATCGCCTGTGGCCTTCCAGGAAACGTAAAACCAGAACAGCGGCGCGAACAACATAATGAGGATCGCAGGAATCGAAACGCGACCTTCTTTCCAAAACTGAATGGTCGGAATGAGCGCAATCAACATCCAGCTCTCGACGCGCGTCAGCCCGGCAAGCGCAGCAAACACTGCCGCCAACACCCAACGCTTTTTCAGCACAAAATAGAGACTTGCGAGCACGAACAATGTGTGCGGAACGTCAGTCATCGCTGACGCAGAATTCATGATATGCAGCGGGTTCAGCGCGATCAGCAGGAAGGACAAGAGGGCAGCTGTTTGGTACTGCACAACGCGCAGAGTGATCGCGTACACGAGAAGGCAAACCCCGACACCCGCCAACGCGGAAACAATCTTTCCCGTGTAAAAGCCATTTCCGACGAACACGTTCGCGATGGCGGCGAGGAACTGGTACAGCGGCAGCCAGAACCCGTACAAGTCAGTGACTGCGAACGTGCCTGCCTTGATCTTTGTGCTCAGGGTCCCGATGTCTCGGATGTAGACGTACGCGTCGCCGAACGTGTTGGGCAAAAGAAATGCGCCGAGCAGTCGGGGGATAGCCGCGACCGCAAACAAGAGAATCCAAAGCTTGATCCGCTGGCTCATGGGTTCGGGCGAGGATAACAGCGAACGATAAACTGCCGAAGCGGCGTTGCTTGTTCGCCAATCCGTCGCTTGTTATAGTCACTGTTCTAGCAATCCTGAATGGCAGCAGCGACGGAAGAGAAAGTTCTGGCGACAAATCGCGCCGCGTTTCATGACTATCACATCTCGGCGAAGTACGAGGCGGGCGCCGCCCTGGCCGGGACGGAAGTGAAAAGCGTGCTCGATGGCCGAATCCAATTGAAAGATTCCTATGTCGGGATTCGTGAAGGCGAAGCGTGGCTGTTTAATGCGCACATCTCGCCGTATGCGCACGGAAATCTTGCGAATCACGATCCCTTGCGCACGCGAAAACTGCTCTTGCATCGGCGCGAAATAGACAAGCTTGACCAGGCAGCTGCCGCGCAAGGAATGACGCTGGTGGTCACGCGGGTGTATCTAAAGGGCCGTCGGATCAAGTTCGAAATCGGAGTTGCTAAAGGCAAGAAGCTTTACGACAAGCGGGAGACTGAGCTGCGGCGCATCGTCGAGCGCGAGACACGCGCGCAGCTGAAAGAGAGAAATCGATAATGAGAGGCGCTTAATAAATGAACGTCAGGGGAATTTCACAACCAGTCAACAAGATAGACGCGGATGCTCTCGCGGTGGCGGTTTTCAAAGACGAGAGGCCAGACGACGGCGTGTTGAAAACTTTGGACAAGGCTGTCGATCGGGCGATTACTTCAATCATCAAGTCAGAAGAATTTTCAGCGAAGGAAGGCGAGACGGCTTACTTCCATCTCACCGATAGTGGACTGCAGGCGAGGCGGTTGCTTTTGATTGGGTGCGGCGAGCGCGTTGACTACGGGCCGCGCCAGATTTCGCAGATGGGCGGCACGGCGGCGCGTTTCCTGCGCAGCAAAGCCGCGAAGACAATCGCCATCGTTCCACGGGCTGACGGTGAGGTTGAGCGCGTCGCGCAAACGGTAATTGGCGGCGCCATTATGGGACTGTTTGAGCCGGACAAGTACCGCACAAGAGAAAAAGAAGACCGTCAGGTCGAACGATTCGACGTCGTCATCGAAGGCGCGGACAAGAAGGCGCTCGAGCGCGGCGCGGAACGCGGGCGAATCATCGGCGAATCGGCGAACGTCACCCGTGACATGGCGAACGAGCCCGGCGGTTATCTCACACCAACCGAAATGGCTGATCGCGCAAGGCAGATCGCGAAACAGTTTGGGCTGGCGATTGATGTATTGGATCAAAAGCAGATCGAGAAGCTCGGCATGGGTTCGTTCCTCGGCGTCTCACGCGGGTCCGATGAGCCGCCGAAGCTGATAGTCATGAAGTACACCCCGGCGAAAAAGACAAAGTCGGACGGCTTGTTGGCCCTCGTCGGAAAGGGAATCACGTTCGATTCGGGCGGCATCTCTCTGAAGCCCGGCGAGAACATGGAATTGATGAAGTATGACATGAGCGGTGCCGCGACCGTCATCGGCACTATGCGCGCGATTGCGCAACTGAAACCGTCCATTCCAGTGCTTGGCGTTGCGCCCTGTTGCGAAAATCTTCCATCAGGCAAAGCCACCAAGCCGGGAGATATCCTGCGCGCGATGACGGGAAAAACAATCGAAGTCATCAACACCGACGCCGAGGGTCGTTTGATTCTCGCGGACGCGATCGCTTACGCCAAGAAGCTCGGCGCCACTCAGATTATTGATATGGCGACTTTGACGGGCGCGGTTTCGATTGCTCTCGGCGACGTGAACACGGCGATTCTCGGAACCGATCAGGCCTTGATCGATTCATTCATCGCCGCGGGCAGGGAAGTCGGCGAACGCTTCTGGCAGTTGCCGCTCGACAAAGACTATTCGAACCAAATCAAATCCGACATCGCGGACATCAAGAATGTGGGCGGCAAAAAAGCCGGCACGATCACCGCGACAGCCTTCTTAAAAGAATTCGCCGACGGCGTTTCGTGGGCGCATCTTGATATCGCAGGCACTGCGTGGGGCGACCCGGCCACACCCTTTCGCTCTAAGGGTCCAACCGGAGTGGCGGTGCGAACTTTGGTCGAATTCATCGAACGCTTGGCCGGCCAGAACGCATCTTAAAGGTTCGCCGCCTCGCGTGGAACGGTGCTAAAATCTCCCTGAAACTGAGGATTCGCGCCGCAATCAGCGGCAAAAGCGAGCGCGTATCCTTTTGTTCCCCCTACGATGATCAATTATTACCAGGTCCTCGGAGTTAAGCGTTCCGCGCCCGCCCGCGAGATCAAGTCCGCCTATCGAAAGTTGGCGCGCAAGCAGCATCCCGACGTAAATCGTGGATCCGAAAAAGCTGCACGCGAATTCGCCCTGCTGTCGCTGGCCTACCACACACTGATCGATCCGCAGGAGCGCGCGTTTCACGATCAGCAGCTCGACAAGGGCACGCAGGCCGCTTCAATCCTGCATTCGGAGAATCCGCACGCGCAACGCGCGCGCGAGATGCAGGCGCGTTGGGACCGCGTCGTAAATCAAATCCTCGAGAATGATCGGCGCGAGAGTATTGCCCGGCAAAGGGCAGTCTTTACGACGGTGTCGCTTTTTCTTTCGACGTTTTTCGTTGCCATGATCAAGCCGCCGCTGTGGCAGTCGTTCGGCGTGGTCGGTCGCGCCATTCTCGTGACGCTTTTCATGACCGGGGTTTGGCACCTGATTCGCCGCCTGCGCGAATACTTCCGGCATTACACTTACACACCCCGCGAAATTCATTACTCAATCACCGAAGAAGAGAAGGCTGCCGCCAAGCCATTCTCGAGATTTTCAGCTACAGCGTTTTTGTTGGGCGGCTATGTGGTGAGCCTTGGCATTGGTTTATTAATCGGTTGGCACTCACAGGATTTCTTTTCAGATTTGGCTCTTTTGTTTCGGCATGTTCCCAGTGCTGTGGGCGCATCATCTTCAACCACGCTCCTTCTCATTTACGACCTGTTGTTCTATCCACCGATCGCTGTTCTGATTATAGACACGATGCACGCGGTCGCGTCGCGAATCGATGCGGGGAATTAGCCGATGACAAATCACCGGAAATCAAAACTATTGTGGCGAATAGCGGGCATCGTCACTGTCGTCACGTCCTGCGTTGTGTTCGCGACATTAGTGGTCGGCCAGGAGAGCACTCGCCTGACACCGGTCCAGCGAGAAATTGAACGGCAACGCCAGCGACTGGGATCGCTGGAAGTTGAGGAACGGCGGGACGCGCTGATGCGTCTGGCAAATCTGAAGCGGCCTGAAGCGTCACGCGCCGCAGCGGCCGCCTTGAATGACTCCAGTCCAACCGTGCGGGTCGCAGCCGCCCACGCCATCATCTCGCTGCCCAACCATGAAGCCGCAGCCCTGTTACTTCCGCTGCTCAAAGACAAATCGGAATTCGTGCGACGCGAAGTTGTATTCGCGCTGGGCGCGACTCGTCATTCTTCCGCGGGGGCCGCTCTGGTCGAGTTGCTGAATCGGGACAAGGAACCCTCGGTTCGCGCGGCAACCGCGATTGCTTTGGGTGAAATTGGCGACCCCGCGGTTGTGCCCTCGCTCTCGCATATCATCGCCGGTGAGGGTTCGAAAAAGACGAAGTCCAAGGGTGACGAGGAGGAATTCGTCGTCAGGTCCGCGGTCCGATCACTCGGACAGATTGGAAGTGGCGCAGCGGTGCCGATTCTGATCGGCGCGCTACAGGATGAATCGAACTCGATCGATACGCGACGTGAAGCCGCAATCGGGCTTGGCCGACTTGGCGATGCTGCCGCCTTGCCCGCTTTGCACGCAGCCTTTCAAGCCAACGCTGATCCTTACCTTTCGGAAGCCGCACGCATCGCTGTCCGACAAATCAACCGCACAAAAGTAAAAGGCGCCGGAAATTAATCCGACGCCCCGTAGTTCTCATGGTGGGCGAGTTAGCCTTCGGCGCGTTCGCCGCGGCCCTGGCCTTTTTTAGCGGCCTTTGTTTCCTTGACCTGCGGAATCGGCAAGCCGACACTTCCGGATCGCGCCGCCGGCCGCTGAATCTCCAGAGCTTGCTCGGGTATCTCAGTTATGAGCGCTCCGCCAGCGAGCTTCGAAAATACGAGTCTTTTCGTCTGTGGATTAAACGCAACATGAATTAGATCGCCCAATCCAATCTGTCCTGTCGCCACCAGGTTTGACAAAGGATAGACCAGGAATCGCTCGACGGCACGTTTCAGGTGTCGGGCGCCATATTTGTAATCGATCCCCTCGGCAAGCAGCATTTCCTTTGCTTGATCTGAGCACCGGAACACGAACTTGGTGCCGGCCGAGATCATGATGCGATCCTGGACCCCCTGCAATTCCAGATCGAGGATCGCGCGCAGATGATGCTCTTTGAGCGAGCGGAACACGACCACTTTGTCGATGCGGTTCATGAACTCAGGCGAGAACTTTCGCCGGGCCGATTCGACAGCCGTGCGATAAATTTTCTGATCGACTTCCGTGTCATGCGGGTTTTTCACGCCTTTGCCCGGCGCGAAGCCGATGCCGCCGGAAATCAGATCCGACATTTCGCGCGCCCCGAGGTTCGAAGTCATGATGACCATGCACTTCGAGAAATCCACCCGGCGATTGTCGCCCAGGGTCAGCGTCGCTTTGTCGAGAATTCCGAGCAGCAGCTGCCACAGCGCATCCGACGCTTTCTCGATTTCATCGAACAGCACCAGGGTTAGTTTGAGATCGTCGGTGTGCATCCGGTCGAGATTTTCCTGCGTCAGCATCGGAGAAGTCTCGCGATGGCCCAGGTATCCCGGAGGCGAGCCAATCAGCTTGGCGATTTCGTGCGAGTGCTGAAATTCGGCACAGTCGATCTTGACGATCGCATTCGTATCGGCGAACAGAACTTCGGCGGCCGCTTCGATAACGCGGGTCTTGCCCGAACCGGTCGGCCCGAGAAAGAGCATCGTGCCAATTGGACGGTTGATCGGATTCATGCCCGCCAGGAAAATCTGATAAAGCCCGGCCATGCGCCGGACCGCCCGCTCCTGGCCGACAATCCGTCCTTCCAGGCGGTCTTCAAAATCCTGCGCTCGCGGACTTTTCTGATCGGGGTCTAGAAAAACAGTCTGGTCCAATGCCTGCTCTAATTGTTTCTCTGGGGTTGCCATAATTTCTGTCCCACCCGTTACCACGTTGCCCTCGCTTCGTGTCGACTGGATCCTCCGTCTTCGACTAATGCAAAGGACGATCCGCTAATCGCAAAGATGCGCGCCGCGAGTGTTTCGTTCGCTTCGCTCGGAGCCTGACACAGGGCCACACACGCTATATATACGACGGGCCGCAAAATGTCATCCAAAATATTTGAGCATTTACCCGCCACTGCCACACGCCACGCGCTTACGTAACACGCGCGTGACAATTAGCGGCACTCAGGCACTGACACTTTGCCGTAATGCAAATGGGGTAGCGAGCAGGTATACGGAAAGGGCTGAGCGCTTCTCAAAACGTCAGCCCGCTGCCGAAGTTAGTCGTAGTACTCGAGTCCGAGGTGGGTGATGAGATCTTCGCCGCGCAGATGCCGCAGCGTGTTTTTCAGCTTCATCAGTTGAATGAAAATGTCGTGTTCCGGGTACAAGCCGGGCGCAGTCATGGGTGATTTGAAGTAGAACGAAAGCCACTCTTGTACGCCTTTCATGCCGGTGCGCTGGGCCAAATCGAGGAAAAGCGCCAGGTCCAGAACGATCGGAGCGGCCAGAATTGAGTCGCGACAGAGAAAGTCGATCTTGATTTGCATCTTATAGCCCAGCCAGCCGAAGATATCGATGTTGTCCCAACCCTCTTTGTTGTCGCCCCGCGGCGGGTAATAGTTGATGCGCACCACGTGCGAAAAGTCTTTGTAGAGCTCCGGATAAACGTCAGGCTG
Source organism: Acidobacteriota bacterium (assembly GCA_052389795.1). GTDB lineage: Bacteria > Acidobacteriota > Blastocatellia > Pyrinomonadales > Pyrinomonadaceae > UBA11740. The sequence goes on along the minus strand of JBQTHO010000017.1, from coordinate 32,023 downwards.
CAGGATGTACTCAAGCACCGAGAGTTTTGATTCTTCTTTTGTTTTGAATGAATCCGGATCATCAAGTACTTCGCCATCGCGATTCCCGAGGATGTTCGTCGAGTACCAGCCGTCCAGGCCCAACATGCGCGATTTCAGGCCGGGCGCGAGGATCGTCTTCATCAACGTCTGACCCGTCTTGAAATCTTTTCCACAGACGGCGGCGCCATTCTCGTTTGCCAAATCCATCAGCGCGGGAATGTCCACCGTCAGATTCGGCGCGCCATTCGCGAACGGAATCCCGGACTTCAAAGCTGCGTAGGCGTAGATCATCGACGGTGCAACGCTACGGTGATTTTCGCGCATTGCCTGCTCGAAGGATTTCAGCGTGCGATGAACAGCGTGCTGCTTCATGAACACTTCGGTCGAAGCCGCCCAAATCATTACCAGCCGATCGCACTTGTTTTTGCGCTTGAATTCGGCGATCTCGTCGATTAGCTGGTTCGCCAGCTGAAGTTTGTGCTTGCCGGTTTTTACGTTCGTTCCGCTGAGACGTTTGACGTATGACTGATCGAAGACAGCCTTCATCGGCTTAATCTTCTGGAGCGGCTTCTTCAGTTTCGCGACGAGATCTTTCTCAAGCACGCCGGCGTGCAGCGCCGCTTCGTAGGCTGAATCGGGGAAAATGTCCCAGGCGCCAAACACCAGGTCGTCGAGACTCGCGAGCGGGAGAAAGTCCTTAATCTTGGGCACGCGGTTGTCCGTACGCTTGCCCAGACGAATCGCACCCATCTGTGTAAGGCTGCCGATTGGCTCGGCCAAACCTTTCTTGATCGCTTCCACGCCGGCGATGAATGTGGTGCTGACCGCGCCCAGGCCGACCAGCAAAACGCCGAGCTTACCTTTCGCAGGCGCGACTTCCGCGCCCTTCTGTACTGGCATTACTAAGAATTTACCTCCGGATATTTAGGAAGAATGACAAGACCGAGGATGATACATGAGACGTGCGCGATTCGCACGTTGAGCATCATGTTCAGAGTCGGGGGGACCGGTTGATTTGAGAAATTGCGTTTAGGGGTGTGGGCGGATCTAGTTGCGGGCGATAGGCGCCTCTCGATAAATGACACGCTTGAGATTGATATCGACATTACCGATCGGAGCTTTAACCTGGGCCTTCACTGGAATGTGACGCGCGTCGTCGGTCATCCAGATTGTTAAGGTCCCGCGCGGGCGAACCTCGCGATTGCCATCGAATATAGCCGGCTCGACGCGCACAGTATTCACTCGTCCGACAGCAGTGCTCATTTTTTTCCCGGCGACTACGTTTACCAAACATCGATAAGACCGCCCGGCGTCCACCATCATGACTTCAAAGGTTTGGCCGGGCTTCAGATCCTGGGCGCGCACGAAATAAATCAAAGTCAGAACGTCATGCACCGGGCTATTGATGGCGAGCGTCGTCGCATTCGGCTTCTGATCTCGCTCGCTTTCAGTCCAAACGGCCTTGCCGGCGCCGGTATCGAACTTGGCTTCGCTATTAATCGTGGTGCGCTTGTCCTTGTACGTACTTTTCATTCGCAGCACCGAAAATGGATGCGCGTCAGCAACCGATTCAACGTGAATGTGAAAGTGGTTCCCGGTTAACCTGAGAAGGAAACCTTTCGACACCGCATTGCCGACCATGCTCACGTTGTCGTTACTGGCGAGTTGGGCGCTGAATCGCAGCTCGCCGACGTCAATGCCTCGCAACAGTCCGCGATTGATCTCCGCCTTGTAAAGGAGTTGCTCGCCGCGCGCGAACGGCAATTCCGACGTTTGCTTCTGCTGCGCGAACGCGACGCCCTGAATGCTCGCCAAAATAAGCAACGCGACGCGAACTGAACTCGTGAAAATCAGACTTTTCATATCAATAACGAAAGTACCAGGCCTTGAGGGCTAACAACGTCCACGCAATTACAAAGCCGAGCGCGGCCTGATACTCGCGATAGCGCGTGTAGAGCGTCGCATCAAACTTCGCGACGACCTTTTCACGATACGGCCGCGGCTGCGGGATGAACAATGGGACCGCCTGAGCGTACCGGCGATACTTATGCCCGAACAGCTCTTCCAGCGTCGCGGATTCGACGCGCATAACGGGGACATAGATGCCCAGGAACAGCGCGGCAAACAGCAGGGCCAGCGCCCAACGACCGGCGGCCACGGTAAAGCCGATCCCAATTAAGAAACTCCCGAGGTAGAGCGGGTTCCGTGTGTATGCATACGGGCCAGTAATCGCGAGGGCGTCATTCTTCCGCAGGTGGCCCGACGCCCACGCGCGCAGCCCAAGCCCGAGCAAGCCAATGACGCCGCCGACTGCCAGGGTCCAGAACCTCGGCCTAGCCAGCAAAACAAAAATCGGCGCGATCAGGAATCCGAGCGGCACGCGCCAACGTTGAAACCAGGTTCCGCCTCGGCGTGCGCTCACGGCAGCGGCCTCACAAATATTTGAATGTTATTGAGAAGTAGCCAACGAAGGCGAGTAGTAGAGAAGCAAAAGTCCGAAGCGCAAAGCAGACGTAACTGCTGGCGCGTTGCCCGCAGCGTCTCCCCAGACATCAGCTCGCGCTTCGGACTTTCAGGCGTGAGATGAGATGGTGCCAAACCGCGTTGTCCCTGATATTTGTAAAAAGTTTTCAGACGGCGACCTCCAGGCGCTGCCGCATTATCCTCTGCGCACGGTCGAACACTGCCTCAGGCGCAATCGCAGTCATGCAACGATGATCGATAGGGCAGTCACGCAACATGCAGGGCGCGCACTCCGGTGGTTGATGAATGATCTCGCTCGCCGGGCCAAACGGGCGCGTGGTTAGTGGATTAGTCGGTCCGAAGATTACGAGAGTTGGCGTGCCCACGGCTGCCCCAATGTGGGCGGGACCCGTGTCGTTCGTAATCAAGACATCGGCGATGCTGATTAGCGCGATGACTTCGGAGACTGAAGTCTGGCCTGTGAGCACGAGCGGCGGCCGTCGGGTCATCATAGCGACGCTTTGCGACACATCGAGTTCGCTCGGTGCCCCAATCAGTGCGACGGTCGCTCCCATGTCGGCGAATTGATCCGCCAACGTCGCATACCGTTCGGCCGGCCAACGCTTGGCGCGGCTGTTCACTGATCCGGGGCAGAGCAGAACCAATGGTTTGGATTCCGCTTTTCGCCCTCTCAAAAGCCTGCGCGCCTGTCGTTTTTGATTGTCAGAAACTGAAATCCCAAAGTCTGGCGCCGATGGTTCAAGGGTTGAGCCAATTAACAGCTTTTCGAGTTCCGCGACGAGATTTAGGTAGTAGAAGATCTCGTGACGTGCGTGCTTCCATACGGGGACCGGCACCGCGTGACCCAGGAGTAGCGCCCGCCGTTCGGTCGCGTAACCAACGCGTAGCGGCACGTGCGCCATGAATGAAATAGCCGCTGCTTCGAAGGCGTTTTGAAAGAGGAGCGCGAGATCGAACTCCCGCTGTTTCCACGCGCGGACCTGATCAAGAAATGATTTCAAACCGTCGCGTTTGTACACCAGCACGTCATCGATGTAATCAGCGCCGGCGAAGACTTCCGCAGTGCCCGGCTTGGAGACTACCGTGATGTGCGAGTTCGGAAACAAACGGCGCAACTCGCGTAGTGCGGCGACACTCATCACCGCGTCGCCGACCCAGTTGGGCGCGCGGACGACAATACTGCTGACGTCATGCGCTTTGATCAAATCAAACTCCGCAGCCCTTCTTCGAGTCCAATCTGGGGCCGCCAGCCTAATTCCTGTCTTACTTGAGTTAAATCCGAAACGTAATTCAGCGGCACCGGCGGCGCCAACGGATTCTCCTCGTCAATGACCGAATTGCACTGAATGATCTCGGCAGTCCTATCTATAATCTCACGCAGAGACAGCGCATTCTCTTTGCCGCCGCCCAGATTATACAGGCCGTGGGTCACCGGCGAATCGATGAAGGCCTGGCAAGCGCGCGAAAAATCGTCGACGTGCAGAATATCGCGCACTGGTTTGCCCTCGAGCGGCAGGCGAATCGGCCACCCACGCTTAACCGATTCAACATAGTGCGTCACCACCCCGTTGACGTTTCCTTCCGACGGGCGCGCGTACACCGTCGAAAGCCGAAAGATGCATGATTGGAAGTCTCGCTGCGCAGCGTAGTATTGCACGTACTTTTCGGCTACGAGCTTTGACCATTCGAGGGCGCTGTGACCCGCGTATTCGGTGCTGCACATCTCAGTCACTTCTTCAAACGCGTCGGCATGCGGCCCGTAGACATCTTTCGTCGATGCGAAGATGAAAACCGACCCAGGCTCCATCTCACGCAGCAGGTTTACGGTGCCCTCGACGTTCGTGCGAAATGTCTGCTCGGCTTCGGCTGGATCCTTACTGAGGTGCGCGGCCAGGTGAATTACCACGTCGTAAGCACCGACGCGGGCGGCATCCAGCGGGCTAAGCACATCCAGATGAGTGCGTCGCGAAAGGTCTTCGGCGTTGAAAAACGAGCGGACGTGGGTACCGAGATAACCGCTGCCGCCTGTGACAAGAACTCTCAAGTCATGTAGCGCAAGTTGTTAACTTGCGTGTCCTCTCGTACAAACTCGCAAATTAGCAATTTGCGCTACGCCGGGTTTCATTTAGTTTTCCAGCGCACGCCGTCTTTGGTGTCTTCGAGGGTGATGCCGCGCTCGGCGAGTTCGTCGCGAATCTCATCCGCACGCGCAAAGTCGCGGCGATGACGCGCTTCCTGCCGTTCATCAATCAACGCCTGAATTTCGTCGTCGAGCAATTCGCGCTGCGGTTCTCCAAAAATGTTCAGCACGCTGTCGAACCGTTCGATCGCCAAAATCAATTCACGCCTGTTGTCGTCGAGCAGCTTGCCCTTCGCAAGCTCGGGATTCACTACGCGCGTCAGGTCGTGAATCGCCGCCAGCGCGACCGACGTGTTCAGATCATCGTCCATGCCGGCTTCAAAATCTTTCAGCGCTTGTTCAGTCGCGTGACAAACCCCATCGTTGCTGCCGGCCTCTGTCCTGGCTTCGTCGAGGCGCGCACGAAAATCCCGCAGACTCTCGACGGTTCGCTCCGCACCTTGGAGCGCGTCGAAGGTGAAGTTCAATTGTTTTCGAAAGGGAACGCTCAACAAAAAGTAACGCACGGCCGCGGCAGAAAAACCTTTGGCCGCAATGTCGCGAAACGTGTAGTAGTTGCCTTTCGACTTTGACATCGTCTCGCCTTCGACCTTCAAGTGCTCGAAGTGATACCAGTAGCGCACGAACTGTTTTCCCGTCGCGCCCTCGCTTTGCGCAATCTCGTTTTCGTGGTGCGGAAAGACGAGGTCGACGCCGCCGAGGTGCATGTCGAAGGTCTCGCCGAGATATTTCATCGACATGGCCGAACACTCAATGTGCCATCCCGGACGACCGCGGCCAATCTGGGTTTCCCAACCGGGTTCGTCCACTTTCGTCGCTTTCCAAAGGGCAAAGTCCCGCGCGTCTTCTTTTTCGTACTTGTCCGTGTCCACCCGATCGCTGGCGCCGGCGATGTTGCCCGCGAAATTTATCTTCGCGAGCTTCCCATATTCCGGAAACGAAGTGATGCGGTAGTAGATCGAGTCGTCGGACCGATAAGCGTGCTCGCGCTGCTCGAGCTTCTCGATCAAGTTGGCCATCTCAGCGATGTGCCGCGTCGCGCGCGGCGCAACGTCTGGGCGCTCGCAGCCCAGCGCGTCGAAGTCCTCCCAAAACGCGTCGATATATTTCGCGGTGTAGTCGTCAATTGATTTCCCGGCTTTCTGCGCCTGCGCGATGATGCGGTCATCGACGTCCGTCAGATTCATGACCGAAGTGACGCGGAAGCCTTTGAATTTTAGATAACGACGCATCACATCAGCGGCTATCGCCGAACGGAAATTTCCGACGTGACCGTAGTCCCAAACTGTCGGACCGCAGTAATAAAACTTCGCCTCGCCTTCAACCAGGGGCGTGAACTCTTCAAGCTGCCCGGAGAGCGTGTTATGAATGCGCAACATTGAAAGCGAGAATAGGGAAGGGCGTTGAGCCAGTCAAACAGTGCTGGCGACAGCTGCGCACTATCGAAACTTTCAGTCTGAACCCGCCACGCTTGCCCTTTTCGTTTGGCCCTTACTCATTGTTCATTGTTCATCGTAATCAGTGTAATCTGTGGATACTGGTTCAGTTTGCGTTCAGACTTCAAATCTTTACATTGTCTTTCCGGAGCAAGCTAAAGCTTGAACTCTAAACTGCACCAGTACCAATCTGTGGGTGACTGGGGACTTTGTGCGCGGAGGTCGCGATGACTGAATTTACGGCCGAATCGTTTGTGGCGGGATTGGCCATCATTGGCGCCGTCATCATCGTGTCAGCGCTGCTTTCGGGGTTGATTGATCGCAGCCGGCTGCCGCAGGTGGCGGTCTTTCTCGCACTCGGAGCGGCCCTCGGCCCTTACGGTCTCGCCGTCCTTAACGTCTCGCTACAGTCTCCAATCCTGCGGATCGTCGCGACCCTGAGTCTCGCGTTAGTCCTGTTTACGGACGCGATCTCGCTTAACATCGCCGACGTCCGGCGTCACGCTACCCTGGCATTTCGGCTTCTGGGTCCGGGGACATTAGTTACTGCGGCAATCATCGCGTTCGCCGGATGGTGGCTGCTCGGATTCTCAGTTCCGGCCGCCGCGATCCTGGGCGCCGCGCTCGCCTCAACCGATCCGGTTTTACTGCGTGGCTTACTGCGCCGCCGAGACATTCCGGAAGATGCGCGCAAACCGCTGCAGCTCGAAAGCGGACTGAACGATGTCGTGCTCCTGCCCATCGTGCTGGTGGCGATGGCTTTTCTTGGCGGCGGGTCGCCCGACCGGGCCGGCCTGGCAACGCTCGGTCTAAAACTTTTCATTCTTGGTCCGGGAGCCGGAGTAATGGTCGGGTTGGTTGCCGTGGCCGCGCTCGATCTGATCAGAAAACGTCTCGGCGTGCGTCGCGACTATGAATCGCTTTACTCGCTCGGCGTTGCCTTCACCGCGTTCGCGGCTGCTGAGTCGGTACACGGCAGCGGATTCCTGGCGGCGTTTGCCGCAGGCATCACCATCGCCGTGCTTGACGTGGAACTTTGCGATTGCTTTGTTGAGTATGGCGCGGTCACGGCCGAGATGTTTTTGCTCTTTACCTTTGTGCTGCTCGGGGGCTCTCTGATTTGGACCGGCTTCAATGTGATCAGCGTTCCGACTTTATTGTTTACCGGGATTGCCGTGCTGATCAGGACGCCGGTGTATTTGCTCTCGCTGCTGGGTTCAAACGTACACCCGCGCGGGCGTCTGCTGATCGCGTGGTTTGGTCCGCGCGGACTCAGCTCTTTGCTGTTGATTCTTCTGCCCGTGTTCGCCGGCGTGCCCGGCAGCGATCAGTTGTTCGCCATCTGCTCGCTGGTAGTGCTGGTTTCGGTCGTCGTACACGGTGGCTCGCCGATGCTTCTGGCGAGATTGGCGCGCAGGCGCGCGGTCAGAGAAGGGGCCATTACGGATTTGGCACCGGGCTTTACGAGTCAGGAGCTGCATTCTATTGCGAAGTCACCGGCTGTGGATTCCGGAGACGTCTCGTCCGCATCTAAACCCTCCGCGGTCACTCTTGAACCAGAAATCGCTTCGCAGACAATTTCAATAGATGAATTACAGCGTCTTTGGCAAGCGAACGATCGGGTCGTGATCCTCGACGTGCGCACTGAACGGAGCTTGGAAGACAGCGACGCTCAGGCGAAAGGCGCGGTGCGTCTGGCGCCGGACGACGTGGTCCACGAAGCGAGGAAACTCGGTCTCGATCCGGAGGCATGGCTGATTGCCTACTGTGCTTGACCAAACGAAGCGACCAGCGCCCGGGTGGCGCAGGAACTCAGACAGGCAGGTTACAAAAAAGCACGCGCGCTGGGAGGCGGCTGGAAAGCCTGGCAGGAAACCGGCCTGCTAGTGGAGCCGCGATCGACTCCGTCACAGTCATGACTTGCTAATGCCGAAATGCTCGAAGCCCTGCGGGGCAAGCTCCCAGATTCGATTCTGTTCATTAACGCGCACGCTTCCCGCCGCGTCTCCAATTTCGCCGATGTGCGAAATGGGAATCCCATCCACGAACTTTGGCAGGAGCGTTAGGTTCTCAGGAGCGACCGTGAACAGCAACTCAAAATCCTCGCCGCCATGGAGCGCCAGCGCAAGTGGATCGAGCGCGCGACGGCCGCAAAGTTGGACCACATGTTCATCGAGCGGAAGCGACGCGGCGTCAATCGTCGCGCCGACGTTGCTCTGGGCGCAAAGGTGATGCAGGTCGGAAGACAGGCCGTCGCTGATGTCGATCATTGAGGTAGCAAGGTGCTCTTCCCCGAGCACGATGCCCCAGCCCACGCGGGGTTGAGGAGAGAGCTGGCGAAGGAGAAGGGAATCGACGGCGTCGTCATCTGAGGTTGTGGCGACTGCTGAGTGACGGTGCGATGCATTGTGGCTCAGTCCGGTCGCTACCACCACCCCACGCGGGATGCCCGCGCGGGGACCCCGGCCCGCTCGCGGTACTGACACGGCGCCGTCCTGCCGCCTGCCGTCGGCCGCCTGCCGACTGAGCCGCGCTCCCAGTTCGATTAGCTTCAATCCGGCCGCGGCGCCGCCGAGACTGCCCGTTACGAAAATCTGATCGCCGGATTGCGCAGTGGATCGCAAGACCGCGCGGCCGGTCGTTACTTCGCCAACGAGAATTGAATCGATGACAATCTGCGGCGACGCCGAAACGTCGCCGCCGGCGAGCGTCACGCCAAATCGATCAGCCAGTGCCAAATAGCCGGCGAAGAAGTCGTCTTTGAAGTTGGTGTCCCAAACGTCCTTCGCAAAGCCTACAGACGCAAGCGCCCAACGGGGACGCGCGCCCATTGCCGCGATGTCTGACATTGAAACCGCCAGCGCTTTGTGACCGAGGAGCTGAGGTGGCGTAGTTTGCGGATGAAAGTCGATACCCTCGACGAGCAGGTCCGTCGTTAAGACAAAGTCGCGATCAGAGTATTGTCGAATCACCGCTGCATCGTCACCAATTCCGACGCTTAGCCGCGAAGATTGTGGGCGTGATCTCGTTTGCTCGCGAAGCCGGCGGATGAAATCGAACTCGTTCATGGAGTTTGCCACTGACGGGCAGGAGATTAGCCGCAGATTAACGCAGATTTCCGCAGACAAAACAAAGACGCTTCGCGCCGCCACATAATGTTCTGATCCGTGCTAATCCGCGTTCATCTGCGGCTCCTTCTGTCTCTGTATCTGCGGCGAACTAAAGATTGCAACGCAGGGATTCGAGGCCGCCCTGAATGGTTTCGATCGAAGTCGAGAAGGAAAACCGCACGTGACCTTCACCGTCGGGCCCGAACACCACGCCGGGAACGGTGGCTACCCGGGCGCGGTTCAACAAGACTTCCGCCGCTTCGCGACTGTTCTCGCTGATGCGGGTCACGTCCGGAAACGCGTAGAACGCGCCCGCCGGTGGATCGCAAGTCAGACCGAGTTCATTCAATCCGCCAACTAACAAGTCGCGTCTTTCGCGATAAGCGGCGCGCGAAGTTTGCAAAAAGTCTGAGTCGGTGGTGAACGCTGCAAGCGCCGCCCATTGCGTTGGCGTCGAGACTCCGTTGGAAGAATACAGAAGCGCCTTGCGCAGGCCGGTCATCCACGGTTCACTTGCCACTGCGTAGCCAATCCGCCAACCGGTCATCGCGTAAGACTTCGACAACGTAAAAGTCGTGATCGTTCGTTCGAACATGCCGTCGAGCGACGCGATCGAGAAATGCTCGCTGTCGTAAACGATGTCTTCGTAAGCTTCGTCGGCGATGATGATGAGGTCCCGATCGATTGCAAAGCGAGCGACTGCCTCGGCTTCAGCTCGCGTAAACACAACACCTGAAGGATTCGTCGGCGTGTTGAAGTAGATCGCGCGCGTCTTTGTCGAGGCGTAGCGCGCCAGGGTTGCGGCGAAACCATTCGCGCGGGCTTCTTCAGTAGCCACGAGCACAATACGTCCCTCACAGTGCGCGACCAAATCTTTGATAGGAGTCCAAAACGGCGAGAACACCAGAACCTCATCACCCGGATTGACCACCGATTGGAACGCGGCGAACAGACCCTGCATCCCGCCAATGACCACAAGGACGTTCTCAACGTTCGCCGGAATATTGTTGCGTGTGCGCAGCTTGTCAGTGATGGCGTGGCGCAATTCAGGAATGCCGGACGATGGCGCATACCGAGTCTTATGGTCTTTTAGCGCCGCGACCATTGCGTCCTTAATGTAGTCAGGCGTTGGCCGGAAGGGTTCGCCGCCTTCGAACTGAAAGACGCTCGCGCCCTGCGCTCGAAGTTCCATGACCCGATTACGAATGTTTACGATGTCTGAAAATCCGACTTCATCAAAGCGCGCGGCGAGGCGAAACCCGGCGGCCGTAGCGATCATTTTCGGTAAGAAACCTCCGATTAGGGCGGGTGCTTAGAAAGCGAGATTATAGCTGCGGTCGTGTTGCTCGCCTAATCCGGTGACGGAAATAAATATGGCCGACAAAGAAGGCTTTCAACGGTATAACAGACTTGACGAACGTTGGTTCGTGACGATTGGCAAACGCCGAAGGCGTTCGCAAATTCCAGCCCGGGGCAGCGCCCCGGGGGGCAGAGGGAGGGACCTGAGTGAACTCTGAAAGAGTTCGCGAACTCGACCCAGGCGAAGATTTTCGGCAACCCATTCAGGGTTGCGATATGTTTCTGCTGGTTGCCCAGAATAACGCGCTGGGGCGCGCAACCCTGGGCTGGAAGTTGGTGGACGCCTTCGCGTTCTTCTTCGCGTCGCAGAAATGACAATGATTTCTTACGCATGCCTTTTCACGGACGACCCTCTTAAGAATTTGGTTTTAAACTCTCGCTTGAACTCGGCGGCTGTAAGTGTAAGAAACTGTTGACACGCAAAAGTTGCGGCAGTTAACATGCGGCAGCTTCGCGTGGCCTTTGAAAGGTCGGCCCGGCGACGCAGGACTTTGCGGTCGCGCTCTGGATGACTTCCGTCGCTATTCCTGAAAAGTTGTTCTTCAAAATCGGTGAGGTGTGCGAACTTGCCGGCGTGCAGGCTCACGTTCTCAGGTATTGGGAGACGGAGTTCCCGACGCTCGCCCCGCAAAAAAACCGGGCGGGCCAACGCACTTACCGTCGCCGCGACGTGGAAATGGCGCTGCGGATCAAAGAATTGCTTTACGACGAGCAGTACACTATCGCAGGAGCGAAAAAGAAATTGGCAAATGAATTACGCACTGGCGGGCCCGTGCGCGACAGCGCAGCGGCCGCAAAAGCGCCGGTACGCAGCTTAAAACCACCACCGTCGCTGGCCGGGCGTTTGTCCTCAGCAGCAACGCAACCGGCGCGCGAAACAGCCGCGCCGCAGAGCTCTGATGACGTCAACAACCAGGCTGAGTTGCGACGGATTGCGTCCGAACTGCAAGAGATTCTGAGGTTGCTCAACGAGACCGACGCGGAACTGACAAAGACACGGAAGAAGCGTGATTGACTCGCGTTGTCAGAGTACCGACTTTAGTCGGGCCTTTTCCGAGCCCAAACCCGACTAAAGTCGGTCCTCTAACGCTCTTGCCCGCGGGCGCACATTTTGAAATCCAAATGTTTGCGGCGATACTGAAAGCGTTGACGGGACGTGGCGCAGCCTGGTAGCGCGCACGCTTGGGGTGCGTGAGGTCGCTGGTTCGAATCCAGTCGTCCCGACCATTAAAGAGGCTTTCCGTGAAAACGGAAAGCCTCTTCCTTTGTGGCACGGGCGTCGCGCCCGGAACTCACGCGCAAGATGCGCGTGCCACCTACATCTTCATCGGCGCGGGTTTGGATTTTGAGCTACGAGACTTTGGCGTGGTCTTGGCCGGAGTGGTCGTCGTCCTAACCGGAGTTGTTGTTGTCGTTTTCTTCGTGGCGGACGTCCCAGGAGTGAATTCATTGAAGCCCCCGGCAAGAGTCAGGACGCACATCGCGCTGTACTGTGGATGCGCGCCGCACGAAATTCCCGCGACTTGGTATTCGGTTCCCAGCAAACGACGGCGATGGCCGCGGCTCGGAAATCCGTCGTCAATCAACCAAGTCAGCAATCGTTCTCGCGCGGAATCATTTCCGTAGCAGATGTTTTCGCCGATCGCGCCCGACCATCGGCCGTACGGTTTCACGCGGTCTTCGATCATGTGGCTGTTGCCGCTGCGATGTCCGGTTCCTCCGCTGCTGCCCTGGTCTTTAACGTGAGTCAGCGCAGCCAGGGACAAACCATTTGAAGCAATTAGTGGGGGAAGCGGCTTGAGCGCTTTCAAGAATCTGATTGCCTCGTCAACCGCGTTCCATCCTTCCTCGGTCGTGAGCGGATCTTTACCGGCCGGCGTGTACTGCTTCCCGGTAAACTGCGGCTTCAATTTTTCCAGGTAGGTGGCATAGAGCTGCGGATTCGCTCTCGCTTGATTGATTTCGTTAAGCAGGTCCCGCTCGGAATCCGTCAATGCGGAGCCGCTGCCCGACGACTTGTTTGTTTGCGAGTGAGTTGGTTGAAAAGCCGTGAAGGCGGCGAAGGCTGCAACCAATGCGATGAGCGCAAGTCTAACTTTCATTTGGGGGAACTCCTTAAGTCTGACTGACCGACGCAGTTTATACTGCGTGCATGTTGGGGAAAATCGCAGCTTAAACTACTCAATGCATGCTTGTGTGTCAATGATTAGTAGACAGCCCCGTCGTTAGCGTTTAGCATCAGAACTGGTGTCGCCGCCCCGGAGACCGCGTCACTCGATTTTCATGCCCATCCGGCATCCACCTGACGATCATATTCCCCGCATCGTTCGTCGCAGCGGTCAGCCGCCGCGAGTCGTTCGGTACGAAGAGCCTCGCGCCAGATTTCGCCGGCGCTTGCTCAGGTTCCTGACGCGTCCCTACGTTGCGATTCCGACGCTGGTGGTGTTCGCGTTATGCGCCGGGATACTAATTTATTACTGGGTAGTATTTTCCACGCGCATCGACAAGTTGCTGGAAGGTGAGGTTTTCACGCGCTCGGCCGGCATCTACGCCGCGCCAAAGCAGATTCGAACCGGCCAGGGTCTGTCGCAACAGGAATTCGTCTCGTATCTGCGGCGCGCCGGGTATGTTGAGCGCGGGCAACAGGCGGAAACGGCACGCGGTCGTTATGCGCTTGATGGCTCAACCATTGAAGTTCAACCGGGCACCGACGCCATGCTCGACCAGGCGCGCGCGTTCGAACCACTGCGCGTTCAATTTACGCGCGACGGGAAAGCGATCAGCGCTCTGATGAGTCGCGACAGCGGCGCACGCTTAGATCGCGCGCAACTTGAACCAGAACTTATCAGTTCGGTGACCGGGCCTGACCGTGCCAAGCGTCGCGTCGTCGGTTTCAACGACTTGCCGGACAATTTGGTCAAAGCGATCACAGTCACTGAAGACCGTTCCTTCTTTGAGCATCACGGCGTGAACATTCGCGGAATCATTCGCGCGCTCGTGCGGCGCTACGACAGTGATCCGAATTCGCCGATAGCGCGACAGGGCGGTTCCAGCATCACGCAACAGATCGTCAAGAACATGTTGTTGTCGCAAGAGACACCCTGGCGGCGAAAAGTGCCGGAAGCGTACATGTCGGTCATCCTGGAAACGCGTCTTTCGAAGCAGGAAATTTTCGCGCTGTATAGCAACCTGGTTTACCTCGGACAGCAATCAGGCTTTGCGATACATGGATTCGGCGAAGCGTCGAACGCGTACTTCAACAAAGACGTCACGACGCTGACGCTGCCCGAAGCCGCTTTTCTCGCCGGCATTATCCGCAGTCCAAACCGTTACAACCCTTATCACAATCTCGAAACGGCCCGCGCGCGACGCAACCAGGTCCTTGAATCAATGGCCGAGACCGGAACAATCAGCCAGGAGGAGGCCGAACAAGCCAAGGCTACTGAACTTAAAATTGCGCCGACAAAGGGTCGCATCGACGTTTCTGACGCGCCGTATTTTGCCGATTACGTGCAAAACCAGCTCAGCGATTTGATCACGGGTCAGGGCGCCGATCACCTGCGCATTTACACGACGATCGACATGGATTTGCAGCGCGCAGCCTATGCGGCAGTCACGAAACAGTTGGCGGCGCTCGACAAGATTCAAGCGAAGCGATTTCCGGAAGGCACTGTGCAGGCGTCACTGGTGGCGATGAATGCGGACACCGGTGAAATCGTCGCCATGGTCGGCGGACGCGACTACGCGAAAAGCCAATTCAATCGTGCTGAGGCTTTGCGCCAACCCGGATCGGTTTTCAAGCCATTCGTCTATGCGACCGCGCTGAACACGGCGTACGACGGCGTACCGCGCGTGATTACGCCGGCGACGGTTTACAAAGATGAACCGAAGACTTTCATTTACGACAGTCAGCAATACTCGCCCGGCAACATGGGCGACAAGTATTCGAGGCAGCCCGTCACGTTGCGCGATGCGATGGTGAAAAGCTTGAACGTAATAACGGTCGATGTCGCGATGGAAGTCACGATTGGCCGCGTGATGAACCTCGCCGCGAAAGCGGGATTGCCGCGCGTGCCGCGCGCTTATCCGGCAATGGCTCTGGGCACTGCTGAAGCAACGCCGCTGCAAATCGCCTCGGCATACACGGGATTCGCGGCGAACGGGAGGCGTATTTCGCCGACAGCGATTAATCGAATTACCACGGGCGACGGCACCACTGTCGCGCAGCCTACGGCGCAAAAGAATGAAGTGCTGAGACCCGAAGTTGCTTACGTCATGACGTCTTTTATGAAAGACGTCGTGAACCGCGGCACCGGCTCGCCCATTCGCGCGCGCGGTTTCAAATTCAACGTGGCCGGAAAAACCGGCACGTCACGCGACGGTTGGTTTGCCGGCTACACGCCCCACTTAGTCTGCGTCGTTTGGGTCGGCTTCGACGACGGCGCGCAGTTGGGATTGACGGGCGCTGCTTCAGCGCTGCCCATTTGGGCCGACTTCATGAACACGGCGTTAACAATTCACCCCGAATGGACAGGTGATTGGTCGATGCCTTCCGGGATTCAGGAGGCCGACATCGATCCGGCTACCGGCCAGTTGGCGTTAGCGGGAGCAACCAGCACACGCGCTGAATTGTTCATCAACGGAACCTCGCCTGGTTCGGAAACGAATGACGCGGAAGACATGGCTCAGGATTCTTCGGACGCAACGGAAGATGAAAACAATCCACAGACTGAGCCGGCAAGTTTGCCTGATCCGCTGCCAGAACCCCCGAAGCCAAAACCGACACCGAAGATTCACGACAGCGATTCAAACCGGCTGCAAGGCACCATTACGCTCGACGTTGATCCGGCGACTGGATTTATTGCGGTAGATACTTGCCCGGTCATTCGCACGAGGACCTTTATGATCGGACAGGAGCCGAGAAGGTACTGCGGGCCGGAATATCACAAGAAGGCTTCAGCATCGCCACCCGCTACGGCCCAACGAGCGCGCCCACCAAATCGAAATTAAGATCCGAAAGTTTAGAGGCGGGCGTTGCCCGCCCGGGATTGGTTAAGGCGGGCTACATCCCGCCTTCTTTGTTTTTGTTGAGCGCTGATCGGAACGTCTCGAGCGCGAGCGCGGCGGCGTGATGTTTACGCGCAGGCAATCCTCCGACTGCATTCACAATTTGCTCCTTTGTCAACGCGCGCGCCTCTTCAAGCGACATACCTTCAAGCATTTCCGCTAAGGCCGAACCGCAAGCCAGAGTTGGGGGGCATCCGTAAGCGAGAAAACGCGCGGCGTCAATTCGACCATCGATGACGCGCAGGCTTAGACGCAGGCGATCGCCGCACACGGGGTTAGTCTCTTCGGCGCCGCAGGTGGCGTCGGGTAGGTCCCCAACCTTATTTGGGTTTGTGAAGTGTCTGAGAAATAAGTCTGAGTATGCCAAGGCACGATTAGGAATGCTTAAGGCCGGCCATAATGCTTTCCACTTCGGTTTTGAGCGTCGGTAAGTCGTCGGTCGCGGTGAGCCACACTTTTTCAAATATCGACGCCGAAATAATCATGGATCAGCTTATCGCGCATCCCGGCGATGTCCTGCCAGGGAATATGCGGGTGCCGCTCGCGCAAATCGCGCGAGAGACGCTTCGCTCCCTCGCCTATTATTTCAAGTTGTCGGATAACTCCGTCCTGAATTAGCGGATGATCATTAAAGACTGGTGGGGAGACACTTTCGATGTACGCTTCGATTCTTGCGATGGCACCGAGGATGTGTTTGAGATAAACAGCGTCGTCAGGCTGCTTCATAGATTATGCGAAGGTCTTGGAGTATTCGATCGCGCAAATAAGGACTGATTGCAGCTTCGGTCAGCAAATCAACCTTCTTGCCTAATCCAGAAGCCATCTGCCGTTCTAGCGCTACCAGCGAAAGTAGACTCTTGGGCCGTGAAAACTCAACTAAGAGATCTACATCGCTATCAGCCGAGGCTTCTCCGCGCGCAATTGAACCAAAGACGCCGAGTCGCGCAACATCGTTTTGACGGCAAAGCTCGGTCGGCGTGCTCGCGTCGAAAGGAAGCTCTTTCATCAGTAGTGATTATAGCGCCATCGCAACCGGCTTGTGCAGTGGCGACAACTTTCGCAGGCTTTCAACCGCCCGCGGCAAGACATCCAGCACACGATCCAGGTCTTCGTCCGTGTTGTCTTTGCCGAAGCTGAACCGAATTGCGCCGCGCGCAAGTTCTTCATCGCGTCCCAGCGCGCGAATCACTGGTGACGGTTCGAGCGTTCCCGAGGAACAGGCCGATCCGGTCGAGACGGCGATGCCCTGCAGGTCGAGATGAATCAACAAACCCTCGCCTTCGATGAAGCGAAACGAAATGTTTGAAACGTGCGCCAAGCGCGATTCGCGTTTGCCGTTGAAGACGATGTCTTCGATACGCCGGGACACGCCGCTTTCAAATCGATCACGCAGCCCCCGCGTGTGTTGGTTGCGACCGAACATCTCCTGCTTCGCCAACTCTGCCGCCGCGCCAAAGCCCACGATGTTCGCGACCGGTTCTGTGCCCGCGCGTCGCTCGCGCTCCTGATGACCCCCGACGATTAGGACGGAGAGGCGCACCCCGCGGCGCACGAATAAAGCGCCGGCGCCTTTCGATGCGTACATCTTGTGTGCCGAGAGCGTCAACAAATCGCAGCCGAGTGCATCGACATCGATCGGAATTCGACCCGCTGCTTGGACGGCGTCAGTGTGAAACCAAAGATGTCGATGACCGTCGTCTCGTCGCTCGCGAACGAGCGCGCCGATTTCTGCGACCGGCTGGATCGTGCCTATCTCGTTGTTCGCGAGCATGACACTGATGAGAACTGTGTTCGTCCGGATCGCGTCGCGCATATCTTCGACGCGCACAATGCCGTCGTCATAGACCGGCAGCCGCGTAACTTCCCATCCTTTCTTTGCTAACTGCTCAATGGATCCGCGAACGGAAGGATGTTCGATTGTCGACGCGATCATGTGTCGGCCGTGCGGCTCGGCCGCTTCGCACAGCCCGCGAATGGCCAGATTGTTTGCTTCCGTGCCTCCCGAAGTGAACACGATTTCATTCGGCCGCGCGCCGATCAACGAAGCGATTTGGCGACGCGATTTGTCCACGGCGGCACGTGCTTGTTGGCCGAACAGGTGCACGCTGGAGGCGTTCCCGTAATTCTCCGTCAGGTACGGCATCATGGCCGCGAGGACACGCGGATCGACGGGAGTCGTGGCGCTATGATCGAGATAGACTCTTTTCGTCATTTGTCAGTGGTCAGTCGTCAGTCGCAGACTCATCGCGTCCAGATGACCCCTTCAGCAACTAGCAACTTTACAACGGACCGCGAACAACTGACTACGGACCACTGACAACTGACAGCCCTCTTCAGGCATCAGAACAGCGATTTCAGCGGGCTGTGCCGCAGAATCAACGACGACGGCAGATTGTCCCACTTGTCGTGCGATGTTAGCATTCGATCGAAACGGATGCCGAGACGTCGACATTCAAACAAGTCTCTCCTTTCAAACTGCCCCCAATTTGCGGGATGAAAGGTTATAAAATGAAGATACGACGAATTTCCCTGAGTCTGTTTATGGCGCTGGCGTTGGCGCTGCCGGCCGTTTTCATCTCGGCCTCGGCCCAGGACGCAAGCCAGAATCAGGCGAGCGCGCTAATGCGCGGCTATCGCACCGGCTACTCTGACGGCTATCCCGCTGGCGTGCAGGATTCCGCGAAGCGAGCCGCACGGGATGTCCGCGCGAAAGCTGAGTATCAACAGGCCGACCGCGCATATTCATCTACTTACGGCAGTTTGGACGAGTATCGCAACGGATACCGGCAAGGTTTCGAGGCTGGCTATAGCGCGGGTTATGAGCGCCGAAACTTCGATTCAACGATCCCCGACGATTTGAAAATTCGCGACACGAGCGACGATTCGCAGGCTCCTGTGTTGACCAACACGAATCAGTCCGATGACAACACGCCGAACCCGCCCAACAGTGCAAGCTTAATCGTAATTCCGCGCGACACGATCATGCGCGTCGAGTTGCTTTCGAACCTTGCGACCGATGCGTCGCAAAAGGGCGATCGCTTCGAAGTAAAGGTCGTCGAGCCCGCCGAATATGAAGGCGCGGTCATCCTCGGTCAGGTCACGCGCGTGCAGCGGCCCGGCAAGGTGAAGGGGACTGCCGAACTGCAATTGTCCTTTGAGCAAATCCGTTTGCGCGACGGTCGGTCCGCGCAGATGAGCGCGCAGGTGATCGAAGTGCTGCCAACGGGTACGAGCCAGGGCGTCGGCAAAGTCGATAAGGAAGGCGGCGTAAAAGGTAAAGACTCGACCAAAGGGGACGTCGCTAAAGTTGGCGCGGCAAGCGGAATCGGCGCTGTCATCGGCGCCATCTTCGGTGGCGGGAGCGGCGCTGCCATCGGCGCGACGATTGGTGCGGGCGTCGGCACGACTGGCGTTATGCGCGAGCGGGGCAAAGACATATACCTTTATACCGGTCAACAACTGCGGATTCGCACCGCAGGCGAAGCGGAAATCCAATAATCCCAAAGCAGTTTCGAGTTTCGGGTTCAGAGTTTCGAGTTCGGTTACGGAACTCGAAACCCGAAACGCTAAACTCGAAACTCGAAACTGATGTCGATCATCACTCTCCTAACCGACTTCGGTGCGCAGGACTATTTCGTCGCCGCGATGAAGGGAGTAATTCTCTCGCTCAATCCTGACGCGACGATTGTTGACATCACGCACGAGATTCCGCCGCAAGATATTCAAGCTGCCGCATTCAATCTGCTCGCTTGTTACCAAGACTTTCCTGCCGGCACGATTCACGTCGCCGTGGTTGATCCCGGCGTTGGCTCAGATCGACGCGCGATTCTCTTTGAGTGTGCGAACCAATTCTTTGTTGGTCCCGACAACGGTTTATTCAGCTGGATAAGTGAGCGGGAAGGGAAGTTCTTTGCCTGGCAGATAACGAACGAGCAGTTCTTTCAGAACCCGGTCAGTTCGACTTTTCACGGACGTGACGTGTTTGCTCCTGTCGGTGCTGCGCTGTCCCGCGGCGCCGCGGCCGCCGAGGTTGGGCCGCCGCTCAAGAATATCGTCATGCTCGCGCCTCTTTTGCCGCGAGCGACGGCTGACGCCATCGAAGGTTCCCTCATTCACATAGATCGCTTTGGCAACTGCATCACAAACTTCACGTCGAAACATATCAACGAAGAACGAATTGCCGCAGGCGCGAAACTAATCGTAAACAACAAAGAAGTCACTTCCATTCGCAGATTTTTTGCGGACCAAAGCGCGCCAAAGAATGAATTATTTTTGCTCGTTGGCAGTGCTGGCTTTGTCGAAATTGCGGCGCACAATGCTTCAGCAGCTGGGATTTTGTCGGCGCAGCGTGGCGACTCAGTATTGCTCGTTCATGACGGCCGCACGTAGATTCGGCGACGAAACCTGCTCGCTTGTCACTCCACAAACGCTCTGCTATCTTCAAATTTAATTCAACCCCTGAAGGACAAACAGATGGACAAAGCGAAGCAAGGCGGCGCAGCCAGCGCAGTGGCCACCGGACTGCGAGGCGTGGTCGCGGCTGCCTCATCGATCGGCGACGTCAACGGGGAAAAAGGCGAGCTGATTTATCAGGGCGTGAACATTCACGACCTGGCGACGAAATCTACTTTTGAAGAAGTTGTCTTCCTGCTTTGGAACGGGCGCTTGCCCAAGCGCGACGAGTTGGACGAGTTAAGACAATCCCTCTCGGCTTCGTATCAGATTCCGGAAAGCATTCTCGAGTTAATTAAAGGTTTTCCCGCCGACGCGGATCCGATGGATTCCCTCCGCACCGCCGTTTCGGCGCTCGCTTTGACCGATAAGGACAAACGCGATCTGTCTCGTGAAAACAGCATCAAGGTTGCGACCCGTCTGACGGCGCAGTTTCCCACAATCGTCGCCGCATGCGACCGGACGCGAAACGGCAAGGTTTTCGTGCACCCGGAACCGAAATTGGACATCGCAACGAACTTTCTTTACATGCTTACCGGTGAGATGCCCGACGAATTCGACGCGCACGCATTGGATGTGGCGCTGATTCTCCAGGCGGATCACGAACTGAATGCATCAACCTTCACGGCCCGCGTAGTGGCGGGCACGCTCGCGGACATGTACAGCGCAGTCACGGCCGCTCTGGGCGCGCTGTCGGGCCCGCTGCACGGCGGCGCGAACACGGCGATCATGAAAATCCTCCTTGAGATCGACGATGTGAATAAAGTCGAGGGCTTCGTCAAAGACGCGCTGTCCAGGAAAAAGAAGATCATGGGATTCGGTCACGCGGTTTACAAGACTGAAGACCCGCGCGCGACCCACCTGCGCCGCTTCTCGAAAGAAATGGGCGAGCGAAAGGGCGACACTAAGTGGTACGACATCACGGCGAAGCTGGAAGAAATAATGAAGCGCGAAAAGGGTCTTTTGCCGAACGTTGACGCCTATTCAGCTTCGACCTATTACATGATGGGAATTCCGCTCGACCTCTACACGCCGATCTTCGCTATCAGCCGCATCAGTGGCTGGACGGCGCACATTCTGGAACAGTACGCCGACAATAAACTCATTCGTCCGCGCGCGGAATACGTTGGCCCGCGCCACGTTACTTATGTCCCGATTGACGAGAGGTAACTCGCCCTAAACGTGAGGCTGAACTCCCATGCCGAAGCGGTTTTCCCAAAACGAAAGAGGCGTTAACTACAGTTGAGCCGATTGAGCCTGTGAGTCGGATTATCCGTGGTCAACGGGTAATTTTGGATTCGGATCTGGCGAAGATTTATGGAGTGACCACTACTCGCCTGAATCAACAGGTCAGTCGGAATCGCGAAAGATTTCCCGAAGATTTTTTGCTGAAGTTGACCCGCGCGGAGTTCGACGGTTTGATGTTGCAATTTGCAACATCAAAGAAAGGCCGGGGTGGGCGCCGCAAACTCCTCCACGCTTTCACCGAGCACGGAGCGGTCATGGCGGCCAACGTCCTCAACAGCAAACGCGCCGTGGCGATGAGTGTCTATGTGGTTCGCGCTTTTGTGAAGCTGCGTGAAGTGCTGGCGAGCAGCGACGAATTAGCTAAGAAACTTGAAGATTTCGAACGAAAGCTGACGGGCCGGTTGAATACTCATGAGAAAGCTATCATCGAGTTGTTCACACAGATCCGAAGACTGTTGAAGCCGCCACCGCCACAACCTGAGCCAAAGCGGCGGCGGATTGGATTCTGAATGCCTTTGCGGCACCGGTCACAAATTGTGATTGGTCCTGACTCTATTGCTCGTCAGTCACGCGCACGAAATCCACCGCACTTGAAAATCCATCCGAGTCGTCCCCGCCGTTCGCCTGGATGATTGATCCAATCGGTGGGTGAACGGCGTGACCCGGCGTGTGTACGTCCGTGCAGGACGGCACAGTCGCCGGTTCGTTGAATGGAGCGGGCGGCGGGGGCTGTTGCGAGTAGTGAATCTCGCGGTCTTCGTACTTATTCGGGGGGACGAACTCTTTGCGAACCCGGTCAGCGATCTCACCCAGATCGATGAAGCAGTCGGCAACGTCGATCAGCTTCGGCGCTGAATTCGATCTAAAGCCGGCAATCTCAACCCGGCAGCCTTTGTAAGCCACCGCGTTAACGGCGTAGACAAAGTCTTCATCGCCGGAAACCAGCACGGCAGTATCGTAACGGCCCGCGAGAGAAAGCATGTCCACGGCGATCTCGACATCGAGGTTCGCTTTGCGCGAGCCGTCGTAGAAAGTCTTCAGCTCCTTCTGCACGACGCGAAAACCATTGCGTCGCATCCAGAGCAGAAAGCCTTGCTGGCGTTCAGCTCCTGCATCCACACCGGTGTAAAAGAAAGCCCTAAATAAACGGCCATCGCCCAGCAGCACACGCAGCAACTTGTTGTAGTCGATATCGATATTGTGAAATCGCGCCGCGTGAAACAGATTGTTTCCATCAATAAAAATCGCCACTTTTCCGCGATGGCCGAACTGCAAAGAGACATTGTTCGACGAGTCAAAGTGGTTCACGATAATAAGCTCCGTTAGTGTTTTGAAATCGCCCCTAGCATGCCGCTGGCCACAGCCGTCGGTCAAGTGGGCCAAAAACTCGCTCATAACGCGTGTATAATCCGGCTGAGGTTTTCAGTTGGCGACTTTCGACGATCAGTTGCTCACGAACAACGTCGATTCGACGCGGGGGCGCGCGTTCAGCGCGGGCGAGTTGGTCGCATGTCCTTCGTGTTCAAGAGCGAATCCGCCCACGCGCGCAAACTGCTTATACTGTGGCGCGGTGTTGGGCATCAGCGTCGAAGCCACAACATCAGCCTTTAATTACCCACCCGCTCACGCAGGCGGTTCTGACTTCGCGACCGGAACAGCTCCCGAAAACGGAACAGCAGAAGATGTTGTGCATGTAGTGGCTGTCCTCGCCCGCCCTGATGGACGCGAAGTAAGTGCCGAGCTTGCGCAGTTGCTAAACCTTACGCCGCCGGAGTTGAACTCACTCTTGAGTGCACGAGTGGCGCCTCTGTACGCAACGACTGCCACGGAGCAAGCACAAGGAATTTCGGATAACTTGCGAAGCGTCGGCGTTGAGCCGGTAATGATTTCAGACGCGCAACTGAACCTGGCAAAACCTCCAAAACAAATTGCCGCCCTCGCGCTGAACAACGATGCTTTGACTGCGTCAGTGCGCCGAGCGGGCGAAAGAGTTTCAGTGCCCTGGAACGATGTTGTACTGATCGTTCTCGGCCGCTTGTACTTTACGACCACCGAGGTGGAACAGAAGCGCGACAAATCAAAGCAAGTACTCGATGAACGTCAGCTAACCACAGACGAAGCGGTGCTCGACATTTATTCTCGTGCTGATGAGACCGGTTGGCGAATTCGCGCAGGCAGCTTCGACTTCTCATGCCTCGGCGCCGAGAAGAAGCCAATCGCTTTTGAGAATTTTCGAGCGCTGGCTGATGTGCTGCGACGAAACGGCCCGCACGCTGTGTGCGATGATAATTACGTTCGATTACGCGGTGCCTTGAATACAGTCTGGCCGCTTGAGGCCCGAGCCGGCGTCAGCGAAAGACGCCGCACGCTGACGCGCGAGATCAATGCGACTGCCACAATCAGCGACAACGAACTTCAATTCACACGGTATTCACGGCTGCTTCGGTTTCTAGCGCCACAGTTGCAGAACGATGCACAGCAATCGTAAAAGTCAGGCTTCATCTCGCGGTCCGACGACTGAGATTTTCGGCGTCAATCCGGTCATCGAGGCGCTGCGTGCAGGAAGACGACCGCTCCAGGAGATCACGATTGCTTCAGGAGCAAAAGATGCGCGTCTGCGCGAGTTGATTGAGTTGGCGCGCGCGCAAGGTGTGCCGGTGCATCAGGCGCCGCGTGTGACGCTCGACAAACGCGCAGGCAATGGGGCCCATCAGGGGGTTGTGGCGCGCGTTGCCGCGGCGCACTATATAGACGCGGATGACCTGATTGAAACTATTAGCGGGCGTGTCGGAATGAATCCTGAACCGCTCGCCCTAATTCTGGACGGCATCGAAGACCCACATAATTTGGGCGCGATCTTACGCACGGCTGAATGCGCAACCGTAGACGGCGTTTTCGTGCCGGAGCGTCGCGCGGTCGGTCTCAATGAAACTGTCGCCAAAGCCAGTGCTGGCGCCGTCGAGCATGTGCGGGTCGCGCGGGCAACTAACCTCTCGCGTTTGATCGATCAACTCAAGGAGCGTAACGTGTGGGTCGTCGGAACGGCCGCCGATGCCGAGTTGAATTACACTGAATGGGACTGGACGCGCGCTTCGGCGATTGTCATGGGCGGCGAAGGTTCAGGTTTGCATCGTTTGGTGCGCGAGCATTGCGATGCTGTCGTCACAATTCCCGTCCTCGGCCATATTGAATCACTGAACGTTTCGGTCGCAACGGGCGTAATTCTTTACGAAGCCTTGCGACAACGCTCGGCTGGTAAATCGCCAAGTTAAGAGCGGCGGCCTGAAAAAGGTTCAGAGTTCAGCCTTCAGGCTGTGTTCAGACGACAAGCTGAAGCTTGAACTCTGAATGTTTGAGCGGAGGTAATCTCTAAAATGTTTTGTCCCAAATGCGCGAGCCAAAATGTTGATGGCGCGCATTTTTGCCGCGCGTGTGGCGCAAATATCAGTTTGGTTCCGCAGGCATTGACTGGCCAATTGCCGGTCGCGCCGAACGAGGAGTCGACGCGCCGAGGGCGACGCGGACGCCCGGAAAAGCAGCCCGCGTTCGATGAGGGTGTTCGAAATGTGGTAATGGGCTTTGGCTTCATCGCTGTGGCTATCGCCCTCGCAATATTTGGCCGGCCCATCGGCGCACAAATCTGGTGGTTCTGGATGCTGATTCCAGCGTTTGCGATGATGGGGAAGGGAATCTCCGAGATCGTCCGGGCGAACCAGTTGAAAACACCGCCGCCTGCAAGCCCGGCGCAAATGTCATACGTTCCTCCCTACGAGGTTGAGCCGCCGAGCACACCCGGTGAACTTCGACCACCGGTCGCGAGCGTAACCGAAGGAACAACGCGTCATCTGGGGACTGAACCGGCAACTCGACACCTTGATCAAAAGTCTTAGTGGCGCATGGCGGGGTTAGCGATTTGCGATCTGAGGCGATGGAGGTTACAACCCATCGCCTCTAGTTCTGTTTGATGGAAAGCAACAAAGCGAGAATCTGTGTTCCGGTTTGTGTCCGCCGAGTCGATGAACTTGCGGACCACGTCAGACGCGCTCAGGAATTTGCGGACATAGCCGAGTTAAGGATTGACTATGTCGAACCAGCCGAGATTGACACCGCTTTGAATGAATCGGCGGCTCTACACAAGAGCGCTTCACTCCCGTTCATTCTTACCTTTCGGTCGCGGGAACAGGGCGGTGCGCGTCCGATTGCAGCGGCTGACCGGGTTGAGTTCTGGCTGCACAAGAGTCAGTTCGGCGTGCTTAATAGTTTCCCTGATTTTGCTGATGTCGAACTCGAGTTGCTGGAGACCGACGAAATAAGACATCGGTTAAGCAGCGAGAGACTGATTTGCTCGCACCATGATTTTGCCGGCGTGCCAGGTGATCTTGAAAACATCTATGTTCGAATGACGGCTACGAATGCTTCAATTCTTAAAATCGCAGTTCAAGCCGACGACGCAACCGACTGCATCCCAGTCTTCAATCTGCTGGTCCGGGCGCGACGAGAACGTCGCGAGTTGATCGCGATTGCGATGGGTCAGGCGGGCGTGATGACGCGAATCCTGGGACCATCTCGCGGCTCATTTCTGACGTACGGGTCGCTGGATGAAGACACCGGCAGCGCTCCGGGACAAGTGACGGCTCGCGAACTGCGCGAGGTCTATCGCATCGACAGCATCGATCGAGAGACGCAAATCATGGGCGTGATTGGCCGGCCGGTTACGCATTCGATGTCGCCGTATATTCACAACGCCGCTTTTGTCCAGGCAAACTTAAATGCGGTCTTCATTCCTTTTGAAGTTCACGATCTCGACAGTTTCATTCGTCGAATGGTGCGGAAAAGCTCGCGTGAAATCGAATGGAACCTCCGCGGAATTGCCGTGACCGCGCCGCACAAGTCGGCTGTGATGAAGCATCTCGATTGGATCGAACCGGCCGCCAAAGAGATTGGCGCGGTTAATACAATCGTCTTCCAGGACGATGGGCTTCACGGCTACAACACTGACGCCGCGGGATTTATCACGCCATTGAAAAACCGCATCGGATCTTTGGAAGGTGTACGCTGCGCGGTAATCGGCGCGGGCGGAGCAGCGCGCGCAGTTGTTTGGGCGTTGCAGCAGGAACGAGCGAGTGTCACTGTGTTTTGCCGCGAACCTGCAACAGCAAAAGCGATCCGAGATCAGTTCCAGGTGAGTTGTCGCTCTCTTGCGGACGCGGCTTTCTTTGAATTCGATATTGTGGTCAATGCCACGCCGCTGGGAACGCGGGGCGAACTTGAAACTGCGACTGCGGTGACCGCGGAACAACTGCGCGGGGTGCGATTGGCTTACGATCTCGTTTACAATCCGCTTGAGACGCAATTCATGCGTGAAGCGCGCCAAGCCGGCTGCGAAACTGTCGGTGGACTCGAGATGCTGATTGCACAGGCGATGGAGCAGTTCATGCTCTGGACAGGAAAAGAGCCTGATGTTGAATCGATGCGCGACGCCGCAAAGCAACAATTCAGGGCCGTGAATGGCTAGTCTCGCATCAAAGTCACGTTAATGGCCTCAAACTCCAATTCTCAAGAACGCTACAGCCGACAAATTTTGTTCTCGGGCATCGGCACAGAGGGCCAGGCTAAGCTTCTAAACTCGCGCGCGGTGATCATCGGTTGTGGCGCGCTCGGTTCGGCCCAGGCCGAGGCTTTAGCACGCGCAGGCGTCGGCAATCTGCGCATAGTCGATCGAGACTTTGTTGAATCTTCGAATCTTCAGCGACAGACGATGTTCACGGAAAGCGATGCCGCAGAGCGTCTGCCGAAAGCCGTCGCGGCGGCTAATCACATCGCCGACATCAACAGCGACATCGAAGTTGAGTTTGAGATCGCTGACGTCAATCATTCAAACATTGAGCGGCTAATCGCCGGCGCTGACGTAGTGCTGGACGGCACCGATAATTTCGCGACGCGCTACCTGATTAACGACGCGTGCATCAAAAACGGTGTGAACTGGATTTACGGCGCGGCGGTGGGATCGTATGGCGTGACGATGACAGTTCGGCCGCCCGAAACCCCGTGCCTGCGCTGCATCTTCCCGGAAGCGCCGCCGGCGGCCAGCGCGCCAACGTGCGAGACCGCGGGCGTCATCATGCCAATCATCAGCATCGTTGCTTCGGTGCAGGTGAGCGAAGCCTTGAAGCTGTTGACCGGTGATATGCCGAGTCTGCACAACTCGCTGATGCAGTTCGATGTGTGGCGGAATGAGTGGCGCAAGATTTCACTCGGAGCACCGCTCAGTGACTGTCCGACATGCGCGCTCGGAAAGTTTGAAACGCTGGAAGCGGATGCGCGCGACTTTGCGGCGGTCATGTGCGGACGGCAGGCGGTCCAGATTTCGCCATCGGAATCGGTGCATATCGATCTTGCCGCGTTGCGTCAGAAGCTGGAGCCGGCAGGCGAGGTAAAAGCGAACGATTATCTGCTGAGGTTCCGCACCGGCGAATACGAATTGACAGTTTTTCATGACGCGCGCTCGATCATTCGCGGCACTGACGACATCGCAACGGCGCGCTCGCTCTATTCCAAA
Source organism: Acidobacteriota bacterium (assembly GCA_052389795.1). Taxonomy (GTDB): domain Bacteria; phylum Acidobacteriota; class Blastocatellia; order Pyrinomonadales; family Pyrinomonadaceae; genus UBA11740. The sequence continues at coordinate 4,147 of JBQTHO010000017.1, read as the reverse complement.
TATATCGGTAACTAAATTCTCTTCAGTCTTGGCGACCTAATTCATGCGAAAACGAATATTCCGAACCAGCGCGGTTGCGCTCACCCTAATCTCGCTTTTTATCACTACGGCGTTTGCCGGCGAACCGGTCGTGTGGGAGATAAATTCCCGCGCCGAGGTCTTGAAAGGCGAAGCGCGCGGAGTTTCGATCACGGATAACGGCGTCGTGACGCTCGCGCCGCGTCTGGATCGCGTCTTCGACACGGAGCAGCCTTACATTTGGTCCACGGCGGTTGACGCGGCCGGCAATCTTTACCTGGGCACCGGTCACGACGGCAAACTGTTTCGGGTGACGGCGGATGGCAGAGGCGCGCTTTTGTACAAGGCGGCCGAACTCGATGTCACGGCGCTTGCCATCGCGAAAGATGGGGCTCTCTTCGCTGCCACTTCACCGGACGGAAAGGTTTATCGGATCACATCGGACGGCAAGGCCGAGGTCTATTTCGATCCCGTCGACAAGTACATATGGTCGCTGGCGGTCTTGCCCGACGGTTCGTTGGCCGTAGGGACAGGCGACAACGGGAAGCTCTATCGCGTGCGCGCCGCCGGTGCGAAATCCGAAGCCGCTCTGCTTCTGAACACGAACCAAACGCACGTGATGTCGCTGGCAGTAACGAAGCAGGGAGACCTCATTGCCGGAACCGATCCGGGCGGGCTGGTGCTCAGGATTTCGTCAGACGGCAAAGCGTTTGGTTTGTACGATGCGCCGTTGCGCGAGATTCATGCGCTGTCCGTGGCGGATGATGGATCGATTTACGCGTTAGGGCTAAGCGACGCCGTCGCCGTTAATCGGCCTCAAACGACCGGCAGTGCCGATGCAACAACTACGACGACTGCGACGACCGACGAGACGGCTGCGACGCAACAGACCCAACTTGCGCAGCCGAGTCGCAGCCGCAATGACTTGAATAATGTGCGCAGCGCCGTGTTTCGCATTCTGAATGATGGCGGCACTGACATCGTCTGGAGTTCGACATCCGTTACCGGTTTCGCGTTGCTCGCAACTCGCAACGGCGTGCTCCTCGGCACTTCCGACAAAGGCCGCATTTACTCGATTACGAATGACGGGCGAGACACGCTGCTTTTGCAGTCGCCCGAAGGTCAAATCTCCGCGATGGTCGCACGCGGATCGGACGTGTTTGCGGCGTCGAGCAACCAGGGAAAACTGTTTCGCTACGGCGAAGCACGCGTGAACGAAGGAACTTATGAGTCGCCAGTGCGTGATGCGAAACTCACGTCAACCTGGGGTCGCGTTTGGTGGCGCGGCCAGGGTCCGATTCAGTTGCAAACACGCAGCGGCAACAGCGACAAGCCCGACGCAACCTGGAGCGATTGGAGCGCGAGCTACACCGACGCTGCGGGCGCGCAAATTACCAGTCCCAAAGCGCGCTTCGTTCAATGGCGCGCCGTCCTTCGCAGCGGCGCGGGTACGGGTGCCGCACAGCCGCAGTTGGAAGACGTGAGTATTGCTTACTTGCCGCGGAACGTCGCGCCCGAAATCCTTTCGATTACAATTCTGCCGCCGGGCGTGGCTTTGCAGCAGCAACTCTTAATTCAAACTGATCCGAACATCGAGTCGGCGGGCCTGGATCCGTCGTTGTTCGGCCTGGCTAGTCAAACGCCGCCGCGCCGGCTGTTTCAACGGGGTGCGCGCTCGTTGCAATGGCAGTCCGAAGACCGCAACGGCGACACTTTGGAGTACGCCGTTTATTATCAACCTCTCGGCGAAACAAACTTTCACCTGCTGAAAGATCACATTCGCGAAACGTTCTTCACGGTTGACGCTGCCAGTCTCGCCGATGGCCGTTACATCTTCAGAGTGGTTGCATCCGATGTCCTGGACAATCCAACGGGAGCCGCCCTTTCCGGCGAGCGCCTGAGCGACGCCGTGGACATAGACAACACGCCGCCGATACTGCGATTGGTTGGCAGTGCTTCAGTGACCGGGAACCGCGGCCGTGCAGTTTTCGAGGTCGAGGACACAACCGGCCGAATCAAGCGTGCCGACGTCAGCGTGGACGGCGGGACCTGGCGCGAGGTCTTTCCCGATGACGGCATCGCGGACAGTCCGCGCGAGCGCTTCTCGGTTGACCTGCTGATCGAAGGTCCTGGAGAACACACGATATCGTTGCGGGCATACGACAACAGCAACAATGTAGGGACAATTAGTGTGACTGTGCGCCGGTGAGGCCCTGCACGATATGGTTCGGCGAAGTGCCAAACAGTGCGAAAAATCGAAGAAAACGTCAGCTCTTTTACGCTGAACGGCTTCACAACCTGCCGCGGAACTCAACAAAGATCGCGGCAGCAGACTTTTTGAGCTAATCTGGCGTCTAACAACTCGGGTGTGGCACCCATGTTGCTGAACCTAAAACGCAAGCTCTCCGCCTCTCCTTCAAACCAAGAAATACGCGAGGAGGCGGTCAGGAAACATGAAGCACGTAAGATTACTTCTAATGGCGGCACTAATCGGGTTGATGCTTCCGTTCGGTTTGTTCGCACAGAAGGGTGGCGGCAATTCCAACCGCCCGCCGAAGGAGGATCAGCCGCGCATTGTCGACAAAGAGAAGCAGAAACCCCCACCGACTAACAGCAACCGGAACCGACCCGAATAAAGCTTTTGGCAGGTTTTTACCAATGCGACCCGTGCCCCCACGCGCGGGTCGCGGCGTTTTAGGAGCAGAGAAATGAAGACAAGGAACTTAATCATCGGTGCATTTCTAGTTGTTTTCGCCAGCATGGCGGTAGTCAGCGCGCAGCCGTACACGCGACGCCAGAGTTCGGTCAATCAAGGTTTGGTCGCGCGGGCCCAACAGGTGACGGGCGACAGGTTCACAGTTGTCACGACGACGGCGCGCGGCGTTACTGTCGTCGCGCGAGTTACGCCCCGGCCTGAAGTTTTGCGGGCGATTGATAACGGGTTCGCGGACTTGTTCGCAGCTGCCGCGCGTCACGGCTATCGTTCTCGGCTCAACTTCCGCGACTACACAGTGTTTATCGGTCGCGCGGATCGCACCCGGGACAGCAGCGGGCAATACTCTCCGGATATTGCAGTTAAACGCCGGTCAATACGCGGGGAGTGTTTATGATCAGGGTGGTTACGTATTCGCGGCGGGAATGGTGCTGGCCTTCAGTCCGTCAGCATTTGTGATCGCTGAGCACGAGCGCGACTGGCAACGAATCTCAAACGTCGTGCGCTACGAAGGCGAGCATTTGATTCTGTATCACAACGATCGCCGGCTCTACGCGCAGACCGCGGATCACAGCCGCGGCGGCGGTCACCCGATTTTTCAGTAAATTCGGTGGGAACATCAGAGACAGAAAAGGGAAAGGGCGACCAGTACATGGCCGCCCTTTTCTCTATTCAATATGGTGCCCGCTACTAGATTCGAACTAGTGACCCCTCGCGTGTGAAGCGAGTGCTCTACCACTGAGCCAAGCGGGCTTCCCTAATAAAATCGCAGGTTTCAAAGAGGCGGAGCCAAATCTACCCCTATTTATACCCCTCAGTCAACATAGATAGAAAAGACACATAGATAGAAAAGCATAGATAGAAAAGCATAGATAGAAAAGCTCGGATGGAGATAAAAACGGACTAAGTGAACATCCACAGGGCCGGAAGTGAAGCTATGAAAGGTCAAACAATATCAAATGAACAGGTGTCTTCATTTTACCCCTTGCTCAACCCTCTCTAAATATCTTGTGATGTGTTCTTCAGAGAAGCGCAACGTTCGACGTGCGCGGTAACAGGCCAACCGCTTACGTCGAATCTCACGCATCACTGTGGAGCGGGAGATGCCGCCGCAGAGCTGCCTTACATCCTCAACGGTGTACTTCGCTCGCTTGCGCTCCAGCGTCGGGCTAGTCTCCACATGGTTCGATACCATCTCTTCCATACTTCCCTCGCGTGCGATATACGAGTCTCTTACTTCAGTGACGTATTTTATTTTGTGTCGACTTCTTCGCGTTCTTTTGGGCTCTTCCCTCCGTGCCAATAATACGTGAGACAAAAAGCTGGTGTTAATTTAATCTAGTAGGGCGAGAAGGAAAAGGATCTCAATGTCCCTAACATCGGTTAATTCTGTGTTGGAGTCCGGCTGGCGGGAGC
>JBQTHO010000016.1:0-95858 GCA_052389795.1 Acidobacteriota bacterium | reverse complement strand
GTGGGTTTTTGGGCGACTCTTATGTTCCGCGCCCGGGGGCTTTCGCGGGACCGTTTGGGGGGGGTTCGGGCCGGGTGGTCAACCGCCCCCCCTACCGGCCCGGCTACTGCGCCGATTGACGCAACCTACAGTCATCTGCCAAATTACTGGTTCTTCCATGGGCGGCGTTGGCCGCCTTACTTTTGCTCATCGATCTAAAATGAATCCTGACGTCGAAATTGAGACCAAACCGGTCGTTCGCGCGCGCGAATTGCCGGCGACTCTCAAGCCGCTAGAAAAACTCGCCGGGAATTATTGGTGGAGCTGGGCGCCCGACGGGTCCGAGATCTTTCGCGATCTTGACCCAGGCGTGTGGCAGCAGTGTGAGCAGAATCCGCACGCGCTGCTGGCGCAGACGTCAGACCTCCGGTTCGCGCAAATGGCCGCCGACCCGGCATTCGCTGAACGACTCAAGCAACTGTCGGATCGCTTCGATGCCTACATCAGCGACGCGCGGCCCTGGCCCGGCTTGCGCACTTCGGAACGCGTCAGCCAGGAAACTCCGGTCGCGTACTTTTGCGCAGAGTACGGTGTGCACAGTTCTCTGCCTTTGTATTCGGGGGGCTTAGGCATTCTCGCCGGCGACCATCTGAAGTCGGCAAGCGATCTCAACCTGCCGCTCGTCGCGGTGGGGTTGTTCTATGGCTTTGGATATTTTCGTCAGAGCGTCACGACCGACGACTGGCAAGCTGAAACCTACAAAAAGACATACGCCGACGAACTTCCGGTTGAGTTAGTGACCGACGCGACGGGTGCTCCGATCATGGCCGATGTCACTATGCGCGGACGAATCGTGCGCGCCCGCGCATGGCGAGCAAACATCGGACGCGTTCAGCTTTACCTGCTCGACACGAACGTTCCTGAGAACGCGGAAGTTGATCGCCTTATCACCGGTCACTTGTACGGTGGCGATCGCGAGACGCGGCTGGTGCAGGAGATAATGCTCGGAATCGGCGGCGTGCGCTTACTCCGACAGCTACGCCTCCAGCCGGCAGTGTTCCACATGAATGAAGGCCACTCGGCATTTCTGTCACTTGAGCTGGCCCGTGAACTCATAGAAGTGGAACACGTTAGTTTTGCTGACGCTGCCGCACGCGTGCGCGAACGCTGCGTGTTCACGACGCACACGCCGGTGGCCGCTGGTCACGACGAGTTCACTCCGAAATTGATCACGGAAGGCTTTGGAAACTGGCATGAAACGGCGCTCGGTTTATCGCTTGAGGAATTTCTTGCGCTCGGTCGCGTGAATGGCGGCGTGGACGCCGCGTTCGGGCTGACGCCCCTCGCGCTGCGGATGTCCCGTTCAATAAACGGCGTCAGCCGGAAGCACGGTGAAGTGTCGCGCCAGCTTTGGCAAAAGATGTGGCCGGAGCGAAAGACGGACGATGTGCCGATTACCTCAGTGACGAACGGCGTGCATCCCGCGACGTGGGTCGCTTCGCCGATCCGTTCGGTCTATCAGCGTTTGGCCGGTGACGGCTGGCTGGAAATGGCGCGTCATGCAAGTGCCTGGGCAGTCGCCATCGACAAGCTTTCCGACGAAGAACTTTGGCAAGCGCATTCGCTTCTGAAGCAGCGTCTGGTCGCGTTTGTTCGCGATCGGTGCTTCGATGCGCGGCTCGCGCGTGGCGAAAGTGATGATTACATCGAATCGGCCCGGACGATGTTCGATCCCGACGTGCTGACGATCGGGTTCGCTCGCCGTATTGCCGGTTACAAACGTTGGGATTTGTTGTTGAGTGACGAGAAATTGCTCACGAAACTTCTGACGGAATCGAATCGTCCCGTGCAGTTCGTTTTCGCCGGCAAGGCTCATCCGCACGATCAAGGCGCGAAACTCATTCTGCAAAAGCTCTTGAAGTGGCAGCGCGTTCCGTCGGTGCGGCAGCACGTCGCGTTCATTGAGGACTACGATCAGGAAGTGGCGCGACAACTCGTGCAGGGCGTTGATGTCTGGATGAACGTGCCGCGGCGGCCACAGGAAGCGTCAGGCACCAGCGGCCAAAAAGCGGCCATGAACGGCGTGCTCAACTTTTCGATCCTGGACGGTTGGTGGCTGGAAGGTTACGACGGGCAGAACGGCTTCGCGATTAGCGATGTCAGCACTCTTACCGACGAAGATGCCGATCAGCGAGACGCAGCATCCATGTATCAGGTGCTGCAAGAGCAAGTGATCCCAGCCTTCTACGATCGCGATGCTGACGGCCTGCCGCGGCGTTGGGTGGCGATGATGAAGCGCGCGATTCAGACTCTGGCGCCGGCTTTCAATAGCGACCGCATGGCTGCGGAGTATGCCAACCGAATTTATTGACGGACTCATTAAACATTTTCCATTTGTCATCTGACATTTTTCATTTGCCATCACACTTCGAGTCGTCGCTATAACTCGAAGTTGGGTCGAGAAATGAGCCATGACAAATGTCAAATGACAAATGGAAAATTGGTTTTTAGCCTTGAGTGCCCCAGCTCATCTTGTTAACACCGATCGTCCTCAGCGTTGTAAACTACCCGCCAATGAAGTTTTGTCCCGCCTGCACCAGCAAGTACGACGACACGGTTAGCTTCTGTCCCACAGACGGCGAGGTCCTGGAGGAAGATCCCCACTCGTTTGTCGGCAGTGTGCTCGACGGGCAGTACCAGATCGAATCGCTGCTCGGGCGCGGCGGCATGGGCGCCGTTTATCGCGCGCGCCACATCCTGCTCGGCGACCGCGTCGCGATCAAAATGCTTCCGCCCGAGATGCGCAGCAATGCCGAATGGCTGCGCCGCTTTCAACGCGAAGGCCAGGCGGCCCGTCGCTTTCGCCATCCGAACGCCGTCACGGTTTACGATCTGCGGACGTCGAGCGACGGGATGATCTACCTGGTGATGGAGTACGTTGAGGGCACGACGCTCGATGCGGAACTCAAGAAGCGCGGAAGGTTTTCACCCGCCGAAGCGTTGGCGACTTTAAAGCCTGTCATGAGCGTGCTCAACGCGGCCCATGCGATGGGCGTCGTGCATCGCGATCTAAAACCCGAGAACATCATGATAGGTCGGGCCGGCACGGGCAGCGAGCCGGTCGTGAAGCTTCTCGACCTGGGCATCGCAAAGCTGCGCGAGGTGGCCGGCGCCGAGAAAACCGGCAGCACGAATCTCACCGTCGCCGGGCAAATGCTCGGCACGCCGTACTACATGTCTCCCGAGCAATGGGGCGAACTGCCGGAAGACGGCAGCTCGGAAATCGACGGCCGCGCGGACCTCTACAGTCTCGGCGTTGTATTCTATGAAATCATCTCCGGCAAGCGACCATTTAGCGGCGTCACCATCCTGGAATTAAGAAAGCAGCACGTAACTCTGACGCCCAAGCCGCTTCACGAAGTGGCGTCCAATGTTCCAGTCGATTTCGGCAAAGCGATCATGCGCGCGATGGCGAAAGATCGGGGCGACAGACAAGCTACCGCTGGCGCACTGGAGAAGGAACTGGAGGCCTCGGTTGAAGGCGCAGTCCTGGGCACGGGCGTCCCCGCAACTGAAGTTGCGATTCAACCCCAGGAAGTTGCGATTCAACCCCAGGATCGCTTCACGACAGTTGCCGATCGACCGACACCCACCGTAGGTGATTCCGGCGCAATGACGCTTCTGGAAGGCAGTCCTCCTCATCCAGTTGTAAGCGAAGCGTCAACCATGCCGACGGTTGTGGTGAGTGCGGGTGAACTCGCGGCACGACAAGCCGCTCAACCGGTCGCAACGCCGGCGATTCCGCGCGCGCATCTCGACGTCCCGATCGCCAGGCGTCGCTCGCCGCTCGTGCTCATAGGAGCAGTCGCCCTTGTCTTCTTGATCCTGGTTGGCGTAGGTGGTTACGCGTTCGTGAGCTTCAAAGGGACAAACACCGGCGCGACAACTCCGTCGGGTGGTTCGGATTTGCCGGTGCCGATGCACGAAGTCGGGCGATACTGGATCGAAGTCGAAACAGAGAATCGCGATGCGGCGATGCGCGCCGGGGAAACCGTCGCAATGCAATCGGGCGAATCGTTCAAGTTTCATTTTTCGCCGAACGAGAATGGTTTTCTCTATATCGTTGGACCCGGATCAAACAACGCACCGACAACATTTTTGACGTATTACTCTCCAAAATTCGCGGCCGGAGTGAATTCAATCGCGAGCGGCCGGGATTTCGTCTTTCCGGCCGACTCTGCGGACAGAAGCAACTGGATTACTCTGGATCGGAAAGCGGGTGTCGACGAATTCACGTTTGTTTTTTCACCGGCGCCGCTGACTTCGCCGGCTTTTTTCGCCGCCCCTGCTCCGCATGCGTTAACGCCGGCCGACATCAAGGAATGGGAGAGTTTTCAGGCACAGGCACGATCGGCGCCCCCAACAATAGAAGTGGTCAAAGGCGGTGCTTCACCTCAAACGGCGGTAAAAGTGCCGCAAAACGAGACCGAAAAGGCGTCCGTCGTGTTTAGAGTTCGCATCGAACACAAATGAAATCGGCAGTTTCAGGTTTCGAGTTTAAGGTTTAAAGTTGAGAGGCGGGCTGCTGCCCGCCGCGTATTGGGAGGATCGTATGAAGTCGCGGGTGTTGCTAACTTTCGTATTAATCGTGTCGTTCGTGGCCGGAGTTTTCGTCGTCAGCGCTCAGGATGACGATGTGCGCGGCGCGTTTCTCGAAAGTCGTCCGAAGACGACTAACCTGAAAGGCCCTTCGCGCCGCCATCGTCGCCGGCCCCCAAAGACCAACACGAATGCGAACGCGGCAGCAAACGCGTCCGCTGCCACCAACACAAATACAACGACACCGGCTGCGACGAACCGGCCGCCGTCGCGAAAAGCTCAACCCGCAATTGGTTTGGGTTACACGATCTTTATGCGCGAGCCGAGCGGACGCGCCATTCGCGTTGAACCCACGCGCGAGTTTCTCACTGGCGACCGGATCAGAATTGCTCTTGAGCCAAACACCGATGGTTACCTTTACATCTTTAACAGCGAGAACGGCGCGGCGCCGCGCATGATCTTCCCGGATGCGCGTCTCGACGGCGGCGAAAACTGGGTCGAAGCGCACGTGCCGGTTGAAGTGCCTTCAAGCGAAGAAGCGGAAGAGCGCTTGCGTTGGTTTGAGTTCTACGGCGACCCGGGCACTGAGCGTGTTTTCATTGTCGTGACGCGCGAACCGCTCAGCGCCGTGCCCACGGCCGACGAGCTCGTGGCGTTTTGCGGGCTGAACAAAGACAAATGTCCGTGGCAAGCGCCGGCCGACGTGTGGCAGCAAATCGAAAAAGCGACGACGGCGCAGGTCAAGGTCGCTACGACCCAGAACTTCGGCCAAGCGCAAACCGAACGTGAAAAAGTTGCGATGACCCGCGGCCTGGGTTTAGACAAATCAATGCCCCAACCCTCCGTAATTCGGATAAGCGCCTCGAGCAACGAACTAATGCTCGTGACGGTTTTGGATTTGGTTCACAAGTAGTGGCTTTGCCCCCCGATGTGCGGAAAGGCTTCGCCTTTCCAAGTGTCACAAGAGATTGTTAGGGGCTTCGCCCCAAAGAGAAAGACTACAATGCAGTTCTATAAATATTTCGCGCCTCTGGCGCTTGTTCTTCTCGCTTTTGCTATTTGGCAGCCACCAAGTTCGGCTAATGCTCACGTCGACTCCCCCGTCGCTCAAGCAGATCCTTCCTCTTCCCTTTCCACCGGCCGCAGCCTGCTCAAGCAAGGACATGCCGACCAGGCTTTGAATCATCTGCAAACCGCTCTGACGCTGTACACGCAAGCAAACAATCAACGCGGCATCGCGGCCACGCATGACGCGCTCGGCGATCTCTATCTGCTTCAGGGCCAGTACAAAGTTGCGCTCGAACATTTCGAGAAAGCCTACGAAGCTTTCACGGCGGCGGCGGCAAAGGATCAAAAAACGCAAGCCGTCACCAGCACGGTTGCCAGTCAAGCAGGCGCGACGACAGGTGCAGCGGCGGAAACGGCTGCGAGTACCGCTGATAACAGCTTCAACGCCAACCTGATGCTCGCGAAGATTGGCGACACGAGCTTTCGGCTCGGCGACACGTCCAAGGCGGGCACGGCTTATGCACGAATGACTGTGAAGAAACCTGAAAGCGCCGCGGCGAAGGCCACGCGGCGGTTCGGCGGTCTGGGCGGAATCGTCGGCAGCATCTCGACCGGTCGGGTTGACGTCGCGACACCAGTAAGCAGCGCGATTGGCTTTCTCGAAGTGAAGAAAGAGATGGACGAGTATCGCGTCGCGATCGTTTACATGACTTACGAACTCGGCACCGGTCGCATCGCGTTCGCCAACAACGATCTGCCAACGGCAAAGAAACATTTCGAAAATGCGATGAACGCCGGCGGCGGCTCGCTGCCGATCGTTGCGAAGCTTGGTCAGACTCGGCGCTTTCGTACGGCGGCGCGCACCAGCCTGGGCGACGTGGCGCTAAAAGAAAGTCGCTACAAGGACGCCGCCAAGTTGTACGAAGCGGCGCAAAAGGGCGCTGATGAAGACAAGCGGCTCGATTTGATGTGGCCGGCACAACGCGGTCGTGGCCGGAGCCTTTGGTTGCAAGCCGCGCAGGAAAAAGACAGCAATGCTGCGAAGCTTCGCGAGCAAGCGCTCGCTGCTTATCGCGATTCGTTGAAGACGATCGAGCAGATTCGTGCGGGCAGTGTTCGTGCGGATGAATCACGCACGACATTCCTGGCTACAACTAGAGACGTTTACGACGAAGCCGTCGCGGCGTTTTCTGAAATGGCGCTGACAAGTTCCCCCGCCGGCCAGCCGTTATCTGGTAAGGCACTCGACTACGCTGCTGAAGCGTTACGCATCTCCGAACAGGCGCGCGCGCGTTCCCTGCTCGACATGCTCGCGGAAGTAAACGCGCAAATCACGGCCGGTGTGCCGGCGGATCTGCTCAAGCGGAAGCAGGAGAACCTGAATCGTCAACAGGAGATCGCGGCGCAACTGACCGGTGTAAGTGTCGCTAACGATCAGAAGGCGAAGCCATCCGATCTCGAGAAGGAACTCGAAACGCTGCAAACGGAATTCGATCAAATCGAGAACCAGATTCGCACTGCCAACCCGCGTTACGCTTCGTTAACCGCTGCGCAACCGTCATCGCTCGCCGACATTCAGCAGAAAGTTCTGGACGACAACACGGTGCTGTTGGAGTACGCGCTCGGTAACGATGCGTCCTATCTGTTCGCCGTGACGCGCGCCGGGCTTTCAGTGTTTAAGCTGTCCGCCAAAGCCGAACTCAACAAGCTGTCGACGGATTTTCGCGCGCAGTTGATTCCACCAAAGCTTCAGCGCCGGCTGATTGGCATCGATGTGGCTGATGAGCAGCGGGGCCTGGGCCTGGCGCAGGGACCGTCCGAAAATGTTCAGTCATTCGTGACAGCGTCGAACGCGCTTTATGAGGCTGCGGTGGCGCCGGCCGCGAGTTTAATCGGCGACAAGCGTGTGCTAATCGTGGCCGACGGAGCACTCAACTACATTCCCTTTGAAGCTCTGGTGGCTGGGAGCGCGGGCGCCCCGCCCGCAACGTCGGATTTCGCGTCTTTGAATTATCTGATCAAGTCGAACGAGATTGTTTATGCGCCTTCGGCTTCAGTCCTCGCGGCGATCCGGCAACAGCAATCCGCAGCGACAAACGTCAGAGACGGCTCAATTCTTGTGATCGCGGATCCGGTCTTCAGTACAGACGACGCGCGCCTTAAGCAGCTTAACGTGACGCGCACTCCCACCGGCGAAACACGAGGCTTGGGTCTCGCGCTCGAAAGCGCAGTCCAGGATTTCACTGGGAACGCGGGCGCCCCGCCCGCAAGCGCCCTTCGCCTTGCTCGTTTGCCCGGAACGCGCGCAGAAGCTGAAGCCATCGCGGCCAGCGCCCGCACCGGCGGCGCCAAAGCTGACGTGTGGATGGACCTGGGCGCGAGCGAAGAAAAAATACACGGGTCTAATGTGTCGAACTATCGCATCGTGCACATCGCGACGCACGGACTGCTGAATGTCGAGCGGCCCCAGTTCACCGGCGTCGTACTCTCGCTGGTCGGAAATACCAGCGCTGACGGTTTTTTGCGCACCGACGAAATTTTCAATCTGAAGATGGCGCCGTCACTCGTGATGCTGTCGGCCTGCGAAACCGGACTGGGCAAAGAGAAACGCGGCGAAGGCGTGATGGGGTTGACGCGCGCTTTCATGTACGCGGGCGCGCCGACGGTCGGCGTCAGTCTCTGGTCAGTCGCCGACAAATCGACCGCCGAACTGATGACAGATTTCTACAAGCGCTTTCTCGCAGCCGGCTCGCCGTCACGATCGGCTGCGCTGCGCGACGCTCAACTTGCGATGATTTCCGGCAAGAAATACAGCGCGCCTTTCTACTGGGCGCCGTTCGTGCTGGTGGGCGAGTGGAAGTGAAGGAGCGCGGGCGTCCGCCCGCATGGAGCGCAAAGCGCGAAAACTCTTCTTCAGGTAATCAGGCGCGAGTGAGTCGCGCGGTTCTCAACGCGCATATCGTAACGGCACCGTAACCAGGAGCGACCCTCCCGCTTTGCGAGCGACGCGATAGACCGTCTGCGGCGGTGGACCGGTTTGCGTCAGTTGCCGCCCTTTAACTGCACCCGCCAGCTTTTCTTCGTTGGTCCACGTTTGGCCCGCGCCGTTTACCAACTCAAGCCGTTCCGTCGCACCGCCCCAGAGACTTTCCCAACCGGCCATTTCGGTCTGCGCAATGCGCAGCGGCTGCTCGCTGATCCGCAAAGGCAAGGCCTGTGGCACGAGAATAATTGTTAAGACTTCGGCTACTTGATCTCGCCGCCCACCCGCGGGTTGTGCGGTGAAATAGCTGTACTGATCTTCCTGCGCCGGAATGTCGATCAGCTTGCCCGGCTCGACGCGATTATCACCGCCGCGCGTGCGCAAAGTCGGAAAGATGAGCATCGGCTCGCCCAGAGACCCGTCGGCGTATTGCTCTCGATCGATGATGTATAGATAACCCGGACGCGGCGACTCGACTGTGAGACGCACGCGATCACCGATGTTTAGTGGCGTGCCAGCCTCAATTCTTTCGGCCACCCACTGCTCTTGTTTCAACCCATCGAGCACAAGCACGCGCGCACCCGTATCAGTCGAGCGCGCCGGCCGCAAGCGCCAGACGGTAATGCCGATTTCCTCGGTCTTCGTCTTTGGCAAAGTTGCGAGCGGAGACGTACGACGATATCGCGGCCGCCTCGCGGAGACGTTCGGGCGCCGCGAGCCATTGGCAGTTGAACCGCCGGCGACGTTTTCCGGCGGTCGCGCTTTGTTGAAACGATCGAGGACGATTTGACGCGAGGTGTCGTTTTGAGTTTGCGCCACGAAAGCATTCGCGGCGGCCAACAGGATGATGAGTGATGATATGAATCGTTTCATGTCTTCAGCTTCGCCCGGCTCAGGGTTTGGCAACGATCAGCGGAGAGCTTTCCGCCTCGCGCCGATAAAATACGCGCGGCCGTTGCACGTTGCGGTCTTCACCAATATCGCTTTCCACAAATTTGATCACGAGTCCCACACCGCGGCCCAACTTTCGTTGCTCTTCGATTTTTTCCAGCTGCATCTCGGGAACACGCGCGGTCGCAAAGTCGAGCCATTCACGCACCAGCACCTGACCGTCCGGCGGCGCTCGATCTGAAACGCTCGTTTTCAACCCTTCCTCGACCAGCGCGAAAGTTAGATAACCATGGCCGAGTTTTGCTGCCTCGAGCGCGGCCTGATAACTCTGCGCCGCCGTGAGTATGTACATTCCCTTCTCGTAAGCAAGCTGGGCCAGGCCTTTCGAGTTCATGGGCCCCCGTCGCTTTTCTTCAGCTTCAAGCGCCTGGCCGGAATTACATGCATCGATGACCATTAGTAAGTGGCCCGCGTCGATACCTTCAACCGCGTGTTCCAGCTCTTCATCCGAGATGCTGTGCGCCAGGATGGTTTGCAAGCCGGCGGCGCCGAGTGTGGTACGACTACCGAGATAACCGAGGTCGTGTGGAATCAGATAGAACCGATTGCCCTGTGCCGTGCCGTGCCCGGCGAAAAAGATCATGACAGCATCTTCCGGCTCGGTCTTTCCCCAAAGATCAGCAATCGACTTCAAGATGGCCGCCTTCGTCGCGGCCTTGTCATGCAACCGGACGATCTCGATGCGTTCGAACTGAGTAAGTTTAGCCTGCTGCCGCTTCATCTCGTCCCCAAAGGCCTGCGCATCGGCGACGGCAAAATTCAAATTGTATTCAGCGTTGGCGTATTCGTTGACGCCCACGGCGAGGATGTAAGCCACGCCCTTACGTCTGAGACTCTCCGCGCCTCTAACAACCAAAGTCGCATCACTGCTCTTGATGTTGTCGCGATTGAAGGCGTAAGCCGTGAACCGGTTCTCGCCGGCAATGATGGGAACTGTTACTTCCAAGCTCGCTCCGTTCTTGCGGTTCAGCACGTCGCCGCGCCAGACTTTTACCAGCGAACCATTTCTAAACAGTCGCAGATCACGTGCGCCGCTGCCTCCACCGCGCTGTGCGTCGGCGGGTGCTTCGGACACTTCGACTATGACTTTGACAACTCGTGATGCCAAGGCATCGGGGGCGGCCTGGCTTTCCGCCGATCTGAGTTTTAAATGTGGTTGGCGCCGGTCGAGTTGCGAGATGTTTCGTGGAGGTTTCGGTCTTTTGCCGGCCATCAGATCAGCAAGCAAACCCGGGTAATAGAGTTCGTTGAAGAAGATTTCCAGAGGGGCGGTTTGATTTCCTTCGAAGCGCCAGGCCACCAGCTTTTGCATCCCCAAGAGCGAGCCGTCGAAGAAACCCTCTGGAGTAACCACTGTCCAGTCGCCGGTGCCGCGCATTAGAGTTATTAAGGCGAGCGGTTCTCCGGTCGCAACCTCCCACAAACGGACGCTCCCATCCATGCTGCCCGACATCAATAGGCGCCCATCAGGGCTGAAAGCCACGTCTCTTACTTCGTCGGTGTGACCGGACAGAGTTAGCGTCATGCGTCCGCTCTTTACATCCCAGAGTTTCGCTTCGGCGGATAGCTTTCGCGCGGTAGCCAGCAAGCGACCATCGGGACTGAACGCGAGCGCATTCGCGCCTTCCTCCAGCACCATAACCTCACGCCCATTGTTCACGTCCCATAGTTTGACCTTGTCGCCAAAACTCTGTGAAGCGAGCAAGCGCCCGTCGGGACTAACGGCCAGCGCTTCAACCAGAGAACTGTGCGGGGCAAGAGTGCGTAACTCAGCGCCGGTGGCAACTTCAACCAACTTAATCTGCTGTAGCAGACCAAGTGCGATCCAACGATTATCCGGGCTGAAAGCCAGAGACTTTGCGCGATGCTTCCATCGTTGCACTTCGCTGCCGCTAACAGCGTCGTAGACGGCAACTCCGCTATACTCGCCGGCTGAAGCCAACAGCCGTCCATCCGGACTGTAGGCAAGGCCGAAGATGTTTCCGCGGAACTTGCCGCCTAACGTGTGCAGCTCTTTCCCACTCGCCGCGTCCCAGACCTTAACCGTCTCTTGATCGCCATCAGAGGCCACTTGGCCGTTGCCGGCATTGAATTCAATGGTCTGTACGCCGTACACGCCGGGAGGTATCAGCCGATGCAGCACCTGCCCAGAGCCCACTTCCCAGACGCGGACGGCGGTATCGCCGGCTTCAAACTTGCGACCGCTGCCAGTGGCTATCCAGCGGCCATTAGAACTGAAAGCCAGCGCCGACACGGACGCAGCGCGACCGCTCATGCTGTGAATCTGCCGGCCTGTGGCAATGTCCCAAAGTTTGACGGCGGAGTCTCTGGCGGCTGAAGCGAACATAGTACTGTCCGGGCTGATTGCGATCGCTTCGATAAAATCATCGTGGCCTTGAATTGTGTGCAGTTCTCTAGCTGTGGACACGTCCCAGATTTTGATCGTCTTGCCTCCGCCCGAAACCAGTAAGCGACCATCACGGCTGAAGTCGACGCCCCACACGGCCCATGAGTGGCCCTCCAGTGTGTGCAGCTTTTGCCCGCTTTGCAGATCCCAGATATCAACCGCGTACTTTGCAAACGCTGAATTGCCCACCGCCAACAGGCGACCGTTCGGGCTGAACGCGACGGCGTTTCCTCCGTATGACAGCACGCGCACTTCATTGCCTGACGCAACTTCCAGGATTTTGATTTTTGAATAGTTGGCGAGGGCGATTAGTTTCGAGTCAGTCGAGAATGCCAGAACAGATGCGTCAGGAAGCCCTGCGAGCACTCGCTTCTCAGTCCAGGTCCCTGATTCGCAGAGCTTTATTGACTCGGCTTGCATTAGGGCCAGAAATCGTCCATCAGGGCTAAAGCTCAGTACTTTTCGATGGCCCCTCAGGGTGTGCGTTTCGCGCCAGGTACCGACTTCCCAGACCCGAATGACGCCGTTTCGGCCTCCCGCTGCCAGCCAACGTCCCTGGGGGTGAAAGGTTATCGATTCAATCCATTCCGGTTCGCTGGTGAGGGTTCGAAGCTCGAGGCCGGTCTTGGCATCCCAAATCTTTAGCCGATTGTCCTTTCCGCCTGACGCCACCCAACGACCGTCAGCGCTGAATGCCACGGCCCACGCCCCTTCAACGTGACCGCTCTGCAACACAATCTCGGGCTTGAGCCCTTGCTGCCTGGCCTCGGCAGTTTCGGTTTTATCGGTGGGCTTGAGACCAACCCCTCGTTTTTCTGAGCCGGCTTGCCGAGACTTGTCCTGGCCCGCTTCGCTGGTGGGGTTCAGCCATGGAAGCGTCGACAAGAGAAGGATCCACAACCATTTCCTGCGAGCGTTTGCTTTCGTAGTCAGTCGCATAGTGGGTTCCGTTGATGGCCGTCCCTTCGAACTACCGATGCGGAATCAATTCCCCTTGTTCTTTTCCCACCATTGTTTCCATTTACTTTGGTCTGTCCCCAAGTCCTGACCAGTGATCTTCTTCAAGGCCTCGGCCGCGTCCCAGCGATTCTCTCGGTCTTTCAGAATGGCGATGAGAGGCTCGATAGCGCGTGCGTCCTTGATTTCTCCCAGCGCGCGCGCTGCCCTAAAGCGTACTGATGACGACTGGTCCTTCAAAGCTGCGATCAGCGGTTCAACCGCGCGCGCGTCTTTGATCTTGCCGAGTGCTTCCGCGGCGTCTGAGCGCATGCGCTCGTTGGGACTCGTAAGACCGGCGATGAGCGGTTCTACTGCGCGGGCGTCTTGCGTCTCTCCAAGAGCGAACACGGCGTAGTGCGGCGTGTTTGGATCTTCATCCTTGAGCGCTTTGATAAGCGGCTCGACGGCGCGCGGGTCTTTAAATTTCTGCAGGCCTAGAACGGCGATTCTCCTGATCTCGTTGTCAGAGTCCTGCAAGGCTGCAATAAGCGGCTCGACGGCGCGCGGATCTTTTGTCTGGGCGAAGAACTGCACAGCCGCTGTGCGCATACTTTTGTTTTCGTCTTTCAAGACCGGAATGAGATGGTCAAAGGCTTCCATCTTTGCCAGCGCCGACAACGCTACGCCGCGGACGTCCACATCCTGGTCCTTCAAGGCGATGGCAAGCTGTTCGACGATAGCTGGATCTTTCGTGCCTTCGAGCAGACGGCTTATAGCGCGTCTCATCTCGCCGCGAACAGCCATCGTTTCCTGCTTTTCGGCGGACGCGCTCGACTCTGGAGCTTTTAGGTCTTTGAGCGCCTGTATCATCGGGCCAAAGGTTCGCAGGTCTCTAATTTCGGCCAGCGCCATCGCTGCTCGCCCTGTGACTTCCGGTGACGGATCTTTCAGTGCCGCGATCAACGGCTCGATCGCGCGCGCGTCCTTCAACCTTTCGAGCGCACTCGCCGCGTACAATCTCACGCGCTTGCTTTCATCTTTCAGCATCGCGATAAGCGGCTCGATGATCCGGGGATCTCTTGTATATGAAAGCGCCAGCAATGCCGCGGCCCGCACATCCGGGTTCCGATCCTTTAACGCGGCGATCAGTGGCTCGACGATTCGCGGGTCCTTGATGTCTAACAATACATTCGCCGCCTCCGTTCGTATCCGCGCATCATCATCTTGCAAGGCGGCGATCAATGCTTCGACGGCGTCCATTCTTGTGAGCACCGTTTTCACATGCCACCGGATTTCGTCGTCCTTTAAAGCGTTTAGCAGAGTTCGCGGCCCGAAGATCTTACCGATCGATTCGAGCATGTTAAGCGTGAATGCCCGCATTGCACTCTGCAGACTTGCGTCTGATTCATCGTTCTCGAATGTCGTGAACGGGCTGCTGTAAAGACCGCCCGCTTTGATCGCCGCGAAACGAATAGTTCCATTGAACGACGTGCCGGTCGGCGTCACCGTTGACTGCGGTTTTTCTTTTTCGCGCTGGACATAAGTAAACCGGTAGGTCGATTCAATGCGGAGTTCAATATCAAGCGTAAGATCAGCGCCCGTTGCGACTGCCTTCACGCCGGCATGAGCCAGCAGTTTCTCAGCCGTACTCTTCATTTGTGACGCAGCCGCGAGCATTAGATTCGGGGCCACTTTAGGTGCCGTTACCTTCGTCACGATCTGCACCGTTTTTGCGGACCGGATTGCATCGAGCTGATCTTTGGTCGGTTCGGCAGGCTGCTGTATCGGCGTAGCAAGCGAAGTAGATCCAAGCCAAAGTGCGGCTAGAAGGGTAATGGCACGGGTTACGGCAGACTTCATTGGTACCATCCTTTCATCGTCCGGGCCGTTCCGGCACTCGCAACGAGACGCCCGAACGATTGGTCACTAAAACTTTATTTGTGCCGTCAGCTTATTGCTTTTAACGCCGGCGTCATCGACCACGCTGACATCCAAATCGCACGCACCGATAGCCCTCGAGCCGTCCTCGGAGATACGGCCATGAACAACGCTCTTCTGCGTGCCCTTCTTTTCTATCTTTGCGGCCGGACCAGTTACCGCAGTTCCGAAGCCCGCTTCGGCACAAAAGAGCATCGCCGACACTTTTGTCTGAGACCCAATGTCGCCAGCCTCGTCATTGACATCGACAGAGAAAACCACTTCTGCGTTTGCCGGTTTTTTGCTGAGGACTTTCAGATTGGAAATTTGCGGCAGATGAGAGGCGATGCGGATGGTTTCATCTTTAGTGCGCCCTTGTGGTGTTACCAGCGCAATCTTGCGCTCGCCCGGCGCCGCCGAGGCCTCCACAGTCAGGAGCACTGACCATCGCTTTAGCCCGCGCCTCTGCTCCTCCGGTTTCACATCCAACGCTTTTGCTTCCCCGGCGGTAACACCGCCCGAGGGCATGATTTCCACCGATTGAATCGCTTCGAAGTTTCGGGCGGTGATAATGATCTCCGTCGCTTTACCCCTCAGCAGTTGCCTCTCAGAGTACGAGTCCACGTAGATGACTTTGGTTTGGAGTCTCTCGGAGACAACTTCAGAGGCAGCGATCAAAGGCGGCAGGATGAGCGCAGTGAACAACCACTTGGTCTTTCTCATGACGATCCTCCAAAAAAGCACCTGACGCACTCCAGGCGCGCCGGTTCGTTATAGTTAGCCCCGCGGTACAAGCAAATCATGGCCGCCAGAGTGTACTTACGGATTATGAGGATTCACTTGTTCGATCGGCGCTGGCTGTGGCCCCCCTGATACCTGGAGTAATGTTTTATTGGGCCTCGGTTTTGCCGAACTCGATCAAGTCGGAAACCAACACCGTAAGAATCCGATCTTTGGTCTTAATTCTGATGGAATTGACCACTGCGCCTTTAATCTCCCTGTTATTGAGATTACCGGTATATTCGCCCAGGAGTGGCAATGGATCGACTGTATCTTTTCCTTCCCCACTCATGCGCAGAACTAATCCGCCGGCGCCGCCCAGCCTCTCGATTTCATCAGCCGACTTTCCCTCGATATAGATCGACAGTATGTCCATCTTCGCGCCCTTTTTCACGACCACTCCACGCTCGTCGATCGCGACCACATCCGAGCCTTTGCGGATCACATACTTGACGGAGCTCTCTCTGGCATCTCGCTGGACAATCAGGCCCTGGATGGTTCCTTCGATTACCTCGCCATTCTTTTTCTTCAGCGTGGCCGCCAAGAGCGGAAATTGAAAGAGCAACAGCCCCAAACAAAGACCTGTCAGCCGCTGAACATTGCCGAACTTCACTTGTGTTTCTCCTTCCCTCGTCAAGAATTTTTGCGCCCGCTTCCACGCGCCCACTATTGGGCTGCCGCCGCTCGCGTGGCCTCCCACTTAACATCCAGCCACATGCACTCCATCCGCCGAGGAATCAACTTAATCGTTCCGCTTGCCTTGCCTGGCGATAGAAACTGTCTCAGGCGGACGAACCTGACCGGTCGATTAGTGAGGAAAGAACCCAGAGTGCGGACGGTGGAACGTCAGTGATGTTCCAGTTCCAGAAGATTCACCAGCACATCGCCGCGGCCCTTTACGAGCGTCTCTTTTTTTTCCGAGTCTTTGGCGGTTTCGGTTTTTGGCGTTGAATATTTTTGCAGAAAGTCGCGCACGGCGCGGGCTTTCGCTGACTCCTTAATCTCGCCGCGATCCTGATCGTTCACCGCGCCGGTGACCGCTTCCAGTTCTTTGACTGGCGAGGCTGTCCAGACAATCCAAAACTTTTCGGTCCCCTGGTGATCGTCAAACCTCATCCACGCGGTCTGCAAATTCTGACCGGCTGAGACGCGCGGCGAGCCGCGATTGGTCTCTTCTTCTGGAAAGAGCACGTTGTAGGTCGCGACGCCGCCTTCCGCCGGGCCTTCGTTCAGAAGATATACATATCCGTCCTGCGGACTGGTCAGGTTCATGCGAAACTTCCAGCCGTTCTCGAAAATCTCCTGGCCCGAAGATTGAAACTCGCCCTGGTAGGGTTTGTCGTCGCGCATTTTCTGCACGGTGAGTGAGTAAGCCAGCGACCGTTCCGGAAGTGATGGGTTGGCGCCCCGCTTGTTTCCGAACAGGGCCTCCCGATTCCGTAACCCGACCACGACACCCACGATGAGCAGAGCGAGCACGACCACGCCGGCGGTAATCTTCAACCATGGCCACGAAGGGCGGGGCTCTTCGGCTGAAATGCGGGCGATCGGTGATTGTGCGAGCGAGTCAATTTGCGCGGGCGCAAACGGTGTCGCAATGGTTCTTGGCCCAAGCTCGCCGGTGGATCGCGCCAGCGAATTTGCGTCGGTTGCAAGTTGGGTGGCGGGCACAGCACCGGGCCCGGCCATTTGCAATTCAACCTGCGCCGTTTCTTCGGTCAGTGCGCGCGACAGCAAATCGCCGAGTTCACGTGCAGCGTGAAATCGCTGCGGTGGATCAAAGCTCAGCGCGCGCAAAATTATTTCGTCGGCTTCGGATGACAAACTCGGTCGCAGGTCCGACGGCTTGACGCGCACGCCCGCGCGTTGCATCTCCAACAACTCGAACCCAGTCTCAGGGTTGAAAGGCTTGCGGCCGGTCACCAGTTCGTAAGCTATGGCGCCCATTGCGTAAATGTCGATGGCGGCGGAAACCGGACGGCCGCTAAGTTGTTCCGGCGACATGTACGAAACTGTTCCCGCGGTGGCGCCAGTCAGCGTGCTCTCGGCGACGATTGAATCTTTCAACTTCGCGATGCCAAAGTCGATGATCTTTACCTGCTCTTCGCCCGCGCCGTAGCGCTGTAGCATGATGTTCTCAGGTTTGAGGTCGCGATGAAAAATTCCTTTGTCGTGGGCCGCCGCCAGTGCTCGGCCAATTTGTTTGATTAGCTCGGCCGCGTGCTCGAGTGGCATTCCCTCCGGCCTGATTTGCGAGCGCAAGGTAGTGCCGTCGATGTATTGCATTACGAGATAAGGCTTGCCATCCGGCAACTCGCCGTTATCAAGAATCCCGACGACGCCGGGGTGATCGACGCGCGCCAGCGCTTCCTTTTCCTGCTGAAATTTCTGTACTACCCAGGAGTTTTGCAGAGACTTCTCGAGCAGAACCTTAATCACAACGGCTTTGTCGTGCAGTTTACGATCGCGGGCGAGATAGACGGCGCCAACACCGCCGCGTCCGAGTTCTTTTTCAATCAAGTACCTGCCGTCAACCGTCTGCCCGTTTAAGTGATTCGGTTCAGGCAAGGAGGTGCCGTTCAGCTTCGCGGTTGATGAGTCTTCAACCGTTAGCGTATCGAGTTGTGATATGTCTGAGGACATGGAAACGCGATGAAATCATGCGGAGCAGCCACGTGTTCATTCGAGCCTAAAGACCTTCGAGGCTCTGCGTTCGATCGCTCCGCAACTTTAGCGATTGATGCGCACCATTTTGCATCCTTCTATGATCCCGTCTATTACACTAGCCGTAACGTCCACGACCGGCGTTTTCACAAATAAACCCGTTCCACCCGAGGAGGTGTAAAAGGCAATCATGCGTTCTTTCCCGCCCGAAGGAGCCGCGAGATAGAGGTTGACATGCGGCGGCAGGAAGGCTGATTTCCCGACTTCGACGCGCTTAATCTCTGAGCACTGAACGGTGAGGTTCTTCTTGGGATCCGCTTTCTTGGGCTCAAACGACAAAGTGCCGGGCGTGATCGTCAGCGAGCCGGAAGTCCCGTTTTGCGCGTCTCTTTTTACTTCGAAGATACGGGTGTTGCGGCGGCGCTCTTCTTCCGCGGCAATCTCCTTCGCGCGGCCAGCTTCGCGCGCTTCGGCTTCGAGCGATGCAATCCGGTTGTTGGCCAGTTCCACAAAAAGTCCGCCTGGGAATTTGGTGACATACCCGCGGAAGTCCGATGGGTTGCGGCTGTCTTTGATCGCGTTCCAGTAAACCATTTCCATCGAGTCACCGCCGCCGGTGTTGCCCATCGTTCTGGTCGCCTGAGATCGTGACCGCGCGAGCGCGGCGAATTGCCCATCCGGATACTTGTCGAGATAGGCTTTGAAGTCGTCCGGGTTGTTGCTGTTCTTAATTGTGTCCCAGAAAGAGAGTTCAAGGGCCGCCGGATCGACCGTCTGGACATTTGGGGTCGTGTTGTTCGACGCCATCGAAGCAGAGTTCGTGACCGCGACCACTAATTCGTCAGCACGATAACCTTCGATAACGGCGAATGGTTTCTGCTGTTTGGTTGAGCCGAGATCGATGGCGATTCGCTTGGGAACGGTGTCCTGCACGAATTTGATGAGTTGCGACAGCGTGACTTCGCCCTTATCATTTGCCGCCGATCCCTTCAGTCCTTCAACCAGGGCCCAACTGAAATAGCCCTGCTTCTTTTCCGTGTATTCGTACGCGCGCTGTCCGATGCCGGTCGCATAAACCGTTGCAAAAGCCTGCACTTCGCGATTGCGAACGTCAAAGTTAAACGCGTTCGTGTAAGCGTTGGTCAACGGATTCGGCGCATCGGCGCGTCCGCCGGGATCGTTGCGACAGGCGTCGAGCAGCAATACCACCTGCGAGACCCCTGTTTCCTTGATGCGGTCTTTGACGCGGCTCGTGCTGATGGCAGTCTCTTCGAGAAACGAAATCTGATCGCTGATTTGCGCGTCGGATGGCAGCAGAAAAGCCTGACCGCCGCGCTCCATTCCGTGACCGGCAAACGAGACCAGCAGTAGGCCATCTTTCGGCACCGCCGTGGAAAGGTTCGATAGTCGCCGGAGAATATTCACGCGCGTAGGCTGTCTTTCCAGAGGCTGATCGGTGGAAAGCAGGATGACCTGGTCTTTGGGAAATCCGGCGTACCGGACCAAAGCGTCAGCGATTAGGCGAGCGTCATTATCCGATCCCTTCAACGGGCTGATCTGCGGATCCTGATATTTGTCGACGCCGATGACTAATGCCCAACGCTTCGGACCGACTGGAAGCGAATTGATTTGCCCCGTTTGTGCCGCCGGCGCAGGGTCCGTCGTTTCCTGAGGCGGCGGCGGGGGTATCTGCTGTAACTGTCGTGAAGCTGGTTCGGTGGTCGCAGGCGCGGTTTGCGTTGGAGCCTGTGATGTAGTCGAGGGGGCCGGCTGTTGGTTTTGGGTCTGCGCCGGTTCAACTGTCGTGGGTGCGGTCATCGCGGGTGGGGCGGATGAGGTCGTCGTCGAAACAGTCGCCGTTTGAGTAGTAGCAGTCGAAGTACTTGCGACGGTCGTGCTTTGAATCTCTTTTTCAAGCTTTCGCGCCAGTTTTGGATCCAGCGTATTGAGCTTTCGCAACTGCTCGTTTGCTAATTCTGACTTGCCCTGTTTCGCATAGACCTGGCCCAGCCCGAGATAGGCTTCGGCGTAATCCGCGTTAAGCCGAATCGCACTCCTGAAAAATCCAATCGACTTGTTGTAGTCCTCACCGCGCAGGTAGGCGTACCCAATTTCATAAAATGCTTCAACGAAGGTTGGATCGAGCTGCGTAGCTTTGACGAGGGGCGCGAATGCTTCGCCGTGACGGCCCATGAAGTTGTAGTAGTAGCCGAGATCGAACTGCGCCTGGGCGTCGCCTGGCGCCAGGCGGACCTGTTCTTTGAAGGCCGCGAGCGCCTGTTCCGGATTACCAGCGTTCAGGTAAGCGTGTCCAAGACCGCCGTGCGCCGGCGGGTAGTTTGGATCAACCCTAATCGCGAGCTTGTACGCGTCGGTCGCTTCCGACCACTTCTTTTCGTCGGCAAGCTTGTCCGCCTCGTCGACCAATACGGCCGCTCGGCTCTGACTCCGGGGCTGAGCGTTGCCCCGCCTCTGTGCGTACAAAACGCCGGTGTTAATGACCGTGAAAACAAACAGAATTATCAAGATCGATTTTGGATAGGGGCGTGCGGTTTTCATGACTGTCTCCTTGTCTAACCGCGGAGGTTGGAACCTGAACTAAAGACGCGCATTAGCGCTTAAATTTGCCTATAGGCTAGGACGATGGCGGATGCTTGTCAACGCGGTTGGGGGCGATCCGCTGGCATTCTCGCATTCTTGAAACGAAGACAGCGGGCTGGAGGGCGCCACGCTCCTGGCGTGCGTTGCGGCTTTCGACTCTTGTGATTGTCGCTCTCGAGCGGGTCAGTTAAGATGACGCAAGTTAGATTCATGACTGACAACGGATTCACGGAACTGAACGACACGCAGCAGCTGGATGAGTTTTTAGGCCAGTCCGGCGAACAGCCGGTCATACTCTTCAAGCACAGCGACACTTGTGGCATAAGCGCACGGGCCTATCGAGAGATGACGAAGCTGGAAAAGCGCGTCGCCCTCGTCACCGTGCAGAAGGCCCGCGCTCTTTCGAACGAGATAGAGACTCGATTTGCCCTGCCGCACGAAACCCCGCAGGTGCTGGTGGTGCGCGACGGCAAGCTGGCGTGGTCGGCCTCGCATTTTCGCATCACTGCCGACGCGGTGACCCAGGCAGTCGAAGAAGCTGCCCAGTAATTGTCAGAACCGCCTGCCATACGGGGTCCCCGCGAGGGCAGCCCGAGCGGGGTGCAGGATGCGGGCGGGCAATGGTTTTAGGCAGAACCAATCGGGATAGCGAGCGGCAATGGTTCTTTAGTAATGATCGACGCAGCACAAAAACGCCAAACGATCGAACCGACAGAGATTTCGCAAGAGAGTAACTCGCGCTTGCGGATAACCTGGGCTGACGGTCGGGTTTGCGATTACGAAGCCCCGCTGCTTCGCCGGGCCTGTCCCTGCGCACAGTGCGTTGACGAATGGACGGGACAACGCACGCTCCGGCCGCAGGCTGTCTCTGACGAAATCGAAATCGGTGATTTGAGCATCGTCGGCCGGTACGCTTTGAACTTTCGCTGGAGCGATGGTCACGAGACAGGCATTTACAGTTTTCAATATTTGAGAGATCTTTGCGAACGGTAGGAGTGGGAATTCTGGACGGTTGCTGACGCGATGACCCAAAACATTCTGTTTGTCGGCGGCGCGAAACTCGACGGATCGGTGCGTCAACGCCTGGAACAGAACGGCTTCGCAGTGTTATCGGTAACAGAATCTGCGCCTGCGATTGAGGCACTGACCGATTCGTTTATTGATTTAGTTATCGTCCAGCTGGACGAGCGCGAAAACGGACCGGATATGATCAGGCAAGTTCGCGAAGTCCTTGGGACACAGGCCACCGGGGTGCTGGCCGTTGCCGAATGGGGAAGCGGTTTACCAACTATTGCTTTAGCCGCCGGCGCCGATGCCTACGAACCGGCGCCCATAGATCCGGAACGTCTAATTGATGCGGTTCAGCGCGTACTTCATAAGCGGGCGGCCGTGGTGGGAATGAACAAATAATGCGCGAAAGCGACTTTTTCAACGAGAAACAGGAAACCAAGCGGGCGTCATTCGTTTGCCCGTTCTGCCGCGAGCGCGGCGATTACGATGTCCGTTGGCTGACGCGCCGAAAGAAACCCGCGCCGCCGCGCGGGATGAACGAAGACCAGCGCGCTCAGTTCGCAAAGTCACGCGACTATATGGTGCGCGTTGACGACATGCTCGCCTGCCGCAACATGCGCTGCCGGAAGCGATTTGAGATTCCGTCTTCGCAGTCAGTGGTTTTTATTTGAACACTGCCGGAAACCCGTGACAGGTGGAGCAGCTTCCCACCACAATTTCAATCGCCCCAAAGGCGAAATGTTTATAGTTCCCGCTTCGCTAGAAATCTTTCGCGCCTAAGGCGCCTCTAAATCACGTCAAACCACAGATTCGAGCTAAAGTTTTCAGGGATGCTGGCTCGACGATTGCTGAAGGCTAATGTTTGGACGGGTCCATTTCCACAGAGGTGAATCAAAATGCCAGGAGAAGCAGCAGCAACGGTAGTAAACGAAACTCATTTGCCGGATTGGTCGGCGCGGGTTTACGGCAAGCAGAAATTCGCCGGCGCCGGCAAATCGAATTCGGGATTGCTAGTGCCGCTCGAGCGGCGGCTGGCGCGCTGGGTTCTACCGCGCATCCCGCGCTGGATCGAGACCTATCATCTGACGCTGCTGACGCCTTTCTGGTCTTTGGGCATTGTCGGATTTTGTTATCTCGCGAAGTTTGATCTGCGCTGGCTTTGGATGGTCAACCTGATGATCGTGCTCCATTACTTCACCGATCATTTTGACGGGAAGCTCGGCAAATATCGCGACACGGGTTTGTGCAAGTGGGGCTTCTACATGGATCACTTGTTCGACTACGGCTTCCTCTGTTCGATTCTGCTCGGCTACACGTTGCTGATCCCGGAGAGGGCCTTCTTCAACATGCTCCTGGTGCTGTGTGTCTTCAGCGCCTTCATGTTTCACACGTACCTGATGCTGGCGACGACCGAAGAATTCAAAGTCAGCTTCTCGCGTTTCGGGCCGACGGAGATGCGCATTGGCCTAATCATCATCAATGCCTTGCTGGTCAAGTTTGGGACGCGGCCGTTGAAAGGGACCTTGCCTTACATCGCCATTGGTGGCGTGATTGCGCTCGGAATTCTCGCCTTTCGGGCGCAGAAGAAGCTGTGGCGCGCCGACATGGCCGCCAAGCAGGAGTCGGCTCAAGCTTAACTTCCGGTGGCTTTTTGCCGCTTTGCCGTGCTATCCTCCGGATCGAGAGACAATTAACGTTCTGCAACCAACTGCCTCCGCCGAACGTCTAAGTAGCGCTTTCCCTAAGAAGACGCAAATTCCACACGGAACTTTCGTCATTAGTTTTCGTTAAATTCAATTCCAAAGAAAGCAACGACCTGCTGTAAGCAGTTACGTTGAAATCAGGCAATGTCAGAGAAGAAAGTTGTAAAAGTAATTAAGCGTGAAGAGCGCGTCCTGAATAAGCCGAACCGCCGTTCGGCCCGTCAGAACAAACGCAAGACGCCGACCGACATGGTTTCGACCGTCAGCGGTTGGGTGAACGATTTCCAGAAGAGACAGCGAGAGGACACATCGATAGCAATCGAGAGCCTCATCCGCGCGCGCCAACAGCAGCCGAACGAAGCCTAAGCACGCTGGAAGCGTGCGCACCCCATAACTTCGCTTCCCCTTCTCCACTCAGTCAAAAAGCGTATTGACACTTTCGGGATGCGGCTATAGCATCGCGCAGGATTCCACCTGCATCTGCGATGAAGTCTTCCCGCTCGAAGAAGCGTCGCCGCCAGAAGTCGATCATCAGTTCGATTCGGCGGTCGCTTGCGCCTCCGGGTCACCCAATCGAACACGTCAAGCCCGAAGAAAAAGCGAGCCCGGCGGGACGCAAGGCCAAGCATAAGCGACGGCCTGAAGAGGAGTGAGGGACTCTCGGTATGAATGAAGTTGGCGAGTCATTTATCTCCGAAGCGCGTTCGCTGCTGCTAACGGATTACCTGCCAAAGATCGAGCAATGCGCCGCCCTGTTAAGCGACGAGCAAATTTGGTGGCGTGCTAATCCTGAGTCAAACAGTATCGGGAATCTGTTGCTGCATTTGAGCGGCAACGTGCGGCAATGGATTGTCGTCGGTTTGGGAGGCTCGCCTGACCAGCGCGATCGCGACGCGGAGTTTGCCCGGCGCGAGATTATTCCGCGTGACGAACTTCTCCACCGTTTGCGGCAGACTCTGAACGAAGTGGACGCGACGTTGGCGGCGTTTGATGCCAACCGATTGCTGGATCGCTTCACCATTCAGAAGTCCGACGTGTCGGCTCTGACAGCAATCTTCCACGTGGTCGAACATTTTTCTATGCACACGGGCCAAATACTTCACATAACGAAGCAACTAACCGCACACGATCTACACTTCTATGATTTGTAAGGACGCGCGGCGTCGCCGCACTCTTTTCCCTCATCCGTCAAGACGCTTGGCATTGGGCGTTCTTCAATCAGGCAATCGCGCCGCACGCGAGGTGAATGACGCACCATGGTAAGGAGGAACAACATGGGATACAGCATTCAACGGAGAGAATTCTTGAAGCAAGGTGCGTTTGCGGGCGCCGCCCTTGGAGCCGGACTCAAGCCAGCAGATGCGGCTCTGATGTCCCCAGATCGCGTTATCCGCACTAAGCGAAAGTTCGCGAAAGTCAACGTGTCCTGGGACCGTGTCATTCGCATCTCAGTCGGCTTGCGTCCGCACCGGCTTTCCGGATTCCTAGTGAAGGCAGAACGGCTCGGGGACAAGATCGTCGTTCACAATTACGGCCACGGGGGTGACGGCGTGACGCTCTCGTGGGGAACTTCTCACCTAGCTGTGGAAGAAGCTCTCAGGACAGCCCAGACGCGATACGCAGTGATCGGGTGCGGGGCGGTGGGGTTGGCCACTGCCCGCCTCTTGCAGCAGCACGGTTTTGACGTCACGATCTACGCCAAAGATTTGCCTCTTAATACAACGTCCAACCATGCCGGGGCCGTATGGGATGCGGGTGTTCCGAGAGACGCGAAGGTTAGAGACCTGTACATGCGCGCCGCGCGGCTCTCCCATCGCTACTTCCAGGAAATGGTCGGCGATTCCTACGGTGTGCGTTGGATCGAGAAGTTTTCCCAAAGCACAGACAAGACTCGCCGCATCTGGAGCGAGGACCCCCTCCACGACCTGTATCCAGACTTCAGGGAGCTTGGCAGGAAGGAGCATCCCTTTCCCCCGCCCTACGTGGTCCGCTGGTTCACGATGCTCATCGAGCCGCCGATATACCTGAATGCTGTACTGCGAGACTTTCTGCTCGCGGGCGGCAGGATCGTTGTTCGCGACTTTCCCGATCTGAAAGCTTTGCTCGAACTGCCAGAGCCAGTCATCATGAACTGCACGGGCCTCGGCGCCAAGGCTCTCTTCGGCGATCAGGAACTGATGCCTAACAAGGGACAGTATACGGTGCTGTTGCCCCAGCCCGAAATCGACTACATCACGGGCATTGCTGGCGACATGGTTCCCCGGAAAGACGGCATCCTGTTGGGAGGCACCTCGGAACCAGGAGTTTGGACGCTCGAACCTAATCAGGAAGCGATGCAGCGCATCATGAACCGGCACGTCGAGTTCTTCAATAGGATGAAATGATCGAGAGAAATCTCGCGTCGGTGGGCATTGGCGGGAGAGCCGGGAGATCTACGTGATGGACGCTGACGGCTCCAATGTTCGACGGCTCACCTTTAACAAAGCAAGTGACGCGCACCTGACTGGTGACGGTGAGGTTCTCCCCGGTTGAACAGGCACGGGAGGAAAAGGAGGTAAAAATGTTTAGACCGAAAGTAGCAAGGAAACAATAATGAAAAAACATCTGACCACCGCTTGTTTGTTTGTCGTGACTATCGTTGCGACTGGCTCTTTCATCGCCTCGACCGTTTTTGGGCAAGAGAAGAAAACGGCTGATGTTAATCCGTCACCGGCCGAGTCCGTTACCGCTAGGAAAGCCTACCCGGATTTTGCGCTTCAAGCGCCGCCAATTAACACGTCGCCGGGGCCCGAGTACGCCTCGTGGACCAGAATGTTTCAGGGTGTTCCGAGCATTGAACGGACCGCAAAGGGCCGGTTGTTGGCGGCGTGGGGTGTGGCCTTTGGGCCGATGGGCTACCTCGTGCTCGTCTCCAGCGACGACGACGGAAAAAACTGGTCGGAACCGAAACTCGTCATTGACCCGCCTGGAAATGTATGGGCCGGGAACCCTGCTCTTTGGCGCGACCCGGCGGGGCGGCTTTGGCTCTTCTGGAGGCAAGAGTATGGCGCATACGACGGGCGAGGCGGTGTTTGGGCCATCGTCAGCGAGAACCCCGATGACGGGAGCCCTGCCTGGTCCAAACCGAGGCGACTCGCCGACGGAGGAGCCTTGAGGCCGACTGTCTTATCGACTGGAGAGTGGCTGCTCCCCGTCTCCGTCGGGGCCAACGCGTGCGGCCTCGCAGAGGCCAATGACGAGTACAAGCTCGGCCTGCCGCCTTCAGTGATCAAGGCTCTCTGTTACGATCCCGGAGACCGGAAAGGCACGCATGTCTACAGCTCGCTGGACCAGGGCAAGACATGGACGTGGCTCGGTCAGGCGCGAGTCCCGGATGTGTGCTGCAACCACATGATTGTGGAGCGCCGCGATGGAAGTCTGTGGATGCTCGCCAGAACCTTGTACGGGATCGGCCAAGCCGTGTCCACTGATCGGGGCAAGACATGGGGACAGACTGGCGAGAGCGGGATCCGGCACCCGGCTACTCGCTTCTTCATTCGTCGCCTGAAGTCCGGCCGGCTGTTGCTGGTCAGACACAACCTGCCCAGCGTACAGTTCCGTTCTCACCTTACGGCTTACCTCTCGGACGATGACGGCCGGTCCTGGACTGGCGGTCTCTTGCTCGACGAGAGGAATGGTGTGTCGTATCCAGACGGCGTCGAGGCCGACAACGGCAGAATCTATGTGGTTTATGATCGGGGGCGGTTCACCGACCGGGAAATCCTCATGGCGACATTTACGGAAGAAGATGTGAAGCAGGGAAAATGCGTGACCGGCCAGTGCCAGCTCAAAATGCTCGTCAACAAAGCAGGCGAATAGAAATGATGCTCAAGCCGTGCGCCTTTCTGCTCCCGTCGTGGCGTTCACGCTCGGGCTGGCGAAAGCTGAATGCTTGTTAGACGGCTACGAACGTGATTAGCGACATAAAGTCGCGCATCTCCACCTACTGATATTTTCGCATGAGGATTAAGGCAACAATTATGAAAAAACTTCTGACCACCGCTTGTTTGTTTGTCGTGACTATCGTTGCGATTCTGGGAATCTCCAATCTTTCCATCTGAAGAAGCCTTCAGCGCGCTGTCGGCGGAGAGTACCACATCTTCCTTTCGCGCGTGCAAATGCTGCGGCAGATAAGAGAGTACGTACACGTTCACTTCAGCTATTGGTGAAGAAACTTTGTGACTTAGTTTCTAAGCGCGATTCTTAGGCAGGCGTCGCTGCCGATTGCTCCAGCTTGTCGCCAGTTGGCAATGAAGCCGTCAAAAAGCCGCCAACAATCTTTTCGCGAGTCGGCAAATAAAGGAAAGGGAAGCGGTTGTTAGCTCGCCTCCCATTTTCGATGCATACGGGCCAAATCATCATGCTGACGAAAATGTTCGCGGCCATCGATCTCGAATTCTACGACTTCAAAGGCGGGGCGCCGATCCATTCGTGGAAGTCGGCCTCATCATGGCGAGAATGAAATTGCGTGGCGTTGGGTGCCCTGTGTTAGGATGACCGCGTTTTTCGCGCCGCAGTATCTGAAACACACTTGGAGGATGATTCGCTTATGACGTACGTAGTGGCTGAGCCCTGCGTTAACTGCCGATACACTGATTGTGCGATGGTCTGTCCCGTGGATGCCTTTCACCTTGACGATGACATGCTCGTTATAAATCCCGAGACGTGCATCGACTGTGACGCTTGTGTCCCCGAATGCCCCGTCGAAGCTATCTTCGCTGAAGACAATGTTCCGGAGAAATGGGCGCAATTTACTGAGGTGAACGCTGAACGCTCATTAAGCGGGTTGCCCATCTTCCCCAGCAACGCGGCCAAGCTCGTGCCAATGTGCCACTGATTATTGGCGTCTTTTTCGCCCCATGAAGGCGCGACAACCGCGGTTTACTGAGCGGAAGTCGCGCTTTTTTTGTGTGCGGGAACGAGGGTTGCTGTTAAGTTGACGTTCTTGGGTGGATTTGCCAAGGTGACTGTGGACGCGCGGTGACGTTCTGAGTCGACAATGAAGAAGGCAACGAAACGGCTGTTGGGTGGAGTGGCCGTGGCGGCCGGCGCGATGGGCGCAATTGGAGCTTTAATGATGAGAGGCAGCAACGCGCGCCGCAAGCGCCGCACAGAACGAGACCGCGGCGACATCTGGGCGCGACCGGGCATGGATGTCGTGTTCAGGGCCGAGTTGATGCCGGGCCGCGATGGTTCAGAACGAACCTTCCGGGTCCAGGAGCTGCTACCCAGCGGGCGCGTACTGCTCGAGAATTTTTCGGGTGAACATGCTGAGAAAGAATTTGAGCGCGTCAGGTAAAAAGTAAGGGCAAAGCGCAAAGGCAAACCTGAGTGCGGATCTACTCTGGCCCTTTGCTATTAGCTCTTTGCCGCCGTCACCACTCGTAGATTTTTCCCGCTTCCATCACACTTAATTTCTCGATACCTAACGCCTCGATTTCCTCAATCACCTTCGCGCGATAGGCGGGCTTCACATGTACTGCCAGAACATCGATTCCGTTGTGATCCAGTTTGCGTAATTCCTGGGCCATCGTCTCGGGCGTCAGGTGCTTCGATACTCTCGCCAGCTCACCCATTGAGTTGGGAAAGGATGCTTCGATCAGCAGCGCATCGAGGTGCGGTGCGCGATTGGCCACTTTCCAAAGCTCGTCAGTTTCCGCCGTGTCTGAACTAAACAAGATCGTCGTTCGGCCATCAGAAACCAGCAGTCCAACGGTCGGCACGATATGATTGACCTTCACTGCGAGAACCGTGAGGTGTGCGACTGAGAATGGCTCGCCGGTTTTGAACGGCACGTACTTCATCACCGGCCCGTGCTGATTCCGCAGCTCCGCAAAGCGCGGATAGATGTTGTCGTTGAAGACATCGCGCTCAAGCAGCTCAATGACCTCAGACGTGCCGTGAATGCGGATGGGTTCTTTTAGCTCGGCAAACAGGTCATCCACGAAAATCGGAAGGCTGGCGATGTGATCCATGTGCGGGTGCGTGACGATCACATCGCGCACGGTGCGCCGCTGCGGTTCGGTCAACGCGAGGCCCAAGCTGCCGGCGTCGACAGTCACGCGATCGTCAATCAAGAAGCACGTCAGTCGCTGAGCCGGAGTGGACCTTCCGGCGGCGTCAAAAGAGCTGGGTAAAAGTTGAATCTTCAACGGGAAGTTACCGTTCGGATGTGCCTGCGCAGTTCGGGCGCAAGTATAAGCTAACTGTCGCTACGGACGCGAAACTTTTTTGGCAGCTGGTTGGCGCTGCGCGAACTGCTGCCGAAGCTGGTGCAAGGTCGATCGATATTCTTCTTCGCGTTCAGCAGCCTCGCGCGCATTGCGGTGAAAGCCACGAGCGACCCGACTGCGATGAAACGCCAACTCGCTCGCCATTTGATTACACCGCCGGCGCATGCGCCAGCCTGAAAACCCATGCGACCAGAAGGCGCTCCAGGACATCTTCATACGGCCGCGCACGCTGCAGAGCCTTTCAAATTCATGTTGATCGAAAAAGCCTCTCTGATAATCCGGATACAGGAACTGCTGGACAAGCCGGCCTTCTCGTTTCAGTTGAAAATGAGTGACCATCAAAGTGATGACCAAAGCCGGGCCCATCACCATGAAATAAGTCACAAAGAATCCTCCACCACCGAAGAACACCGCCGACCCGTTCCAAGCCGCGTGCATGAGTACGGCGAGACCGAAGCCGAGAAACGGCGCCATGATTTTCGTGAAGGTATTCTGCGATTGCCGCGCCCAGCCAAGTCCGATTCCGGTCATGCTGGTGAACAAGGGATGCGAGAAGGGCGCCGCCATTCCCCGGATAATCCAAACCGCCTTCAAAAAGTCAGGCCCCTTTTGCATGGCGCGACCGTAATACAGAATATTTTCAGTCATGGCAAAACCGAGACCCACCATGCCCGCGTAAACAATTCCGTCCACGATTCCGTCGAACTCGTCTTTCTTCCAAAAGAAAAGGATGACGAGGATTAGTGCCTTCGCGCTTTCTTCGACGATGGGAGCTGAGATAACGGCGCCGACCGCGTCACCTACCTCTTCACTGTTGCTGGCGACCGCGGCAAACATCTGGATGCCGGTGTTGAAAATCAATGAGATGAAAACCGCGATGATCGCGCCCCAAAAGAAACTCGTAGCCAGCATCCAAAGCGGTTCCGCTTCATAGCGATCAATCCACAGCAGGAGCATCACATAGATCGGCACCGGCAAAGTCGCACAGATCATGCCGATAACCAGTTCTACCAATCCCGTCTCAGCGCCAATCAGCAACAGGATAAGCAGCCCGAGCAGCGCCCCGAACATCGCCGCGACGACAGCGGCGATGATCTTGATCGCACTCACGCGCTTCGATTTCGGCATCACAATCGGTTGATAAGCAGCGGGATTCTGGTCGAAGCGGTTCATGCAGTGTGGTGATTGGCAGGCGCAGTATAGCGAGAATTCAAACCAGCGGCCACCGATCATTGCGCGCGCGGGACACTAACAAGCCGGTGCACACGCATGCCCGAGTCATCGTTCCGCCGATACTAAACCAACTTGGCGCTTGAATTGTAGCGACAAGACATAAGCGGCGACCTGTCAGCAGTTATGGGCTAGCTGCAATTGTGCTTGCAAAGCAGTCGCGGTACGTCTATGCTACGGTCCTCAACCGCAGCAGCGTCGGCAAAGGTCAGTCGGCACACCAATATTTTGCTGCCAGCTCAATCAGGCATTCGGCAGATGCTTTTATTACCAGACTTTGAAAAAGTTGCGGTTACGCCAGAAACAGTACGCTTAAAGCGAGTTCGACGAGCGATACGAGCTCCACGCTTTGATCCTCTGGCGGGGTATCCGTTTCGCCAAGCACGGCAACCGGGTCCTCCGACGTCACGAGAGCGGATGGACACGGCGGGGTGTGCGTTTCGCCAGGATTACACGTCGGAGCCTGGCCCGTGGCGGAGACGGCAAGCGCTAACGACAGAACCGCTGCTGGAACTACGGATTTGAGTCTATTCATCTTTTCTCCTTTTATTTGAAGCTTGTTTTTATTTGAAGCTTGTTTTCAGTCCTCCAAGTAGCAAGGCGCAGATTCTAACGGATAACAGATTCAGGCGCACAGTTATTATCAAAACGGAAGAAAGGCACAAGCCACATGAACTTACAATCTCAGCGCAAGACTTCAATCGCCGACGGATTTGGCTCGGATGTTGTCAAACGAGCGAGTGAAATCTGCCGTCACGTCAAGGAATTAGAGAAGGCAGGCGAATATGAAGGTGCGGCAGACGCTCTAACTGGGTTTTGGGATGCCTCCACGAACACACTCCAAATTGATCAGCTCGATGACGCGACTAAAGCTGAAGTGTTGCTGCGGGTCGGCTGTGTAGCCGGGTGGCAAGGCAGCGCTGATCAAGAGAACGGCACGCAAGAAACTGCCAAGGACTTCATAAGCCGGAGTATTCGGATTTATGAGGAACTTGGTGCGGGTGCGAAAGCCGCCGAGGCTCGAGCCGACCTGGCCCTTTGCTACTGGCGCGAGGGGGCTTTCGACGAGGCCAGAATCAATCTGGCCCACGCGTTAAGCGATCTACCTAAAGATGACCGCGACCTGAGAGGCCTGATTCTAATTCGCGCCGGCATTGTAGAGGTCGATTCGAGACGTCTGAGCGAGGCGCTAAGAATCTATGGTGAAGCCGCCGACGTGGTTGAGCAAAGCAGCGACCATAATTTGCAGGGCACTTTCCACAATGAATTCGGGCTCGCGTTGCGCCGCATGGCCGACCTAAACAATCTCGAGGCGTACCTGGATCGCGCGCTGATCGAGTATTCCGCCGCAAGTTTTCATTTCGAACGCGCCGGCAACATACGCTACGTAGCGCGCGTTGAAAATAATTTAGGCTTCTTGTTCTACACAATTGGACGGCACGACGACGCGCACCGCCATTTGGATCGTGCACGGGAGCTTTTTGTCCAATTGAAAGACACCGGGACCGTGGCGCAGGTGGACGAGACGCGTGCGCGGACGTTTTTGGCCAGTGGACGAGTCGCGGATGCCGAACGCGTCATTCGCGCGGCCGTACGCGTCCTTGAAAGAGGCGATGAGAAAGCGATTTTAGCTGAGGCGATCACTACCTACGGAACCGTGAAAGCGCGTTTGGGTAAGTTTGTGCGCGCGCGCCAGTTGCTGGATCGAGCGATTGAGATTGCCGAAACTTGTGGCGATCTGGAAGGCGCCGGCCGCGCTAAGCTATGCGTCATCGAAGAGCTAACCGCGCAGACAACGCCATTCGAGCTTGCGGCGACGTACGAGGCCGCGGCTGATTTGCTAAGGAATTCGCAGGAGCCGACTACGACCAGTCGACTCGTTTCGGCGGCGCGCATTGTTATTAACGCGTTGGGTGAGAGCGGTGAGGACCCTCAACCTGCGATCGCGGAGTCATGGGACAATTTTTCGATCAAGCGCCAGGTCCGCGCCTTTGAGAAGTCACTCATCGAGCGCGCTCTTCGCGATTCGGGCGGTGCGGTCACCAAGGCCGCGCATTTGCTCGGATTCAAACACCACCAGAGTCTTATTTCGCTAATCAACAGTCGGCATCGCGACCTGCTCGTCCAACGTTCGGCGGTGCGACCACGTCGAAGTCACCTTTTCTCGAAACCGCGCCGGCCTAAACAAAAGCTGGCCGCCGCGAACTCGATGCGCACGCCGGCCCACATTCGCATCTTGCATGTCGAAGATGAACCACAGGTCGCCGAAGCCGCGCGTGGCGCTCTGTCCGCAGAAAAGTGGGAAGTCGAGCTGTGCACGGATGGCGATAGCGCGCTCAGAAAGCTGACGGGTAACGAGCACTACGATGTAGTGATTGTTGACAGCAGTCTTTCCGGTGTAACCGGACTCGAGTTGGCGCAGCGCGCTCGCAAGATAACTCATCGCCGCCGGACACCGATTCTCATGCTTTCGGGCGACAATCTAGAAACTGAAGCGTGGGGCGCCGGCGTAGATGCCTTTCTTAAGAAGTCCGATCAGTTAACTGAACTGACGCCGACGATAGCGCGACTCCTAAGAGAGGGTTCGAGAAACCGGTAAATTCCCTGCCAAGCTGAAGGGCACGCGGTTCGATGTTAGTTCCGCGTGTCCTTTCTACTGCCCGGTTCGCTAATCTCCATCATTTGAATTGCGAGTGTTTTGACTCGCTTGTCATATAACTGCTCTTCCTCCGCGACTAATTCATCAAACAGGTAGAAAGTGACGCGTGCGCTTTCCATCTAGCTATTTTCAAAAGGAGTATTGACGTGAAACTGAACTGGAAAACATTTAGCGTCGCTGCGGCCATCGCAGGCGCACTCTTGTTAACTACAGCGGCTGTCGTTTTTTCGCAAAACCCGCCACCACGCCCAGACGGTCCGCCGGGACCGCCGCGCGGCCCGTTTGGACACGGCCCCCATGGCCCGCGAGGACCAGGCGACTTCGGCCCGTTGGCCGGATTGAACCTGACTGACGCTCAGAAGGACCAAATCAAAAAGATTCATGAAAGCTTTGCCGAACAAACCAAAGCGCTGCGCGATCAAATGCACACGCTTCATGAAAGTCAAAGCGATCCGGTGAGCAACTTTGATGAAGCAGCCGCTCGTTCAGCGGCTGAAGCGCGGGCGAAGGTTCATGTGGAAATGGAAGTCGCTCACGCGAAGATGATGTCGCAGGTCGCGAACGTGTTGACCGCTGAACAGCGAGCCCAAATGGCCGAGCGACAGAAGCACCGGCGGAAGGGTCCGCCGCGGCCGCCGGCGCCTCCGGACGAACCTGAGTTTTAAGAGGAGAAGAGGCACTCCTCAGAACGAACGGCTCAATGAACAGGGCGCGTCAACCAGACGACGTGCCTCGTCATTGAGCCGTTTTGCTTCGTGGGGAACAGCCGTACCAGACCGCTCGCGGCGCGTTCGGGACGAAGAATTGTCCAAATGCTTCGAAAATCGCGTAATTACCTGTTCCAGAACCGTTCCAGAAAACCTGTTGACCGGTAGGCCGTCCATTTGTAAGAATGAACATGGCCGTGAAATGCTCCTCCGGCCCTTCAGACCGGACGAACCCTCGTTCAATCCCGCTGAAAGCTGTTAACTGGAATTTCCTCAGAGCCTTGACTTGTTTGCTGAGAGCCTGCAAGCTACGCAAACCCCGAACGACAGGTAACCATCGCGAGCACCCTCGACCTCGGCTCAGCATGGAGAATCAGATCATGGAAGACTCGTCTTCGCGCCCCAAAGTTTCTAAATCCGGACAGGACAACCCTCGTTCCGCCACCAGCGATCAGGCTGGTGCTAACCCGTTTTTCAGTCCAGAGTCGATCGCGGACTCGTTGACGTCTGCCCTCGAAAATGGC
This sequence comes from Acidobacteriota bacterium, assembly GCA_052389795.1. Lineage (GTDB taxonomy): Bacteria > Acidobacteriota > Blastocatellia > Pyrinomonadales > Pyrinomonadaceae > UBA11740. Next base: position 60,924 of record JBQTHO010000016.1, on the reverse strand, counting down.
GATCTTGATCGCCTCGCCCAATCGCGTCGCGCTTTCCAGGGCGAACGGCCGACAGTCTCCAAGGCTGGCGACGAATGGGCGATGCCCGATCTGGAAGCGATGCTCGAACGCCGGAACGCGCAACGCGCAATCGACGAGGCGGTCATCTCCATCGACGATCTACGCAAAGAAGAAGAAGCTCTGCATCGGGCGCAGGAAGAACTCGAACGACGCCGTCACGAAGTTGAAGCTGCCAAGCGCCGCGCGGAAGACGAGGCGAAACGCAAAGCCGTTGAATCACAGCGGCGCGCGATCGAAGCTGAAACTCAGCGCCGCGAGCGCGAACGCGGCGAGCGACTCGCGGAATTGGAGGCGATCCGGAAGGCTGCCGAAACTGCCGCGCTTGAATCTGCGCGCAAAGAGCAACTGCTGAACGCGGAAATCGATGCATTACGGCAGACCGAAGAAGAACAACTGAAGCGACTCGCGGAAGCCGAGAACCGTTTACGTGAACAAGTCGCCGCCTGTGACGCAGCTGAGGTCGAAGCGCAGAAACGCGCCGAGCGCGAGCAATGGCTCAGCGCCGAACTTGAATCGCTACGCAACGCAGAACAACAGGAGGTCGCCCGCCTCAAACAAATTGAAGGCGGGATTCTTTCGCAACTCGAGGCTCGTCATCGCGCGGAAGAGGAAGCCAACCAGCGTGACGAGAAGTTGCGCCAGCTAAACGCCGAGATTGAATCGCTCAACAAAGCTGCGGACCAAGAGCGTCAGACAGTCGCGGCGAAGGAGTATGAACTAACTCAGCTCGAACACGTGCGCAAAGCCGTTGAAGAGGAAGCACACCGACAGGCACAGACTCAGCAGCGTCTGAATTCAGAAATTCAAGCGCTTCAAGAAACCGAATATCAACTTGCTCAGACTATCGAGGCTGCGAATGCGCGCCTGGCTGATCAGGAGAATGGTCGTCAGCAATTAATCCAGCAAATCGAAGCGCTGTCACTTCGCGAGCAACAGCTGAAGCAAGAAATTGAGGCTGTCACAGTACACGAAGCCGAACAGCGTACCGCCGCGTCGCAGCTTGAACACGAACTGCTTGAGTCGCAGCAGACCCGCGCACAGGCGGAAGCGCAACTTGCTGAACTAAGCCGTAAGGAACAAGCGATCGCCGCCGAACTCGAGCGCTTGCGAAACGAGGAGCAGGCGTCGCTGCAACGGATTACGGAAACTCAAGAGGAAGTGCACAATGCCGAGCAAGCGTCGCTACGGCGAATCGCGGAGGCCCGCGAACAGGCCAAGGTTGCCGAGCAGGAAACGCTAAAACGAATCGCGGCCGCGGAAGGGCGATTGCGCGAACAGGAAGAAGCGCATCTGAAAGCGAAGATCGAAGAGGAACTTCGCGGTCAGAAAGAAATCGATCGGCTCGCGGCGATGGAAGCCGACCGCAACAAATTGCGCGCGGACATTCAGGAGCGCGCGCAACGTGAGCATTCGCTGGTTTCGCAGATCAAGGCGCTCGAAAAAGATCGCCACGCGCACGCTACGCGGCTGGCAGAAGTCGAAGTACAGGCGAAACAGGCTCAGGAAGAGTTTGAGGCGGTCGTGCGCGCGTTCGAGCAAGCCACGTCGGACTACGAAAGAAAACTGGCTGAGTATGAAGCGAAGCGAAGCGAGCTGGCTACGCTAGGGCGCGAGCGTGCCGAAAAAGAACGGTCGCGGGCCGCTGAAATCGACGAGCTTGCGGCGAAGGATGCCGAACAGGTCGAGCGGCTCAAAGAACTCGAGACCCGGGTCGCCAACCAGGAAAAAGCGTTGCATGAGCGTCAAACTGAGATTGAGCAACTTAATCGAAAAGAGCAGACGCTGATCGCCGACACGCAGAACGCCCGGCACACCGAACAGAATCTGTTGAAGCGAATCGTCGAAATCGAAGCACGCTTCGTCGAAGCCGCGAAGACGAGACAACTGGCGGAAGCTCAGGCCAAGCTGCAAATCGAGAAAGAAGACCGGCTGAATGCTGAGATTGAAAACCTTCAACAGACTGAACGGCAACACCTGAAGCGTGTTGAGGAAATGAACACGCGCATCCCGCAACTCGAAGAGTCGCGGCGCGTCGCTGAGCAGGAGGCCCAACTTCGTCAGGAACAAGAGCAGCAACTGCGGCTAACGCTGAACGTGCTGCGCGAACAGGAGCAGGACCACAACAAGCGCATCGAAGAGATTCAGAAATCACTGTCGGCGCAGGTTCAGGCGTGCTACACGCTGGAAGCGGAAGTTCGCGAACAGGCTGAGAAGGAACAGGAAGTTACCGCCCGCCTCGAAGAGGTGCGCCACGCGAAAACGGACCAGGTCAAGCGCGTCGAAGATGTCGAGATGTCGCTTCGCTCGCTGGAGCAAACGCGTCTTTACGGACAAACCGAATCGCGGCGGCGGACTGAACGCGAGCTGCAATTAAGTGCCGAGATCGAAGCTTTGCGAAACGCGGAAGCTGAGCAACTGAAACGCATCGAAGAAGCCGAAGCCCGCCTGCGTGAGCAGGAGCAAGCCCGTCAGGCTGCGAGAGCCAAGGCGACGCAGCTGGCTGATCAGGAAGAGCAGCTTGAAAAGGAACTAAAGTCGTTCCAGGCCGAGGAGCGCTCGCAATTTGATCGCTTGAAACAACTTCAGGCTCGCGTGCGTGAAGAGGAAGAAGCCATTCAGGTCGCGACGGCCGAAGTGCGACGAAATGCCGACCAGGCCGAGCAGCGACTTACTGAGCTTGAGTCGACGCGCATCAGCCTGGAATCACAAATGCACGGTGACAAACAGCAGCAGCTCGTGGCTAAGTTTGAGTCCCTGCGGACTACTGAAGCTGAACAACTCGCACAGATTGAAGAAGCAGAATCGCGCGTGCATGCTCAGGAAGAAGCCCGGCAGTCGGCGCTGGCAAGGATAAGCGAACTGGCGGAACAAGAGACCGCGCTCGCTAACGATCTCGAATCCCTACGCATCGCCGAAGAAGCGCGACGGCGACGGCTGGAAGAAATGAAATCCAGCCAGGATCTTGGGCAGCGTGGTGCTGAACCAATCGACCCTAAAGCGATCGTGCTCGTTTCTGAGGCGGCCGAATGGAATCACAGCGACCCGGTGCAAGAATCACCAGCCGACACGCCCTGGCTGCAAATTGATCTTGAACATTCCGAAAACGGAAACGGTGAACACATCGAAGCCGGCGTGGTGGCCTCGCCCGTCCAATCCGACTATCCATCCTTTTCTAACGGAGCTGAAACTGCACAGGAACTGCCCGGCCGGGCATTGGTGCTTGACGCGCCTTACGACAGCGGCATACCTGCGGCGCTGCTCGAAAAGCTTAACGGTGATGCTGCCTCGCAGCGAGCTGCGGCCCTCGCCGACCTGACTGAAATCGGAGGCGAAGATGCGTTCGAGTTAATCACGAATGCCTTCGATGATTCGGTTGTCGAGGTGCGTAACGCCGCGGCGCGCGCATTGTATGACCTGCATTCCGACCGGACGGGTTCGTTCACACGCGCTTTGCGCGAGGCTTCACCCGAACGTCGGCGAAAAATCGGCGCCGCCATCGCGGGTTCAGGCCTGGCGGCAAACGCGCTGAATGCTCTCTCAGGTGAAAGCCGCGACCGAACGTACGATGCGTACTCGCTGCTGTTCCTGATGGCAAAAGTCGGCGAAGTGTATCCGCTGTTGCAGGCCGTCAGTCGCCATACGAACATCGACGTGCGGCTTACCGCGATCAAACTTATAGCTTTGAGCAACCAACAGCAGGTGCTGTCATCACTGCGAAACATGGCCGCGCGCGAGGCCCTGCCGCCGGAAGTGCATGCCGCGGTGATGGAGGCGATTTACTCAATCAGCGCCCAGGCCCGCGAACACGCGCCTTCACTCGCGTAATTTCATCCGACGGAAGAATCAGTCGCGATAGGTTGGATCGATGCGATCCAGCTTGCGCAGAAGACCGGGCCAGGTTAGCTCCGCACCCTGGCCGACGGTAACCGCACTCATCTGTCTCGCCGTCAAATCAATGATGGGTTCAGCTACGCGGTGTAACTCAACACCGCCGGATTGCGCGAGGATTTGAATGCGGCAAGCGCGTTCAAGGATGTACATCGAGAGAAAGGCTTCCGCAGCCGTCTTGCCAATCGTCAGCAAGCCGTGGTTCCGCAGAATCAAATAGTTCTTGTCGCCGAGGTCGGAAACCAGCCGCGGCTTCTCTTCCTCGTTCAACGCCAGTCCCTCGTAATCGTGATACGCCAGCGAAGCGAGCGGGAACATCGACTGCTGCGAAATCGGCAGCAGACCATCCTTCTGCGCCGAAACGGCAATGCCATAATCCGTGTGCAAGTGCATTACACATAGTGCGTCTTCGCGCGCGGCATGTACGGCACTATGAATAGTGAAACCCGCCGGATTGATGAAATAGGGCGACTCCAACACCTTGTGGCCGCTGGGATCAACCTTCACGAGGCTTGAAGCGGTGACTTCGTCAAACATCATCCCGTAGGCATTAAGTAGGAAGTGATGCTCCGGACCGGGAACGCGTGCCGAGAGGTGCGTGAAAATCAGATCATCCCAGCCGTAAAGCGCGACCAGTCGATAGGCTGCGGCGAGATCGACGCGCGCCTGCCATTCGGCTTCGGTAACATTGTCACGGACGGTTGTTGGTTTAGCCGCGGACATATCGTTGAGTGGGCTCGTCATTCTCCCGCTGTATGTGACATGGGGCAGTAGCCCGACCGTCAGGGAGGGCGTAGTTTCCCACAAATACAAACGCCCTCCCTGACGGTCAGGCTACTGCCCCCCGTATCGGTTATTTGAACTCGAACGATTTTAGGTAGTCGTTGTACGCCTGATCCCACTTCGCGATCGTGTTCGCCGGCCCTACTAGTTTCGGAAAGTAACTTCCTTTCGGCGTCTCGATCACCGCAGCACGCAAGCGATAGTTAGCGGCGTTGTGCCGATCGCCGCCACCCGGCATCATCTCAGCCGTGTAGGTGCCGGTGACATCGACCGTGGTCACTTTCAAACCGTTCACGGTCACAGTTTCTGTTTTTGCTTTGTCCTGGGAAGAAGAGCCGTCCGGTTGTTTGATTTGATTGATCCAGCGCTCAACGTTTGCCTGCGTCGAACCGCCCTGCGCGGCGCCAAAATAATACAGCACCAGCGAGGCGTCTTCCGGATCGCCATCGGCCTTCGGCAGCTTGTACTGCGCGACGCGCATGGTCGAAGTTGTTTTTTCTGTGACCCAACCGTCAGGAGCTTTGAAGCGTAGTTCGCCGGTCGCCGGCACTGCAGGCTGCTGATTCGCGGGTTGGTTTGCGCTACTGGAGCAAGCCGTCGCAGACAGCAGCAGCGACAAGAAAAGTGCGGTGTAGATTCTTTTATTCATAGTACCTCGGCTGAAGAATCTACACCGGCTTGATTAGTTAGGCAAAGCTACTGGTCGCCGCCCGATGCCGCCGCACTGTGTTCTTTCGCGCGGCGCTCCATCTCTTCCGCCGGAACGTCCTCTTTGTGAGTCGAGATGTGCCAGATATGCCCAAAAGGATCCACGATCGTGCCCGAGCGATCGCCATAAAACTTGTCTTCGAGGGCCTGCTTCACCGTGGCTCCGGCGGTAACCGCACGCTCAAACACTGTGTCAACGTCTTCGACGTAAATCATCAGACTTACGGGCGAACCGCCAATCGTTTGCGGCCCGTTGTGACCCATGTCCGGATGTTCGTCGGCGAGCATGATGATTGAGTCGCCAATCTTGATTTCAGCGTGGCCAACCGTTCCGCCCGGCGCCGGAATTCGAAACAGCTCAACTGCCCCGAATGCCCTTTGGTAGTACTCAATTGCCGCGCCGCCACCACGCACGATCAAATAAGGCGTCACCGAATGGTAACCCTCGGGAATTGGTTTGACTGACATAATTGTTTCTCCTTTGGATTAAATGAATTTCGTGTTGGCCGACCTGTCAGGAGCGCGAGCTAAGCGAGGGCAACCAGCTAACACTCATCTTGAGTGTCTCGACAACTTGCCCTCCCTGACAGTCGGGCTTCTGACTTACAGCCGGGTCGCGATGTACCAAACATTCTCGAACGGGTCTTTGATTGTCCCGACCCGAGCGCCGTAAGGTTGATCGGACGGCTCGCCCATTGAGATCGCTCCTTCGGCGTTCATCGCCCTCGAATACCAGGCATCAGCGTCATCGACGTATAGCATAAAGTGCATGGGCCGCGGCTGCCATAGGCCATGCGCTTCGCCCACCTCGACAATTGAATCGACGATGCTAACCACCGCGTGATGCACCACGCCATCCGGCGATTCGTGAACGGCGAGCGTCTCGGCTGCGAACGCTGATTCCAGGAAATCAATCATTTTCCTGGCACCGCGCAGACTGAAGTGCGCCATCACGTCTAGCCGTCCTTCGGGCACATAGCCAGATCCAAATGCCGTCGCCAGATACCAGTGATTTCCACCAGGATCTTCGATCGCCCCACTTCGTTCGCCATAGTCCATGTCCGTGGGCGGCATCAGTGATTTCGCTCCGGCTTGCAAAGCGCGCCGGTAAACGTCGTCTACATCTTCGACGTAAACATGGAGCGAGGCCGGGGCCGGCTCACCTTTCCACTTGGATTTGCCGCCACCGCCACCGATCATGATCATCGAGTCTCCAACTTTGTATTCCGAATGATACCCACCTGCGGACCCCAATCCGTACACCTCCCCGGCGGCGCCGAATGTTGCTGTGATGAATTCGATTTCGGCGAAAACGTCCGGCACGGTGAGATAAGGCGTGACCGCTCGAAAGCCTTCGCGAATCTTGGCGGCTGGCTTGGCGGCGCTTTTGACGGCAGTATTCCCTGTCATTGATGTTCTTCCTTCAAGTTCGTTCCGCAGGCGCGCTTTGAAATCCCGGCGCGGAAGCGCCCGCAAACCGGCGGCAATGTCCAGCAAGGCCGCGATCTCAGGATCGAGAGACGGCGGCGTAGCTTCGGCCTCCCGCAAGAGGTTGCTGACCGCCTGATCGAGTTGTTCTGTTAAGAGAACTTCACTCATGACTCATTTGCTCATCACTTCATCTGGCTAGCGAGCTTTGCCCGTAAATTTTGCAGTGCCCTAAACTGTAGTTGCTTGACCGCGCCTTCACTGCGACCAAGCTCCTCAGCGATTTTTCGAATTGATTTTTCTTCGGCAAACCTCATGGTGATTACGCGCTGTTGGTCATCGGCGAGTTCGTCAACGACCCTGAACAAACGCGCGCTACGCTCGGCTTCTTCAACGACACGTTGCTGTGTTTGTGCTGCGCTCGACGCGTCGGGGGACGTAATAACGCCCTTGAATACGCGCGGGCTACTGCCCCCATCCCTGGCTGCGCGCTTTGCTCGATCCGCAATTAGGTTAGACGAAATCCGCAGCAACCAGGCGCCGAACGGAGCGCCCGTCCATTTGAAGCGCGGAAGATTCTCCAGCGCTTTCCGAAATACTTCTGCCGTCATATCCTCAGCGTCATCACGGCCTCTCGTCCGCCGCGCAACGTACGCATAAACCAGATCGAAGTATTCCTCGTAGACCTGAACGAAATGCGCACGATCCTGCTGGGCGGCTTCCACAAGCCGCCGTTCCTCCGCCTCTCGCTCATTTTCAAGGCGTATATTTGCAGGTTTGCCGCCTGGCATTGGTCCTCAATGTATATAAACTTCCGGCAAGGCAAAAGGTTATGGGTCCGCTGCGTAGAGTCCTATTTTGCCTTTGCGATCCTTTGCGATTTTGCCGTCTTTGCGTGAAACGCCCCTTTTGTTGACGACGGCTGGTTCAGGCAAATGCGCTAAGGCGCAAAGACACGCAAAGTAGAAGACGCCCGGTCCGCTCCCGAAAGACCTCGCTCATTTTGCAGCTTTGGGCAAGATGTCCCCTGAGTCGGCGGGAAGGTCCAACCTTCGCTTACGAAAGTTTTATTCCTTAACTTCTTGCCAGATTCGGACGTGGCGGGTTTCGGGCAGCAGCAACGAGCCGATAATAAAAGTCAGCCCGGCGACCACGATTGGATAGTACAGTCCCGCATAAATGTTGCCGGTTTGTGCGATAACGCTCAACCCAATCAGCGGCAGCAGCCCACCGAACACACCATTGCCAATGTGATAAGGCAGCGACAGCGACGTATAACGAATCTTGGCCGGAAATGCTTCGACGAGATAAGCCGCAATCGGTCCGTACACCATCGTTACAAAAATTACCTGGATGAACACGAGCAGAATCAGTTTCCACGCCACGCTGTTTTGAAAAAGGTTTCCCAAGCCCGTGTACGTTAGAACCTCGGCGGCGGGCTGGAGAGTTCCGTTAACAGACGTTTGCGGCGTCAGATTGATCGCGCCTGTTACCGCATTCCGTTGTGATACTGCCGTGACGACCTGTGAACCCGCGGCTTGCTGCATCGCGTGATAGATCGGCAAATAAGTGAGCGCGGCGAGCAAACAGCCGAGCATCATGATCTTTTTTCGTCCGAACCGATCCGAGAGGGCGCCAAATAAGACAAAAAACGGAATGCCGAACAACAATGCGGTAGCGACGATGTAATTCGCCGATGTCGTGTTGACCTTCAGAATCGTCTGCAAATAGAAGAGTGCATAGAACTGGCCGGTGTACCACACCACCCCTTGGCCGGCGGTCGCGCCGAACAGAGAGATCAGGACACGCTTGAGATTATTCCACTTGGTGAATGCTTCCTTCAGCGGTTGCGCTGAAGTCATTCCCGCGGCCTTGATATGCGTGAAGATGGGTGACTCCTGCATTCGCAGACGGATATAAAGCGAAACGGCGACGAGGAATATCGAGATGATGAAGGGCAGGCGCCATCCCCAAGTGGCGAATGCTTCCCTGCTCATGAAGTTCTGAATAACGAGGATGACGACCAGCGAGAGAAACAAACCGAGCGTTGCGGTAATCTGAATGAAACTCGTGAAGAAACCGCGTCGCTCGTCAGGCACGTGTTCGGCGACATAAACCGCAGCGCCGCCGTACTCACCTCCCAGCGCCAGGCCCTGCAGGATGCGAATTACCAGCAGAATAATCGGCGCGGCCACGCCAATCGTCGCGTAGGTCGGCAGAAAACCAATCAGCGCGGTCGCGCCGCCCATGATGAGCAGCGTCACCAGGAACGCATACTTGCGCCCGACTAGATCGCCGATGCGGCCAAAGAAGAGCGCGCCAAACGGACGAACGACGAAACCGACCGCAAACGTCGAGAGGTAAGCGATCAGCGCCAGCGTGTTGTTGCCCTGCGGATAAAAGAGCGGCGCGATGATCGTGGCCAGACTTCCAAAGATGTAGAAGTCATACCACTCGATCATTGTCCCGACCGACGAGGCGCCGATGATTTGCCAGATTCCAGTTTGTTTACTCACCCTTGGAAAGTTCATTTTCGCGGCAGCATCCCCGCCAACATCTCAAACGAATCGTGGACCGCGCTGAAAGAAGCTTCGAGTTGCGCGTCAGTCCCGCGTTTCGCATCTTTGCGCAGCCTGCCGAGCGCGCTCTTAAACTTCTTCAACTCTTTGCGAAAGTCTTCCCGGTATCGTTCAGCTGTGGCCTTCGGCCTGCCGACGCGGACGATAGCTTCTCCGCGGCGGACTAGGTCCGCGGCATTCGTCCTGATGCGTTGAAAGTCTTTCGCGGGTACAGCCTCGTGTTCCAGCGGGTGAAGCAGATCGTGAAAGACGTTGTATTCCCTGACGCTGAAATGTTCTTCCGCTGTCCCAACAGCAGTCAGCATCAAGAAGAATGTGACGATGGTAAGTACACAAACTGTGCGAGTCATTCTCACTTTTAGTGACCTCAAATTGATTCTTAATCTATCCGCGAACGCCGGCAATGGCGAAAGAAATTATAAAGCCTGCAATGTTTATGGTGATGAACAAAGCCGTCTCGCAAACGAACAACACTAACGATTTCAGGATCGTAATTGGCCAGCGCTGCCGATACACCCGGCGCAAAGCGAACATCAGATAAACGAATGCGATCGGGTAAAAGAAATTCAAGGCCATCCCCGGCAATCTTCCACCGACCGCCGCCACCGCAAGAAATAGGACGGCGAACAGACTCTTACAGAAGAAATCGAACGAGTAGTAGTGAAATGAAAAGATCAGGTGCTCAACATAGTAGCGACGCGTCGAGAAATACAAGAGCGACAGAAACGCGCCCGAGACGAGGACGCTCAGGAATCTCAGCACCGCCGCTATTCGTTCGGCGCGATCCTGAATCCGTTCGGCGAACACCAGGCTGTCGACGCCCCGCTGCTGGGCCATCTGAATGACCTCCGGGGCCCGGCTCATTCTTACGGCGCCGCCGCCGCGAGCATCTGACAGAGTTCCCCACGCGAACAGAAAATAAATCGCACTGAAAGTTAGATACAGCCGTACCGGGCCAATGTGAAAGCCTTTCCGGCCGGCGAGATATTCCGATGTTGGTTGCCCCGGCCGGAACAGTAACGCACCCAACGTGCGGAGAATCTTGTTAGACTGAAGGTCCGTGAGTTCGCTGAGGACATGACCAAAGAAACGGCGGACTGAGAGATCGCGCCGGTCAACTTTCTTCTGGCCACAAGCAGCGCAGTACTTGCCGGATAGATCGGCGCCGCAGTTAAGGCATTGTCCTGTCTGTTCGATGACTTTACTGGATTCCGTCGTTTGAGAAGCTGTTGTCATGCTGCCAGACGATACAGAACCGCGAGCGGTGGCGAGCGGGTTAAGAACTCAACTTCCTTATCCTTCGTGACGGGATGAATCACGCGCACAACTTGAGCCGTTATCCCGCTCGCTACCGCTCGCGGTTCTGTAAGAAGGTAGTCTTACGCTCTGGTCAACTGCCGGTACTTAATCCGATGAGGCACTTCGGCCTCAGCTCCCAGACGCGCTTTGCGATCCTCTTCATAGTCCGAATAGTTACCTTCGAACCAGACGACTTTACTGTCGCCTTCGAAAGCCAGCATGTGCGTCGCAATCCGATCAAGAAACCAACGATCGTGCGAGATGACGACAACACAGCCGGCAAAACTCTCCAAAGCCTCTTCCAACGCACGCAGAGTGTTTACATCCAGGTCGTTCGTCGGCTCATCGAGCAATAAAACGTTTGCGCCTTCTTTCAACATCTTGGCGAGATGCACGCGATTCCGTTCTCCGCCTGACAACATGGACACTTTCTTTTGCTGATCTGAGCCGGAAAAGTTGAAGCGGCCAACGTACGCTCGCGAATTCACCTCGCGATTACCGAGCTTGAGCATATCTTGTCCGCCCGAGATCTCTTCCCAGATGGATTTGTTTGCATCAAGCGTGCGGCTTTGATCGACGTAAGCCAACTGCACCGTCTCGCCGATTCTGATCTGCCCGCTGTCCGGCTTTTCGTCCGTAGTGATCATCCGAAACAAAGTGGTCTTCCCTGCCCCGTTCGGACCGATGACGCCAACAATGCCTCCGGGCGGAAGCGCGAAGGTCATGTCTTCAACCAGCAATTGATCGCCGTAGGCTTTGCTCACTTTTTCGGCTTCGATGACGACGTCGCCGAGACGCGGCCCCGGCGGAATATGAATCTCTAAATCTTCGCGACGCTTGTCCGACTCTGCCCCCAGGAGGTTTTCGTACGCGTTGATGCGCGCCTGGCCTTTTGCGCGTCGCGCTTTGGGCGACATGCGAATCCATTCCAGCTCACGCTGCAAAGTCTTTTGTCGCTCGCTCGCAGATTTCTCTTCGCGCCGCAAACGCTCCTGCTTCTGTTCCAGCCAGCTTGAATAGTTTCCTTTCCAGGGAATGCCTTCGCCCCGATCCAGTTCGAGAATCCAGCCGGCAACATTGTCGAGAAAGTATCGATCGTGCGTCACCGCGATGATTGTTCCCGCATATGTCTGCAGGTGATGTTCAAGCCAGGCGACCGACTCAGCATCGAGGTGGTTAGTGGGTTCGTCCAATAACAGTATGTCGGGTTTTTGAAGCAACAACCGGCATAGCGCGACTCGCCGGCGTTCACCGCCGGACAAAATTTTCACCGGCGTATCAGGCGGCGGACAACGCAGAGCATCCATCGCCATCTCCAGCCGCGAATCCAAATCCCAGGCGTCCAGTTGGTCCAGCTTCTCCTGCACGGCCCCCTGACGCTCGAGCAACGCGTTCATCTCGTCGTCAGACAACTCTTCGCCGAACTTCGCGTTTATCTCCTCATATTCCTTCAGGAGGGTTACGGTTTCTTTCACCGCCTCTTCGACGACTTCACGCACCGTTCGCGAGTCATCAATTAACGGTTCTTGTTCGAGAAATCCGACGGTGTAGCCGGGCGAAATCACCGTCTCGCCGAGAAACTCCTTATCAACGCCCGCGAGAACACGGAGCAAGGAAGACTTTCCCGAGCCGTTCAGGCCAATCACGCCAATCTTCGCGCCGTAGAAATACGAGAGATAAATGTCTTTCAAGACCGGCTTCTTGTCATAGAACTTACTGACGCCGACCATTGAATAGATGACTTTGTTCTCAGTGGACATAGTTTTTTGAAGCCACAGATTACACAGATTTCTCGGGGAAAGAAATCAATTGGGAGGATTCCGGGAGCTTTGGTTTTTCGACGCGTAGCGTCGGCATGACTTTAGCCGTGGCTTTCAAGTCACGGAAGGCGATCGCCACCAAAGACATTTCGTGGCGTTAGTGACGATTGAGCGTCAACCGTCGCTGCGCGACGGTCATCATTCGGTCAAACTTTTCCGGGCCTAAGGCCCGGCGAAACTCACCTCGTCGCTCCGCGACGAGCATTCGTTACAGAACCGCGACCGATAGCTCGGTGGGTTAAGGGCGCACCTTGCGTGATCGAGTGACAAGGATCGCCCAACCATGAGGGATGGCGAACTAATTGAATCTTTATCCCGCTCCTTACCAGTCGCGGTTCTGTTTGGCATGGCAAGCTACCCTCTTTTCTTGTCGGGCCTCGGAACAAAGCCGGATTGCTGCTTGGAATCCTGCGGGAAATTGGGTTTCGACTTCTGAGCGGGGTTAGCGCGTTCTAATTTATCTTTTTTTATCGCTTCCTGCCGACGCTTTTTCTCGCGCTTATTCATGAAAAGATTATACCGTAGAAGAAATCGATCGCTTCAGCGCAACTGCGAGCCGCCTTTCAAAAAGAATCCTTGCCGAACAGGCTTATCGGCTCATCGTCGGGAACCACAGCGGTGTAAGCAGCGAGATTATTCTCAAGTCGAGCGGTAAAAAAGGCCGCAACGCGCGCGGCATCGTCTCTATTCCGAATGGGCACAGGTACTCGGTAATCTTCCTTGAAATACTCAGTCTCGTCAGGCCGATCATCGTATCGCTTTACAACTTTCCAACGGACCCGCAGTTTGAGCGGGCTACTGCCGTCTGCGCCGCGATAAGACGCGTGCGTAACCACTTTCCCCGCGCTACTGAGATCAAAGAGACGATCCTGCGAATCATTCCTGACGTAAATCCCGCTCGGCGAAATATAGCAGTGCCCGACGCCATCTCTGTTTCTTATCCAGGTGTATTCTTCTTCGACAGCGCGGCGCCACTCGTCCACGTCGTAGGTCCATGCTGCCAGCAAGGTGTCTCCGGAAAGCATCTCGGCGACCCTTGCATTACGCTTCCGTCTCCGCGCGTATAGGAAAAATCCGAGGAGCGCAACTCCGAACAGCACTAAAATAAGAATGACGAACAAAGCAAATTTTGAGCGAACGCCGCTCCCGGAGCCTGCCAGACTGTTCTACAGCTGCTCCCGGGCTAAAACTCAAGTGAACGGCGGAAGATCGCAACGAGCCGCCCCCCAGCTGGGCTCTGCCCGGCGCGGATCCGGTTAGTCCGGGCTACATCCCTGATTCGTGAAACCCGTGGGCCTTTAGTCTTTTGACTGACACCTTAATTATTTTCTTCAGCGTCGGGAGATCGACGTGAGAGAGACGCTTGATGTAGAGACAGGACTTGCTGGTGGTGTGTTTACCGAGTTTCTTAAAGAGTTCGGCCTGTTCTTCAAACCCGTACCATAAGACATAAAGCGTCAGGTTCTGTTTTCGGGGCGAGAACCCGACGATCGGCATGTCGCCTTCTCGCCCGGAGGCGTACTTGTAATGGTAACTGCCGAAGCCGACGATGCTGGTTCCCCACATCTTAGGCGATTCGCCGGTGGCTTCACTCATTAACTTTGAAATCACGGCGCAATCGGCGCGCACCTGCTCGTCTGGCTGGCTCTTAATGAATTTGTCCACACTCAGCTTAGTTGGTTTTGTCTTTGCTTCGGACATTGTTCCTCCGAGAACTATTCGCAGATTACGCGGATTACACCGATTAAAATCGGAAAACGTTCACGCTAAACATTTATTCTGCGTAATCTGCGCAATCTGCGGATAGTTCTAAAGCGGCACCAACTCAGTAGTCGTATCACGCCGCTTCTTCTGCTTAAAGCCTTTTACGAAATGAAGTGAGCCCGGCGTGTTGTATTTCTCGGCGTAAGCGCGATCGACCAGTTTCTTCAAACGCTCGCTGCGCGTGAAGACGGGGCGCACCTTCAACTGCTTGCCGTTGACCTCGATTATTCCACGCGGCTCTTCAAGAAAAGTGCGATACCAGCTTCGCTCTTTCAGGCTGTACGAGCGGACAAACACGCGCCCTTCGACCACCACCACCCAAATGCCGATAATGCGATGCGGCTTTGTTCCCGCGCGAATCCCGAGGATCTTAGCGTCGCTAATTGCTTGCAGAACTCTTTTCGGAAACCTGTGTTGTGCCGCCATAGGCTTTACCGATGGTGTTTGCCACGTGCTCCGCGTCGGGGGCGATGATCATCCGCGTCTTCGACCGCCCACCCTTGCGGCACTTCTGCCCTCCGGGGTTGGTGGGCGCACGACGGCGAGGTCAGTGGCTGCGCGAGAGACCGCTTCGCGTCTCTTCTCAAGTTCCTTAGCGCCCTTCCAACTGCCGCTCATCAGTTTATGAAGCTCGCGTTGTTTCTTGCGAACCACGCGCCTCTTTGGCTGTGCCGCGCGCTTTGCTGTGGCTCTACTCTTCGGCAGAACCACAGCCGGAAAGTTTGGTCTCTTGCCGAGCTCGGGCCTCTTTGATTCGCGTTCGTCGAAAACATGTCTTAGCAGATCTTCGAGAGGCTTGCGAAACGCGCGGCGGCGAAAATCTATGTATAGCTTACCCTTCAGGTACGTCGGGAGGGCCTTCGTTGGAACTCCTTGCCTCAAAATCGGGACAAACTTTTTCTTGTTGGCTGTGCCGGTGAATGCCTCGCCGGTCACCAATGAAGTTTCCGCACCGACGCCCCCTTTCCGAGCGTCGGCCCTTCCCGCATATTTTGGCGTGCAAACGATGAGAACATGACTGCTTCTTCGAACACTGGTTTCCATGTACTTGGAAATGTCCATTCCATAGTGCGTATCCCAGAAATCAACCCGAACGCGTACTCCGTTGAGTACGAGCGCTTGCGCCAAACGGCTAACCCAGTTCTGATGCCGTTTGCCTTCCCACGAATAACTAATGAAGCATATCGGTTTCTTCAGTGCCATAGGCCAAAATTCACTGAAGGTCGGAGCACCCGCACCGAAGGCGTTTCTGAACGATCGCCGCGCGTTTTATCACGAATTGAAGTAGGTGTCGAGAGTTTCGGCAGAGAGCGCCAGGGCAGCGCTTTTGGCCTCACCGCGTCAACGCACTGTCGGATACTTAATGCCTAGCTGCTCCAGGTACGTTTTGTGTTTCGTGGGGTCATAGTAGAACTTCCGCATCTGCTCGCGGTATGTATCCATCGTGCGCTTGTTCATCCAAATCGGCGGCTTGTCAGTGGGCGCAATCAACGGCTGATACTTCGTATCTTTTGTCTGCACTTCGCGAAAATACTTCCATGACTGCTCGATCAGTTCCGGCTTCGTCAGCAGATCCAGCATCGTCATGGCGAGGACTTTGGCGCCGGCGACGACTCCCTTGTGAGCAATCGGCGTGGCCATGGTGATTGCATTAGACCAGTTGTGACCCGGCAGGTTGGGAATGTTCGAAGGATAGCGCAGCCGCACCGTCGGCACATTCCAAGACACATCGCCAATATCGTCTGAGCCCGCGCCGCCTTCTTCACCGCCTGGGCCAGTCAGCGCAGCCAACTCAGTCGCCAGGCCTCGTTCAGCCACCTTCAGTTCTTTCTGCACGCCTTTGGCCAGACGCTGATCGTCTTCGCTCCACTGTGGCAGTCCGACCTGCTTGATGTTTTCAAACATCGCCTCAGCGACCGGCTTGTTGAAGTGCTGCGGCCAGGCCGCGCCAAGCGTCCGCGACGTCACAGTCGTGTCGGTCATGGTCGCGGCGCCTTGCGCGATGCGGTCCCCGGTCTTGCGCATCTCGTTGATGCGTTCATAGTCGAGTTCGCGAAAGTAGTACCAGACGCTGGCTAACGGCGGCACAACATTCGGCTGGTCACCGCCGTTCGTAATCACGTAGTGCGAGCGTTGCTGCGGCCTCAGATGTTCACGCCGAAAGTTCCATCCGGCATTCATCAGCTCAACTGCATCCAGCGCGCTGCGACCGCGCCATGGCCCACCAGCGGCGTGCGCGCTCTCGCCTTTGAACGTGTACTCGACGGATACGAGGCCGGTCGCGGAAGTTTGCCCGGCCACGACGCTGAGGTTATTTCCCACGTGCGTGAACAACACCACATCGACGTCCTTGAAGTAGCCGTCACGCACAAAGAAAGGTTTGCCGGCGACCAGTTCCTCAGCCACGCCAGGCCAGAGTTTGATAGTGCCCGGCAGCTTGTGCCGCTCCATCTGCCGTTTGACCGCAATCGCGGCGACGATGTTGAGAGGAACGCCAGAGTTGTGGCCTTCGCCGTGACCCGGAGCGCCCTCGATTAAAGGATCGTGATAAGCGACGCCGGGCTTCTGCGACGCTTGTGGAATGCAATCGATGTCTGAGCCGAGCGCAATCACCGGGCGGCCCTCGCCCCAGGTGGCCATCCACGCCGTCGGAATTCCCGAGATACCGCGTTCGACACGGAAGCCTTCTTTCTCAAGCACGCCGGTCAAATATTTCGAAGTTTCAATTTCCTGAAAGCCAAGCTCACCAAAACTGAAGACCATGTCGACCATGACCTGCGCCTGCTTCGCCATTGCGTCGACATCGCGCGCGGCCTGGGCCTTATATTCTTCAGATGATGCGTCAGACGAGGCACTCGCGTGACGGTGCGAGCGCACTCCACTCGCCAAAATTCCTACCGCGAAGATTGCAATGATTAAAGTTCGGCGCATACGTCGCTCCGCCTTTCGCTCGCGCGTTTTATCACATAACCCACCGCCAGAGAAGAACTAAACGGAAGGCAGGTAGTGCCCTGATCTACCTTTGCGTCCCTTTGCGTCTTTGCGCCCTGGCGTGAACCTGCGTCTTTTTCAAGCAGCAACTCACGCAAAGGCGCTTAGCTCGCTAAGAAACTCGCCAAGAAAACGCAAACTACCCGAGGCAACTATGCAAGTCGGCGATGATCGACCATCAGGCAGCGGTCTTGCACTACTTTAATGCCGGCGCGAGCGAGCTGTTCGGCGACGGCGTCGTGACTGATGCCAAGTTGCATCCAAACTGACTTCGGTTTCTTTGCCAGCAAATCGTCGAGGTGCGGCGGAATGTCCTGCGGACGGCGAAAAACGTTGACCATGTCTACTTCGTCCGGAATCTGCTGCAACTGACGATGGACCTTTTCGCCGAGGATCTCGGTGACGTCCGGGTAGTAAACGGGAACCGGAATGATCTTGAAGCCGGCGTTCTGCATGTACTTCGGAACGTAAAAGGCGGGTTGATCGGATTGCGCTTCGGTTTTGATGCCGAGGACAGCGATGCTCTGAGTTTCGAAGAGCATTTCGCGTATTCCGTTTGAGTCGTCGATAAGATTGTCGCGCCAGTTTGCCGTCATCGACGCAGAGTAACGCGGATAGAAGAGTATTATCAAAAGGTGTGTCAGAAGCCCGACCGTGAGGGGCAAGCGTTAGGATTCTTCACCACCAACACACAAAGTCACAAAGCCCTCTAGCAGGCTGCTGAAAAAGTGCTTGAGCGGCGTTAGTGATTCCTCTGTGCGATCTCTGTGCCTCCGTGGTGAAGGTTTTGCTAAGTTATTTCACCACAGACACGGAGACCCACAGAGCTTACACAGAGAAAATCGTAAACCAGCTAGCTCCGAAGAGTTTTTCAGCAGCCCTCTAGTGCTTTGCTTCGTGTCTTTGTGCCTTTGTGGTTAGATCCCGTCGGCCAGGTCGCGCCCTCCCTCACGGTCGGGCTTCTGACTCACCGGCGCGCGCGCGCAAGGCACGCCGCCAACTCAGCAGTCTGCGTGAAGCCGCATTCACCGTTCCGTTGACGCGTACAAGTCGCCTTTTGATAACAGGCAAACTCAGGGCGGAAGATGCAGGCGGTCACAACCTCGCGGTCGGAGCAAACCTCACTTGAACAGCCAGTCTTGAAACAGCGCCTGGCGCCCGGCGCTGGGCCGCCTACTTCTGATCCCGAACGCAAATAGAACTTTGTTGCTTTGAGTATCTGGGCGCGACCCGCGGGTCCGCGGACCGGAGAGAAATAACCGGCTACCATTATGCCCTCTGGTTGAGTCATCGCAGCTGCCGCTTCAGAACCGTCGTCGTCGGCCGCCGCCAGGTCCACGCCGGCGACCTTCGTGGTGACATTAAAATTCAATCGGGTCGCGGTATGTGAAAGACACGGATGCGTGATGCAACGCACGCCGCGATCGCGGGCGCGATAAATTGTGCCCGTCGCAGGTTTGTCACTCGGGCTCTGCCACAATTCAGTCACGCTCAATGCGCCAAGATTGCCGAACCTCGCGAAGCGACGCGCAACGATCTCGCCGCGCACCAGCGCCTTGCCGGGATCGACTTCCGGCTGACCCTTCCAATCGATTTCAGCGACGTAGCATTCGCGCATCCAGCGACCGTTGGCGCAACGCGTTCGCGATTGATTGACGCGCTTAACGAAATACCCGCCGCAAAGCGGAGAGATGCAACGCCGCCTATCTTGCCGGATGAGGAAATAGTCTCCACTGCCCGCGAAGGGCTGTGGCGTCAGCGATTCTGTTCCGGAACTGTTCGCTGAGAGTTGCTCTGGTTCGGGCGGATGTGAAGAGCCGGATGTTGGCGGCCACATTCCGACTGCGCAGCTCAGAATGGCGATTACGGCAACGAAAGTAATTTTCTGAACGTGACGCATTTCGATAAAGCCTCCAGGACGACTGTTACTTTGTCTTTGCCGGTGTATCGGGCGCGTAACGATCGTGCAAGTTAACCGGGTCACGCCGCTTGCGTATACGAATGTTAAGCATTTCAACGAACATCGAAAAGCCCATCGCAAAATAGATGTAACCCTTCGGCACGTGAACGTCAAAAGCCTCCACCATCAGCGTTAAGCCGATGAGCAGTAAAAAACTCAGCGCCAGCATCTTGATCGTCGGATGCTTAGAAACGAAGCGGCTGACAGGCCCCGCGAACCAAATCATGAAAGCGATCGCCACCACCACCGCGGCGATCATTATCCCGACGTGATCAACCATCCCGACCGCGGTGATAACTGAGTCCAATGAAAACACTGCATCAATAATCAGGATTTGAATGACCACACTGAGAAAAGTGGCGCTGACTTTGGCCGATGCGTGGCCCGCCGGCGCCTCGAGACTTTCGTGAATTTCGAAAGTTGCTTTGCCAAGCAGGAACAAGCCTCCCACCAAAAGAATCAGGTCGCGACCTGAGATTGCCTGGTGAAAGACGGTGAAGAGCGGCGCAGTCAAGCCGATTACCCACGAAAGAGAAAATAACAACAAAACGCGAATTACCAGCGCGAGGCTGAGTCCGATGAACCGCGCGCGCTTTTGATCTTCGGCGGGCAGCTTGCCCGCGAGGATCGAAATAAAAATGATGTTATCGATGCCGAGGACTATTTCCAGCGCGACAAGCGTTAAGAAGGCGACCCACGATGAAGGGTCGGCGAGCCATTCCATAGAATCCTTTTCCCCTTTCCGGCTGTCATATTACCACTCGGTCTGCCGGTCGAGTTGTTAGAAAGGTAGCAAATTTTCAGAGTGTTGAGGGACTTCTACTCTCTCATTCACACCTCGCTTCAGCGAGGTGATCGACTGACGAAAGACAAGTTGAGCCGTTTCAAGGGTAATAACATACTTGACTCCGCGGGGGCTCTCTTCAAACCGCGCTCGCTGCAATGCGGTGGTGAGTCCAGCGGTCCAATTTATCTTCAAAAAGCCTTTTACCAAGCCACCGCGTACCTTCCTCGGCGCGGATCGGCGCCGCCGGAAATCACGCCCGACTTCACGTCGTACACAATGACCGTCGGCGCTGAGCCGGTGCCCCAGGCTGATTGCATGTTTATCTTGTGCCCGCGCGAACTGAGCGCTGCCGACACCTCCGCGGGTATCCGCGCCTCGAGGTTCAGCAAGCCCGCGCGAAACTCATGATTGTCGAACGAGCTGATGTAGTGCTGCGTGTCGAAACGTGGCGCTTCGACGGCCTCCTGCGGACTCATTCCGAATTCGATGATGTTCAAGAGCACTTGCAGCAAAGCCTGGTCCTGATTGTCGCCCCCGGGCGTGGAAAGAATCATGAACGGCTGTCCATCTTTCAGAATGAGCGTCGGCGTGAGTGTGATGCGCGGACGTTTGCCCGGCGCGACGACGTTGGGGCTGTTCGGATCGATCAAAGCGGATTGCAGTCGCTGACCCATCAACACGCCGGTATCGCCAGCCACCACCGCCGGCAGCCAGGCGCCGCTCGGCGTCGCGCTGAACATGTTGCCGTCTTTATCGATGACGTTGACGCAGGTTGTGTCATTCGCTTTCAGCCACTCGGGTACGGGCGCAGCGTTGTAGGAAATTGTTGTCGCCGAAGCCAGCAGCGGCTTCATGTTCTCGGGATCACCGGGCCGTTGAGCTAATGATGCCCTTTCCTTCTCGATCAAATTGCGCCGCATCGCCGCGTAGTTTTTTGAGAGAAGTTGCTCAGTCGGAATCTTCACAAACTTCGGATCGCCGTAGAACCGATCGCGATCAGCAAAGCCCAACTTCAAAGCTTCAGTGACCGTGTGAATGTATTCAGGCGAATTGTGACCGAGCTGCTTCAGATCATAACCTTCAAGCAGGTTTAGAACTTCAATCAGCATCGGCCCAGCGGCCCAGAAACCGGTTTTGTAAATCTCGTAACCGCGATAGTCGCCGCGTGTCGGTGCGCCGACGGTAGCGCGCCAACCAGCCAAATCCGAAGCGGCGATCAATCCGCCGTTTGCCTGCATGTAATCGCCGATGCGCTTTCCGATGGGCCCGCGGTAGAAATGATCGCGCGCGGCCATCAGCGCGGCGTGCCGGCCCTTACCCGCATTTCGCTTCTCAGCCGCAATGATCGCGCGCAGAGTTCGGGCCAGGTCGGCCTGCACAAACACGTCGCCAACTCTCGGCGTCTGGCCGTTCGGCAGAAAGATTCGCTTCGCATCCGGCCACTGCGACAAGACGGGGCCGCGCGTCTTGATGTAATCCACGCGCAATTCATCCAACGGAAAACCATCGGCGAGTTCGATGGCGGGCTGCATCACTTCCGCCAAAGACTTCGTTCCGAACTGATCCAGCGCGACTACGCACGCATCCAGGACTGCCGGCACAGTCGCGGACAAAGGTCCTGTTGACGGAATGACTCCGGAGGCAGCGCCCGCCATCGTCGGTCGGTCCGACGCCGCGGCTTCCTTACTCCGATTTGCGAAAAACTCGCGCGTAGCTTTCGCGGGTGCGGTGCCCATGCCTTCTATGACTGCGACTCCGCTTCCTTTTGCGCCCTCCCTTACGGTCGGGCTACTGTCCCGACTTCCGCGCATTTTGATCAGGATGGGGACTTCGCCACCGAACGAGAAGTGCGAGAACTCGATCACCGATGCGGCCAGGATCGTGGCGACACCTGCGTCGACCGCGTTGCCGCCGCGCTGGAGCATGCGCATGCCGGCCTCCACTGAAAGTGGATGACCGCCCGCAACCACCCCGCGCCGGCCGCGCGCAACCGGTCGGAAGGTCTGCGCAGTTGGTCGCGGCAAGTCCGTCAGCACTGTGGCAAACAGAACCAACAGCGTCAAAGCAGCGAATCTCGAACGGTTTTTCATGAAGCACCTCCGATTTCGGGGAAGATTCTTATGCTTCTTGCCTCGTCTCGTCAACAGTCCAAATTATTTTAGAGAACATATGTTCACAAGTTTGTCGCAATACTTCTGCAACCCTTGGCCTTTAGAAAGGGCTTAGCATCCGTTCATTCATTGATTCTCCTTGTGAGAACTGAGACTGAAGGGTAGGGCGCCAACTTTGGGGGAGGTTGGCGCCCTTGCTTTTGTGCGGTAGCAGCATCCCGTCAACAACGAAATCAGCCGCAGATAGACACGACGGCACAGACATGAATCCGATTCTTCTATCTGTGAGATCTGTGTTCATCGGTGGCTGAATCTCAAATTCTGACTTGCAGTTTTTTTCGTTCCGTCCATAATCCGTCTTTCCCGCTAGCCGTATAAACCATGGAAACTGCTCCTTACGGATCGTGGAAATCGCCGATTACTTCCGACCTTATTGTAAAAGGGTCGATCGGCTTGTTTCAGGTCAGGCTCGACGGCGATGACATCTATTGGATCGAATTGCGACCGTCAGAAGGCGGCCGGCAGGTTATCGTGCGCCGGACGCCTGACAGCCAAATGCATGATCTGACGCCCCGCGAGATGAATGCCCGCACGCGTGCGCACGAATACGGCGGTGGCGAATACCTGATCCACAAAGGCGCCGGCTTCTTTTCGAGCTTCACTGACCAGCAGCTTTATCACCAGCGCGTTGGCGATGCGCCTCGGATGATTACGAGCGACAGGGCGGGCGATGCGATGCGTTACGCCGACAGTGTCTTTGACGAAAAGCGCAATCGCTTGATTTGCGTGCGCGAGGACCACACCGCGCAAGATCGCGAAGCCGTCAACACAATTGTCGCGGTTTCACTCGCAGCCAACGACCCGGGTGAGGTGCTGATTTCCGGGAATGATTTTTATTCAAGTCCGCGCCTCAGCCCTGACGGCTCAAAACTTTCGTGGCTAACGTGGCGACATCCGAACATGCCCTGGGACGGCTCTGAAGTTTGGGTCGGTGAGTTCGCCGCGGATGGCAGCATCCGCAACCCGCGCTGCGTCGCCGGCGGAGGAGACGAATCGATCTTCCAGCCAGAGTGGTCGCCCGACGGCAAGCTCCATTTCGTTTCAGACGCATCGGGCTGGTGGAATATTTATCGCGCGAATGACGACGGCTCAGTCGAGTGTATCTGCGAAATGGAAGCCGAGTTCGGCGCGCCGCAATGGATCTTTGGCCTGTCGACCTACGCCTTTGAATCGGCTGATCGAATCGTGTGCACCTTCAGTGAACGCGGCATTTGGAAGCTTGGACTACTCGACACGCACACTGGAAAGCTCGATCGAATCGAAACGCCTTACACGGAAATTTCTTTCGTCTGCGCCGCGCCCGGCCGCGCTGTTTTCCGCGCTGGTTCTCCAACTGAGCCTTTCTCGATCGTCGAAATGGATCTCGCGACGCGGCAGACAAAGGTGCTCCAGCGTGCGAACAAGATCGAGGTCGATCCGGGTTATATCGCCGTCGCCGAACCGGTTGAGTTCCCGACTGAGAACGGCCAGACTGCGCATGCTTTCTACTACGCGCCGACGAACAAAGATTTTGCGGCGCCAGACGGCGAACGGCCGCCGCTGTTGGTGAAGAGCCACGGCGGACCAACCTCTGCTGCCGTAGCCGTGCTGGCGCTGGGAATTCAATATTGGACCAGCCGGGGCATCGCAGTGCTGGATGTAAATTACGGCGGCGGCACCGGTTACGGCACCGCGTACCGCCGGCGGCTGAATGGCACTTGGGGAATCGTGGACGTCGATGATTGCGTCAACGGCGCGAAATTCCTGGTCAAGACCGGACGCGTGGATGGCAACCGTTTGACGATTGACGGGGGTAGCGCGGGCGGCTACACGACGCTGTGCGCGCTGACGTTTCGCGACGTCTTTAAAGCGGGCGCCAGCTACTACGGCGTCAGCGACCTGGAAGCCCTGGAGCTGGACACACATAAGTTCGAGTCACGCTATTCACGCTCGTTGGTCGGCCCGTATCCCGAGCGTCGTGATCTTTACATCGAGCGCTCGCCGGTGCACTTCGCGGATCAACTCTCCTGCCCGATCATCTTCTTTCAGGGTCTGGAGGATAAGATCGTTCTGCCGAACCAGTCTGAAATGATGGTCGAAGCGCTTCGTAAGAAGAAGGTCCCCGTCGCCTACATCGCGTTCGAAGGCGAGCAGCACGGTTTTCGCCGCGCTGAGAACATCAAGCGATCGCTCGACGGCGAGTTGTATTTCTATTCGCGCGTATTTGGATTTGAACTGGCGGACGAAGTCGAACCGGTGCAGATCGAGAACCTGTAAGAACCGTCGCCTTCCTGTATTCATCCTCAGTTGTCGTCGCACCAAGACTATGAGCTGACTCTCGTTCACACCTCGCTTCAGCGAGGTGGCGCGGGTGCCAGGTGAAACGAATTCAGCAGCCGTTTCAACGGGCTTCCCACAAACCGTTAAAACGGCATTTATATACATGACTCATCACCACGAATGGCTCTGCCACTCGGATGCGCGGCAAGTCTCGGACTTGCCGATACGTGGCGCATTTAGTCACAGCGGTCTTTGACCGGTGCGGGTCGAAGACCCGATGAAAAAAGAAGGGTTCGTTGCCGGCAAGTCGCAGACCTTGCCGCGCATCAGAGAGGCCGAGCCATTGCAGCGAGCAAGGTGTGAATGACACTCATCGCGTGTGCTAAGAATCTCTGGCTCGCGAAAAACCGTAGGTGGCTCTGAACAAAGAAATAGGCCGCGTGAAGAGCGAATCTTCACGCGGCCTGTATGTTAGCAGCGAGTAATAGTACTGTTCACTGCTGACTGCTGACTGCCCACTGCCTTACGGCAGCGCTTCTACGATGATGTAGAAGCGGAAGGTGCCGGTCTTTTCGACACCGAGCTTGAAGTGGATCAGGATCGAAGCGCCATTAAGCAGCGGCGAGCCCGTGGTGATGGTGCCGGAGGACAGCGTCGAGTTATACCCACCACCGATAGCTTGAGCCGGTGGCTGCTCCAGCGTCGTCGCGGTCACAGTCACGGTACAGGGTGGCGAGCCGGCGCCGACGGCCGTACAGGTAGCCGAGTCGTTCACTGGACCAACGGTTTGAACACTGGACGTCAGCGCCCGCAGATCGGCAGTGGAACCAGCCGGCTGGATCGCCGTACTGATGTCCACGACGCGATAACGCAACCGCGTCACGTTACCCCCCGTGTTGTTGATGACGCGATAGCGAAGCGTCATCGTGCCGAACGAGCCTGCCGGATCGCCGCCGTCACGCTGCCGGTTCGGCTGTGCTCCTGTCCCGACAGCACCGTCAAGGACAACCATGTTGATGCCCGCGTTGTCACGTCTGATCGGTGACGCAAGGTTCTCCGGACCCGGAGCCCCCAACCGGCCCGTGATGGCTGATCCGGCCGTATCTGCCAGCCAGAAATCAACCGAGTTGTCGTTGGTGTCCTTCGGAACTCCGGGCACCGTACAACCCGATCCCTGGATCCAGTCGCACATCTTCCGGAAGTAGCTGTGCTCGATCGTCGCATTGCCGGCAATCGGCGGTAGGTTCGTGCCCTCTCTTAACAGGTCACAGTTGCCGCCCGTGTTCGACCCAAATCCAACCGCATCCAGCCGGTTCACTGAAGAGATGCCGGTCACACTCGAAGTCGAGAACAGCCCAACGTTCCCGTCAGTCTCGATATCGGAACTTAAGGTCAGATTGCCGGCCGCGGCGCCTGTCCCGCCATAGTTCGTCAGGCTGTAAGCCGAGCCGACGAGCAGGTAATGCCCACGCGCCGGTATCACCGTGCCATTCGGTGTACGATGTACTCCGCATCGAGGGCCACATAAAGCTGCGAACGAAGTTCAGCGCAGGATGCTTTCGCGATCGACAGAAACTGATGAAACTCTGAAGGACGTCCTCGTTCAAAGCCTTCAGCAATGTTCGACATGATCGAGACGGCGGATCTCCTGATCTGATCTTTCAAACCGAAGTCGCGTGAAAATGCAGGCAAGTTTGTAATCCGGTAAATCTCGCGAGTGAGTGCCCGTGCTTTCTGCCAAGCGATGAAGTCCTCAAACTTTTCAATTCTCTGAGCCCTGGGGTTCCTCCTGTGGGATTAGGGTGTAAAGGGGTTGCCGACTCATCACTCATTACTCATTACTCATCACTAGGTCTTGTAATAATTGAACACCGCCTCGTATCGAAACCCATTCTGGTCGCCCCTGATCGGCACCAGAAAAAGATCAATGGTACCCATCTTGTCGTGTTCAAGCTGGTAGGTTTTCTGAGGAAGGACGATGTCCCCGGGGCCATCAAAAAAAACTGAGAACCGCTCCATGCCGTCTTGTTCGTTCTCACCGGGCATATAGGCTTTTACTTCGACGAGCGTGAGACCGAGTTCGCCCTCGGCCAACGCAATCTTGAATTGCGTGTCGACGTGTTTTGAGAATTCTTGTTCCGTTAGGTTGGTTGACATAGCGCTGAAGAGGAAACCGTTGAAACGGTTTCTGTGACTCATTGTGCCTTCTGTCACCTGGCTAAAGCCCGGTGTTAATGAAATCTGCGCGCTGCCTACTGCTTACTGCTTAATGCTCACTGCTTACTGCGCGCTGCCTACTGCTTACTGCTTAATGCTCACTGCTTACTGCTCACTGCTTACTGCCTACTGCTTACTGCTCCACCGGTTTATCCGCGATAGTTGCCGGGCCCCCACCCTTATCGTCACCGCGTACGACTCTGGATTGATCGATGAAGAAAGAACGCTTGCCCGACTTGCCGTACTCAACCGGCGTGGCCACAGCTTCAAAGCCGTTTCCATTTGTCGAGATTACGAACCGGTAGCCGTACTTGTCCAACATCTCTCTGCCTAAGTGTTTGTGCTCAACCAGTTCGTCGATGTTGCCGTAACTTCCGTTGCCGGCGGTCTTTTTGTAATTCTCTTCTCCGTTCGCAATCATGTGCAACACGCTGATCGCAATCATCTCGTTCATTTCCGGCGAGCCTTCCTTCATCGCCGACATTGTCGCGCTGGTGCCGGCGACCATCGCCAGAATCAGGTTCTTCGGCAGGTGCAACTCATGGAGCGAGCCAAGCCCGTCGTGCGAAAGCGTGTAAGTAATCGCACTCGCCTTTGGACTCAGCTTCATCAGAAAATCACGCATCGCCGGATCCATCGACGCCGCCTGCTTCCCGATTTGTTCCTGATAGCCCTCCATTAGCACGGGCGAAACATATATTTCACCCAGAGTTTGCCGCGGCTGCCAGTGCCGGGCGCTGCGGAAAGTATTGTTCGCACCCAAAGTAGTGCCGCTTATGTTTGCATCCGCGACTTTGCGCACCGTTTCCGAATCCGAGAGCACCAGAAAGTTGCCGACGAACGCGTACGAGAAGATGCCGGCGTAGCTGACAATCTCGCTGTCGCCGCGGCGCTCGTTCTGCGCCAAAAAATTAGCTTCGCCGATACCGAGACCTTCGAACACGCGCGGCATCAGCCGCCGCGCCGCCTCTCGATTCTTTATTCCGATAAGAACGATCGGCATGGGCTCTGGCTTGTTCTTGTCTTTCGGATCACTGGAAGTCTTCGCGGGCGGTGTCGGCACGCCCATCACGTTCGCCATGTTGGCCTGCTTCAGTGACGCGCCGATTGCCAACTCGTTTCCGAGGACCGGCAACAGCTCGTCAGTAATTTTAAGGTTAGCCTTCTTTTCGAATTGCGCGAATGCGTCCATGGCATTCTCAGACGTGACGGATGCAGCCAGCTGTCTTGATTGCTTCAGAGTCGCTTCGGCCTGCTTCTTCATTTCATGATAGGTGCTGCCGAAATCAATCGAGGCCGTGACCAACGCTTCAGTGTCGTCAGGGAGAATGGATGCCGCTTCGGACGCCACCGCTGGACCTGAGATCAATTGCGGCACAAACGGGATGGGCAGGGTTTTCGCGTTTTCCTTCTGAATCAGAATTGCGCGCACCGCGAATTCATCGTTATCGAGCACGAGCGCGACGCCAATCGCCTCAGGCCATTGTGGCTGTCCCTGGCCCAGCATGCTCAACATGCTGCCGATTTGGTTCGAAGCCACCGTCTGCGCTTGCTGTTCTTTTGTCGGCGTCGGAGTCGGTGACGCCGAAGGGCCGGCCGTAAGTACCGCCGTTACCTTGGGTCCTTGCGGCGTCATATCCACCGCCACGCCTTCGGTAGTCTTCTGCTGGGAAGCGTTCGCCTTTTCAGCTAACCTTTGAATCTCGGCTTCCTGTTCGCGTGCGATGCGCTCGCGTTCTTCGTCGGAAATGACCGGCGTCGGCGAGGGCTTCGGCGCGTTTCGGTCCTCCAAAGCGACATTGAAAAAAAGAAACAACGGTTCGGCGGCAAACCGATCGCGCGCGACGCGAAAATTTTTATCTTCGGAAAGCAGCGCGGTGTCAGGCGGATGCAGCTTCTCGATCCTGAAAGCTCGGTCGCTGATGAAGACCAGCGAGCCCGCTTGCGTAAGCACAAAAGGTGAGCGCATTGCGCGCGGCGCTGGAGAGGCTTTCGGTTTCGCCGCTATAGGCGGCGCGGGTTTGGTTCTTGCCTCGGTCGATTTTGCGGGAGCAGCTTCAGTTTTCGCATCAGCTGGCGGAGAACTCTCGGGCGTCGGCTCGTCAACCGGGACCGGCGGCAAAACTGTCGGCAAAAACGTCTCGAGCTTCGGCGCAAATTTCGCGGCCTCGTCTGCCGATGCGAATTCGAGCGCGGCCATTGTCGAAGGAATGTCACTGCGCACCGGCCAGCTCGCAACCATCAGTCTAGAGCCCGCCAAGGGTTCCGCATTGTCCCTGAGAAATTTGACCAGCGACTTTAGTTGCGGCCCTGGATCAGCAAGTTTGACGATGGGGTCAATTATCTCCCCTGCGCCTCCCGTCGTCAGCAGCGTCCCCACGTTGCGCACTTCGACATACATTTTGTAGCTGTTTGTCGACAGCAACGTGTCGAATGTTGGCTCTGGCTTGGTTGCGGCTTCCGGCTGCAATGGCGGCGGTGAAGCGGGTTGCTGCTGCGCCCGTAGCGGCGTGGCAAAGATGGCGAGGGCCAAAACCAGAGCCAGTGATTGAGAGTGAGGGTCGCGCGGGAA
Organism: Acidobacteriota bacterium; assembly: GCA_052389795.1. Classification (GTDB taxonomy): domain Bacteria; phylum Acidobacteriota; class Blastocatellia; order Pyrinomonadales; family Pyrinomonadaceae; genus UBA11740. The sequence continues at coordinate 31,638 of JBQTHO010000016.1, read as the reverse complement.
TCGGAGTTTCATAACTAATCCTCGATCTGAAGCGCCTTAAAACGGCCGAAGAATACCAGATTATGATGCCGTCAATGTATGAAAACGACCTCTCATTAACACCTCGCTTCAGCGAGGTGTCTGGCCGCCCGGAGTTTTGGGAGCCGTTTTAAGGGCTCCTTAGTAAAACCGTTGAAAACGGTTCCTGTCCTAATAACCGCACAAAAACACCTCGCTAAAGCGAGGTGTTAATGAGATGCAAAGGGCAGCATTCCGCAGCTCCGGTTGGGCTCCAGTCTAGTCGCTGCCGTAGCGAATCTCCATCCGGCGGATGCGCGTGCCTGCGGCAATCAAAACCACCGCAGTGACTATCAGCAATCCCGGGACAGAGATATAGGCGGGCGTCGGCTCAACGATGACGGCGAATGGTCCTTCAGAGACCGGGACAGGCACCAGCGAGTTCAAATAGTGAATGACGCTGACTTTCTTCAGGACCGGGGGCAGCAGAAAGTTAATCCATTCCCAGCCGTACAGCATCAGCGACGGAATGATTGGGTTACGAAAGAACAAACCAACGACGATGAAGAACGCGCCGTAGCCGATGCATGCGAGCAGAGTGATTCCGGCGTACGTCAACAACTGCGACATACCTGCGCCTTCAAAGAAGAAGCGCATGCTCGCGGAATAGAAGTGCGGGAAAAACATCAGCAACATCGAAAGAACCGTGACGCCAACAAACAACACCGCCGAGGTTACTAAGCCCGAAATGTATTTTCCGGTTATGAGAACTTCGCGATGGACCGACGAAAGAAAATAATAGTGCAGGCTGCGATCGACGATTTCGCCGCGGAACAGGTTCATGAAGATCCAGGCGCAGCCGAAGAAGACAACCGTTCGCAGGATGAAGCCGTTGAAGATGAACGAGAACAGTTTCGGATACTCGCTGAAGTCGAGCCACTCGCGCGCCACCGGCGGCAAGAGCGCGATCATCAACAGCAAGCCAATGGGCATGAGCGTCAGCAGATAAACCAGCACGGCGCGTTTGCCGAAGAAGTTCTTCTTCAGCTCGAGCCGCATAATGGCCGCGATTTGCCGCAACCAGAGGCGCATCGGAGCCTGAGCCGTCCTCTTTGTCGAGATTGTTTCTTCGGCTGAACTCATAAACTCTTCAATCTGTTTAGCGGCGGGCGTTGCCCGCCGATGTCACTCGGATTTCCGGCGGGCAACGCCCGCCTCTAAACACCTACTGCGATCCAATCAAATATTCGTAAACGGCGCTTAGATCATCATCGACCGGCGCGACAGATTCGATCTCAACTTCGCCTTCGGCGACGACTTCGTTCAGAAGCAGATAGAACTTGTCGGGGTCGCGCGTCTTCACGAACAACGCGTGCCGATCATCGTGCACGCGCGCTTCGACCAGGTGGTCGCTGCTGAACATGCGCGCGGCGAGCACCGCCGGTTTGTTGCAGCGAATCAGGACCTGCATCGGATGTTCACTGTCCATCTCGTCGCGCACGCCGTGAATCCCGCCTTCGGCGACGACGTAGCCGTTGTTCAGCAACACGACCCGGTCTGACATCATGTCCACTTCGTGCAGAATGTGACTCGAGATGATCAAGTGCAGACCTTCGGCCGCCAGTTGCTTGAACAACGCAATCGTTTCCGCGCGCACCATCGGATCGAGACCGTTCAGCGGCTCGTCCAGAATCAGAACCGATGGCTGATGCGCGATTGACTGCGCGAGACGCACGCGCTGCCGCATGCCTTTGCTGTATGCACCAATCTTTCGATCACCGGCCGGGACAAGATCGACGCGCTCCAAAGCTTTATTCGTTAAGTCTTCACTTTCGGTTTTCGAATAACCAGATACGAGCAGAAACGAGCGAATGAACTCACAACCCGTCAGTCCGCGCGGAAACGAATCGAATTGCGAGCAGTAACCAACTTTCCGAAACAACTGCTCAGGTCGATCCGTTGGGATGCCAAGCACGTTGACCGAGCCGCGCGTCGGCCGCAGCAAGCCCGTCATTAAATTCATCAGCGTCGTCTTCCCGGCGCCGTTCGGACCGACGAGACTGGTGATGCCGGGCGGAATCGCAAGCGTCACGCGATTCACGCCGAGTATCTCGCCGTAAAACTTCGAGACGTTGTCGAAGACAATCTCAGATTGCGGATTGCGAATTGCGAATTGCGAATTTGACTTGCCTTCACTCATTCGACGTTGCGGCTGTGCCGCCCTGCTGTGCGGAAAGGCTCGGCCTTTCCGTCCGCTAATTCAAACCCTCCCGAGGCTACGCCTCGGATTGCGGGCAGGATGCCCGCGCTCCCATCATTTAACGACCTCGTACGCTTTAACTTTTCGCGACAACAGCGCCAGGCATGCCGCGCAAATCAGAAACAGCACCAGCCACGATGCCCAGAGCGGTGGCTCAGTCAATAATATCTGGGAGTCACGGCCGCCGAACTGAACCGTCTGCCGCTGAAACGTCCCGAACAACCCAGCCCAAATGTTCCAAATCAATGCCTGCAAAGAAAAGATGTTTGCCCAACTGGTTTGGAAGATCTCATTCACAATCGCCGCGAAGGTGGACGGAATGAAAAATGCGGCGAGCAGCGCCGCCCGCGACGCGACGCGCCAACGCACCCATGCCGAAACCGCCTGCGTCATTAACGCCAACAAAAGAATCCACACGAGGCTGCCCATGAAAATCGCGCTCGCGATCGGGATGTTCTGCGTGAACCACGTCCAGCCCTCGAGATAGCTTTGCAGCAGGAACAGGAGCAGCCCGGGAACCCAACTCATCAACGACAGCAGAATAATGACGATGGACATTTTGCCCACGACGTATTCAGTGCGAGTGAATGGACGGCAAAGATAGAGCGGCAGGGCGTTGTTCGTAAGATCGCGCGAGACCTGTGACGGGCCGATTAGCATCGCCAGGAAAAACCCGAGATAGCCTTGCGGAACGACCACCCAATATTGAAAGAACGCCGCGTCGATCGGCAGCAGGTCGCGCACGTTAATCTGCCACATCGCCAGTACGTTCGCGTTATGGTGCAGGTAAATCAGAATCGCGCAGACCAGCGGCCAGATAAACGACAGAAGGAAGATGCCGGTGAAGATCTTTGAGCGGAACACGTCGCGAAACGCGTGGCGCGTAATGATCAGGAAGCGGCTCCACTCAGGCGTCGTCACGCCTGTGTATCGTTTGTATGTGCGTTCAATTACCGCCATGGTGTTGTTAGAGTACCGACTTCAGTCGGGTTTTGTTCCAAAGGAGCCGCCGTCCACGATGCCCAACTAAAGTTGGTACTCTGACGCCGCCCCATTCTCCATCGCTTTCAAGAAGATGTCTTCGAGCGAATCCCGCTTGTAGCTCAGCCGACGAATCTGCAAATTTGTTTTCGCCGCCAATCGATAAAGGTCGCGAACCTCTGTGCTGTCCTGAAGGATCAACTTCACACGATGATCGCCCGTCACGGCATACTCGCAGCCAATCTCGCTTACCGCCGCGACGAACGGCTTCAAATCACCGCGCGTCTCGAGCATCAGAAACTTCTTGTTCGCGCGCCGCTCTTCTTCCAGGTTGCAATAGACGACCAGCCGTCCATCTTTCAGAATTAAAATCTCTTCGCAGCACTCTTCAACGTCGCGCAGCAGATGCGATGACAGCACGATGTTGGCCTGGCCGCTGTCGCGAATCTCGCGGATCATCTTGATCATGCGCAGGCGCGCCGGCGGATCAAGGCCGTTTGTCGGCTCGTCCAGAAAGATTAGTTTCGGTCCGTGTACGATTGCCTGCGCCAGTTTCGCCAACTGCTTCATGCCGAGCGAGAACGTATCGACATTGCGATAGCGAGCCTCGCCCAGTCCGACAAAGAAGAGGGCTTCGTGCGCGCGTTCGAGTGCAGCGGCCGGCGGCAACCCTGACAACTCAGCCATGAACCGGACAAAATGGACGCATGACATCCCCGCGATGAACGAGTCGCGCTCAGGCATGTATCCGATCAGGCTCTTGATTTGATTGGCGTCGGCGCGGATGTCGCGCCCAAAGATGTGCGCCGTTCCCGAAGAGGGCTCGTGAAAACCGAGCAGCGTATGAATCAGGGTCGTCTTGCCGGCGCCATTTGGCCCAAGCAAACCGATTGCGCGACCACGCAGCTCGCCGTTCAGCTCGCGCAGTATCGGCCGCCCGCCGAACGTCACCGACAAACTCTGCAGATCAATAACCGGAGGTTCGGCGTTCGTAGTTTGCCCGGGAACGCGGGCATCTTGCCCGCTACCTCGTTGCAGATCATTGGCCGAAGGTTCGGCGTTCGTAGTTTGCGACGCTGTGATTGATGCGACCTCGTCTGCCATTCGTTTTGAGCGTCCGCAGCACGCGGACAAGACCGGGACCGTTCAGGAAAAGTAAGAACGAAGTCCAGAATAACCCTACGAACAGCCAGACGAAAAGGTTTCCCCAAGTATCGAGGGCGAAGATCGAGATTCCGAGCGCGATCAGCGTCAGTCCGTTGATGAGAACTTTGCGATCGGGGGCGGAAGTCTGCTGGATGGAGATGGGCCGTGTGTTCATCAGAATTTCCATTCTCCCTCCCTGAATGTGAAGGAGTTAGTAGGGACGCTCAGTGTTTCTGTCGAATCTCGGTGCCTCGGTGAAATTGTTTTAGACGAATTCCACCACCGAGACACCGAGTTCCACTGAGACACAGAGAAATCCTTCGCTTATTTCTTCATTCCTTGTTCGAGCACGTGATGCAGCGCGAACGCGTTGGGCATCCCAAGCAGCGACGCCGGACTCAAGCCAAACGGCCCACCTTCCGTGTTCGCGGCAACTTCAATGCGATCGCCGTACGCGTACGCATAAAGCAACGTCGGCTCCATCGTCGCGGCCATCGCGAGCGCTTTGCTCGGGCCGGAAGGCAGCTTCGCTCCCGCCATGCCTTTCGCAAACGGCTGAACCAGCGGCGCCAGGTTGTGATAAACAAACGCCGAGAAGTTCACATTGCCGTCGGCCGGCAGACCTGCGGTGAACTTCGCCGAGTTCTTCAGCGTCGATCCCGAGTCGTGATACCGCAGCGCCTGTTCAATCAGCGCGCGCGTCGGGCCGGCAATCATGTAGCCGTTTACGAAGACGTAATTCGCTTCGACGCCGAAGTCCTGCGACTTCAGTGTGTAGAACGTGCGACTGCTGCTGTCCGCGCGCTCCCACGCCAGGCCTTTCTTGCCTTCCTTCGCGGCCTCTTCGTTGATTTTGACGACGATGCGCTCAAGGGTCTGTTGCAGGCGGGCCGGGTCATTGACCTGGATCACCAGCTTCCACGAAGGCGTCGGCAGAATCGGGCCGTCGATCGCGAAGGCGTACTCACCACCCAGCGTCGCCGCGAAATCATTGCGCACATTCAGGCCGTGCTCACGCTCCAACTTGTCGAGATGCGTTTTGACATCGGGTGAGACTGAGTTGATCACGCGCAGCAAGTCGTCCACGACCGCAGTCGGGTTCCTGATGACAAAGCCCGCCACCAGATTCGCGTCGGGCGAGATGTAATCGAGCGAACCCATCGGGCCGGGTTGTGCCAGCCACGAAGTGATGCCGTGTTCGGTCTGGTCGTACGAAAGCACGGCGCGCGTGTGCGTCTTGCCGTTCGTCACTTTCTGATCGAGCACGAACGAATTCAGATTCATGACGCCAAGTTCGTTGAGCGCCTGGTCGTGTTTCTCCGCTTTTGCCGGATCTTTGGATTTCGCACTATGAAGCGGGCCAACGCGCGCGACGACCTTTTCCAGGTCCGCAGCCACGACAATCCCGGCGCCTTCCCGATAGACATCCGCAATGCGGTTGCGGAAAGCGCTGGTCGTGAACGAGGTCTGCGGAGTCGTCGCGACCCGCTGCAACTGATCGAGCTTAGGAGAGCCGACCAGCACCTCGCCATTAATCCAAACGTAAATCTGTTTGTCGGAATTCTTCACCGCCGGGTCGGTCGCAGTAGCCTGGGCCGTGCTCGGATCGTCGATCCACTGAATGTTCGGGCCCTTCTTACCTGAAGCGCTCAACTTCTGCACCTGCGCATCGACGAACGCGCGGAAGCCGGCGGCGTTCTTCAACTCGGCCAGAATCAGCGGCTGCGCGGGCTCGCCTTTTTCATCGATAGCTGCGCCGACAGCAATCTCTTCACCAAGCTGCTCGCCGAAATCGCGAATCGCGGTGATGGCGTTGTTCATGCCCGGCTCGCGACGGTTCTTGAACCAATCGCTCAGCGCCGGGTTCTGCTGAATCTTCTCTTCGATGAGGCGGTTCGACTCGATGATCGTCGCGGCCAGATTCGGAACCGCCGCGTACAGCACCGTGTTCTCAGGCATCATGTCGAGCAGACGTGTCGAGTGACGCACGCCGGGTTGCGACACAGCGTTCAGATCTTTGTTCAGCGCCGACAGTGCTTCCAGAGCCTGTGAATACTTTGCGGCGTTGCGACTCCAGGCGACCTCTTCCTTGACGGGCACGGTTTGAATCGCGGCACTGGTTGTCGCCTGCTCGCCGGCTTTCAGCACGCGCTCTTTTCCGTTGTGATCGAGATTGACTGAGCCCTCGACTACACTGACGCGCGAACCCTTTGTGCCGGCATTCGCTGAAAAGATTGTGCCCGTCACGGCCACGAGCGAATCACCGGTGTCGAGGAACAGACGATCCTTCTGCTTGGCCGCTTCGACAATTACGCTTCCCGAACCAAGATGAATGGTGGTGCCGCGCAACGTCTGATTGATCGAGAATTCAGAACGATCTTTCATCTCGATTAGAGTTCCGTCGCCGAGGCGGACGACTGCGCGCGCGTCTTTCGCGGTCCGAATCACCTGCCCACGCGCGAGCTTTGCGCCGTTTGTCAGCGGTTGCGTCCTCGCGTCTTCAACCAGATACACGGCGCCGTCAGCGGCTTGCACCGTCGCTTCGACTGAGCCGAACGGCAGGTAACGTTCGACCAACGGCCACGCCACCAGCCCAAGACCAATCACGAGCGTGGCGGCAATTCCCCAACGAAGAATGACGGGATTCAAGCTGTAGCGAGACGCCTTCCGCGTTTGACGTCGTGGCGCAACTGCAACCGCAACCCGCGTGGTGCGTGCTTCCTTCAAGGCCCTGCGGCACGGAATGCACTCATGCGTGTGATCGACGAGTAGAAGAGCGCGCGCTTCTGACAGCTCGCGGCTCACATACGCCGGCATCAGCGATTGAAAATCGGCGCAGCTTTCGATGTGCTCAGAGGCGCTCGCGGTGACCGAAGCTTCGTTTGTCACGACGCCCGACTGCGAAGACATTCGCATCCACACGCGCTCGGCAGCGTCGTTAACCGTCGCCGGTTCAATCTGCTCGCCACGAATCTCGGTCGCGACCTTGTCCAGCATGTTGTCGAGTTCTTTGTTCTTCATAGCTTTAACTCCAAGATGAATTCAATCCATTCCCATTCCGCTTCGTTTAGAGACGGCACTTGTGCCGCCGGCGCGGACAAGTCCGCGCTCTAAACATTCGATGAATGTTTCTGCAAGTAACTTCCAATCTCTTTTCGCAAACGCGTGCGCGCGCGATGCAGTGTCACGCCCACAACCAGCGCCGAAGTTTTCATCATCTGCGCAATCTCGCCGTTGTCGTATCCTTCGAAATAGCGAAGCGCGAACATCTGTCCGGCCGTCGGCCCGAGTTTCGAAACCGCTTCGCGAACCAACTGCCGCAGCTCCCGATCTTCTTGACTCGCTTCAGGATGACGCCGCGACACTAATTCGATTGCCGCCGCGCCGCTCTCAACGTCGTCGAAGGCAACTACCTTCGAACGTTTACGCGCGCGTAAAAGATCGAGCGACGCATTGACTGCCGCTCGCGCAAAATAACTTTCCGGGTTGTCCGGGACCGTCACGGCTTCCGACCCGCGTGCCAACCGCAGGAAAACCGTCTGCAAAACGTCTTCAGCATCCGCCGCGCTGCCCGTGACCCGGTGGGCCGTGCGAAACACGCGGTCGTGATGCTGCTGAAAAAGCGTCTCGAGAGAACTATTGGCTTCTGCCGACATGGTTTTCAGGGCCGCGGAACCGGGCGTCGTCACGCGACTTCCCAATAAGAGGTTCTCGGCGTAATCGACGGATGGCGTTGCAACTTTGAGCGGTTTGACGGCGGCTAACATGTCTGTAGAAAATCCCCTTCCGCCCATAAAACGCCACGCGTCTGCCGATTATTAACACCCGTACGAGCAAAATCGAAGAAAAAGTTGCATTTGCGGCAGTTACAGCCACTTTGACGCTCACGGCCGCGGTTCCTATAGTTACTCTGTGACCTTCATTATCAACGGTTTGGCGTCGGCGCTTCCGGCTCTCGCGCTTCAGGAGGGCGTTAGTTTCATCGGGCGGATTTGGCGGTATCTCAATGAGCCGTACCGGATCGGCAGTGTCGAGGTTTCAGTTACCCGATTAATTCAGGGTTTTCTGATCCTGGCCGTGGCCCTCGTCCTGTCTCGCACTCTCAGCCGTTTGCTTAAGCGGAGCATTGAAAAGAGGGCCTACCTCGATCCGGGAATGCGTTACACGCTGGGAAGAATCACGCAGTACCTAATAGTCACAGTCGGTGCGTTGCTCGCGCTGAAAGCCGCGTTCAATCTGGACCTTACCTCGATTGCAGTTATCTTCACCGCGCTGTCAGTCGGCATTGGCTTCGGTTTGCAATACATCGCCGCCGATATCGCCTCCGGCTTTATCCTGCTTTTTGAAAGGCCCGTACGCGTGGGCGATCACGTCACGATTATCGATGATGAAGGCGATGTTGAAAGCATTAACCTTCGCACGACTGTGGTGGTTACGAACGACCGCGTCTCAATCATCGTGCCGAATTCGCGCCTCGTCAGTCAGCGTCTGATCAATTGGTCGTATGGCGATCCGCGCGTGCGCATCGCAATTCCCGTCGGCGTGGCCTATAGCTCAGATGTCGACCTGGTAACTGGAACTCTGCTGCGAGCAGCCGCAGATGTCGATAATGTTTTGACAGATCCGCCACCGAAAGTTCAATTCCTCAAGTTCGGAGACTACTCACTCGATTTCCGTCTGCTCGTTTGGACCCGTCGCCCGCGCCTGCATCCGCAAATTCGCAGCGACGTTAACTATCGAATCGAAAGGCTGTTCCGCGAAGCCGGCATCGAGATTCCTTTTCCGCAGACAGAGTTGCGTCTGCGTGAAGGCGGGTTGCTCGATACTGTCGACAAGTTAGTTCCAGACAAATCGGGAGATTGACCGTTACCCTCGCATAAACCTTAAAGAGTCGTTTAGAGGCCGGACTTGTCCGGCCCCTGATCGGCGGACAAGTCCGCCGTCTAAACAGGAGCCTTGAGGCACCGTGCTGCGTTTAAGAAGAAGTATGCCCATGTTTCCGCCTTGCCCGAACTTCCCCGACAAGTTACGCTGTTTGCGTTACTGAGTGACGATTCATTCATTCTATGGCCAGTCCCGCTAAACGAGTCACTTCGCGCAACTCGAGCACCGACAAACGGGCGGCCATCTTGCGCGCGGCCACGCGAGTCTTCGCGCGTAACGGCTATTTCAATTCGAAAGTCGCCGACATCGCGCGGGCCGCAGAGGTCGCGGATGGCACGGTTTATCTCTATTTCAAAAGCAAAGAAGAAATCCTGCACTCGATCTTCGATCAGAACATGGCGGAAGCGATCGCCGCCGCGCGCAAACTGATCAAGGAGGTCAGCGACCCGCGCGAGAAACTTAGACAGATCGCTTCCCTGCACCTGCAGAGGCTCGGCGCCGATCGCGATCTCGCCGTGGTGTTTCAAGTGGAGCTGCGCGGCTCGACGAAATTCATGGAAGAATTTTCCGCCGCCGGCTTTGCTGAATACCTGGGTTTACTGCACGACATTTTTGAAGAAGGTAAGCGCGCCGGAGTGTTTCGCAACGACCTGAACGCGACAATCGGCGCAAAGATTCTGTTCGGCGCACTTGATGAGATGGCTACCAACTGGATTATCTCGCACCGGAACTACAAACTTGAGCCGATGGCCGATGTCGTGATGGATGTTTTTCTAAACGGAGTAAGTGTTTAGCTCCCTCTCCCTTTGGGAGAGGGCTGGGGTGAGGGGCGCAGCTACGGTGAAGAACAGGAAAGAGATTTTGTTTTTTTCGTCGTGCTAAGCCCTCACCCTAACCCTCTCCCAGAGGGAGAGGGAAATACCAAATGACGAAGACAGCACCCCAATCATCTTTCAGTCCGCAGCGCGTGCCTCTCACGTCTGACGACCCGACGACACTTCCTGTCGTATACGAGCGCCTGGCGCGCGACCATCCGAAACCGAACACGCTGAACTACAAACGCGACGGCGAGTGGCATTCGATCTCAGCCGCGAAGATGTTGCAGCGCGCGCAGCACATCGCGCTCGGTCTCTATTCCCTGGGCATCAGCAAAGGCGAACGCGTCGCGCTGCTTTCCGAAAGCTGCGCCGAATGGGTTTTGACCGATCAGGGTTGTCTGTTCGCGGGTGCGATCACGGTCCCAATTTATCCGACGCTGACGCCGCCACAGGCACAATACATTTTGAAGGACTCCGGCGCGCGAGTTCTGTTTGTTCAGTCGCGAGAGAAATTGGCGCAAATGGAGGAAGTCTTGCGCAATTCTCCGGAGGTTTCGCATGTCGTGCTGTTCGAAGAGAACGCCGCCGAACGCGCCAATACGTCGAGCCTCTCAGATCTCGAAAACAAAGGCAGAGATTTGGATCAGCAGAAACCTTCGCTGATCGAGGAACTCGCACGCGGGGCGAAACCTGAGGATCTGGCGACGATCATTTACACCTCCGGAACGACGGGCGAGCCAAAGGGCGTAATGCTTTCGCACGCGAACATGGTTTCGAATCTGATCGATTCTTCGAATCACTTCGAGTTTGGCGAGGCAGATACGGCGCTTTCTGTGCTGCCTTTGTCGCACGTCTTCGAACGCCAGGCGATGAACATGTACCTGCACCACGGCATGAGCGTGTATTTCGGCCAACTGGACAATCTGGGCGACCATCTGCGCGAAGTTCATCCGACAGTATTTGTCGGCGTGCCGCGCATTTATGAAAAGATCGTCGCGCGAGTGCAGGACAAAGCAGCTTCGAAAGGAAAGTTGAACGGCGCGATGGCCCAATGGGCGATCGGCGTGGGCCGAGAATGGGCGCAGCACAATTCGGATCGCAAGCCTGTTCCGTTTCCGCTGTCGTTGAAACACAAACTCGCTGACGCAGTGTTATTCAAGAAGCTTCGCAACGCGATGGGCGGACGAATTCGCATCCTGGTTTCCGGCGGCGCGGCGCTGTCGAACGATATCGCGCTCGCATTTATCGGCGCTGGTTTGCCGATCGTGCAGGGCTACGGTTTGACGGAAACTTCACCCGTGATCACGGCTGGCCAGCTTCAATACATTCGCGTCGGCACCTCTGGTAAACCCGTTCGCAACGTCGAAGTGCGTATCGCGGCGGATGGCGAGATCGAAACGCGTGGGCCGCACGTGATGCAGGGCTACTGGCACAAGTCCGAAGAAACACGCGCGGTCATGACCCCAGACGGTTGGTTCAGAACCGGCGACATAGGCTGCCTCGATACGGACGGCTTTCTGACGATCACCGATCGGAAGAAAGAACTGCTGAAAACGTCCGGTGGGAAGTACATCGCGCCCCAGGTTATCGAGCAGCTGATCAAAGGCTCCCGGTTTGTGAGCCAGGTAGTCGTGATTGGCGACGGGCGCAACTTTGCTTCGGCGCTGATAGTTCCGGCTTGGGATCAATTGGATGCCTATGCGAAGCACAAAGGCCTTGACCTGCGCACGCGCGGCGATTTCTGCCACAGCCCGCGCATTATTGATCTGTTTGAACGACAGATTGCGGCGCGCACTGAGAATCTTGCGCAATTTGAAAAGATTAAGAAGATTGCCGTGCTGGAGCACGAGTTCACCGTTGAAAGCGGCGAGCTGACGCCCACGCTGAAGGTAAAGCGGCGCGTGATCGATCATAAGTATCGAAATGTGATAGATCGTCTCTACGAAAAACCCTGACGGGTTTTCCCTAAGACTTCTTTTAGCCGCGCGGCTTAGCCGAATTCATCTGTTACAGGAGAAGAACATGTTTGGAAAGCAACATCGGTTACTCCATCTTATCGTTGTAGCCACAGCGATTTTTGCCCCTCTAAGCTTGTCGTTCGTCGCGCGCGCCCAAACGAAGACGCCAATCAGTCACGAGACGATGTGGCTTATGAAGCGCGTCGGAGCGCCAGCCCCAAGCCCGGACGGCAAATGGGTTGTGTTCTCGCTGATCGAGCCCGCCTATGACGAAAAGGATCAGGTGTCCGACTTGTGGATCGTTCCCGCGGATGGCAGCGCAAAGCCGCGCCGCTTGACGTTTACCAAGAGCGGCGAGAGCGGCGTCTCATGGAGTCCGGACAGTACCCGGCTCGCATTTTCAGCCAAGCGCGAAGGCGACGAGGTCGCACAGATTTACATTATCGATGTGGCTGACGGCGGCGAGGCCGTACGGGTGACTTCACTTTCGACCGGCGCGCGTTCGCCCGAATGGCGACCCGACGGCAAAGCTTTGATCTTCACCAGCACAGTCTTTCCCGGCGCGGCGGATGACGAAGCCAACAAGAAAATTGCGGCCGCGCGGAAAGCGCAGAAGTACCGGGCACGCGTTTACGAAGGATTTCCGATCAGGAATTGGGACAAATGGCTGGAAGATAATGAGGGACATCTGTTTGTCCAAACCCTGGAGCCGGGCGCCAAGGCCAGAGATCTTTTCGCCGGGACGAAAATAATTACCGAGCCCGGGTTTTCCGGCCGCCTCACTGATTCTGGCGAAGAGTTCGACGCCGTCTGGACGCCGGACGGTGAATCGATCGTGTTCGTCGCGACGACCATGCGCCACGCGGCGGCATATGCGCCGGTAAACAACGCGCTTTTCAAAATTGCTGCGAAGGGCGGCGAGCCGGTTCGGCTGACGACGGGTAGTGACAGTTTCGCTCGCCCGACGTTTCGCCCGGACGGCCGAGCGTTGTACGCCATCTCGACCATCGAGTCGAACGGCAAGGTTTACAACCTGGATCGGCTGGCGAAGTTCGGCTGGCCGAGCCTGGGCGCGCCGGCAATCCTCACAAAGGATTTCGATCGTTCGGTAGGCGCGTTTGCCTTTTCGCCTGACAGTCGATCGATTTATCTATTGGCCGAAGAAGCCGGCAACGAGAAGCTCTTCACCATGCCGGCTGATGGCGGTGAAGTTCGCCTGGCGATGGACATGACGCGTGGCGTCTACATAAACCTGCGCATCCCGCGGAAAGCTGCCTCCACGATCGTCATCGCCAGTTGGGAAAGCGCGATGAATCCGCCGGAAATCTTTCGGCTCAATCTGAACGAGAGGACTCAGAAGCCGCTTACCGAATTTAACACTGAGCGCGTCGCGCAGATCGACTGGCAGCCGTTGCGGCACTTCTGGTTCACCAGCCGCGCGGGCAAACGGATTCACAACATGATTGCGCTGCCGCCGCGATTTGATGCGAAGAAAAAGTATCCGCTGCTGGTGCTGATGCACGGTGGGCCGCACTCGATGTGGCGCGACAACTGGGGACTCCGCTGGAACTATCACATGCTCGCGCGGCCGGGCTACGTCGTGTTGCTTACGAACTATTCAGGCTCGACTGGTTTTGGCGAGGCGTTCGCGCAAAGTATTCAGGGTGATCCGTTAAAGGGTCCGGCAAACGAGATCAACGAAGCAGCCGACGACGCCATTCGTCAATTCTCGTTCGTCGATGGAACGCGACAAGCAGCGGCGGGTGCGAGTTACGGCGGACACTTAGCTAACTGGCTGCAAGCAACGACGACTCGCTACAAAGCTTTGGTCAGTCATGCCGGTCTGATCAATCTCGAATCGCAATGGGGCACGAGTGACACAATCTATCATCGCGAAGTCGGCAGTGGCGGGCCGGTCTGGGAGCAGGGCGCGGTTTGGCGTGAACAAAATCCGATTCGATTTGCCGCGAACTTTAAGACACCGATTCTGCTTTCAGTCGGCGAGAATGATTTCCGCGTGCCGCTGAATCAGACGCTTGAGAATTGGAGCGTGCTGCAACGGCTGCGCATTCCGAGCAAGCTAATCGTTTGGCCCGACGAGAACCACTGGATTCTCAAAGGCGAAAACAGCAGGTTTTTCTATCAGGAAGTCCACGGATGGCTGAAGAAGTATTTGGGAGCGCCTGACGAACGGATTGCTGAGTAGTTGCGATTTCGGTTCATTGATTGGCCTTGCCACAGAGGCGCTGAGACACGTGAGAGAAAGCCACAGATACACGCAGATCGACACAGATCATGCATTCAGATCAGCGTGTATGACCATCTGTGGCTGATTGTTCTGTATCTCAATAGCCCGACCGTCACTGAAGGGCGTCGAAGCGTTCGGCTACCGCGGCCAGCCGCCGATCTTAATGTGAAATGCGTCGAGGATCTTGTCGGCTGCCTGCTTGGCGGTTTCTTTGATCTCGAAATCGGAGAACACCGCGCGGCGCGCTGAAGGGCCCGACACACCAACATTTCCTATCTTCCCGGATGCGTATTGCGCGCGGCCCGAGCCTTTAAGCTTCGCGGTGCCGGGTTCATAGATCATGTAAGTCACGTAAAGCTGGGCACTCTGCGCGGAAACGTCCGCGCTGTAATCAGCCCGTTCATTGCGGACCTGCAACCAGACAACATATCGGACTGTCTCAGCTTTGGCAGCTTTCAAGCCCTCGCTGCGCGTCATTGGCTGGACCGCCGGCGTCGCCGTCACGTCTGCCGACTCTGCGAGGCGGCGCATACACGCTTCGAGAACGATGTCCTGACTGCGAAATGGCACTCCATCAAAACCAGTTGGACTATCGATGGCGACCAGCAGTTGAATCCGTGCAGACGTTTTCGGCTTTGAGGGCTCTTCCGCGGGACGAACCGGAGGGATCGCGGGCGCGCTTGATTTCAGGCCGCCGCGCCGCCCTGATTGAGCCCCGACAACCGCCGTTGACGCAATCAAAACTGCCAAAAGCAGCACCAGCCTTCGCGCCGACAAGGTACTCATCTTGCGCGGCATTCTAGCACCTTCGGCATGAGCGCGCGGAGCGACGCGAGAGCATAAAGCCCGGGCGTAAGCCCCGGGATCGCGGCCAGAAGGATTGCCGTAGCCCGCGCAGCGGGCGACAGATCTCAGAATTGCAGTTCACTCAGCTTCGGCATCACGACGTTGATTACACCAAAGTTTCGATACGGCTGTCGCCCACTCCGTGGGCTGGGCACACTTGCAAACTCGAGCCTGGGGCTTACGCCCCAGGCTTTATGCCGATGCCCGCTTCGCGGGCTGGTGAGACGATGTTCACCGCGCTGAAGCGCAGTGTGAATGAGATGGTAAACTGGCTTTCTTGAATGACAGAGCAAACCGCAACTCAACTAATCGTGACTCGCATGCGCCAACAGGCGCGCGAGATTCGCTCGTTTGATTTAATGCCTGCCGGCGCCGAAACGTCGCACCAGATCAGTTTTCGTCCGGGCCAGGTGGCGATTCTAAGTCTCGATGGGCACGAGCCGGCTTATTTTGCCTTCGCGGGCGCGCCGGAGGATCGCGAGCTGGAGATTCTGGTTAAGCGGACCATTGGCGGAAGCGTCGCATTGTTCGATATGGCTGAAGGCGACTCAATTGACCTGCTTGGCGTCGCCGGCGACGGATTCGATTTGGACGCGCAGGTCGGACGTGACGTAGTTTTCGTCGCCATGGGAACAGGCGTGGCGCCCCTGCGCTCAGCGTTAAGACACGTTCTGAATCGGCGCGAAAGGTTTGGTCAGTTGGTCGTGCTGTACGGCGCGCGCAGGCCCGATGAGTTTTGTTATCGAGACGAGATCGACGATTGGGAAAAAGCCGGAGTCGAGTTGCGCCAGGTGATCTCGCGTCCCGACGGTCATGATTGGTCGGGACCAACTGGCTATGTCCAGTCATTGCTCGACCACGTGTTGCTCGATTTAAAATCGCCGGTGGCATTGGTGTGTGGCTCGCGCGAAATGATCGCGCAGACCAGAGATCGTTTGCAGCAGATGGGATTCGCGCGGGAGGATATCCTGACTAATTATTGATATTTGACGTTTGGCATTTGAGATTTGAGATTGGGCTATTTGCAGCCGGCTCCGCAGGCTAAGGCTGAACTTGGTCAGTCACCCAAAACATTGCCGGGTGGCGAATTCAAATGACCAAATGCCAAATCTCAAATGCCAAACGTCAAATAAGTCTTCGTTTCCTAACGCTGCATCTCACTCAACAATTTCTTATTCAGGTCCGCATCAACCGTCGCGAGCGTGCGGCTTTGCGTCATCGCTGCTTCGCGATCACCAATTTCGAGATAAGCCAGGGCGAGATTGTAATAGGCCTCGCCATCTTTCGGCCGCAGCCGCGCAGCTTCATGGTAAGCGTCGATCGCTTCCGTGAATCGGCCGGCGTAGAAGTACGCGTCGCCAAGTTTGTTATGCGCGTCGGCTGAGTTCGGCCGTAATGCCAATGCCCGCTGGTAAGCGCGCATCGCTTCATCGTTTCGGCCCTGCTTCACTTTGCAGTAGCCAATCTGAATCCACGTTTCCGCGCGCCGGGGATTTCGATTGGCGGCGGTCTCGAAATAGTTGAGCGCGTTCTCGTAATTCCCCAGCCACATCGAATCGATCCCGCCGCGATACCAAAGATCGGCCAACGCCTCCGGCTGATTGGATCGGTTTCGAGCTCCAATCTGATCGAACGAGACGAGTTGCCCCCGCGGCAGCGACGCCACGCGCGCCGCGCCGAGCGCGAGATTGATGTTCTGGCCGTTGGTCACCTTGACGGTAACGATCCCGATGACCTGTCCGCGCATGTTGAAGAGAGGGCTGCCACTGTTTCCATGCGAAACGGGCGCAGTGATCTGAATGATGCGACCTAGAGCGGGAACTTCACGCACGGCGGAAACGATGCCGTCGCTGATCGAACCTTCCAGCCGCAGAGGATTGCCAATGACGAAAACCTGCTCGCCTTCCTCAGGCAGAGTCGTTGAGAGTGGTAGCGGTCGCGAACGCTCGGCTGGCAAGTCAACACTCAACAGCGCCAGGTCGGCCTCATCATCGATCGCCAACGCGCCCCGAACCGGATACGTGCGCCCTTTGCCCTCGAGCGTGCGAATCTCGACACGGTGCGCGTTGCGCAGGACGTGCACGTTAGTCACGACTTCACCTGGACGGATGAAGAACCCGCTGCCGCTGATCAGCGGCTCGCCCTTAGAGTCGTAGGTCAGAACCGAAACGACCGAGGGCTTTACACGCCGAACAAGGTCGGGAAGGGATTCTCTGTCAGATCCGCCTGCACCGGGGTTCCCCGCGCGAGCATCTCGCGTGGGGTGGTCGCTAGCGGGCGGGCCGGTGACTTCAGCCGTCGGGGCAGTAGCCCGACCGTCAGGGAGGGCTCCCGCATTCTTGTCAGAACCGCCTGCGTTAGCGGGCGGGTTGGTTTGCGATTGGACTGAGTAACAGCAGACAAACAGAGACAGAATAACTACAAGGCGGGGGAAAGTTCTGTTCAAGGGGAACCTCCTCTGTAAAAACCGAACGATTGAAGGTACGCAGGCCATGAGCCTGCCGTTACTTTATCGGGGAATTAACGCTGATCGGGGAAACGCGTCCGAGGCCGCAGGGGCAGCAACCTCGCGCGGATAATAGCTCAAGAAGGCGGCGTTGGGAAGAAAAATTCGGTTGGCTCCCTCGTCCGCTGGGAGAGGGCTGGGGTGAGGGTGCGAAGCTTAGCGCCTGATATCCACCTCAGTTCTTTGTTTTTTCGTGAGGCGAAGACGTGTCAGAACCCGGAGCGGTAGCGATGGGATCATCGCGCGTGTCGGTACCCAGAGCGGTAAGCAATGGGATCAGCCACTCAAGTTGATTCTTGATGCGGTCGCTACCGCTCGCGGTTCTGACACACTCGTGCTGGGCCCGCCCGCTACCGCAGGCGGTTCTGACTTACTACCGCGGGAAAATTCCTGAAGGCGCCCGATATTGCATGTCCCAATCCAAATACACAACGTCTGTCGCGCCGATTACGTATCGCACCACGCGCCACCGGCCGCGCACTTTGCGCAACAACGCGCTGATGTTGTCATCGAACATTCCCGCAGCTTCGGCTTCAGCGTAAGCCGTCTTGCTGTAGTCAAGTCTTCCTCCGCCGGGCTTCCGCGGAGCGCCAAACATAAAGGCCCAGCCATCCTGCACCTTGAGATGGTCGATGTTGAAGACGACACTTTGTTTCAGTTTCTTCTCGACGGGAACGCGCAAAGCGTCGGTGATGGCTTTCCGTTCCATGGATCCTTTTTCAGGCGTGTACTGGGCAAGAGCTGTTGACGCGCAGAGAAGCGTGCTGAAGAAACTCAACACGAGAATTATGAAGAAGTTCGAAATGGATTTTGTGATTTTCACAAGCTAGATCTCAGCACGCAAGATAGTGACAAATCAAGCGCGGAAGGTGGAAAAGAAAACCGGCGCGGCTTTGACACCACACCGGCTCTACTTAAAGGGTTGACGCCCTCCCTTACGGTCGAGCTACTACACCGTTCGTTTACTCTGCGCTCGGTTCTCCAACCTCAACTTCTTCCGGCTCTGGCTCGCTAACTTCGCCGACGATGTCGCCATCGCCAACAGTCGGCAGGGCGGTGTGTGGTGACTGAGGAATCTCGATGCCGCCGAGAACTTCCGGAAACTCGTCTTGCGCTTCGGATTCGCCGATGGTCTCGTCGCGCTCGATATCGACGTTGCGGTAGTACTCCATGCCGGTGCCGGCGGGAATCAACCGGCCCATGATCACGTTCTCTTTCAGACCACGCAGGTAATCGATGCGACCGGAAATCGCCGCCTCGGTCAAAACTCGTGTCGTCTCCTGGAACGAAGCGGCTGAAATAAAGGAATCCGTCGACAAGGACGCCTTGGTGATACCCAGCAGGAGAGGTTCGGCCTGGGCCACCTCCCCCTTCTCGCTCTGTACCCGTTCATTCTCGTCTCCGAAGCGGAACCGATCGACCTGCTCCTCGAGCAGGAATTCGGTGTCGCCGACTTCCTTAATCTTCACCCAACGCAGCATCTGACGAACAATCACTTCGATGTGCTTGTCGTTGATGTTCACACCCTGCAGGCGATAGACCTCTTGAATTTCGTTGGTCAGGTATTCCTGCAAACGGTTCATGCCGAGGACACGCAGAATGTCGTGCGGGTTCAACGGACCATCCTGCAAAGCCTCGCCGGCGCGCACGCGATCGCCTTCCTGCACGTTGATGTGCGTACCGCGCGGGATATCGTACTCGCGCTCTTCACCGTCGTCGCCGGTAATGATCAGTTTGCGCTTGCCCTTTGAGATGGGGCCGAGCTTAACCATACCGTCGATCTCCGACATGACTGCGGCTTCGCCGGGACGGCGGGCTTCGAACAGCTCGACGACGCGCGGCAAACCGCCGGTGATGTCTTTTGTCTTCGTGGTCTCGCGTGGAATCTTGGCGATCACGTCGCCCGGCTCGACGTCTTCGCTGTCGTTGACCATCAGGTTCGCGCGCACCGGCATCTGGTAAGTCTTCAGGACCTTGTTGCCGGCGTTGCGAATTTCCATACGCGGCTGTTTCTTTTCGTCAGGCGAATCCTTGACCACCATGTGCGAGAGGCCCGTCACCTGGTCGGTCTCTTCCTCATAGGTCATGCCTTCCTTCAAGTCCTGGAACTTCACGTGACCGCCGACTTCCGTCAGGATGGCGAACGTGAACGGGTCCCACGTCGCGAGCAACTGGTCTTCGGCGACCTGCTGGCCGTCTTCAACCAGGATGTGCGCACCGTAAACGATCTGATACCGAGCCACCTCGCGGCCGCGCTCGTCCATGATCAGCATAGCGCCGTTGCGGTTCATGGCGACGCGCTCACCCTTGCGAGTCTTCACGGTTTGCAGCTCGACGTACTTGATCTTGCCTTCGACGCGAGCTTGGTGCTTCGAAGATTCTTCGAGGCGCGCTGTGCCGCCGATGTGGAAGGTGCGCATCGTAAGTTGGGTACCGGGTTCTCCAATTGACTGCGCCGCGATGACCCCCACCGCTTCGCCAATGTCCACCGGACGGCCAGTCGCGAGATTGCGGCCGTAGCACTTGATACAGCAGCCACGACGCGATTCGCACGTCAGCACTGAACGAATGCGCACTCGCTGCACGCCTGAGCGTTGAATTTCAGCCGCCAGGTCTTCGTCGATTTCCGAATTGGTTTCGACGATTACCGTGCCCTCGACGGGATCGATCACGTCGTCGAGCGCGGTGCGGCCGACGATGCGATCGCGCAGGCTTTCGATTTCCTCGCCGCCTTCGATAATGGCACTCGCCGCAATTCCCCTCACCGTGCCACAGTCCTGCTCGCTGATGATGACGTCCTGGGCCACGTCCACCAGACGCCGCGTCAGGTAACCTGAATCCGCGGTCTTCAAAGCCGTGTCGGCCAGGCCCTTACGCGCGCCGTGCGTCGAGATGAAGTACTGCAACACGTTCAGGCCTTCGCGGAAGTTTGACTGAATCGGCGTCTCGATGATTTCGCCCGAAGGACGAGCCATCAATCCGCGCATGCCGGCGAGCTGGCGAATCTGCTGTGCCGAACCGCGCGCGCCCGAATCGGACATGATCAGGATCGGGTTCATTTCGTTGGACGCCTTTTCACGATCGTCCATCGCCTTGAACATTTCCTTGGCGACCTTGTCGGTCGCTTCTGACCAAATCGCGATCACCTTGTTGTAGCGCTCGCCGTTGGTGATGACACCGTCGCGATACTGCTGCTCGACGGTAATTACGTCCTTTTCGGCCTTGCCGACGATCTCAGGCTTCGACGGCGGCGTCACCAGATCGTCAATGCCGATCGAGATGCCGGCCTTCGTTGCATACAGGAAGCCAAGGTTCTTAAGATCGTCGAGCATCTTCACGGTCATTTCATGACCGAGCCGAATGTGCGAATAGTTGACCAGCGACTGAAGGCCCTTCTTCCGCAGCGTGCCGTTGATGTACGGCAAACCCGAAGGAATCGCATCGTTGAAAATGACGCGGCCGACGGTCGTGTTTATGACTCGCTTCACATCTTCCTGGACCACGCCGCGCAGGATGTCCTGCGTATCGTGTTCCTGAGTCAGATCGATCAAGTCACCGGTAACACGCAATTTGATCGGTGTTTGCGTGGTTACATATTGCGAGTCGAGCGCGAGAAAAACTTCTTCCATCGACCCGAACACGCGGCCTTCGCCCTTCGCGCCTTCCTTCTCGCGCGTCAGGTAGTAAATTCCCAGCACGATGTCCTGCGACGGCACCGCGATCGGCTGGCCGCTGGCGGGACTGAGGATGTTATTCGAAGACAGCATCAACACGGCCGCTTCGATTTGCGCTTCCGGCGAGAGCGGAATGTGGACCGCCATCTGGTCGCCGTCAAAGTCGGCGTTGAAAGCGGTGCAGACCAGTGGGTGAATCTTGATCGCCTTGCCTTCGACCAGCACCGGTTCAAATGCCTGAATGCCGAGGCGGTGGAGCGTCGGCGCGCGGTTCAAGAGCACCGGATGCTCGCGAATGACTTCTTCGAGGATGTCCCAGACAACCGGCTCCTGACGCTCAACCATTTCACGAGCCTGTTTGATGGTCGCAGCATGCTGCTGTTTTTCAAGCTGGTTGTAGATGAACGGCTTGAACAACTCGAGCGCCATCTTCTTGGGAAGGCCGCACTGGTGCAGCTTCAATTCCGGACCAACGACGATCACGGAACGACCTGAATAATCGACGCGCTTGCCCAGCAGGTTCTGACGGAAGCGTCCCTGCTTGCCTTTAAGAGTTCCAGACAAAGACTTCAGGGGCCGATTATTCACGCCGCGCAACACGCGACCGCGCCGGCCGTTGTCGAACAGCGCATCGACCGCTTCCTGAAGCATGCGTTTTTCGTTACGCACGATGACTTCCGGCGCGCGCAACTCCATCAGCTTCTTCAGACGGTTGTTGCGATTGATGACGCGACGATACAGATCGTTCAGATCCGAAGTCGCGAAACGTCCGCCATCGAGCGGCACCAGCGGACGAAGCTCAGGTGGAATCACCGGAATCACATCCAGAATCATCCATTCCGGATGATTACCTGACTTCAAGAACGAGGTGGCAACTTTGAGTCGCTTTGAAAACTTTAGTTTCTTCTGCTGCGAAGTCTCTTCGCGCATGCGACGACGAAGCTCGACCGCGAGCTCTTCGATGTTGACCATCGAGAGCAATTCCTTAATCGCTTCGGCGCCCATCTTGGCGACGAACTGGCCGGGATAGTCGCGGGTCAATTCGCGATAGCGCTCGTCGGTCAGCAGCTCGCGTTCTTTGAGTTCCTTCAGATCGCCGGTGTCGATAACGATGTACGATTCGAAGTAGAGGACCTTCTCCAGCTCCCGGAGCGGGATGTCGAGCAAATGGCCGATGCGCGACGGCAGGCCTTTGAAGAACCACACATGCGAACATGGGCTCGCGAGATCGATATGGCCGAGACGCTCACGACGAACCTTTGCCTGCGTTACTTCAACCCCGCACTTGTCGCAGATCACGCCGCGGTGTTTCATGCGCTTGTACTTGCCGCAGAGACACTCCCAGTCCGCGACGGGACCGAAGATGCGCGCGCAGAAAAGTCCGTCGCGCTCAGGCTTGAACGTGCGGTAGTTGATCGTCTCGGGCTTCGTCACCTCGCCGTGCGACCACTGTCGGATTTTCTCCGGTGAAGCGAGCGAGATGCGAATCGCCTCGAAATCAGGCGCGAGTTGCGTTTTCTCTTGATGAAATCGAAACATCTTTTCTCCGTCTTCTCGTTTAGCGGCGGGCGTTGCCCGCCGTCTTCCGTTTAGAGGCGGGCTACCGCCCGCCATTGGTCGGGCAACGCCCGACCCTAAACGAATTAACTAGATCCCGCTCGTGATCAGCGGCTCAGCAACAACATCGTCCGGTGTGCCGTCTTTCTTCACCAGCTCGACGTCGAGGCAAAGCGATTGCAGTTCGCGCACGAGCACGTTGAAGCTTTCGGGCAAACCTGGATCGAAATCCGCTTCGCCTTTGACGATTGCTTCATAAATCTTAGATCGCCCGGCGACGTCGTCAGACTTCGCCGTCAGCAATTCCTGAAGAATGTGCGCGGCGCCGTACGCTTCAAGCGCCCACACCTCCATTTCGCCGAAGCGCTGTCCGCCGAATTGCGCCTTGCCGCCGAGCGGCTGCTGCGTGATCAGCGAATATGGACCAATCGACCGCGCGTGGATCTTATCGTCCACGAGGTGCGAAAGCTTGAGCATGTAGATATAGCCGACAGTGACTTTCTGCTCGAACGCATCGCCCGTAAGCCCGTCGTACAGGACAGCCTTGCCGGAGGAGCTGACGATCTCAGGCAATCCGAGTTCGCCTGCTCGCGCGCCGGCTTCGGCAAGCTTCTGCTTGATCTCCTTTTCAGTCGCACCGTCGAACACCGGCGTTGCGAAATGCAGACCGAGCACGCGGGCGGCCCAGCCAAGGTGCGTCTCGAGAATCTGACCGACGTTCATGCGCGAAGGCACGCCCAGCGGATTCAGAACGATCTCGACCGGCGTTCCGTCCGGCAGGTAGGGCATGTCCTCTTCCGGCAGAATGCGCGCGATGACGCCCTTGTTTCCGTGGCGGCCGGCCATCTTGTCGCCAACCGAAAGCTTGCGCTTCATCGCGATGAAAACCTTCACCATCTTGATGACGCCCGGTGAAAGCTCGTCGCCCTGACGCAGCTTGGCAATTTTCTCTTCGTAGATGTCCGAGAGAATCTTGACCTGCCGCTCAGTGCGATCTTCGTAGGATTTAACCTCGGTCGCGGCGTCCACACGCGAGCCGGCGATTTGCGCTTTCCGCAGCACCTTTGGCTCGATGCCCGGGAGCATTTCGCGAGTAATCGTCTCGCCCTTCGGAATGACGACTTCACGATGGTCGGTGAGGTCGGCCGAAAGTTTGCGCCCTTCGAACAACTCGTAAATGCGTTCGTTGCGCTGCTCGTGCAGGATGCGGATTTCGTCTTCAAGGTCGCGCCGCAAACGTTCTTCTTCAGTAGTTTCAATCGCCAGCGAGCGCGGATCTTTTTCCTGACCTTTGCGCGTGAACACCTGAACATCGACGACCGTGCCGTCAATGCCCGGAGGCGACACGAGCGACGCGTCTTTCACGTCCGCGGCCTTCTCACCAAAGATCGCGCGCAGCAGTTTCTCTTCCGCCGTCAGTTGGGTCTCGCCCTTCGGAGTGACTTTACCCACGAGGATTGAGCCCGGCTTAACCTGGGCGCCGATGCGGATGATGCCGCTCTCGTCCAGGTCGCGCAGCATGTTCTCGCCGACGTTCGGAATGTCACGCGTGATTTCTTCCGGTCCGAGCTTCGTGTCGCGCGCTTCGATTTCCAACTCTTCAATGTGAATCGAGGTGTAGTAATCCTCTTTCACCAGCCGCTCAGAAACCAGAATCGCGTCTTCGAAGTTGTAGCCGCGCCAGGGCATGAACGCGACCAGAATGTTCCGGCCGAGGGCCAACTCGCCGCGATCCGTGCAAGGCCCGTCGGCGATGACCTGGCCTTTCGCGACGCGCTCGCCAACGTGAACGATCGGCCGCTGATTGATACAGGTATTCTGGTTCGAACGCTTGAACTTGATCAGCGTGTAAATGTCCGCGGTCACTTCGCGCGAAATCGTGCCGTCAACGTTGTGATCGGCTTTGACGATGATGCGTTCGGAGTCGGTGTAGTCGACCACGCCATCGCGGCGCGCGATAACGACCGCGCCGGAATCACGCGCGGTCACACTCTCCATGCCCGTGCCGATATAGGGCGCTTCCGCGCGCAGCAAAGGCACCGACTGGCGTTGCATGTTCGAGCCCATTAACGCGCGGTTCGCGTCGTCGTTTTCGAGGAATGGAATCAGGGACGCCGCCACCGACACAAGTTGCTTCGGCGACACGTCAACAAATTCGATCTCATCGCGATGCGCGAGAATAAACTCGCCGGCCTTTCGCGCGGCGTTGCGCTCGTTAACGATGTAACCGTTCTCGTCCAGCTCGATATTGGCCTGCCCGACCACGTGCTTGTCCTCTTCCCACGCCGTCAGATAGAACGGATAAGGTTCGGAGCTCGCTTTGCCGTCCGCGCCGACGCGCTTGTTTGCTTTCTCAACATCTTCCTGCGACACGTGATCGCTCGGCTTAAACTTGGTGTCGCCGCCATTTCGCACGCGCACAAACTCAGTCACCACGCCGTTGACGACTTTGCGATACGGCGATTCGATAAAGCCGAACTCGTTGATGCGCGCGTAGCATGACAGAGACGAAATCAACCCGATGTTCGGACCTTCAGGCGTCTCGATCGGACAAATGCGGCCGTAGTGCGTCGGGTGCACGTCGCGCACTTCGAATCCCGCGCGCTCGCGACTCAGACCGCCCGGTCCCAGCGCCGACAAACGTCGCTTGTGAGTAATTTCCGAAAGCGGATTCGTCTGATCCATGAACTGCGACAACTGTGACGAGCCAAAGAACTCGCGCACCGCGGCCGTGACCGGCTTCGCGTTGATCAGGTCGCGCGGCATCGTTGTCTGCATCTCCTGATGGATCGACATCTTTTCCTTGATCGCGCGCTCCATTCGTTCAAGGCCGATGCGGAACTGGTTTTCGAGCAGCTCGCCCACCGCGCGCACACGCCGATTGCCGAGGTGATCGATATCGTCCGCCTGATAGATCGGCCGCTTCTCGTCATCGACGGGATTGCGGCGCATCTTCAGCACGTACTGAACCACTTCGAAGAAGTCGCCCGCTTGCAGCAACGGATCCTCAATGCGATGCCGCTCGGGCTTGCCCATCTTGATGTTGAACTTCAGCCGGCCCACGCGCGAGAAGTCGAACTTCCGCGGATCGAAGAACATGCCTTCGAGCAGACGGTAAGCAGTCTGCACAGTCGGCGGATCGCCGGGCCGCATCTTGCGATAAATCTCGAGCAGCGCATCGACCGGCTTGGTGATGGTGTCCTTCTTCAACGTCTGCGAAACCACCACACCCACGTCATCACGTTCCGGGAATAAGATTGGGAAGCTCTGCACGCCGGCTTCAATTATTTCCTGAAGCTTCGTAGCCGTGATTTCGTTGTTGGCTTCGACGACGACTTCGCCGGTCTCAGTATTGACGATGTCACCGGCCGCGTAGGCGCCTTCGAACTGCTGCGGCTCGATTTCAACTTCGCCGATGTTGGCTTTGCGCAGGCCCTCGAGCGACGTGCGCGTGACTTCCTTGCCTTTGCGCACTACCGCATCACCACCGCGGCCTTTGATCTCGAAATCGACCTTCATGCCGACGAGATTCGTCCGGCCGCTTTCCGGCACCTGAACCAGCAGACGACCATCTTCGACGCGGACCTCGTCAACGACGTAGAACGCGCGCAGCAGGTCTTCGTCTGAGTACGTTGCGTTTTTAACCAGGTCTTCCAATAGCGAGTCGCCGAACGCCCTCTTTTTAAACGCGTTGCTGAGCCAAACCCCCAACGCGCGCAGGAAAATGGTCGCCAGGAACTTGCGTTTGCCGACGCGAACGTACAGCAGGTTTTTCTGATCGTATTCGAACTCAACCCAGGAACCGCGGTACGGAATGATCTTCGCGATGAACATCGCGCCGCGTTTGAAGAAAACGCCGGGGCTCCGATGCAACTGCGAAACGATGACGCGCTCAGTTCCGTTGATGATGAACGTGCCGTTGTCGGTCATCAAAGGAATCTCGCCAAAGAACACTTCCTCTTCCTTAATGTCGCGGATCGACTTGATGCTGGTATCTGGATCTTTGTCGTAAACGGTGAGGCGAATCTTGACTTTCAGGGGCACGCTGTAGCTCATGCCACGCTCCTGACACTCTTGCTGATCGTGCTTGTGCTTCAGGCCGACGGGCTCGCCGCAGTTCGGGCACAGTTCCGGACGCACCGAATTGAAAGTGCCGCAGACGTGACACAGGGTCTCGCCCGGGCGCAACGGATCCACTTTGATCTTCGCCGCGCAGCTCTTACAGGCCGCCCGCAGGTACTGGAGACCTTCAAGGTTGCCGCACTTACACTGCCAGTTGCCGATTTGATACTCGACGAAATCCAACGTCGCGGTTTCGCGGAAATCAGAAATCGGAAACACCGACTGGAACACCGACTGCAGTCCCGTGTTGATTCGCTCTTCCGGCAGCAGATCCATTTGCAGGAACCGGTTGTACGAATCGCGCTGAATTTCAATCAAGTTGGGGATTGGTACCGCCGTCTTGATCTTGGAAAAGTCCTGTCGCTCCGGCGCCTGACTCGTGCGCCGTCCCAATCCCGTGTTAGTTGCTTCGAGAAGATTTGCAGACATGAATGCTCCTGATGGTCGATGTGCGACGAATAGCAAGTTGAGGTCGCGCGATTACTTACGTGCAAAGACACGTAATCGCGGCCGGGACGCACAATTACCCGGCCGCGTCAAAAAGTGAAACGCGCTTGCATTCGTTAAGGTTTTCGGGAGTAACGCCAGCCCCTTCAATACTCCACTAAGTTAGCGGCTCAATGACCAAAGGTCAAGCCAAAGGCCTGGTCTTTGGACTTTGATCTTCGGTCTTTGATGTGGTTTCGAACGTTTGATGCTTCGCAGTAACGAAGCCTAAAGTTCAAAGCCCAAAGACCTTCTTTGTTCTTATTTCACTTCAACGGTTGCGCCCGCTTCGGTCAGCTTGTTCTTGATCGTTTCAGCTTCATCCTTGGACACGCCTTCCTTGACGGCCTTGGGTGCAGCTTCGACCAGGTCTTTCGCTTCCTTCAAGCCGAGCGCGGTGACTTCGCGAACAACCTTGATGACGTTGATCTTGTTGCCACCGATCGACTGGAGGACGACGTCAAACTCGGTCTGCTCCTCAGCCGGTGCCGCAGCTTCACCAGCCGCCGCGCCCGCGGGCGCTACGGCAACCGCCGCCGCGGCGGCGGAAACGCCAAACGTCTCTTCCATTGCTTTGACGAGCTCGGAAGCTTCCAACAACGTCAAGCCCTTAATCTGATCCACAATTGCCTGAATGTCAGCCATGATTTGTTACCTTCTCCTGTATCGCTCTTGCGCAAGCCATTCTGAGATTTCAAATTTCAGATATGAGACTCACGAATTTTTTTGGCATCCATCCCGGCTGCATCGCCGCGACTTTTGCCTTCCCCGGCCGTCCACTGACAATTAGCGACGGCCACAATCTAATTTCGAATTCTTTTAAGCGCCCGGCGCTTCTTTCTGCGCGCGCACCTGATCCATTACCACCGCGAGATTGCGCGGCACCGCCTGAATCACGGTCACCAATCTTTGCGCCTGCGCGTTAAATAGGAACAGCATCTTCGAAATCAGTTCCTCACGCGACGGCAGATTTGCGATTGCTTCGACCTGTTTCAGCTCGAGGACCTTTCCTTCGACCAGGCCGACTTTGAAACTGAAAATCTCAGCATTCGCTTTCGTGAACTTTGAAATTGCTTTCGACAAGCTGACCGGATCAGTCTTACTCAACGCCACGCCGGTCACGCCTTTGAATTCATCAGCAAGCGGCTCAAGCGGTGTTCCGGCGGCAGCCTTGCGCGCCAAAGTGTTCTTGACGACTGAATAAGTCACGCCTGCGTCGCGCAGTTGCCGGCGCAGCTCCTGATCTTTGGCCACGGTCATTTTCTTGAAACTGACCAGCATTGCCGCGTGTGCATTCTTGAACTGTTCAGCCAGCGCGTCGAGATCTTCCTGCTTTTGTTTCCTTGTTTTCATGGCAACTCCCTATCTCGCGAACGCGGTTTCATCGAGCAGAATGCCCGGGCTCATCGTCGAGGCCAGGTTTACTTTCTTCATATACTTGCCTTTGGCGGTCGACGGTTTCGCCTTCGCCACCGCGTCAATCAATGCGCGCGTGTTTTCGACGAGCTTGTTCTCGTCGAATGAAACCTTTCCCACGCCCGTGTGAATAACGCCGGTCTTATCGACGCGGTACTCAACCTTGCCGGCTTTAGTTTCCCGGATCGCCGTCTTCACGTCCGGCGTGACGGTGCCCGTTTTCGGATTCGGCATCAGACCACGCGGGCCGAGCACCTTTCCGAGTCCGCCAACAAAACGCATCATGTCGGGCGTGGCGATCACGGCGTCAAAATCGAGCCAGCCGCCTTTTATCCTGGTCACGAGGTCTTCGCCGCCGACAAAGTCCGCGCCCGCCTCTTCGGCTTCGCGAATCTTATCGCCCTGCGCGATTACGACGACTGTCTTGGTTTTACCGAGACCGTGCGGCAAAACGATGGTGCCGCGCACAAGCTGATCGGCTTTGCGCGGATCCACGCCCAACCACATCGTCAGCTCAACCGTCTCGTCAAATTTCGCAAACGCGATCTCTTTCAGCTTCTTGACCGCGTCTTCCAAAGTGTACTTGCGCCCATCTTCGAGCTTTTCTAAAGCGGCGCGATACTTCTTTCCGTGCTTTTTCATTTTCTAACTCCGAGGTGCCAGCGGAATTGCCGATTTTCAATTGCCGATTGCCGATTTATGCAATCCAATTGAAGGTCAATTCCTCCCTCTCAAAACCGACCGTCGTTCGCCTGTCATGCCAAATCGGCAATTGGCAATCGACAGTTATTCCACCGTCAGTCCCATCTGCCGCGCCGTCCCTTCGATCGTGCGAATCGCGCTCTCGAGGTTCGTCGTGTTCAGATCGGGCATCTTCGTTTTCGCGATCTCTTCAATTTTCACACGCGAGATCTTTCCGACTTTTTCCTTCTTCGGATTGCCTGCGCCTTTGGATATTCCCGCCGCCTTCTTCAGCAGGTCGGCCGCCGGCGGCGTCTTAGTCTCAAAGGTGAACGAGCGATCGGCGTAGACCGTGATCACGACCGGAATCTTCATGTCCGGATCCATCTGCGCAGTCTTTGCGTTGAAAGCCTTGCAGAATTCCATGATGTTAACGCCGTGCTGACCCAGCGCCGGGCCAATGGGTGGCGCCGGATTAGCTTTACCCGCCGGAACCTGCAACTTGATGTAACCTGAAATCTTCTTTGCCATTACTCTTCTTCCGTAAACGTCACTTTTTCAACGTCAAGAAAATTCAATTCAACCGGCGTCGAACGTCCGAAGATCGTGACGGTCACCTTCAACGTGGATTTCTCTTCGTTAACTTCCTCAACCTTGCCGGTAAAGCTTTGGAACGGACCTGATTTAATGCGCACTGTTTCGCCCGCCGCGTACGAGAACTTCGGCTTCGGCTTCTCAGCGGCCGCGGCCTGCTGATTCACGATTTGATCGACTTCCTCGGCGGTCAGCGGGGTTGGATGTTGGCCGCCGACAAAACCGGTCACCTTTGGTGTCGAACGAATCGTATGAAAGACATCGTCAGGAATATGACCCTTATCGTCGCAATCAATTTCGATCAGCACGTATCCGGGATAGAACATCCGCGACGACTCGATCCGTTTGTTGCCGCGCATCTCGACCACGGTTTCCGTCGGAACCAGCACTTCGCTAATCGCGGCATCCAGAGGCGTGCCGGCAACACGAGCTTTCAGGCTTTCGCAAACCTTCTTCTCATGCCCGGAATACGTATGAAGAATGAACCACTGCTTCATAAAATCGTTTTCAGCCTCCCAGCGCCGTGCGCAGGTTATCAATCAGAAATGTCCATATACGATCGACCGCAAACAAATAAACCGCGAAGAAGACGACGGCGACCAAAGTGATCAACGTCGTGTTCCGCACCATTACGGGCGTCGGCCATGAAACACGGCGCATCTCGCCACGGGTGTCGCGCAGAAATTGGGACGTCCTCTGAAAGAAACCGGTGCGCGGCCCGGCAAGTCCACGCTCGCGTCGCGCCCCTCGTCCTTCAGCGCCCTCGCCAAATGCGGCTGCGCGCGGGCGTGGCGTACCGATCGGTTTTTCAACGGAAGTATCGCGCGCCGCCGGTGGCTCGGCCATCCCCACTTCGTCGTCGTCATCTTTTCGTGTCGCCACTGGTTTCCTCACCACCAAATTTCTTTACCGGTCTCTGGCAGGGGTACCAGGATTCGAACCCGGACTTTCGGTTTTGGAGACCGACGTGCTAACCGTTGACACTATACCCCTGCAACAGGTGTCAGTAGTCGGGTGTCAGGTTTCGGTTGTATCCGGCACCCCCGGCACCTGAACCCCGGCACCCTACTTGGTTTCCTTATGCGATGTGTGCTTGCGGCAACGGCGGCAGAACTTGCTGAACTCCAAGCGCTCAGTAGTTGTCTTCTTGTTCTTAGTCGTTACGTAATTGCGGCTTTTGCAATCGGCGCACTGCAACACAACATTGTCACGCGGCATAAATCACCTTCGGTACTTTGTACTTCGTTCTTTGTACTTTGAGATGGTGTGTTCTGACCTGGCGCGATCCTTTACCAAGACATCAAAGAACAAGCACAAAGCTCAAAGTTCAGCAGTTTTATTCCACCACCTCAGCGACGGTGCCGGCGCCGACGGTGCGGCCGCCTTCACGAATCGCGAAGCGCAGCCCTTTCTCCATGGCGATTGGGGCAATCAGCTCGATGTCCATCTGAATGTTGTCGCCCG
>JBQTHO010000015.1:0-42783 GCA_052389795.1 Acidobacteriota bacterium | reverse complement strand
ACGCTGCCGTCAGGGGACATTACGAAAGTGAGCTGCGGGAGACGCTCTGGGCGCTCAACCGCACCGTCGTGCGTGAGATCGCCCGCGGTCAGGGGCCGCGCAAAGGTGCCGGCGGCGCGGCGCGGCGCAACAATATTACGCCCGACTGGCGCGTACGCGAGCGCGCCCGTCTCGGCCCCACGGCGCAGGTCGTCCCCCAGCGCCGCTCCAACGCCAGTCCCGAGCTGGCAACACGTGCCGAATTGGCGCCCCCGCGCGAGGCCCTGCTGGTCAAAACGTTGATCAATCACCCCTGGCTGGTGGAAGAGCACGCCGAGGAGATCGCGGCGATGACGCTGACCTCCAAGCCGCTCGCCGGCCTGCGCGACGCCATCCTCGGCACCCAGGCTGTTGATAATAATCTTGACAGCGCGCGCCTGCGCTCCCAATTGAGCGGGACGGGCCTCGACAAGGTCGTAAACCTTGTTGAGCGCTCCGTTACGCATAGAAGCGATCGTTTCGCAGAGCCTGAAGCCCCGCGGGCCGAGGTGGAAGTTGGCTGGCGCCACGCCCTCGCGCTGCATGAGAGACAGGTCGGCTTGCAGAAGTCGCTCGAAGCAGCCGTCCAGGCTTATCACCGGGACGGCTCCGAGG
The DNA here is from genome assembly GCA_052389795.1 of Acidobacteriota bacterium. Lineage (GTDB taxonomy): Bacteria > Acidobacteriota > Blastocatellia > Pyrinomonadales > Pyrinomonadaceae > UBA11740. The sequence goes on along the minus strand of JBQTHO010000015.1, from coordinate 42,150 downwards.
ACGCGCTTGCGCGCATCTGCGAGATCCAGGGCCTGCTTGCGCGAGCAAGTGTTCAGGCCGTCTCTGCAGACTAACGCGTTGAACTGGCGTGGCCCTTGCGAGCGACGTGGGCAAGATGACGGCTCGGCGGCCTGCACGTGCGGTGCGGGTCAAGGTCGACGGGGGACTTAGGGTGGGGCGCCGACGGGCTTTTTGCGCAAGCCGCAGGCGTTGCACCGATGCCGTGATGGCCGCGACAGAATGTCGCAAAGCAATTAGGCGCTGATAGAGCGGGATACGAGCCCTTGAAAGCACAGGCCCTGAAGACGAAAGCCTCCACTGGCGGATCGCGCGGGAAAGCCGCCCCCGCCGCCAAGTCCGAGGACAAGGACGGCCAGGCTGCGGATGCGCAAGAGCGCGATAGCCCGCTGCTCGACCTTTCCGATCAGGCCGTCAAGAAACTCCTGAAGACCGGCAAGGCGCGGGGCTACGTCACCTACGACGAGCTGAACGCGGTGCTGCCCTCCGAGGAGGTGTCTTCCGAGAAGATCGAAGACACCATGGCGATGCTGTCCGACATGGGCATCAACGTCGTCGATACCGAGGAAGGCGAGGAAGGCCAGGAGGCCGCCGGCGCCGACGAGCCCGACGAGGAAGAGGGCGGCGGCGGCCGTGCCGTCGCCACGACCTCTGCCGTCGCGACCACCTCTACGCGCGCCGAGCCGACCGAGCGCACCGACGACCCGGTCCGCATGTACCTGCGCGAGATGGGCTCGGTGGAGCTTTTGTCGCGTGAAGGCGAAATCGCCATCGCCAAGCGCATCGAGGCCGGCCGCGAGGCCATGATCGCCGGCCTGTGCGAAAGCCCCCTCACCTTCCAGGCCATCATCATCTGGCGCGATGAGCTGAACGAGGGGAAGATTCTCCTCCGCGACATTATCGATCTCGAAGCCACGTACGAAGGCCCGGAGGCCAAGCAGCCGCCACCGGCGCTGGTTGACGGCGAGGCGCCCGAAGAGGCTCAGGCCGAAGAGGGCGGCGAGAACCGTCCCGAAGGCGAGTTGGACGACGAGGACGACTACGAGAACGCCCTGTCGCTCGCCGCCATGGAAGCCGAGCTGAAGCCGAAGGTTCTGGAAACCTTCGACCGCATCGCTGCGACCTACAAGAAGCTGCGCAAACAGCAAGACAAGAAGCTCGAGCAGCAGGTTGCAGGCGAGCAGGGCTCCAAGCAGCAGCAGAAGGCCTACGACAAGCACCGCGACGAGATCATCGTCGACGTGAAAAGCCTGTCGCTCAACAACAACCGCATCGAGAGCCTCGTCGAGCAGCTGTACGGCATCAACAAGAAGCTCGTCGGCCAGGAAGGCCAGCTCATGCGGCTGGCGGAATCGTGCGGCGTGCCGCGCCAGGCGTTCATCGACGAGTACTTCGGCAACGAGATCGACCAGACGTGGCTGGAGCGCGTCGGCGGCCTCGGGCGCAAGTGGGGCACGTTCGTCAAGAACGAGAAGATGCGCATCGAGAAGCTGCGCGGCGACATCCACACGCTGGCTTCCGAGACGGGCCTCGAGATCCCCGAGTTCCGCCGCATCGTCAAGGCGGTGCAGAAGGGTGAGCGCGAAGCCCGCCAGGCGAAGAAGGAAATGGTCGAGGCCAACCTGCGGCTCGTCATCTCCATCGCCAAGAAATACACCAACCGCGGCCTGCAGTTCCTGGATCTCATTCAGGAAGGCAACATCGGCCTGATGAAGGCGGTCGACAAGTTCGAGTATCGTCGCGGCTACAAATTTTCGACCTACGCGACGTGGTGGATTCGCCAGGCGATCACGCGCTCGATCGCGGATCAGGCGCGCACGATCCGCATCCCGGTGCACATGATCGAAACCATCAACAAGCTGATCCGTACGTCGCGCGCGCTGGTGCAGGAACTGGGGCGCGAACCAACCAGCGAAGAGATCGCGAAGAAGATGGACATCCCGGTTTCAAAGGTGCGCAAGGTCCTGAAGATTGCGCAGGAACCGATTTCGCTCGAGACGCCGATTGGTGAAGAGGAAGATTCGCACCTCGGCGATTTCATCGAAGACAAATCGATCCTGAATCCTTCGGACGCGGTCGTCGCGTCGAACCTGCGCGAGATTACGGACGAAGTGCTTGCGACCCTAACGCCGCGCGAAGAGAAAGTGATCAAGATGCGGTTTGGTCTCGGCACGACCGGCTCAGAGCACACGCTTGAGGAAGTCGGGCAGCACTTCGCTGTTACTCGGGAACGCATCCGCCAGATTGAGGCGAAGGCGTTGCGGAAGCTTCGCCATCCCTCACGATCACGGAAACTCAAGGCGTTCCTCGAGACAGTTCAGCACAACTAATCGCTCTTTTGTGTCTCCGTGCGATCTCTGGGTTTCTGTGGTGGATGTATTCCGAGAGTAGCTCAACCACAGAGACACTGAGACTGCACAGAGGCACAGAGAGTTTGTTCTTATGAAGAAGATCGTCGACAGCTATCGTCGAAAGCTCGCCAGCGAAGAGGGCTGGGTGCTGAAGCGCGGCGCGAAACTGCGCATCGCGCTCTGTTACCCGAACGTCTATTCAATCGGCATGGCGAACCTCGGCTTTCAGGCGATGTACGAACTCTTCAATAACATCCCTGAAGTTTCCTGCGAGAGAGTTTTTCTGCCGGACAATGGCAAGACCACACGGGGCAGTAGCCCGACCGTGAGGAAGGGCGTGAAACGAAATGGTGAAGACCTTCCTTACGCCAGGACTTCGGGCAGTGAATTCTCGCGCAATGGATCGGGTTACGATCACGCCCTCCCTCATGGTCGGGCTACTGCCCCGATCGACGAGATGCGCGAATATGAACGCACGGGGACGACGCTTCTCTCTCTCGAATCGCAATCGCCGGTGCGCAAGTTCGACGTCATCGCGTTCTCGATTTCGTTCGAAACGGATTACGTCAACATGGCGCGCATGCTGCAAATGAGCGGCGTGCCGGTGTGGTCAAAAGACAGAACCGAGCAGGATCCGCTGATCGTAATGGGCGGCGCGGCGTCGTTCTTGAATCCCGAACCAATCGCCGACTTCACGGATGTGATTGGCGTCGGTGAGGGCGAGATTCTCGGGCCGAAGTTAGTTGACGCTCTGTTCGAAAACGAATCGAAAGAAGAACTGTTATTGGCGCTGGCGCGACAGGGCCGCGGCTTTTACGTGCCTTCGCTCTATTTCGTCAGCTACAACGATGACGAAACGGTGAACGCGTATACGCCGACGGAAGAAGGCGTGCCATCGCGCGTGGGTCGCGCCATCTCTGCGGAAAGTCCGAAAGAAGGCAGTCTGCGCCGGGCCATTCGACGCGAACAGCACGACCTGGTTGCGCAGTTGAAGCGTGATGAAGTCTTTGCGCCTTCGACCACCATCTTTGCGCCGCAGGCCGAGATGGGTGATCGCTTCCTGGTGGAAATCTCGCGAGGCTGTTCGCAGGGGTGTCGCTTCTGCTGGGCCGGTTACAACTACTGGCCGCCGCGCGTGGTGCCGGCGCGAGACATTCTCGCGAAAGCGCGCAGCTGGCGCGCGAAAACCGACAAGATTGGCCTGGTTTCGACTGCTGTCTGCGACCATCCTGAGATCAGCGAAATCCTGCAAGGCCTGCGCGCGATGAATTACCGGATCTCGGTTTCGTCTCTGCGGCTCGACCAAATTTCGGAAGAGTTGCTCGACGCGCTGGTCGAGTCACGCGATCAACAAATTGCGGTCGCGCCTGAAACCGGTTCGGATCGCCTGCGTCGCGTTATCAACAAGAACCTCACGAACGACGAGATTGTCGATATCTGCGGCGCGGTTTTCGATCGCGGTATGCTGACAATCAAGCTTTACATGATGGTTGGTCTGCCGACGGAAACTGACGAAGACCTGGAAGAGATGATTAAGCTGGTTGAGCGCATCAAGGACCGGATGCTCGAAGCGGGCAAACGATTCGGTCGCGTCGGCAAAATCATTCCGTCGCTGAACGGCCTCGTGCCAAAGCCGAATACGCCTTTTCAATGGGAAGCAATTTGTGACGAGAAGGAATTGAAGCGCCGTTTGAAGTGGGTCTGCAAAAACCTGGCGCGCATTCCCAACGTTGAAGTCCGCGCGATGTCCGCGCGGATCGCTCATGAACAGGCGCTGTTCTCGTCAGGCGATCGGCGTATTGCGCCAGTGATTGAAGCGACGGCCCGATTGAATGGCGACTTGAAAGCAGCGCTGCGTGAAACAGGCATCGACCCGCATTTTCACACGAGCCGCACGCGATCGCACGATGAAATTCTGCCGTGGGAGATCGTGGACTCAGGTCTGTCGCGCCCATTCATGCAACGCGAACACGAACGTTCCCACGAAGCCCAGTCGACAGCTCCCTGCCCTTCGGTGAATCAATGCACGCGCTGTGGAGTCTGCCCGACGACGTGGCTCGCCGAAGCGCCAGCAGCCCTCGTCCAATTGAAAGCGTTCGCCCCAGCCGCGAAGCCGGCCGTGGCCGTCTAGCCTCAACAACTTCGACGAAATCAGATTGTCCTCTGCTATTGATTCTTCTTTTGTGGAAGTAATTCCGTGGTGTGATCGACCACGCTGAAGACCGGCGTCTCCGGCGCAGAGTGTTCCAGCAATTCTCGTGTGTCGGGCTCAGCATGCAACTGAAGTTGATCCGGCATAGCCGGTTTGGCGGGCATCTCTTTCACCTCGTTGGCTTTGGCAAATAGAATCACTGACAGCAAGCCGCACCCCAGCACAATAATCAGGGCGAGTAAGCCGAGACCCGCAATGACTTTGCCCTGCGTGTACATCATTTTGTAAAAGATGCCGTAGAGAACCGGGATGGCGACGCCCGCGCCGAAAATGCTCAACGCCGCGACGCCTAACTTCTCGAACCGTTCCTTTTTCTGCTGAAGCGACACGTCGAGCTTGGTTGGCAGTTGCTCGCTTAGCGTCTGCACGATCTTCTGCAGGCCAAGGCCGCACGACCGGCAGAACTTCTGGTAGGCTGAATTTTGGTTTCCGCAATTCGGGCAGTACATCGGATGCCTCTCAGGAGATTGATTAACTTCAAGTACGTTGCGGCGAACCTCTGAGTTTCAATCCTCCGTGTCCAGCCGGCGCCCGCGCGCCACGCTGCGGAAGGAAAGAACCAGCGCGGTGACACAGGTAGCCCACAACAAAAACTTAACCCCGACGATGACAATGTTGTTCGGTTCAGTTGCCGTCCCGCGAATCGTGTCTTCGAGTTGATACCAGAAACTGCTGCTCATCAAGCCGGTGAAGTAAGCCCACGCTAACAACAGAAACAGCGCTCCCCACCGACGCGCGCGATACGACGCCCAGGCGCCGATGAGCAACAACGCGCCGGCCAGGTAATCTTCAAACATCGTTGTGAATTCGACGGTCCAGTGGTTGATGCCCCGACGGGCTGTCTCCAGCACGGGCAGCAATGCTCCGACTATCAACGCCGCAATAACTTCGAATCTCATGATGCGTCGGGCCTCATTTGGCGACCCTCAACCGTTTCAGCAACTGAATCTGGCCTGCGTGATAAAGATCGTGTGACGCAATGCCGGTAATCAGCGCGACGTTGCTGACCTTGCTGCCTTTCGGCGTGACTTTGAGCTGCGCATCGGTCATTTCCGCCACCGCGGCCCGCATGCTGCGGTGCGCTTCGACCAGCAGCTTCACATCGTTTTTCCAATCTGCTTCATTCGATTTGCCATCAGTCGGCCGGATAAACCAGTTCGAGCCCTCCAACGAAAAAGAACCACGCGCTTCAGAAAGAATCCGGCGTCGCACGATGTACTTCCAATAAGCAGCGTGCACGACGGTTTCCCAGATGTTGTGCCGGCCGGGCGCCGGTCGCCACGTCACGTCGTCAACGCGCAGTCCACGAATTGAGCCGCGCAAGTTTGTGCCGTGCCAGGCGCGATGATCGAACGCCTGGTCGATCAAATCAAGAAGTAGAGAGACTTGACTATCTCGCATCGGCCCGGAGTATACGACTAGGAATTCGGCTCAGCATTCCAAATATCGACGACGCAACGCCACTCATGATCAGGGTCCCGACGCCAGATAGTTACGGCACGACCCTGGGTGGTTACCAGCTTTCCATCCGGGCCGTTGAAGGTCACTGCATTTCGTGAAAACACGTAGGCAAGGTCGCCATCGGCGGAAACGGTGGCGTCCGTTGATGTCCAGCTAATTTTGAATCCGGGAATCTGCATGCTGTCCTTGACATACCGACGCAAGGCGGCTTTGCCGATTATTGCTGGTAATCCGGGAGGTAGGACTATGGCGTCGTCCGTCCAATAAGAAAGAATGCGCTCAACGTCGTTGCCCTCCGACGCGACCTTCGACCACTCGGCGTCTCGGCGAAGTAGTTCTTCTTTCTCTTTGTCCAGGTCCATTAAGCAGAAGCCTCAGCGTTGCCGCGCGTAGCTGACGGTCAACATCTCCCATTGATGTCCGTCAGGTTCGTTCCAGTAAACCCCACGGCCGCCATTGAATGTGTTGATTTGAAAATCGACCGGGCCGTGCACATTGCTGCGGTAAGGTATACCGGCGGCCTGGATTCTTTCAAGAATCGCGTCGAATTCGTCTGCACTCACGCGAAAGCAGTAGTGAATCAGCGGAAAAGGATCTCTCCATTCATTAAAGTCGAACGTTAATCCATCATTGATGTACACGGCTGAGAAGGGGCCGACTGTCGTTTCGGACCGCGGCAAGTCGGGCAATTCTCCGAGCAGCCGGGCAGCGGCGATCTTGTCGCGCGATGGGACCATCATGTGATCGAGTTGAATGGTCACCGCTATTGATGCAACGGCGCGAAGAGTTCAGGATTAGCCGGCCATCTTGGCGCGAATGTGATCGATGACTTTGCTGTGCTCGTCCTGCGGGCTGAACAGAATGATTTCGGAATCTTTGTCGGCTCGCACGGTGTGTCCGGGCGGCCAGTAAAAGAGGTCGCCGGCACTGACTACTTCCTGCTTGTTTGCAAATGTCACGGTGAGTTCTCCCTGCAAAAGGTATCCCCAGTGGGGAGATTGGCAACTGTCGCCCTCAAGCCCTTTCAGTAGCGGCGCAATGTCCGCGCCGGCGCCCAGCGAAAAATATTCTGCGCCCATCTTTCCGAATCCGGTCGCATCTCCAAAATCAGTCTGTTGACGCGCTACCGCGCCCGGCGCGTTGATCCGGACCGGAACATCATCTTTCGCAATTCGCATTTAGTTGCTCCTGGTTGAAGTTGATAAAAGTGGCCCAGCATACCTTGAAACTCGAATTGGTGCGATTACATTTTGCCGACAAGTTCGGCTGACTTGAGTTGAAATCAACTCGGATGATGTTTCGATGGCAAATTCTCGCGTCCCCATTTCAGGGCGCGGCTCATCCAGACCAGCTCATCCAGAAAATCTTTGACTCTTTTCTCGTATGCAGAGTCCAGCAAAACGCCGTTCTGATCGAATTTTTCCTGCACCTTCGGGAAGTTGAGATCGGCGAACGTCACCACCAGACCCAATTCGCGAACCATTGGCACCAGCGACTCAATGACGCGCGTGCCTCCGAACGGGCCGGCCGAAACCCCGACCAACGCCACGGCCTTGTGGATGTATTCTTTCAGAAGCAAATCGAGCACGCTCTTCAACGCGCCGGGATAGCCGTGATTGTATTCCGGCGTGACAATTACCAGTCCGTCCGCGCGGATGATCGCGTCTCGCCATTCAGGAAAGGCATCCTTGATTCCGGTTCCGTAGTCGTCTTGCGGCAGCGCGAAATCCTTCACATCGAAAAGACGCGTCTCGATCTCGGCCCGCTTTTGCATCTCGCCGTGCAGCCACTCTGCGACGAAGACACTCTTTCTGTCTTTACGATTGGTGCCGAGGATCAGCGGCAGGAACAATTTGGTAGATAGATAATTTTCCATGGCTAAACATCAATCAGGGGCGATTGCTGGATAAAATCCCGGACGAGGACCGTTGCAGAACCGCGGCGGTAGCGAGCGGGATAAAGATTCAATAATTGATGAAAGCGTAACGATTTCCATTTCTCGCACGATCCGTCTTTGACCCGCTCGCTACCGCTCGCGGTTCTGTATCGCACTTTACTCGCCCGGATCAACCGGATACGGATCGTTTAGGTCCTTGTTCGGTTCGAGAACCATCTGCCGGCGAGAATAATCGATGATCACTTTGAAGCGCCGGAAAATCTCGCCGCCGATCACGCCGTCACCTTCCTTAGTCGCGCCGTCACGTTCGGGATCACGTACGAGACCGACTGTCGGATTAGTGAAAACAAATCGCCCCAGCTGAGCGACTTTGACTCGCCCGATCACAATTTGCTGCTCGCCGCCCGCGCCACGCCCGGCGCTCTCTTTGATATCGGTCATCGCCGCAACCAATCCGTGTTTCGCGACGAACGAATGGTTAAAGATGAACGCGCGGTCCGCGCCCGTGTCCACTCCCAGGACGGCGTTCAACTGCGCGCCTCTCGGCGGAGTGATCGTGATGTGCGCCAGGGGAATTCTGCGGTCGTCCAGCACCAGGGGAATGATTTCGCCGCGGCCTCTGTACGAGTAAGTACGCGGATCATACAGATTCATAATCTTCTTCAGGTAATCGATCTCAACCACGAACGCATTGATGAAGTCATAGCCGATCACGCCGTCAAATTCGAAACCCGGCGGGACCGGAAAATCAATCAAACCAATTTGCTGGTTCAAGACTTCGGCGCCGGCAACTTTCAACGAAACGCCCGAAGTAAGACTACCTTCAATCGCCCCACCAGTCGCAGTGCCGCTGACTTGTTCCTCCGGCTTCAATCCTAATTCGAACCCTCGCCGTGAATGAAGGATCGTGTGCGACGCGCCGGTGTCGAAGATGAACCGCAGCGGCTTTGAGTTATTCACGCCCACCTGCATCAGGATGATGTTGTTATCGATCTCGAGCGGGATGTTCAGTGCGCTGTTGCCGGAAGTGAAGCGAGCGTTTGACCCAACCTGCCGCGGTCGAGTTGAAGAGTTTTGTTTCGATTCTTGAGCGGAAAGCTGTAAGGGGAAAGCGACAGCCAACAGGACAGCGAGTGTGCAATTGCGCGAATTAAAGGGGTATCTCACGCTTCAATCCTGACAGATCGATTCAGATTTACTAAGCGGGACCGCTACGCGGGTCCGCGCACTCTTCGCTTTCGCAAGCTTCGCGAGCTATCGCTTCAACTCTTTCCGATACACGTTGAAATTTCTGGTAATGCGGCCGCCGAGCTTCTCCGCGGTCTTTCGCGAAGGCCAGTTTTCATCCATCACAACTGTGTAGCTTGCGCTCTTGTAGCCACGTTCAATCATCGCGAGATAGCTTTTTGCGGCCAGCGCCAGATTCACGCCACGCCCGCGGTACCCCTTCTTCACACCGATGATCAGGAGGACACCATGATCCACTTTTGCCAGGTGCTGCTGGAACTCGGCGAAGTTTTCTTCGATGCTCCGGCCTCGCATCGGATGAAGCGCCTGGTTGAGGTCCGGGAGCGAATAAACGGCGCCGGCTGTTTGTCCGTCGGCCTCAGCGAAAACCACGAAATCGGCAACCAACAAATCTTTCAGTTCAACCGTCAGGCCACGCATGACCTCTGCCGGCAGGGGCATGAATCCGAAGTGAGCACTAAAGGCCTCGTTGAAGATGTTCGTTAAGGCTTCGTTCTGCTGTTCCAGCCGTTCGAAGTCACAGGAGCGAAGTGAGATTCCGGAGCTGGTGGCGCGCGCAACCATGTCGCGATAGCGTTCAGCCAATTCAGAAGTAAATTGAATTTGGTATTGGACGACGCCCTTCTCAGTAACGAAGCCGCCGTTTTTGATGTAACTGTGGTAGTACGAGGGATTAAAGGTGTGGAAGATAGTCGGCACTTCGTCGTAGGCGTCGATGGTGAGAGGTAACTGCATTCCCGGCAACAGCGAGAGTCGCGCCGCTTCGCAGCCTTTCGTTTTGAGCCAGTCACAGGCTCCGCTCAGCAGCGATTTGACTGCTTGGTTCTGATCAGCCAGCGCTTCGAAGAAAAGCAGATGGCCCATCTTTTCGTTCCAGTGCCGGTCGTAAACCGGGCTCGTCACCGCCGTGACCGTTGCTAATACGGGCCCACCGTCCTCGACCCAGAAAGGCTGAATCTTCAACTCGGGACCGAAACTGCCCTGACCTGCCAGCACCTTTGTCAGATGATGAGCATCTGGCGGGACCCAATGCGGGTTCTCGCGATAGACCTCCTGGGTAAAGTCAACATAACGCTGGAACTCTTCGGTGGTGCTCAGTAATCTGACATTCATACTTAGTCCTCTTTGCTGGTGATCAATATGAATATCCGTGCTCGCGGTCTTACTTTTTCAATATCGCCAGCTCTTCAGATCCGCACCCGCGGGCGCGGTCTTGAGCATCCTCTCAACGGCGCGCGGCATGAACATCTGGTGATAGCGCAGACGCGAAAGGGCGTTGGGACGAGTGTGGTCGCCGTTCCAACAATGCTCGGCGCGGGGTTCGTAATCGACTTCCCCGCCGTAGGCCGGATCTTTCGTTGTCTTGAGAAAGTCTTCGACTAAATACACCGCGTTGTTCAGATAATAGTTGTCTGCCTCGCCCACGTAGATGTGAAGTTTCCCGGCGAGCTTCGGCCCAAGCTTCTTCCAATCGCGTTTCAGGATGTGGCCAAGATCGTAATGCTCGCGCCAGTACTCAGCTACTGATCGATCAATCTCTCCGGTCAGCTTGTTCCAGATGGGTTTGGGATAACCATCGGCGCCTACGGGCGAATAGACAGCTTCCCAGATATCGAACTGCCCGCCTGAACGGCTCTTCGTGCCGAGCGCCAGCTCCATGTGATTCATGTCTTCGATCGTGGCCGCCAGCTCACCCAGATAGTTTCGCTTGCCCGGCCGCGGCGTTCGCTTCCACGAATCGTCAATGTAGTAGGCATTCTTGTGGCGGTAGATATCCACGACCATGTAGGCGCGAAAATCGATCGGATCGGGACACGCGATGTACGCGCCGTTGTATTCGTCAGGATAGAAAACCTGCGCAGCCATCGCTTCCCAGCCACCGGTCGAGCCGCCGTACATGAATCGCGCCCAGCCCTTGCCGATGCCGCGAAATTTCTCTTCGATGTAAGGAATCAACTCATAGGTGATTGCGTCGCCGTATGGCCCGAGGTTCGCCGAGTTCACCGCGTACGAATCGTCGTAATAAGGATTCGCGTGCTGAATCTCGATCATCAGCATGCGCGGAAAGTTCGGCCCGGTCCATTCTTTGTAAAACTGATGAGCGTGTTCCTGAACGATGCGGTTGTAACCTTCGAGTTTGAAGCGCTCGCTGTAGTCAGGCTTGAGATTTGGATCGGGCGGCGTCTCGCGAAAGCCGCCGATGTTCGCCGGAAAGTGCCCGTGGAAAATCGCCAGCGGGTAGCGCGCGTTCGGATGTTCATCGAAGCCCTCGGGTAAAAGCACGTGCGCGCCGATATGCATGGGCCGCCCCCAGAATTCAGTGAGCAGTTTGCTCTGAATTTTAACGTGCTTGATGTATTTCGTGTCTTTGGGTGGCTCGATCGGCGGAATAATTTTGTCGAGAGTAATCTTGATCGACGCGTTCTTGCTTGGATCGATCGTGAGTTTCACCGGCGTGCTGTAGAGATTTCCCGGCGCGCGGCTCCATTGTTGGCCTTCGCCGCGATCCATCGGCAACTTGACGGTGTGACCGTCTTTGCGTTTGAAGGTTTCGTAAACGTGCAGCAGCGCCTGCACCCAGTATTCGCCCGGCTTCAGTTGCGAAACAGCTCTGACGGGATAACCGAATGCGCCGGCGTCAACCGTCGCGGGCTGGCCGGGCTTTAAACCATCGACGTCGATACCGAAGACCTGCTGCGTGGTTGGGTCTTCGGAAATTTGCAGGCGCGGCTCGCGCGTGTTGTTGTTCGAGACGAGCAGAAGCATCCGCCCATCGAGCGGCTTCGCGCTGCTCGCGGCAGGAAATGAGATTTCAAAGCGAAGCTGAGAACCGGACGGTTGCGCGGCGGCTGAAATTGCGATGGCGGTCGCAAAAACGAATGACCCAATTGCGAAGCTGAAGGTTTTACGATTCATGGCGCGAGAGGATATGGCAATCGCCGCTAACCGGCAAGAAACTATTGCGGGCGTCACCCGGCGCCTTCAAGTCTCATTCACACCTCGCTTCAGCGAGGGGATAGAGACAAAAGGTAATGGCATAGCCGTTTCAACGGCTTCTGCTCATAAACCGTTGAAACGGTTTCCACATTTTCGAAAACGCAGGTCACCTCGCTGAAGCGAGGTGTGAATGAGAAAGCCTTGCGGACTAAGCGCGATAAAGCGAAAACTCTATCGTGGCTACTTCGAAATCAGAAAGGTCGTGCTCTGCGCGGTGTAATCGAAATCATAGTTGTAGGTGAAAAGAGGGGTGGAAATCGGCCGCGTGAACTGAACGCGCACTTCCACGCGCCCTTCTCTCTGGGCGGGTGTGATCACCGCGTCGTCGGGCACATTGTGCTGGGATTTGCTCTTGGAAATCTGATCGGAGAGCCAGGCTGCATCGTGGCCTTGCGCCGCCGCCAGGTTCACTTTGTTCTGCATCGCGTCCTTGAAATAGTAGGCGTCGATGCTGACCGGGATATACATGTACCCGGCGTAACCCACAATTGCGACAACCGCCAGAAAGATGATGAGCTTCAGGCGCGCGCCGCCGCGTTCGCCTCGGTTGTGAAGGAGTGTCTGGTGATTCATAGCAAAACTATTTTGATCTTAAGCCTGCGGCCAGGGCAAAGCGAAGAACCTTCCCTTTGATTTCCGCGGAATCGACGGTGCGGGGTTTGCCGATTCTTTCAAGCAGGACCCATTTCAACTTGCCGTCGACGACTTTCTTATCGGCCGTCATCGCATCAATGATCTGCGTCAGAGCGAGATCATCTGCGCGCGGCAGCGCCCCGCACAATGCGACCGCCTGGCGCAGCAATTCTAACTCGCGGGACGGGAGCATGCCTAGACTTTTTGAAAGCTCGCCCGCGACCAGGATTCCGTAACCGACCGCCTCGCCATGACGGAAGCGCCGGTAATTCGTGACTTTTTCGATGGCATGCGCGGTTGTGTGGCCAAAATTCAGAATGCGACGTGAGCGAGAATCAGTGCGCGAAACGTCCTCGCGTTCGTCGCCGGCGACGATTGAAGCCTTAAAGCGACAGTGGGCAGCGATCGTGGCACAGACTTCAGTTTGTGATTCATGACTACCTAAACACCGAGTGAAGTCTGTGCCGCAATCCCGCATCAGTCGCACTGTTTGATCGAACAGTTTGCGGCCGCCGACGGCACCCTGCTTTACCATCTCGCAGAACCCCGCAGTCAGCTCGCGTCGCGGCAACGTGCGTAATGTCTCCGTGTCGATCAAGACCATTGCCGGTTGATGGAACCCGCCGACAAGGTTCTTTCCCGATGCCAAATTGATTCCGGTTTTGCCGCCGACTGATGAATCGATTTGCGCGAGTAGCGTGGTGGGCACCTGCACGAGAGGAACGCCGCGGAGATAGACGGCGGCGGCGAAACCCGCCAAATCGCCAACCACTCCACCGCCGAGCGCGACCACTACATCGTTGCGTTGCAGCCCGTTCTCAGCGAGGAAGGCGACGATGCGTTCGAGCGATCGAAACGATTTCTGGCGCTCGCCGTCGCCGACCAGGAAATGCTTGACAGTGAAGCCGGCGGCTCGCAGACTGTCCTCAGCTTCTTTCCCGTACAAGTCGAAAACGGTTTTGTTGGAGATGACTGCGACGGTGCGCGCCGTTGGTCCGGAGCTTTCGCGGACCGCCGGCCCCAGGTCGCCCAGCAATCCGGCGCCGATTCGGATGGCGTAAGTCCTTGATTTCGCCGGCAGGCGCACGCGGACGGTCGGCATGGGCTTAGACTTTATTACAGCCGCGGCAGTCTCTGAAAGCCCAGCCCGTTTGGAAAGCCGCCGCAATTGGCTCTTTTATTTGCTTGTTATCTCTGGTTTTCAGAGGAGCGGAAGCTTCGGCTTCGCAAAATCGAAAAATTGGCGGCTCAATTGCCCGGGCCGCCGGATGAAAGGGCTTAACATGATACTTCGCAAGACTCTCCTGTTTGGTACAGTCGCGGCAGTTCTTATCGGTATATTCGCGACGTCCTCGTCGGCTCAACGCCGATCGCGCGACCGCGTGGCAGGCGCGCCCTCGCTTTCTCTAATGGCCGAACCAACCGTCATTCGCAATTGCGAAGGCGACGCGGCGATGGTCCGGTTGAACGCGAATGCGACGGCGAATTCCGGGAACGCGCTGCGTTACAAGTGGACCGCGAACGGCGGCCGAATTTCAGGAAGCGGCGCTAACGTCACCTGGGACCTGGCCGGCGCGAGACCCGGTGTTTACCAGGCCGTAGTCGATGTGGATGAAGGGGATCCGAACTGCGCAGCGTTTTCTTCGGTAGCCGTGGTTGTGACTGAGTGTCCGCCCGAGCCTCCGCCTCCGCCGAGTTGCCCGACGGTCAGCGTAACCTGTCCGGACTCTGCGAGTGAGAATGCGCCGGTGACCTTCAGCGCGAATGTCAGCGGTGGTTCGACCAACGTGACGCCGACTTACAACTGGACGATCACCGCTGGCCGCATCACCAGCGGCCAGGGTACAACCAGCATCACCGTTGATACAGCCGGCTTGGCTGGTCAGACGATTCGGGCGACGTTGGATGTCGAGGGTTACGGCATGCCTTGTCCGGCGAGTTGCTCAGTTTCACTTCCGATCGATATCAAGCCGCGCAAGTTCGATGAGTATTACGACATCGCGCGCAACGACGAGAAAGCTCGTTTAGACAACTACGCGATTCAATTGCAGAACGAGCCGGGAGCGCAGGGTTACATCATCGTCTATCCATCACAGAAGGCGAAATCAACTGCGGCGCAAGAGCGCGCTACGCAAATTTCCGATTACCTGGTTAACTCGCGCGGCATCGATGCCAGCCGCTTCACCGTCACCATGGGACGGGCGCGAGAGAACTGGATGATCGAATTGTGGATCGTTCCTCAGGGAGCACCGCCTCCGGTGCCTCAGCGGTAAAAGTTTTTCCTGCGAGGTGACTTGACGGCGCGATTCTCCATTCCTCGGGAGTCGCGCCATTTTTTTGCATAGCCCCATTTGCTAATTCGCACGCAAGTTAACAACTTGCGCTACCGCGCACGTGCACGGATTCAAATTCAGCGATCGATGCGCGGCACCTTAGCTTCGTTGGGGATTCTTATGATCGTATCTTTCTGAACGTAAACAACGAAGCGCTTGCCTTCCGGCAATACAGCTTGTTCGCCGCGCTTGAACCCGTGCATCAATGCCAGCGGCGCCAACACAACCGTCGGGGCCAGCAAAGCGCCTATCACTACCGTTCTGGTTGCCACTTCACCACCGTGGCTTTGACCGATAACGCCTTGTTGGCCTCCTGGGAAATCCGGATTCGCTGTCAGTGACACGCGCGACAGATCAACTGCGACGACGTCTCGCATCGTCCAACTCAGCTTACCGGCTTTACCCCAGTGCCCCGCGCGTTTCGCCTTGGCGATTTGTCCGGTCACGAGCGCGTTGCTACCAATTACAATCGAATCGCCGACTTTGACAGGAACCAGCACGCGAAAACTAACGAGATCGCCGACTTTGGTGTCGCGTGAACTAACTGTCCACGCCGCCGCTACGTCGAGGGGCGTTCCCGCGGGGATTTTTGCTTCGCGGAACCGAGGCCCCGGCGAGGAAACCACCTCCTCCGAGGCTGACGGTTGGATAGGATTTGCTGCGGCGTTTGAAGGCTGATTCGATTGAGCGAGCAACGCCGGGCAAATTACTAGCGCGAGACTTAAGACTGAAAATGCTTTGAGCATCCGATTTCTTCCTCCGGGAACAGCAGTTCCCGCCTGACAGGTGCAATCACGATGCCGCTCACCTGTTCTGCCTTCGACGTGCATCCTCCGGCACACATCATGCAGTACCGGCTATGCTCGTCGAATGAGGTTCCGAGGTGAAATGAACATGCTCGCCCAGTTAAGAGTCGTCGCAGTGTCGTTTCTGCTGATGATTGCAGGTACGCAAGTCGCAGGCGCCCAAAATCAGGCTCAGACGCCGACCGAGGCGACCGACCTCCGCATACCCAGAGACTCAAAGGTTTACATCGTGCCCGCGGACGGCTTCGAGCAATATATCGCGGCCGCGTTGCGCAAGAAGAGTGTGCCGCTGTTGATTGTAGTGGATCGCGACGCCGCAGATTTTGAGATCACCGTCACTCACGAGAAGAAGGACGCCGGTTGGGCCATAACCATCGTTTGGGAAATCCTTCAGGGCTCGGCGTCAGCGAGCATGCAGGTCGTCAACTTGAAAACCAGGGTGGTCGTCTTTGCGGATTCGTCGCACCGAACCGTGGCTTATCGCGGCGAACGCAGCACGGCGAAGAAACTGATACAGATGCTCAAGCGGAGAATGGAGAAGGACGAAAAGAAGTTTCGGCAGATCAACTCAGCTAAGGCAGTTTCTCCAACTCAACGTTGAGATTGGCGCCTCCGCCAGGACTTACAGTCAAGGTTCGCTCCCACGTTTTGTAGCCGGTTTTCGTGACCACAACCTTGTGTTCCCCGACTGTGAGTTCAATGACCGACGGCGTTGTTCCCACAAACTTATCGTCAACCGTTATGTCGGCTCCGGCGGGCGTCGAACTGACTGAAACGGCTGAGGTCGTCGCGGCCGGCGCGGATGCGACTGATCGCGTGGCGGCTCCGTTGAATCTCGAACGGTCGAGCGGCGTATCAGCCGCGACGTATGCAGTTACCTCTGTTCCCTTTGCAATCTCGATGTTCTTACCTTTCATGAACAAGAACAACGGCGCGGCCGGGAAAAACAGTATGCCGGCAGCAACCATGGCGCCGGTCATTGCCGTGGTACGCGTTCCGCCGCTGCCTCCTTTTACTGCACGCAGTGGAACTTTTTCGTCCGTGAGCAGTTGAACGTAATCGATATTGATATCGAGTTTTCCCGACCGGCCCAGCCGTGCCTTCGGCTTTGCCTTGGTTACTGAGGCTATCGCCATTCCGCCCTGCTTAATCACGACCAGGTCTTTGACTTTCACGTCCTCAACCACTTCAAAATCAACCTTGTCGCCCACCTTCGCGTCTTTCGACGAAATGTTCCTTGTTAGCTTGATCCTCACCGGCGTGTCTTGCAGCAATCCAAAGTCAAATGGTGGAGCGGTCGCTATTGTCGTCGGAGCTGGTGGAGCCGGTTTTTGATCTTGCTCTTTCGGCTTGTTGTCCTGCGCAAAGCCGGCAAATGGCGAGATCAGACACAGCAGGAAAACAGAGGTGATCTTTTTGAGGTAATTCATGATAGTCCTTTCTTGTTGGGACGGGACAGAGCACCGAATTGTCGGACGCAGCCGATGAGACTCTACGCAGTAATTAGTTCTTCGTGCTCTTCCACTAAATGTGGAGTAATGAGTGCGGAAACTTCCGATGTATCTTCGGCGAGAATCTGATTGACGATTGGCAAACTAAGTGAGTGCTTTTTAGAAATTCCAGGCACGTTATGACCGGCGGCATAAACCGGATGGCGCTCGTTTTCTTTGTACCACTCAGACAGGTTCGCCGTCTTGTGCATGTTCTCGATAATCTGCCGCCAGCCGACGCCGGTGTTGTAAGCGCAGAATGAAATCTCGCCTTCCTGCGTGCCATACGGAATGACGCACATCTCTGTGCGACGGAAATCGTAATTGAACAGGTCCTGGAACCACATGCCTTCGACGCAGAGCACGCGCCAGTTGTCAGCCAGGGTGTCCTGGCCGGCGCTTGTCATACGGTCGTTGCGATCGGAATTGGAATTCGTCGAAGAAGGCTTGAACAGATTGATGATCTGGGAAATCGGGAAGCCTTCCGGGGCTTTGCTCGCGTCGAAATTGCGCATGATGGCCATGCCAAGCTGCGCATACGAAAGTTTCTTGCCGCGCGCCGTGTCGGTGATGACCGCGACGTCCTTCATGAACTGTTCATAGTTGAAGAACTCGAACAGCGATCGGAAGTCGCCGGTCTGCTTATTCACTACGGCCAGCGTGAAAATGCCGCAGTTCGGATGGCAATTACACGAAGACCAGCCCCACGGCGCATCCGCACCCTGCAGCATGTCCATGACGCTGGTGAACGCCGAATAAGACGAGAGCGGAAACCAGTCACGCAGCGGTTGAATGCGTCCGCCGAGCTGATCCTTCAAATCGTGCGTCATACCCGCCAACGTGTAACGCCACTTCGTTCGCATCTCGTCTGAGATGTCTTCATCCCGGCCGGTAAATGAAACCGGCTGGAAAGCAATCGTCTGAACCTTGTCGATGTTCCTGGCGGCGAACTCAACGATCTGTCCAATCGCATCGTTGTTGATGCTGTTGACGATCGTGACGACCAGCGTGACCTTAATTCCCACTTTGTGCAGGTTTTCGATCGCGCGCACCTTCACGTCGAACAGATTGCCAACGCCACGATGCTTGTTTTTCTCTTCGCCGACACCATCGAATTGCAAGTACACGCCGTGCTGACCGGCCGCCTTCGCAGCTTTGCAAAATTCAATGTCTTCGGCGAAGCGGATTCCGTTGGTCGCGGCGAGAATTCGATAGAAGCCGGTCTTCTTCGCGTACGCAACCGCGTCGAGGTAGTAAGGCGATAACGTCGGCTCGCCGCCCGAGAAAAGAATTATGACCTGGCGTTTCGGTTTGAATGACACGGCCCGATCGAGAATCGCTTTCGTGTCTTCAAACGTCGGCTCGTGAACGTAGCCAACCTGGTTCGCGTCCATGAAGCAGGGATCGCACATCATGTTGCAGCGATTCGTCAGGTCAACGGTCAACACCGCGCCCCGTCCAAACTTGATGTTCGAAGTCCCGTGACGATGCACGTCTTTATCTTCTGCCGCCCGAAAGTCTCGACCGAAAAACAAAGATTCAATTCGTTCGAGGAATGCCGGATCCGTAGCCATCACGTCGGTAAACTCGCCGTGCTTCGGGCAAGTCTTTCGCATGATGACCTGGCCGTTCTCTTCCAGAATCTGCGCTTTGAGTTCGCCGGGATGCTGGTGCATCAGGGTCTCGAGCGTGGTCTCGCCGGAAATCACCGCGGTGCGAACTTCCTTGACGCAACGCGGGCACAGCGAATCTGTTTCTCTCGGGAAGCCAAGCGGCGGTGCGCTTCGTTCGTAGGATTTGAGCAGCGGCCCCGGCGCCCATTTTGGCCGGATCGCTTCACCTTCGGGGAGAAGGCGGTTTACGGATTGAAAAGCCTTCCACGCAACGTCTGACAGAGCCGAGACGACTTTCGAGCCGGTGACCCCGGGCATTTTGCCTTTATCTGACTCGCCTCGACGAAATTGATCACTAAACAATGAAAGCTACTCCTCAGGGGATTCCAGACGCACTCACACGCATCCGGGGTTAATAAGGCGCAAACCGCGTAGTACTCGCCGCAAATCAAGAATATGAGACATCGGCGATAGGCCTCATGATAGTTTGGCTTGGGCGAAGTAGCAAGACAAAAACCGTCCAACACCGCGTCATTCGTGCTTTTTCCTCTGAAAAACCGAGGTTACTCAGTCATTTCGAGCATCTTGGGAACTGCTTCTCAAGCTGTGCATCGATCAGCGTCTCGCCGACCGCGCAGACTTCAACTCTCCTCACGGTCGGAAACTGTCGCGCGGTCCGCTCAATCGCTTTTGCAAAGATGAACGGGCCTTGTGAACCGTAGTTCGTGGCTCCGTCGGGCTGCGAGAACTTTATCAAAGCCACACCATTCCGGAGCGTCACGCCCTCAAGTCTCATTCCAAACGTGGGCAGACTGAGTCCGCGATCTTCCTCTTCCCTGGAAAGCGTCGTACCGAACAGCCAGTCCATCGTCAGTTTCAGGACGTTGTCACCACCGATTCGGCGGTTGACTGGCACTAACGGAATGCCGGGTTTATCGCTATTAACGTCCCAGAGATAAATTTTTATTGTCCGCGACTTGGGTGGCGCGCTTTGAGCGTCAAGGTTCGTATGCCGGTTATAGATCACTCGATTTCGAAGTAAGCGTTTCAGATCGTGCGTCTCAGTCTTGTAGGGGGCGACTTTGGTTTTCGAGATCACTTGATTGGAAGGACCCGGTTTCCATCCTCGTTCTTCGTTGATTGCTTCGAAATCGTCTGCGCGAAACATGGCCAGGGTTACGTTGTCGCCATTGATTGCGGTTACTTCAGCCCACCTGCGAAAGAAAACTTCGCCACGCTTAGGATCGACAACGGCAAAGTATGATCCGCCTAACCCGCCATCGCTCATGGCCACCAGCAAAACGGTCTTGCCGGTGGTGGTCTTAACCTCCTGGACAGCGTTTATGCCAACGATCTCAGAGAGAATCTTCCTGACCACTCGCGTGCCTACGTTGTAGATCCTTAGCGACTGGCCTTCGTTCTCGAACCCGCCCGCGCCGTCGTGACTCGAGAAGACGACGTCACGTCCGTCGTTGACCAGCCACGCTTCAAACGCTTCGTTATAGATTTTCCGTTCGCGGCCCGCGACCGTGATGTAAAGCTTGCCGCCTCTGGATGTGCCCGTTTCGTCTATCCGAAAACTTGAGCCCCTCGCGCCTGCGCCTGACGGCTGGCTGGACTTCGCAAATAGCGGTAGGACGTCGAAATAAGAAGCAGTCAAAACAGCTAAAGACAAACTCATTAAGCGTAGTTTGTATGACATCCATTCCCTCACTGGGTAGCGGTGTTGTTGAACAAGGCCGTTGAGAGTAACAAATGCGCCAGTCCGCCGCACCTGCTGGTTCGCGGTTCTCGGGCCGTGCGTTGTACTATCTGCGATTCACGAATCAGTTCGTTATGGCTGCAAACGAGAAACGAGTCGCGGAGCTATCAGAGCGCGTTGGCGGTACAGTCGTCGGCGACGGCGCGGTTGTGATTCGCCGCGTGAACAGCCTGGAGGCTGCGAGCGAACGCGACATCGCATACGTTGAGGATGAAAAGTTCTTTGAGGCCGTGGCGCGCTCGAACGCGTCGTGTGTGATCGTCCCGGAAAGCGCCGATTTAAAATTGCCATGTGCGATCAAAGTGAAGAAGCCGAAACTGGCCTTCGCCTTAATCGCAAAGATCCTGCATCCGCCCAAACGACGCGATTCGGACGCTCATCCATCAGCGGTGATTTCCGAAACGGCGGACGTCGCCTTGACCGCATTTGTGGGACCGCACGTGACTATTGGCGACCACAGTACAGTCGGCGTCGGCACTCAAATTCTGTCGGGTGCAAGCATCGGCGACAACGTCTCCGTGGGTAGTGACTGTGTAATTCATCCGAACGTCGTCATTTACGACGACGTGACGATTGGCGATCGAGTGATCCTGCACGCGGGTGTCGTTATCGGCGCCGACGGATTCGGCTACGTGCGTGACGATCAGAGCCATCACAAGTTTCCGCAGATCGGTACAGTCCTCATCGAAGACGACGTTGAGTTAGGCGCCAACACATGTGTCGACCGGGCGGCGCTCGGCCGCACGCGCATTGGCAAAGGTACAAAGCTCGACAACATGGTGCATGTCGGCCACAACTGCGACATCGGCGAACGGGTCGTGATTGCCGCTCAAACAGGCATTAGCGGCAGCGTCACGATCGAAGACGACTGCATCATTGGCGGCCAGGTTGGTTTTGGCGACCACATTCGTGTACAAAGCGGCGCAATCATCGGCTCGAAAGCCGGTATCTTGCCCGGGAAGATTGTCAGGCCCGGCGTCTGGTGGGGAATTCCGATTCAGCCGCTCGACGAATACAAGCGGCTTAATGCGCACGTAAGTCGCCTGCCGCACATGCGCGAGGATTTGAAGAAACTGAACGAGCGCGTGAAAAACTTGGAAGGGGAAGGTTCCGATAGCAAGGAGTAAGAGCGAAGGGATCGTCGTTCTGGAACGCGACGCGGGGCAGTAGCCCGACCGTTAAGGATGGCGTGAAGCGTCGAAAACGGCACGATCTTTTTTCGAATCAGAAACTGGAAATCAGCATTGCGCTTTCCATAAAAACTCTGGAACGAGATGTGCGCTTCTCCAGAAACTTTTATGGAATGAGACACGCAAATTTCCAGAAAAAAAGTCGTTGACAACCATCTTGTCGGTGCGCGAATCTGAGTTCCCAGTCCCGAACTCCTCGGGATTATTTCCCCTCGGTTACAAGCAATCATGAAAACCTTAGCGACCCTTTTTCTCGTCACGCTCTTACTCCCCGCCTTTACCAGCGCATCCGCTCAATCAGTTGCCGAGCAAACACGACCGCGAACTGTTTCGGCAAAGCAGAAACCGGCCAACGTCGCGAATCACACGCGTACGAAGCAGGAACCGGCACAGAAGCCCGCTGCTGAAAGTCCAAACAAATCCAATGGGAATCGCTTGGCGCCTAACCGAATTCGCGCCCGCATCGACGAAGCGAAGCGCATGTTCAAGAGTCGGCCGCACCCCACGGCAATGACTTCTCCAGCGCTCTTTTACGTGACGATCGCGGCGATGGTGCCGGACAATTCGCACATTCACCTGATCCGCGTCCCGAAAGAGACGTTCCTTAAGAAGGGTTCCGAGATGCCGTCTATTTCGAACCTCGGATTGCCGGTGACCGTCCGCATTCTCCGAGCAAACGGCGTCAACACAGCCGTCACGATCTTCGACGAAAAGAACCGCGCGCTGATGCCTCTGGTCGTTGAATATCCGATTGAGCGCAAGGGCGTCTTTCGCGAGATGGCCTACTACACATCTGGGCATCCGGCTTTGTTGAGCGCGGATCTCACGAAAGCGGGACAGTCTTACGTCAACTCGATGGTTGATTTGGCGGCCAAACGCCTTAAATCCAAAGGCTTTTCCGTCGCCCCGCATCTCGTGGAAATTGCGAAGAAGCTTTGCATCGTCGAGCACGTCGATCACGAACGCTTCCGGAACGAAAATCGGATTGCACTCTACGACGAGATCTATTCGCTGTACGCACTGAACGAACTCGACACCTATCGTTTTTCGGTGAGTTCAGCCGGCGCAGGCGGCATGGTGCAGATGATTCCGTGGACTTACCGGCTGATGCGCGAACGTCACGGAGCTATCGGGTTGAATCCCGACTTCGTATTGGGCATGCGCAATCACGGCAACGCGCTTGAAGCGATGCTGCTCTACATGCAGGACACCTGGAACGATCTGGTGGCCAACAACGAGGTGCAAGCAGGGCTCGAATCGAAGCAGATCACTCCACATGAGTTGATGGCGGCAGGCTACAACTCGAACGCGGCAAAGATTCCTGGTTACATCCGGCGCGGCGGGACGAGCGGCTGGAAAACGCTGATTCCACGCGAAACACAGATATATCTCCAGATCTATCACTCTTTCGATACGCTGATGAGGGCGAAAGCGAATCACGCGCGCCGCATCGCGAAGCGATAGCAAGCCGGTCCGATCGCGTCGCCAGGAAGGTAGTTAAGCTTGTCTTAATTGCATCCCTGATCCCGTCGCTACCGCTCCGGCCTCTGACACAAACGATGACAAGAAACGCCTGGCTGAAACGCCAGGCGTTTTTCGTTTTGCGCTTTCCGGGAGTTTCAACTATCTTGGCCGTCCACCCAGAATCCGGTCGAGGAGCCGCAAGTCATGACGCGAACTGTTCTCAAGATCACTGTCTTAACGCTTACGATCGTGGCGTTGTTCGTCGTTTCAAATCGCGACACGCAAGCGGAACTCGGCGGCGTAACAGTTGGACCGCAGGACAAACCTGTCGAGCAGGTGCGAAAGAACATCAAGGTGCTCACCGGACTGCCGGATTCACAACTGATTCCGGTCATGAATTTTATCTCCGCGTCATTGGGGCGGCGCTGTAACTTTTGTCACATTACCGACAAGGGTCGCGAGGGATACGCCCTCGATGACAAGCCGGAGAAGAACACGGCGCGCGAAATGATGAAGATGGTAATTGGCCTGCACAAGCAGACCTTCCCCGGCGCCAGCGAGATCAGTTGCTTCACGTGTCATCGCGGACAGCAGCGCCCGGTGAATGTCCCGGTCTTGCCGCTCCCGACTCCTTTGCCGCGACCGTCCGCCAGCCCAGCGGCGACCACCGGTGCTGCTCCGACGCAACCATCCGGCCCTCCGTCGCCGCAGCCAACGCCTTCAGCCGATGAAATCTACAATAAGTACATCGCGGCGATCGGCGGTCAGGCCAACGTCGATAAGATCAAGTCGCGAAGCGCGAAAGGCTCGGTGGCGCAACCGAATGGGTCAGTCACCTTTGATATTTCGCAAGCCGCGCCTGACAAGTTTCATATCACGGCGACGACTCCGACAGGCGCGTTCGAGCGAGGATTCAACGGCAGCGTTGGCTGGGAGAAGGGCCCACAAGGCGTGCGAGCGCTTGCACCTGCTGACGTAGCGCAGTTGCAGAACTCCATGGGCTTGTTACGCCACATCCGTCTGAAAGAACAGTTCACCAGCATGCGCGCACGCGGCACTCAGTTGATTGGTGACCGACCGACTTACGTGGTCATCGGAACAACTGCTGACAACCGGCAAGAGCGACTTTTCTTTGACACGAGCACTGGGTTGTTGCTGCGCCGAATCTCATACATGGCGACGCTGCTCGGTCTGATTCCGGAGCAGATCGATTTCGAAGATTACCGCGACGTGGACGGCGTGAAGTTTCCGTTCACGATCCGCGTGTCGTCTATCGAAGTCGGTAATCCCGTTTCAACACGCACTTTTTCCGAAATGAAACTAAACGTGGCGGTGGACGACGCAAAGTTCAACATGCCCGCGGGGACTCCGTAGCCATGACAACTGAGGAACAACAACAACCGACACCGGCGCGCGTCAGCATTATCGCGCGCCTCGTGCCTGCGCTTTCATACGCGTTGCCGGCTCTTGGAGCCGGAATAAGCGCGATGCTTCTTTTGAGTGTGCTGCGCGCGATGCGCAACGCCGAAGCTGCCGGGATCAGCGCGGTTGCAGCAGGCATTTCAGAGGCGAACCTCGCTATCCTCGTGACCCTGTACCTTGCGATTATCGTCGGCAGCGCCGGTGTTGTGATCGGTCTGGTGCGATTGTTCACCACAACAGTCGCAGCGTCACCATCGGCGTGGTACTACCTGATTGGGGGAATCCTGGGCCTCATGCCAATGGTCGCGCTCTGGCGCGCGCAATCACTTCTCTTGGACGCGATCTTTCCGCATTCAGCCGGAGCCGGAGTTGCCGAGGTGGCCGGTCAAATAACTCTCTTCTCGATTGTGGCGACGGTTTTGGGAGTGGTGAGTATCCTGGTTTTGCTGGCCAGCTCGTTTGTGCCTCTGCCGGCGATACTGCGCGGGAAAAGGAAGTGGGCTGCTTTGATTACGCTGCTCGTGATGGAGACCGCGATTATTGCGATGACTGTCGTCTATCACCTGCGGACGGCGTGGTTGTATAGCAGCTTCCGCGACTACTGATCAGGAGGTTTAGAGGCTACTGCCCGCCAGCCGTCGGGCGGTAGCCCAACTCTAAACAACCGCGCAGAGACAGCCTAGGTATCGCGCGCCAGCAGGGCCGCTCCCACCGAAACCGCATCCACACCCAGCTCGCCGGCAACAATCTTCGTCGCCTCGAAGCAGGGCTGGAATGACCGCTTGCCGGCTTCCTTCATGATCGGCGCGAGGATCAGCTCACCCGCATCCATCACCGCACCACCCAGAACAATCCGCTGCGGACTCAGCAGATTGATAATGCCGGAGACGGCGGTGCCAATGAATTTTCCCGTGCGTTCGATCATCATGATCGAAAAGTCGTCACCGTTGGTCGCCTCGTGCGCCAGGTCGGCCGCGGTAAAATCGTCGTGGATCGCGAGCCGTGACAGCGAAGATGTCGAATCGCGATTCAAACGTTCCCGCGCGCGCCGCGCAATGTTGGGCGCTGATGCTACTGTTTCGAGGCACCCAATGTTGCCGCACTCGCACTGGATCCCGTCGGGATTGATCATCGTGTGGCCAATCTCGCCCGCGCATCCCGACGCGCCCGTCCAAAGCTTTCCGTTGACGATGAACGCGCCGCCCACATTGTCGCCAATGTAGATGTAAAAGAAATCGAGCGCGTCCCGGGCCGCGCCGGCTTGCAATTCCCCGTAGGCTGCCGCGTTGGCGTCGTTCTCAAGCTCGAGCTTTGTGCCAATGGCTTTGGTCAATTCCGCGTGCAAATCGGCGCCGACAAACGACGGCATGCCGGTCGAAAGCAGTACGCGATCAGCGTCGCGATTGACGAGACCCGGCACAGCCAGTCCGACGCACTGAATGTCGCCGGCTTCGCGCAGAGTTGAAACCAGAGCGGCCAGGTCGGAGATGAATGTGTCAGATTGATAAGGCGCTTCGCGTCTCGCTATGACTTCGCCGTCCGCAGACACGACCGCCGCGCGCATCAAGCTCGGTGCGACTTCCACACCGGCAAAATAGTTATTGGAGGACGCAGACATAGGCACAGGTTCTTTCGAATGAATTAGTGCGGGCAGGAATTTCGCGGCGATCTTATGCGACACATCTTAGGCTGTCAAACGGCGTCGTGTGCGTGTAGAATTGCCCGCGAATTCAATGGTCGCGGCAAGTCAAACCAATTCAGAGTTCCCCCGACTCAAGAAGATCCTGCTGCCAACGGACTTCAGCGGCTGTGCGAATTATGCCCTGCCGTACGCAGCGGCCATCGCGCGCGCGACGAACGCTCAGATCATTTGTGTTCACGTCGTCGAGCCGGTGGTGCCTGCGGTCGGCTACACCGGGCTCGCCGATCCGATGCCGATTGCAGACATCAGTGAGCAGCTCGAAGATTCGGCTGAGCGTCAATTGCCAAAGCTGGCAGAGTGTGAAGAATGCACCGGCCTCAATGTCGAAGAAGTAATCGTGCACGGCGATGCGGCCGCCGAAATCGTTCGCGTCGCGTCTGAACAGGAAGCGGATTTGATCGTGATTTCTTCGCACGGCCGCACCGGATTTGGCCGAATTATTTTCGGATCGACTGCCGAATCGGTCGTGCGACATGCCAGTTGCCCCGTACTCGTCGTCAAGCCCCCACCAGAGGAGGAAACGGAGGAACAGTAGGCAGCAAGCAGACGGCAGAAAGCAGGAACAGTTTCGCCGCTGTGCTTGAACTACCGATTAGAAGATTGCTGCCTACTGCTTACCGCCTACTGCCTACTCTTTTATGACTAGCCTCGAATTTCTTTCACAACTGATCGAGCAGTATGGCCTCTACGCGGTGTTCTTCCTCGTAATGATCGAGGGCGACATAACGTTGCTAATGGCCGGCGTGCTCGCGCACAGTGCTTTCTTCGGCGATTCGGCGACGGCCAGCTTCGCGCGCGTGCTGTTGTGGGGAACGCTCGGCGGTGTCGCCAGCGACAATCTCGCGTACCTCGCGGGCCGCGCATTCGGAAAGACGGTTCGCAACTTTCGTTTTTACCGTGGTTCGAAGGAAAGATTGCAGCGGCTCACAAATCGTTTCGGCACGCTGTCGATTTTTCTGTCGAAGTACATCTATGGATTGCGCTGGGCGTCGTGCACGTTCTATGGCGTGGCGCACATGCCTTACCTGCGGTTCCTGCTATTGTCGCTGGCGAGCTGCTTCGTTTGGGTGCTGATTTTAAGCGGCATCGGATTTTTCTTCAGTACCGCCGTCATGGGACTGCTCGGTGATTTCCGAAGACTGGGTAAAGCGCTGCTGGTGATTGTCATCGTTGGCATCCTCGGATTCTATTTGGTCAAGCGCGTTTGGCTCTCGAAGAAGGTTGAAGAAGCCGAGCCTGAGAAACTACACGAGATCGAACATGCCGCGATGGAAGGCTTGAAGGATCTGAAAGACGAAATTCGCGAGAAGATACATTTGAAGTAAGGCGGTCTTTGATCTTTGTACTTTGGTCTTGGTTTTTTGGAATTTTTTGGAATTTTGGCGAGTCGCCTAAATAAAGACGAAGACAAAGACCAAAGCACAAAGACCAAAGTACAAACTGATTTATGATCATCGAATCATCAGCACCAACCCGCGTTGACCTGGCGGGAGGCACCATCGACATCTGGCCGCTTTATCTTTTCCACCCGGGCGCGATGACTGTGAACTTCGCCCTTTCGCTGCCGGCATCAGTCCGCATCAAAACGCGCGACGACAACCGAGTCATTCTCGAGTCGCGCGATCGCGGCGTTGGCTTTGAAACAACCGTTGACGGCATCGACGAACTCGCTCGGGACGAGCGGCTGGAGCTTGTTTCGAAGATGGTTCACTTCTTCCGACCCGCACAAGGTTTTCATCTGGTTGCGAACAGCGATGCTCCCGCCGGCGCAGGTATTTCAGGCTCGTCAGCGTTGGCAATTGCGCTAATCGGCGCGCTGAACCGTTTAGTCGGCAATCGTTACGACGAGCGGAAGTTCATCACCATCGCTGCGAACATTGAAACGACCGTCATAAAAGTCCCGGCCGGCTTTCAGGATTATCATCCGGCGTTACACGGCTCGGCTTCATGCATTCACTTCCGGCCGGACGGCATCGAGCGCGAACACCTGAACCTTGACCACGAAGAGATCGAACGGCGCTTTGTGATTTGCTACACCGGCCAGCCGCGCAACTCTGGTATCAACAACTGGGACATCTTCAAACGTCACATCGACGGTGACGCCGAACTTTTTCAAATCTTTGAGACCATTCGCGAGGCAGCGACGCGCATGCGAGCAGCGCTGGCGGCAAACGACTGGGCTGAAGTCGGAAAGGTGATGCGCGACGCCTATCCAAATCGAAAGCGACTCGCGCCCGGAATTACGACACCGCACATGGATGCGCTGGTCACGAAAGCGCTCGCAAACGGCGCGGAAGCGGCAAAGGTGTGCGGCGCCGGAGGCGGGGGCTGCATCGCCTTTCTCTGTCCGCCTGAACGCAAGCAGGAACTTGAACGCGCGTTAGCTACGGAAAAAGGCGCGGAAGTTTTGCGGTGGAAAGTTGCGCGTGAGGGATTGGTTGTGAAGCAGAGCGACTAGCTTTCCTTTTGTTGCTTCACTGCTTCAACGAGGGCTGCTAACCGTTCGATCTTCTGTTCACGCGTCTCGCCCGCAACTGGCCCGGTATCCACTACGCCTGCATAGCTTCCTCTTGTCATGAGTGAACGATCCGGGTCGCCACTTGGCGTGTGCGATGCCGTTGAAGTCGGCTTCGTCGCTGGCGCGACTGAATCAGGCGCAAGATCGGCAAGTGTTTCAGCGCCCGCGACCGGTGAAGCTGTCGCTGCGGCTTCGCTCAAAGGAGCGGCCGAAGCTGCGCCGGTCGCTGCTTGTGCTTCTGCGGCGGGGCGGTGCGCATCGGCAGTCGGCGAAGAATCTACGACAGCCGCCGCGGGGGCGGGTTCAGGACCGCCGCCTTCTGCACGTTGTCTCTTAACCGCTTCCGCCAGTTGAGTTAGCCGCGCAATCTTCTGCTCCTTTGATTCTCCCGCGACGGGCCCGGTGTCCTTGAAACCCGCGTACGTGGATCTGGTATTGAGCGTTCGATCCGGATCGCCTGTGGGTTTTGCGGCCGGGGGAGGCGCCATCGCTTTTTCAGCAACCGCGGCTGCTTGAGCTGCAGGCGCTGAAGGTTTCGGGGTTACGACCGGCGGTGTCGCCGGTGCAACTGCAGCCGGTTTCGCCGCAGGCGCGCCGTGCGCAGGCACCGCGCCTTCGGGTTCTACAATCACGTAAACACCGCGGTCATTCTTCTTAATGACCGGCATCGTGCCACCGGCCGCTTGCAGCAACGCCGCCAACTCGAACTCGACAAATCGACTCTGCTTCTCGGGATCGCGCACGTGTCCCAGCGGCGGGCCCATGTAAAACGTGCCGCAAATCTGACACTTGAACAGCACGTCGTCGCCGCGCAAGTGAACTTCGGCCAACTCGCCCGCAGTCTTCAACTGCTTGAGATGACCGTTGCAGAGTTTGTTCTTTTCGTTGCGTTCGTTGCAGACCGTCTGCGCGTTCGTGATGCGTTTGGGAACCGGAGGCGTGGCTGGGTTTGGCGCGGTAGTTTCGGTGATGTTTGCTGACATTGATGATTCGCTTTTACTTAGGTAGTGATCCGATTCCAAACGTCGCGCAAATCTTAAAGACTGCAGGCACGCGCGTCAAATCATTCCCCTGAAAAAGGAAGCCTGAGGCCCCGTTTCTCATTAACACCGGGGCTTACCCCGGTGGATGACGGGCAGCAGTTTCCTTAGAAACCGTTTAAACGGTTTCTGGTTTTTCAGCGGACGCTTAGACCGCGCTGAAGCGCGGTGTTAATGAGAGCGGATATCGAGCATGCTATCCTTCGCTCGTGCTAGGGAAAATCTTTGGCTCGATCTTTCGTTTCCTTCCGGGTGTGTTTCGCCGCAAACTCGTGCGTCTCGGCCAACGGCAATTCACGGTTACGGCGGGCGCGTTTGTGTTCGATGAGCAGGGCCGCATCCTGCTGCTCGAACACGAATTTCGTCCGGACAGTCGCTGGGGAATTCCCGGGGGCTTTCTCAACAAGAGCGAACAACCCGAGGAAGCCATGCGCCGCGAACTGCGCGAAGAAGTCGCTTTGGAAGTTGATGACGTACAGTTTCTTTTCGCGCGCACCCTGGCAAGGCCGCGTCAGGTTGAGCTTCACTTCGCGTGCACCACGAAGGGCAATCCAACTCCGAGCAGTTTCGAAATCAGGAAGGCCGGCTGGTTCGCTCCCGATGACTTACCGGACGATCTCTCGCGCGATCAACGTCGGATGATCAAGCGGGCCATAGATGTTAGAGAAAAACGGCGAGAATGATGTATTCTACGCCTCGAAATTCATCACAATTTACCAGGAGAAGAAGATGGCGGCACCAAGTGTCCAGCTAATTCCCTCGCCGGAAGTGGTTATGCAGGCTCTGCGCAAGACCGGCGCGTTCCGTGAAGGTCATTTCGTTTATCCGAACGGCAAACACACCGCGCATTACTTTCAAATGCCTTTGGCGTTTCGGCTCTATGACACCGCACGCGTGTTGGCGGTAGCGCTCAGTCGCAAGTTCCGTGTCGAACGCGACATCGCCAGCCAACTGCCGAAGGTCGCTGTCATCAGTCCGAGCTCGGGCGGAATTCCGGTCGCCTTTGGCGTCCGCGAAGCGCTCAGCGCCGAGCAGATCTATTGGGCTGAACAGGATTGTGCGAGTAACAAACGCGCCTTCCGCCAATACGTGAACCAGGGCGACATCAATCCCTGCATCATTGTAGATGACATCATCCGCAGCGGCAGCGCAATTGAAGAGACTGTCGAGTTGGTGAAAGAGCTAGGCTCGCCAATCATTGGTTGCGGCGCGATCGTCCGCTTCACCTCTGCGCCCGACAACATCAACGGCGTTCCGATTAAGTCACTGGTTGAATTTGAAGAGCACTTCTACGACCGGGCTGAGGATTGCGTGGAATGTAAGAAAGGCGCGCCGGAAGAGCTGGTGAGATTCTAAAAGCAGTCGGCAGACTGCAGACAGCAGGAGGCAGGAATCACGATGTCACTCCCACGAGGATTTCGAGATCTCAAGGCTTATCAACTCGCTTACGATCTCGCGATGGAAGTCTTCCGCCAATCTAGACACTTCCCGGCGGAAGAAAAATACTCGCTAACCGACCAGATTCGCCGAGCATCAAGAAGTGTTGCCGCTAACATTGCTGAAGGCTACCGCAAGAAGCGCTATCCAAAAATGTTTGTAAGTAAAATGGCGGATGCGGATGGCGAAGCCACGGAAACACAAGTTTGGTTGGACTTCGCACGCGACTGCGGTTACCTCTCGCCGGAAATCCAACGCAAGTTGACATCTGGCTACGAAGAACTCGGGAGAATGCTTGGCAGCATGATTCTAAGACCGGAAAGATTTAGCGTCTAACTCTTGCCTGCCGTCTGCCTCCTGCTTCCTGCCTCCTGCCGTCCGCCTCCTGCCGTCTGCTGTCTCTCTTCTACATATCGTGCCTATTCGACAGCGCCTTATCCATCGTCACTTCGTCCACATACTCCAGGTCACTTCCCACTGGCATTCCCATCGCCAAACGTGTCACGCGCACGCCGAGAGGCTTCAGTAAACGGCTGATGTAGTTCGCGGTCGCTTCGCCTTCGGTATTCGGATTCGTCGCAACGATCACTTCGCGAATCTCGACGCCATCGTTGTTTTCCGGTTTCAGCCGCAACAGTAGATTATCCAGCCGCAGATCATTCGGACGAATACCGCGAATCGGCGACAGCGCACCGTGCAGAACGTGATAGAGGCCTTTGTAACTGCGCGTCTTCTCCACCGCGAGAAGGTCGTAAGGCTGCTCGATCACGCACATAAGCGAACGATCGCGCGTCGCAGAAGCACAGTAATGGCAGGGATTTACATCGGTGAGGTTATTGCAGACTGAGCATTCGGTGATGCGTTCTTTTACTTCGTGAAGTGCCGCAATCAGGCGTTCGACATCGGCTTCGGTCGAGCGAAGGATATGAAACGCGAGCCGCTGCGCCGACTTCTGCCCGATGCTCGGCAGACGTTTGAATTCGTCAATTAGTTTCGTGACGGGCTCAGCATAGTCCAGCATTTGTATTTTAGTACTATGAACTTTGTACTTTGTGCTTTGTCGTCTCTGTAAGGCTTCGATCAGTCTTCACGAGCAAGGTTCGCAAGCGATCGAAGTACAAAGCACAAAGTACAAAGCACATGAATTACTCAATCCCGGCTAGAAAAGATTGCCCAGTCCCGGCGGCAACATCGATCCGAGCTTGCTCTTCATCGCTTCGTTGACTTTGCGATTGGCCTCGTTCACCGCCGCGAGAATCATGTCCTGAAGCATTTCGACGTCGTTTTCTTTCACCAGCTCCGGATCGACGCGCAGCGAAAGGATCTCGTGATCACCCTTCATCGTCACGTTAACCACGCCGCCACCGGCCGATGCTTCGACGCGCATCTCGTCCATCTCGCGCGCCATCTGCTCTTGCATCTGCTGCGCCTGCTTCATCATCTGCTGAATGTTAAGTCCGCCCGGAAATTTCATCTTATTAACCTCTGTGGAGCGCGGGCATCGTTGCCCGCATTTGTGAATTCGTTTGTGCAGCATCGTAGCCGTGTCTCATCGTGAATGCAAAGCAGCGGCACTTCAGTCCGCGATTCTTTTGTCGGCATGTTATAACCACCGCATCAATGACAAATAGTCAGACTGCCGAGGCCGTTGAAAGGACGCTCACCTCGCAAACCAAACTCTACTACGACGTGATCGCGGCGACGTCGCGAGCGGCGCCACTGCTTATCGCTTTGCACGGATACGGCGCAAGCAAATGGCACGCGCTGCGTGAAGCGAAGAGGGTCGCGCCCGAAGGTTTCGCCATCGCTTCTTTGCAAGGGCCTCATCAACATCTGCGAGAACCCAGGGAGAAGGGCGGCCCACTGCGCTATGGATTTGGCTGGCTGACAAATTTCCATCCTGAGGATTCGGTCACGGTTCATCATCGGGGCGTGCTCGACATGATTGACGCGCTCGTTAGCGAGGGTATGGCTGACGCCAAACGCATTTTCCTGCTCGGCTTCTCACAGAGCTGCGCGTTGAACTACCGCTTCGCGTTCACGCACGCGGACGTTTTGCGTGGCGTGATTGGTATCTCTGGCGGATTACCTGGAGATTGGGACAGTGCGCCGTACAAGCAAACTGACGCGGCGATTTTTCATCTTACCGGCGAGCGCGATGAGTTTTATCCGCCCTCACGCGTTGCGAACTACGCCGCCCAGTTGCGACAGCGCGCGAAAGACGTGGAATTTCGGAGTTACGATGCCGGTCATGAAATCTCGCCCGCGATGCGCAACGACATCAGCGAATGGTTGAGGCAAAAAGCGTCTCAATAGCGCGTCATGTTCGTTTAGAGGCCGCACTTGTGCGGCCCGCGTCCATGTTCGTTTAGCGGCTCAAGGGAACGCGCCGGACAAGTCCGGCGTCTAAACGAATCACGATGAAATAGCTTTTCGTCCGGCGTCTAAACCAGAATCATGAAATTCTTTTCAACCGCACTTCTTCTGACGTCATTCTTGCTCGCCGCGGCCTGTGGCCAGCAGCAAGTCGCGAGGACAATCCAGCCGCTGAAACCGCCCGAACAGCAAACCGAAGTTCGAGCGTTGGCGGCGAATAGCTCGCCGAACATCAAACTGATAATTGACGGCGCGACGGATCAGGTCGGGAAGACGACCAGTTACGATCCTTCCTACCAAAAGCTCGACTATCCGAACGGCGATGTACCGATCGAGACTGGCGTCTGCTCAGACGTCATCATTCGCGCGTTCCGCACGGCGAACATCGACCTGCAAAAAGAAGTTCACGAAGACATGAAAGGCCACTTCTCTTCATACCCGACTAAGTGGGGCTTGCGCGGCACGGACCGCAACATCGATCATCGCCGCGTGCCGAACCTGCAAACTTACTTCGCGCGCAGAGGCAAAGAGGTTGCGACGACCGGCAGCGCAGATACTTTCCTTCCCGGCGACATCGTGACGTGGGACCTGGGCGGCGGCGTTGATCACGTCGGCATCGTCACCAATGTCTGGTACAAACCTTCGCAGCGCTATCTCGTCGTTCACAACATCGGATCGGGCACGCGCATGGAAGACGTTTTGTTCGCGTGGAAAATCACCGGCCACTATCGGTATTTCTAAGTCCTAATACAGAACCGCGAACGGTAGTGGGCGGGTTAAAGACTCAAACAATGCAGCTTGAGTCCTTGTCCCGCTCGCTACCGCTCGCGGTTCTGTAAATCTACTTCCCCCTTCAGGCGCGTCGTGTTATAACGGCGCGCCTGAAGGCGTTTTGAATCTTTGAAGACGCTGCTGGCTTTCAGAAACATTTGGCTGCTCCGCAGCCACTCACTTCGACCATCATGAAAAATCGTGTGCTGACATTTGCCGCCCTTCTAGTTCTTGCTCCAATAACATTCGCTTCAGCCCAAAACAACCCGAGGGACAACAAACCCATCGCCGCCATCCGTGCCGTGCTCGACGCGCAGGTCGCGGCCTGGAACCGTGGCGATCTTGAAGGCTACATGGACGGCTATCAACGCTCGCCTGACATCGTTTTTATCTCCGGCGATCGCGTCACCCGCGGCTGGAAAACCGTCCTCGAGCGTTACAAACGGAGCTACGACACGCGCGAGAAGATGGGCGTGCTGAAGTTTTCCGACGTGGAGATCACCATGCTTAGCACAGACGCGGCGCTCGTTTTTGGCCGTTGGCAGTTACGCACCAAAGACGAGCCGCGCGGGCGCTTCACGTTGCTGTTCAGAAGAACAAGGGACGGTTGGAGAATCGTTCACGATCACACTTCGAGCGCGTGATCACGAGTCAGTACCGGGAGCGGTAGCGACCGGGTCCGTTCGTTAACAAGCCTCAAGGTAATGTGGAGATACCAACATTGCTCTTGCTTATCTATAACATTCCGCCGCCGGAGTTTGCCTGAAACCCGGTCGCTACCGCTCGCGGTACTGACTTCATGACAACAACGAATCTCGCCACCGTCGAACACCAGGTCGAAGTGCGCAGCGCGTCGCTGAAGAAGGAACTTGGCCTGTTCGATCTAGTGCTGACGCAAGTCGTCTTTGTCGTTGGCACAATTTGGGTTGGCTGGGCGGCGCAACTCGGACGCCATCAGATGGCGTACTGGGTGCTGGCGATCATCACGTTCTATTTGCCTCTGGCGGCGGTCGTGATCTTCCTGAATCGCCTCGCGCCGCTTGAAGGCGGCGTTTATCAATGGGCGAAGGTTGCGTTCAACGATTTCGTCGCGTTCATGGTGGCCTGGAACCTTTGGATCTTTGGCATCTCGGTGATGTCGGGCATCGGCCTGATCATCAAAAAGAACATTGCCTACGCGATCGGCCCACGCGCCGCGTGGATGCACGATAGCAAGCTGATGACGATCGGCGTCTGCGTCGCATTAACGATCGCGATCATCGGGGCGTCGCGCCGGGGTTTGGTTTTTGGCAAGTGGGTGCAGAACGTCGGCGGGCTTTTCCTGCTCGTCACGTTCGCAACCCTGATCCTGCTTCCCCTCATCACCACCAACCTCGCGAACTACCATCCGTTCGCGACCAGCTTGCCGGAAGTCAGCAGTCAGAACATCAACGTCTTCAGCAAGCTCGCGGTGGGCGCGCTTTCCGGCTTCGAGTACATCGCCATTCTCGCCGGTGAGTGTCGCGCGCCGGCGCGAAACATCAGCCGGTCCGTGGTGATTGCCGCGCCGATCATTATCGTGATGTTTGTCCTGGGCACCGCCTCAGTGCTCGCCTTCGTTGCCCCCGAACAAGTTGATCTGATCGGTCCGATTCCGCAGGTGCTCAGTCTCGGCTTTCATTCCTTCGGTTGGGTCTCGACGCTGGTCTCGATCACGATCTTCGGCGTGGCCGCCCGACAGATCGCTTTGATGAGCATTTACTTCGCCGGTAACACTCGCCTGCCGATGGTCGCTGGTTGGGACAATCTTCTCCCGAACTGGTTTAGCCGACTTCACAAGCGATATCGCACACCGGTTAATTCCATCTTGTTTGTGGGTGTGATCACTTTAGCTTTCAGCCTGATACCGCTGATCGGCGTGCTGGAAGAGGAAGCCTTCCAAATTCAGGACAACGCCGCGACGATGTTCTACGCGTTGATTTACGTCGTGCTCTTTGCGATGCCTTTCGTCGCGATACGACGATTCGGCGCGAAGGCGCCGCTCTGGCTGAAGATTGCATCAGCTTCAGGCTTGATCGTCTCGCTGATCGCGGGGTTCTACTCAATGTTTCCCATCAAAGCAGTGGCCCAGCCGCGCGCATTCGCCTTGAAGGTCTTCGCGGTAGTTTTGATCGCTAACGTCATCGGCGTTGTCCTATACGCCGTACGCGGCAAACATTCTTCGAAGGCGGCAGCTGGAGTGTCTCCATCAGCCGCGGGATAGCCCAATTACAACGCAATCTGCAAATTGGAAGTAACGCTGGTTTTCGCGTTGCTATTGTGATAGAACGCGCCCGCAAGCGGACACTTCAGTACTCTTTACCCCGATAGGAGAACAAAAATGAATTATGGACGCGTGATTCTTGGCGGTCTGGTAGCTGGACTCATCCTGAATATCGGCGAGTTCGTGCTGAATGCAGTGATTTTACACAAGGCTATGGTTGAATGGGCGAGTGGCCACAACTTCCCCGCGGAACCTGCGCCTTCATTCATGGTAGTGGCGATCGGTCTCACGTTCGTGTTGGGGATCGTAATGGTTTGGCTGTATGCCCTCATCCGTCCGCGCATGGGACCAGGGCCTAAGACGGCGATTGTCGCAGCGCTGGTCTTGTGGTTCGCAATCTACTTGTATGTCGGCATCATCTACGGGATTCTTCTGGTTCAGCCGATGAATGCCATAGCGATCGCCGCGGGTTTCGGCCTGGTTGAGTACATTGTCGCCGCGATTGTCGGAGCTTGGCTGTACAAGGAAGTCTGAAGAGTCTGGGGTTGTCGAAGTCACTCGCGGTAATTAATTGCTCACAACTCGTTACCCTTGCGGGCGCCCACCGGCCTCGCACCGGCGGCGATCTGCGTCAGCTTGCGATCATTGAAGACGGCGCGATGCTGGTTCGCGCCAATCGGATTGAAGCTGTCGGACGCCGCCGCGAAATAGAAGCTCTCGTTGATTCTGAATGCGAAGTAATTGACGCCGGCCGCCGTGTCGTGCTGCCCGGCTTTGTCGATGCCCACACGCATCCGGTCTTTGCCGGCAACCGCGCGAACGAATTCGAACAAAGAACAGCCGGAGCCACTTATCGAGAGATTTCCGCGCGCGGTGGCGGCATTCGCTCATCCGTCCGCGCGACACGTACTGCTTCGCTTAATGACCTGGTGAAAGCCGGCAAGCGTTACGCTGAGTGGTTTCTGCGCTGCGGCACGACAACGGTCGAGGCGAAATCCGGCTACGGCCTGACACTGGAAGACGAGCTGAAAATCCTGCGTGCGATCAGGCATCTCGACGAAGGTACGGCGCTCAATTACGTGCCCACTTTTCTCGGCGCGCACGACATTCCTTTTGAATACAAATCTCGGCGACAGATGTACGTGAACCTCGTTATCAACGAGATGCTGCCGCGCGTGGCGGAAGAGAAGCTTGCCGAATACTGCGACGTTTTCTGCGAAGAAGATGTGTTTACGACCGAAGAAGCCTCGCAGATTCTTTTGGCCGCGCGCGGTCACGGACTGGGCCTGCGCGTCCATGCGGACCAACTTTCATTGTCCGGCGGGGCGAAGCTCGCCGCCGAATTAAATGCCGCGACCGCCGATCACCTCGAGCACACTGACGCAAACGGAATCGCTGCGTTGAAGAACGCACGGGTCCAGCCCGTGCTTCTCCCCGGTTCGGTTTACGCGCTGGCGTCGAATCGCTATCCCGCGGCCCGCGAGATGATCGAGGCGGGTCTCGCGGTGGTGCTTGCGACAGACTTTAACCCCGGTTCATCGCCGACGCCTTCAATGACGATGATTCTTTCGCTCGCGTGTACGCAGATGAAGATGACGCCTGCGGAAACCATAACTGCCGCAACGATCAATGCGGCGTACTCGCTTGAACGCGGTGATCAAGTTGGCTCGCTCGAAAAAGGCAAGCGTGCTGATTTTGTGATTCACGCTGCGTCAGACTATCGCGAACTGCCGTACTTTTTTGGCGTTGAACATCCATGGAGGGTGTATGCCGCGGGTAAGCTAGCGTTCGCTCGTCCGGGGCAGTAGTTCGACCGTGAGGGGAGGCTCAATACCGAACCGCGAGCAGTACGAGCGGGGTAAGGACACACGTTGAATCTTTATCCCGCTCACTACCGTTCGCGGTTCTAAAAATTTTTATTGACGACTCCAAACTTCTTTCTTATCATCCGCGTAACACTGGAAAGGAGGTGATCGAAAAATATATGAGTTCTAATCACAGTGAGGTGGCTGAGACCTAGCCTCAGGATTCAATCGTTGTTCGGATTGCTTTCCTGAGTAAGTCACCGTGACACCTTCTTTCCGAAGGTCCGGAGCCCAGGTCAATCCCAACAGTACACCGGAAAGCCGCTCGGCGACTGATCGCGAGCGGCTTTCTCATTCTGATGTCGATGTGGAAACGGGCTAAGGCCTGGGCGTGTTCGGTTCTGAAGCAGTCGTGCTATCAGGCGAGGTATGCAGGTGCACGGCCTTCCAGTCTTTCTCAATCTTCCGAAAAACGATCGTCATCCGGCCGCTGTCCGTCCCCGGCACTCCATTAAATGTCATTGACTGTGTCCATTGACAGGTAATAAACGCGGAGGTGGGGCTCAGCATCGTCACCCGCACATCGCGGACGTCGAGCTTCACGTCTTTCATCTGAGGATAAGACGCCTCCCGATTCACCTTGAGCTGATCCCAACCTTTGGTCACGGTGCCGTTGTAGTTGAAAAGCAAAAGCCGCGGCGTATTCTGGTAGGCGTTCGTTGCGGCCTTCACATCCGCGTGGCGAATTCCATCGAGCAGACCGTTAAAAGCAGCTAGCACTGAGCCTGACGGCGAGACCTGCCCGGTTGCGCCGGAACGTGGAGTCGCGCTTGGCTTTGGGTCAGTAGCCGGCGTTTTGGTGACCGTCCTGGGTGTCGGCGTCGGCCGCGGGGGCGCCACCTGACGTTCACGCGTTGTCGGTGACATTGTCGGGTCCGTGGTTGACGAGTTCGAGTTCTGAGCGAATGCCAGACCCGCGCATGAGAACAGAACTGAAGCAGCAACGAAGAGTCTTTTCATTATGTAATCCTCAGTTAAAAGCCGCAGGGGCACGGTGCGGGGACGATTTTAAACTAAGTCAACTGAATTGCGGTTAATTATTTCGGCGCATCGGGGTGGGGTCTTTCTTTGCGCAGCTTAGCGGGCTTGGCGGCTTTGCGTGAATCAGATCTCGTTTGGATGTAGTTTCACGCAAAGGCGCAAAGCCTCGCAAAGAATCAAAGCTAGTACGGATCAACCGGCGATTTCATGCCACGGCACCTGGCTGCGCAGGCGTGTGACGGAACGCTCGCGCCCGATGATGTCGAACACTTCAAACATCGACGGCCCCACGGCTTGGCCGGTTAGCATGGTGCGCGACGCGTTAATCAGCAGACCAGCTTTCACGCCCGCTTCTTCAGAGAAAGCCCGCAAAGCTTCTTCGGCGGTCGTGGCATTGAACGGCTCAACATTTTCCAGACGGTCTGCCAGCGACGGCAGTAGCTCCTTCAGACGCGGTTCTTTCAAAATGTTCTTTTTCACCGCCGCTTCATCGAAGTCGAAGTCCTCTGAGAAATAGGCACGCCCTTGCGCAGAAAAATCCTTGAGCGTAAAGAAGCGATGGCGGATCAACTCAACGGCTTTTTCGAGCCAGTCGCGCTCGTCGTCATCATATTCTTCCCGCCAAAGTTTCGCCGCGCGCAGTTCTTCCTTGACCATCGGCAGCAATTCGCGCAGCGGCATCGTGCGAATGTATTCCGCGTTCATCCAAAGCGCTTTGTCGTCAGTCCAGTGCCGCGGATCGTTTTCATGAAAATTGAAAACGGCGTTCGCGCGGCCGATGCCCTCAAGCGAGAACTCTTCGATCAGTTCATCCCGCGACAGAATCTCTTTTTCGTCCGACGGCGACCAACCAAGCAGCGCCAGAAAATTCTGAAACGCCGCCGGCACAAAACCTCGATCGCGATAAGTCGTAAGCGAAACAACTTCGCCGTGCTTTCGTTTGGATAGCTTCGCCTTGTTTGGCGCGAGGATTAGCGGCAAATGCGCGAACTGCGGGACCGGCGACCCGAACGCCTGATAAAGCAGAATCTGTTTGTGAGTGTTCGTCAGGTGATCCTGGCCACGAATCACATGCGTAATGCCCATCTCAATGTCGTCGAGAACGACCGACAGGTTGTAAAGCGGATGGCCATCAGATCGCAGCAGAACCAGGTCTTCAATCTCGGAATGAGTGCGTTCCTGCTCGCCGTAAACAATGTCCGCGAAGTGCGAAGTGCCTTCACGCGAGACTTTCAATCGAATCGCAAACGGTTCACCCGCAGCCGCCCGGACGTCTGATTCTTCCAGCGGTAAATCGCGATACGGATTGCTGCGCTGATCGACGCCTTCGGCGGCCTGCGCGCGGGCGCGATCGGCGATGCCCTGCTTGATGCCTTTATCGTCGCGTTGCGCTTTCGGCGTGAAGTCGCGATAGGCCTTGCCTTCTTCTACCAGACGCCGCGCCGCCACGCGATGCTTTTCCGCGTTGGCTGACTGGAAAATGATCTCTTCGTCGTAATCCAGCTCAAGCCACTTCAAGCCTTCGATAATCGAACGCGTCGATTCTTCTGTTGAGCGCTGGAGGTCGGTGTCTTCAACGCGCAGCAGAAACTTGCCGCCGGTCTTGCGGGCGTACAGCCAATTGAACAGCGCCGAACGCGCCGCGCCGATGTGCAGATAGCCGGTTGGTGACGGAGCAAAGCGAACTCTGGTCATAAAATGACAAAGGCAAAAGTAAAAAGGTAAAAGGCAAAAGCACGAGCCGACTATTTTTGCCTTTTTACTTTTTCCTTTTGCCTTGTTATGTCTGGCGGAGATGGCAGGATTCGAACCTGCGATAGGCTTTTGACCTATAACGGTTTAGCAAACCGCCGCCTTCAGCCACTCGGCCACATCTCCCCACGATCCGTGAAAAGTCATTCTAAGGCGCGAAGAAGCAAAGTCAAGGTAGGTCACGACGGACTCGGCTTCAACTCGACGTATAACTTCCGGCCTTCAGTGCGGAACAGAAACCAAAGTGCGTAAATCGTCAGGAAGGTTCCCACCGGGAAAGCCCAGAAGACCAGAATTGCGGCGATGATGCCCCACGCACGCGCGCCTCGCCGTAGTTTCCACAGCTTGCGGCTGGCAACGGCCGTTGGCAGCACCAGGATTAATCCAAGGACAACGTAAAAGACAACCGCAAAAACGCCCCCGAGAATTCCGA
This sequence comes from Acidobacteriota bacterium, assembly GCA_052389795.1. Lineage (GTDB taxonomy): Bacteria > Acidobacteriota > Blastocatellia > Pyrinomonadales > Pyrinomonadaceae > UBA11740. The sequence goes on along the minus strand of JBQTHO010000015.1, from coordinate 136 downwards.
AGCTGGCCTGATTCATGTCGCCGGTTTCATTCGCGAACGAAATACCCAGAGCGACGAACACGCCGAGGCTGACAAGCATCAGCAAAAGGAATGTGAGGCCGAATAGCGCCGCGAATACTCCAAAGCCTATGGCCAG
>JBQTHO010000014.1:0-128623 GCA_052389795.1 Acidobacteriota bacterium | reverse complement strand
AGGTGACCGCGCCGGTCTCGAGCGCGTACTCGGCGCCGATGACCTGCAGGCCGTCGGTCGCGATGAGGTGCTCCAGCAGGGCAGACCCATGCCGCAGGTGGTCCACCGAGGCGAGGATGTTCGCCCTGACGGCGGCCTGGGCGAGGTCGTCGGGGGCCAGCCCAGCCGGCATGAGCGGCTCGACCGACGGGCGCACCTGATCGACGATGAAGCGCAGGTTCGGCGACTGCTCACCGGACGGGCGGCCAAGCTCCTCGATCGTCGCGGTGACCGCGCCGCATCGCGAATGCCCGAGGACCACCACCAGGCGCGTCCCGAAGCGTCCCGCCGCGAACTCGATGCTGCCGATCTGCGACGCCGCGACGATGTTGCCGGCGACGCGGATCACGAAGAGATCCCCGACGCCTTGGTCGAAGACGATCTCGGCGGGACCCCGCGAGTCCGAGCAGCCGAGGATGATCGCGAACGGCTCCTGCGCGTCGATGACCTCGCGCCGGCGGGCGTGCCCCGTCGCGTCGGCGACGGCGGGCGCGCCCGCAGCGAAGCGCGCGTTCCCGTCCCGCAACCGCTGCAGCGCTTCGCCCGCGTCGATCATCGTCCCCCCGTGTCGGTCCCCGCACAGTAAACGACGAGGGCGCGCCTCAGACGGCGGCGGCCGGTTTGGGCACACCGTGTGACCAAACTGTGACCAGAGCGTACGAGGGGGGTGGGACAAACACGGGTCTACCTGCGAGTTTGGCTCCGGGGGTGGGACTCGAACCCACAACCTACGGATTAACAGTCCGCCGCGCTGCCGATTGCGCCACCCCGGAAGGGACCGTGAGTGTACATGGGCGAGACCGGCGTGAAGTGCAGATCCCGCGTCGATGTCGGGAACCCGATCGGGAAGGGGCCTGGTCCTCCACGACGCGCTGTCGCGACCGCAACTTACTCACCGGTACGCCTTACCTACCCGCGGGTAGGTCACTACGTTGCCCTACGGAGCCGGGCATCAACGTTCAAGTCGCGGGAGCCGGACGTCGATGGGGTGGGGTAACGCCAGCCACCCGGGCGAGGTCAGATAGTCATGGACAGACGAGGGCAGGAGAAGACCGTGGAGACATTCCTCCGTTGGGGCACACCGGTAACGATCGACGTGAAGGCCAAGATGCTGCGCGAGCTTCCCTTGGCGCAGCCCGAGAGCCTCGTCGAGATCCCCGTTCCGGAGCGGCCCACCGAGGAAGCGCTCGAGGCACGCTGCGCGTCCTACTGAGTTCGGGTCAGTCCACGAACGGCCGGCATCCGCCGGCCGTTCGGCGTTTCACGGCAACAGCGGCGACAGCGCCGTCGACAGCCCGAGCGTGCGCGCGGTGAACGCGCGCGGACCCGCACCCGATCCACCGGTCACGATGATGCGCGTGTCCACCACGCCGGCGCCCGCCGACCGCAGCGCGCGCGGCAGCGGCGGCTGGAACTCGCTCCACACCTCGCTGCCGGCGGCGTCCGACTCGATCGTCTGCAGCGCGCCGTCGGGCGCGCCCGAGGTGCCGCCGATCGCCAGCACGGTGTTGCCGCCGCCGATCGCCACCAGGTGCGAGCGCGCGGTGCGCAGCCGGGCGCGCCGCTGCCAGCGCTCGGTCGCGGTGTCGTACCGTTCGACCTCCCGGCGCGCACGCTCGCCGATCCGTCCCCCGATCGCGTAGATGTACCGCTCCCCCGCCGCAACGCCGAGATGCGAGCGCGCCGTCGGCAGCGCCGGTCCGGTCCCCCACGACGCGCCGGTCAAGATCTCGACCCGGCGACTGGCGCGCCCGTGCGCCTCGAGGCCACCGATCGCGTAGACCGCGCCCTTGACGAGCGCAGCCCCCAGCGCGCCGCGCGCCGTGCGCATGCGGGGCAGTTCCTTCCAGGCGTCGCCGTTCAGCGAGAACACGCGCGCCGACGGCACGGTGCCCGCCGCGTCGGTGAACCCGCCGAGCACGATGACCTCTTCCCCGCGCCCGACGGCGGCAGCCTCGCGCAGCGCGACCGGCAGGTCGGGCGCCGACGTCCACGCGTTCACCGCCGGGTCGTAGTGCGAGACCGACCGCACGAGGCCGTCGGGTCCGACACCGCCGGCCACGTAGAGCAACCCGTCGGCGACCGCGACCGCGGCGCCGGCGCGCGCGGCGGGTGCGTCGGTCAGCGCGCTCCACGACGGCAGCGCGGGCGAGCGCGCGTCGTCCGCGGGCGCGGGGTCGCCCCCGCGGCAGGCGCCGGCGACGAGCGCGAGCGCGCCGCACATCAGCGCGAGGCGCGCCCTACTCGAGATAGTCGCGGAGGCCTTCGGTGCGCGAGGGGTGACGGAGCTTGGACAGCGTCTTAGATTCGATCTGCCGGACGCGCTCGCGCGTGACGTTGAACCGCGCGCCGACCTCTTCCAACGTGTGGAGATGACCGTCGGCGAGCCCGAAGCGGAGCTCGATGATCTCGCGTTCACGGGGCGTGAGTGTATCCATGGCTTCCTTGAGCTGCGCCTGCAGCAAGGAGATGCTCGCCGCCTCGAGCGGAACGATCGCGTCCGGATCCTCGACGAAGTCCGCGAGCGAGGCGTCGTCTTCTTCCCCCACCGGAGATTCGAGCGAGATCGGCTCACGCGCGATCATCTGGATCTCGCGGATCTTCTCGACGGGCAGCTCGAGCTCCGCGGAGAGTTCCTCTTCGGTCGGGTCGCGACCGAGTTCCTGCATCATCCGGCGCGCGGTGCGCGTCAGCTTGTTGATCGTGTCCACCATGTGGACCGGAACGCGGATCGTGCGCGCCTGATCGGCGATCGCGCGCGTGATTGCCTGGCGAATCCACCACGTTGCGTACGTCGAGAATTTGTAGCCGCGCCGCCACTCGAATTTATCCACGGCTTTCATCAAGCCGATGTTGCCTTCCTGAATCAGATCGAGGAATTGCAATCCACGGTTTGTGTACTTCTTCGCAATTGACACCACCAGCCGCAGGTTCGCTTCCACCAGCTCGCGCTTGGCCTGACCCGTCTGTTGTTCGCCGGTGACGATGTTTTGCAGTGAACGCTTCACGTCCACGGGAGAAATGTGGAACTCCTCTTCGACGGTGCGCAGCCGTTTCTTCGCGTTGGAGACGTGCGCCTTATAAGCCTTCTGGTCGTCAGCCTTGAGGCGCTTCTTCGAGTTAAGTCTTTCGGTGTAAGTCGAAAACTCGCGCTCGGCCGAACGCACTTCTTTCTGCACATTGCGAATCGCGTTGATCAGCCTTTGCCGCGATCTTTCCGTCATATTCAGACGGGCAACTTCGTCGGCAATCTCAATTCGCAGACGCCCGACGCGCCCACGCAAACGCAGGACCTTCTTCGTCTTCTTGCCGCGCTGGGCTTTCGTTTCGGTCTTCAGCTTTGCGTACTCTTTCAGCGCATTCTTAAAGAGCTTGCGAATACCCTCGATGCCGTCGATCGTCCACTCGCGATACTCTTCGGCTTTGTCGTCCTCACCGGCGAGTTCCGCCTGCTCAGAGAAAAGCACGACCTCGCGAATGTTGATCTTGAACTCCGCCAGCTCTTCGCCGATCTTCAAAAGCTCCATCACCGCAATCGGCGACCGGGCAATCGACTTGTGCGTTTTCATCAAGCCGCGCTCGATGCGTTTCGCAATCGCGACCTCACCCTCGCGAGTAAGCAGCGGCACGACGCCCATTTCGCGCAGATACAGACGAACCGGATCGTTGGTCTTCTCAAGCGCGCCCGCGGAAAGATCCAATTCCAGATCTTCATCGCTCTCGTCTTCTTCAGTCGCGATGGCCGCTGCCTGCTCGATCAAACGCTCGTCGGAATCGGCGACATGAATGTTTGAAGCGTCGAGCTTCTGCAGCACGTCTTCGATATCGTCCGGCGAAACAACATTCTCGGGCAGCTCACGATTCAAGTCGTCGTAAGACAGAAATTTCTTGTCGCCGCCCAACTGGAGCAGGCGATCCATCACATCGTCTCGATCTTTTTCTTCACTAGCCACGTTTGTTTTCCTATAGTTGCTTTTTACGGCTTGCTACCATTGCCTGGTACGCAGCGCGATCAATATTTGCGCCAACAAGGCGCTCACGTTCCATTTCCAATTCCCACTTCTTAAGACCCAAGCGGTTCACCGCCTCTTCATCACCACTCCGAACAGCATCGGCTATCTCGGCGCTGAGTTCATCTACTTCGCGATTCAACCGCATAAACCGAAGCTTGGTGACGCTACTATCGGCTTGGGTGAGCGCTTCATCGAACGACTCAATCGGCTCCGCGATCATCAAACGCGCTAGTAACTCGCCCGTCGAGGGATCGTCCGGTGTTTCGGCACTCAACGAATCAAAGTTGACTTCGCCTTCGGCCTCGTTCAGCTTTACCAGTGCGCGAAAAATTGGCGCCGTCGCAATGGAATCGTAATCACTCGGCTCAAGCCGCGGCAGAACAATCTTTCGCAGCTCTTCGCTTGCCAGCAGCAGCTCCAGGAGCTTTTGTTCCGCAACCGTCGGCTTTAGCTGTCGAACCACCACCTGCTGGATCCCGACTTGTCGGGATCCAGCACCACTTGCGGCGCCGCGTATTCTTTGCAAAAGCTCGCGCCGCTGATCGTTTGGAATTCGCAGCCGATCCATTGCCTCATCAAAATATCCGCGCCGTTGAATCGAATCGCGGACAGCGCGCACAAACGGGAGCGTCTCCTCCACCGCCGCAGCCTTGTCCGCCGGGTTGTGAAGGTTACGATCCCGTACCGCTTGATCGATCACGAATTGTATATGGGGCTGTGCGTTGCCTCGCCGCTGCTGATACTCCGTGACGCCGTATTTTCTGATGAAATCGTCAGGATCGGCGTTGTCCGGGAGCACCAACACCTTGACCTCAAGGTCTTCTGCCAGAAGAGTTTCGATCGCCCGCTTTGCTGCCTGCACACCCGCTCGGTCACCATCATAGTTCACCACAACCTTACGCGCAAAGCGACCAATCAGTTTCACTTGCTCAGGCGTCAGCGCGGTGCCGAGACTCGCGGCTAAATTCTTGACCCCAAACTGGTAAGGGACGATGAGATCGAGGTAGCCCTCGACGAGAATGGCGAACCCATTCCGCCTGATTTCGTCGCGGGTCAGATTTAGGCCAAAGAGATGACGGCCCTTGGTGTAGGCCGACGTTTCCGGCGAGTTGAGATACTTGGGTTCGCCTTCAGGATCCAGCGTCCGCCCGCCAAAAGCTATTGGCTTCCCCTGCGCGTCGAACACCGGAAACATTAGCCGCCCGCGAAAACGGTCGTAGGATCCGCCTTCATCCTTTTTCACGACGAGTCCGCTGCGTTCAAGTTGCTCCTGCGTCGCACCTTTTTGGCGCAGATGTGTGGAAAGGGCTTCCCAACTGTCGGGTGCAAATCCGAGCCGGAACGTCGTCGTCGTTTCTTCGGTCAGGCCGCGCTGCTTCAGATACTGCCGCACGGAAGTCGCCGCTTTGCTCTGGAGTTGATCCTGCCACCATTGCAGTGCCCATTGATTCAGTTCGATGACCTCGTCCGAATCGCGCTTGCGCGCTTCGAACCGGCCGTCGTCGATCATCTTCGGCAGCGGCACGCCGGATTTCTCCGCGACGATTTTGATCGCTTCGGGAAAAGTGACTCGCTCGATCTCCATCACGAAGTTGAAAACTGAGCCGCCCTTCTGGCAACCGAAGCAGTAGAAAATTTCTTTCGCGGGATTGACTGAGAACGAAGGCTTAGTCTCTTTGTGAAAAGGACAACGGGCCACCCAATTGGCGCCGGCCTTCTTCAGCGTCACGTAATCCTGGACGATGCGGACAATGTCCGACTGCCGGCGCAGGTCATCAATGAAGGTTTGCGGAAAACGCATTGAACGTCAGTCAGCTACGACGGCGGTAGCAGAACGTGTTTGAGCGAGTGAGTCGCTGAATGCGTTCAACGCTCGCACGTATTCGGCGCCTGCGACAAGTTTCAAATTATTATGGCCGGCGCCATCAACCCACAGATTCGTCTTCGGGTCATTGGCGATCCCGAACAGCCTTTCGCCGTGCCAGAACGGGATTACTTCATCCTGACGACCGTGAATTATCAGCACTGGACAGCGGACCTGCTTGATCTTATCAGCGTTGCGGAACTTATCGAATGGAAGGATGCGATAGCCGGTCACGACGCGAAACGCCGACACAAACGAACTCTCGACGATGAGTCCGCCCAGGGGTTTCCGCGACGCGAGATCAATAGCGACTGCGCCACCCAGCGAACGACCGTGCGCAATAATCCGATCGGGCGGAACCTTTAATACTTGAGTCAGGTAATTGTACGCCGCGTCGATGTCTTCGTAAGCATTCTGCTCTGTCGCTTGGCCGCCGCTGGTTCCGTACCCGTGATAGTCATAGGCAAAGACTGAAAAGCCGAGCGCTCTCATGTCTTCGAGTTCCGGTGTCAGGGTGCCAAGGTCCTCGGCGTTGCCGTGACTGAAAAGGATTGTGTATGTCGCTTGCGGATTGGCCAGGTAAACGGCGGAAATCTCGACGCCATCACGCGACTTCAGCTTCACAGTCGAGCTCGTATCGCGGTACTCGGTAACCGGCGGGAGAAAGATCATTCGTTCGGCGAACATTGTTCCGTACACAAGCAGACTGACGTATGAAAGCACAAGCCCGACGATGATTGAAAAGATCAAACGCTTCAGGCTTGTGCCTTCAACCAGGTGGAGTTTGAATGGGCGTTGACCTGAGTTTGATTTGAATGAAGCGCTTAACCGCCCCGCCTCTGATTGTGCGACTTCTAGCGTGTTCATGAATTGAGTTCGACGACGGTTGCGCCGGAGCCGCCTTTGTCGCGCGACGCTGAGGTGAAGCGCGCAACGTGCGGATGGTCGCGCAGAAACTCAGCCACCGCTTTTCGCAGCGCGCCGGTGCCGTGGCCGTGAATTATGCGCACTTCGCTAAGGCCGTTCAAGAAAGCTTCGTCGAGAAACTTGTCCGCGAGATCGACGGCTTCGTCGGTTGTCTTACCAATGAGATTGAGTTCGTTGTTTTGAGACCTGGGGTCTGAGTCTTTTGAGTGCAAGTGCAGCTCGGTTGCTCGAGTTCGCCGTCGCATAGACTCAAGTGAGCCCTCCCTCAAGGTCGGGCTACTGCCCCGATGGCCTGCTTGCGTATAACCACCTGGGCCCGCTTGCGTGCCACTTATTAGTTCTAGGTTTGAAAGCTGTTCGCGCATGCGCAAAGAGCCGACACGAACTTCTGCTTCAGCGTCTTTGATTTGATCGACGATGCCGGTGGAACCGAATGAAAGGAGCCGAACGCGGTCGCCAACCTCAATCTCGCGCGAAGAAGCAAATTGTGCAGGTGCCCTGGGAGCGCGGGCATCCTGCCCGCTGTCTTTCGATTGTTCGTGAGACTCATCGACTCGAGCCGCGTCACTGACGACTTTTCCGTCGCGAACGACTTTCACGCCGCGAAGCTGCGGGGGCAAGCCCCCATCCTGACTGCGAGATTGTCTAAGTTGAGCACGCGTTTGCAGGCGCGCCTCCTCAGACATTGCTTTGGCCGCGCGTTGTGCTTCGCGCTTCAGCTCAGTCGCTCGCTTCTGCGTTTCCCGTTCGACCTTCACGCGATCGGCGCGCTCCTGAATCTGCGCCAGAAGTTCGCGGGAAAGCTCTTCAAATTCGGCAAAGATGACCGCCGACTGTTTTTCAAACTCAGTCTGCCGTTCACGCTCGCGCCTTTGAGAGTCGAGATCGAGGGTCGCGAATTTCTCAGCCACCGCCGCGCGTTCTTCTTCAAGGGCGTGCCGCAGGGCTTCCGCTTCCTCGGCCTCACGCTTAATACGCCGCAGGTATTCAGTCGCAGCCCGCGACGATTGTCTGACGTGTTCATTTGCGCCGGCAATAATGTCCGTGGGAATTCCGAACCGCTGCGCGATGTCCAAACCTGAAGAAGAACCGGCGACTCCGACAAGTAAACGATAAGTCGGCCGCAAAGTCCGTTCGTCAAACTCGACACTGGCATTCAGGACGCCGGGTTCGTTCGCCGCATACATTTTCAATCCCGAATAATGCGTCGTGGCCAGCACGTGCGCGCCGCGCTGCTTGAAATGATCGACCACCGCCACGCCCAACGCTGAACCTTCTTCCGGATCGGTTCCCGTGCCGACTTCATCAAGCAGCACGAGCGAAGAAGATGCGGGCAAGATGTCCAGCACCCCAAGCGGGCTGCCCGCTTGGTGACCCCGCCCCGCGTTCCCAGAGCAGATTTCGATCATCATCGCGATGTTGGCAACGTGTGAGGTGAACGTCGAAAGATTGGCCGCCAGCGACTGATGGTCGCCAATGTCGGCCAGAACTGATTCATAGAAGGGAACCCGCGCTGACCGGGCAGGAACCGGCAGACCGGAAAGAGCCATCAGCGAAAGCAGACCCGCGGTTTTCAGCACGACTGTCTTCCCGCCGGCGTTTGCGCCCGAGATCACCATCGTTGTCTGCTCACCATCCAGCGTGAATGAAACGGGGACGACGTGACCGCCGGATGCGCGGAGATTGTCTTCGAGCAGCGGATGACGCGCGTCGAGCAACTCGAGAGTGCTCTCAGCTCCACTCGATGCCGGGACAAGTCCCGGCTCTAAACGTTTAGAGGCGGCACTTGTGGCGCCCGCCACTTCCGGCACCACACAATCGAGGCGTTCGGCGAACGCGGTCTTCGCGTTGATTAGGTCAAGCTTAGCCACCGCGACCGCCGCCGCTTCGATAGCCGGCAACTGCGCGCGCAGATCTGCGGAAAGACGAAATAGGATCGCAGCGATCTCACGTTGTTCCGCTTCACGGAGCGTTTGCAGTTCATTGTTGGCTTCGATCGTCTGCATCGGCTCGATAAATATAGTTTGTCCTGATGACGAAGAGCCGTGCGCGACGCCATTGATGCGTCCACGGTGGTCCGCGCGGACGGGGATGACGAACCGATCGTTGCGCACGGTGACGAGTTCTTCCTGAATTGCCTCGGACGAGCGCCGCATTACATTTTCCAACGAACGGGTGATCGATGAACGAAGCCGCCCGATGTCGTGACGAATGCGGGCCAACTCTGGACTCGCCCGGTCATCAAGTTCGCCGTTGGGCAAAATCTTCTTCGTAATAGTGGTCGCGAGCCTCTTCAGGTCGGGTGAAACAGCGGCGACTGCTGCAAAAAGCGTGGGAGAGTCTTCGCGTTCCGCCAGGATCGCCTTTCGGGCATCCAGAGCTGAGTTGCACAGGCGCACAAGATCGAGCATCGCCAACGGTTCAAGGGCCGCTCCTTCGATCTTCAGCCGAGCGATTGACTCACCCGGATCAGCGACCCCGTCGAACGAGAACCGCGCACCGCGCGCGCGCAAACTGATCGCTTCGCCAACCGCGGTCAGCGCCTGACGCAGCGGCTCAAGCTCGTCGAACGGCTCGAGGGCCGCAACCCGCGCGCGACCCATTTCGGTTTGCGCGTGCCGCCGCACGAGTTGGCGCAACAGATCGAACTCAAGAATTCCAAAAGCCTGAGGATTCATGGAAGAATCAATCTTAACACCGCCAGGAACTTATCCGCAGATTGCGCAGATTACACAGATTCAAAAAAGCGAAAAATAGAGTGCGTCGTTTAGAGTCCGCACTTGTGCGGACGGGCCGGACAAGTCCGGCCTCTAAACGCTTCTGATGATGCTTTCTTGAATCTGTGTAATCTGCGCAATCTGCGGATAAGTCATTTCTCCCTGCGGATTATTAATCTTTGCCTCGCTTTGCCCGCCTTTACCTTTAGGCGTATATTCGTCAACTTCCATTACGCCAAAGAAAGGCACTTATTCATGCCCACAGTTCAAATCACAGTCGCTCATGGTGACGGCATCGGGCCGGAAATCATGGAGGCGACCCTGTTCGTTCTGAAAGAAGCAGGCGCAAAACTCGACATCCAGAGAATTGAAATCGGAGAGAAAGTTTATCTTGCGGGCAACAGTTCCGGCATCGAGCCAAGTTCCTGGGATTCGCTTCGCAGCAACAAAGTGTTTCTGAAGGCGCCGATCACGACACCGCAGGGTGGTGGCTTCAAAAGTCTTAACGTGACCGTGCGCAAGACACTCGGTCTCTACGCGAATGTTCGCCCGTGCGTTTCGTACTCGCCGTTCATTGAAACGAAGCACCCGGGCATGGATGTTGTGATCGTTCGTGAAAACGAAGAAGATCTTTACGCGGGCATCGAGCATCGCCAGACGGATCAAGTCGTTCAATGCTTGAAATTGATTTCACGCCCCGGATCGGAAAAGATTGTTCGCTACGCATTCGAGTACGCCCGCCGTCACAACCGCAAAAAAGTCACCTGCTTCACCAAAGACAACATCATGAAGCTGACCGACGGTCTGTTTCATAAAGTTTTCGACGAAATCGCCGCGGAGTATCCGGACATTGAGAACGAACATTGGATCGTGGACATTGGCGCGGCCAAGCTCGCTGATACGCCCACAGTTTTTGATGTCCTCGTGATGCCCAATCTGTACGGCGACGTTTTGTCTGATGTGGCGGCGCAGATCGCCGGTTCGGTAGGGCTCGCGGGATCAGCAAACATCGGCGAGAACATCGCGATGTTCGAAGCGATTCACGGCTCGGCGCCGCGCCGCGCGGGTCAGAATCTCGCCAACCCTTCGGGACTGTTGCTGGGCGCCATCATGATGCTCGTGCACATCGGCCAGTCCGCAATTGCCGAGCGCGTCCACAACGCGTGGCTGCGCACCATCGAAGACGGCATCCACACGTATGACATTTACGACGAGAAAGTAAGCAAGCAAAAAGTCGGCACTAAAGAATTTGGTCAGGCCATGGTCGAGCGGCTCGGTAAGAAACCGCACACGCTGAAGGCGGTCGCATATAACGAGGATATCGGCGAGGGAGTGTTTGCCGAAGAGACGATCTTCAAAGAACGCTCGGACACCAGGAAGGAGCTGGTGGGCGTTGATGTGTTCCTGGATTGGATGAAGGGCTCGCCGGACAACCTGGGCGAGGCGCTTACTGATGTGACGCCGGACGATCTCAAGCTGACGATGATTAGCAATCGCGGCGTGAAGGTTTGGCCCGGCGGCAAGTCCGAAACATTCTGCTCGGATCATTGGCGTTGCCGCTTCGTGAACCAGAATGGCGGCACCATCAAGCATCAGCAGATCATCAGTTTGTTGTCGAGCATCGACGCCGGTGGCTTTGATTTCATTAAGACCGAAAACCTCTGCAACTTTGACGGCGAGCGGGGATATTCACTGGACCAGGGGGAATAACGGGCTTATGAGGCCAGTACCGACAAAAGTATCTCTGAACATTCAATGGCTAAACAAAATTCGCAATCCGAAATTCGCAATTCGAAATCTCTTGTCGCGGTCCTCATGGGCAGCAAGTCTGACTGGGACGTGATGCGTTCAGCGTCGGACACGCTGAAAGACTTCGGCGTGCCGCACGAATCGCACGTCATGTCGGCACATCGCTCCCCGCAGTTGGCGGCTGAGTTTGCCGGCAATGCTGACTCAAGAGGCATTCAAGTGATCATTGCCGCCGCCGGCGGCGCCGCTCACCTCGCTGGCGTGATGGCCGCGCACACAACTCTGCCCGTGCTCGGTGTGCCGATGACCAGCGCGCTCAATGGACTTGATTCTTTGCTTTCGACGGTGCAGATGCCGGGCGGAATTCCGGTAGGGACTTTAGCAATAGGAAAAGCGGGAGCCACAAACGCCGCTCTCCTGGCGATTGCAATTCTCGCTAACAGCCGTCCTGAACTGAAACAAAAGTTGCGCGAGTTTCGCGCCGAGCAGGAAAAGAAGATCCGCGCAACGACGTTAGACTGAATCCAAAGTTATTCCTTCGTGTCCAGGTCACTCAATTTGTTCTCTAAATCCTGAAGCGCCGCCTCGAGTTGTGTGCGGTAACGCGGATTCGTCGCCGCCTTCAGGCGACCCATAATTTGGATTCGCGAGAGCAGCAGAGCCTGCCGCTGGTTCTCCAGTGCGCGCCCCTGCTGAGAGAGGGTCTGTTTTGCGCGATCTTCTTTAGCAGCCTCGGCGTCGCCAATCTGATCCTCGACCGACTTGCTTTCCCATCCACGTGCCATAATCTAGGGTCCTCGAAGTTTAGAAGTTTAATCTGTACCCGATACTGCTCGCAGTCTTGTGGCGGCAATCTTCTAAAACAATCCGCGCGTCCACCCGCCATCAACTTGCAGGGTCACGCCCGTGATGTAAGAAGCGCGCTCTGAAGCGAGGAACGCAATCGCCGCGGCAATTTCTTCCGCGCTCGCCATGCGTCGCATCGGCGTTTGCGCCGCCCAGAGCTCGATAATCTCCTGTTTCGACTTCCCCAGAGCCTTGCTGCGCGCCTCAGCCAATTGATCCTGTCTTTCCGTCAGAGTATAACCCGGCGCGACGTTATTCACCGTCACGCCGTCGGCGGCAACCTCATTGGAAACCGTCTTGGCCCAGCCGGTCAATCCGGCGCGCACGGTGTTGGAAAGCAGCAAGCCTTCCACCGGCTGTTTGACCGAGATCGACGTGACGTTGATGATGCGGCCCCACTTGCGCTCGCGCATACCGGGCAGAACGAGCTTCGCCAGGCGAATCGCGGAGAGAGCATTCAACTCGAACGCCTGGCGAAACATCTCGATGTCCGTATCGTCGAAAACTGTCGCCGGCGGACCGCCCGCGTTCGTCACGCAAATGTCTACGCGACCGGCGCGTTCAAGAGCCAGCGTGACAAACCTTTCGATGTCGTGGCCGTCGGTAACGTCGGCAGCAATGCCGGCGATGTTCGCGCCTGTCTCTTTGTGAATGGCTTCGGCAGCTTCCGAAGCGCGCTGTTCATCGCGCGAGCAAAGAAACACGCGCGCCCCTTCGCGTGCCAACTCAAGCGCGGCCGCGTAGCCAATGCCGCGACTGGCGGCGGCGACCAATGCAACGCGATCTTTTATTCCTAAGTCCATGAAAAAGACCTTTCGATCAGCACTTGGCTTCAGCCGCGGAGCGGCGCGATGTTTATAGCACCACCGATGACGTGATTAGCAGAGCTCCGGAGGAGCGGAATAGATGCCGTCCATAAATGGGCTTTGAAAAAAATACCTGCCGGCACCTATGAACATTTCGTCCCTACGGGACTGCGCCCAAGCACCGGTCGATTAACCGCACCGGATCGTCATCGTACAGAATTCGCGATTTGGTTTGCTTCGGAAAGATCTCTGCCAAACGTTTGATCTCATCAGCGACTCCGCCCGTTCCCGTCAGACACCCGATTACTTTTCCTTCATCGTACGCGATGGTGAATTCATTCAGCGATCCAATCGAGCCGGAAATGAATATCACGAGATCGCACGAACGCACCAGCACGACGTTTCGGCCTTTCAATCCGAAGCCGGTATAGATGATCGCGTCACAAGCGTCGAGCGGCAACGCGAATCGCTCAGCATGCTCCTCGGCATTTTGCGCAGGCGATATGCCGACGTGTGTGGCGCCGGCATCATGCGCGGCTTTCCCGGTTACGTAAACCACGCCGGTCGTCGCGCCGGTCAGCAGAATTGCGTCACGCGCGGCAATTGCCCGGCCCAACGCCTCTGCTTTTTTACAAACGTCCGGCATTTCTTCCGCCGAACCCATGACGCCGATTTTGATCTTCACTAAAAAAACCTTCCGCTGCCCGCCTTCACCCAGCTCAACGAGTCGGCGGGCAACGCCCGCCTCTAAACCGGTTACGTTATGTTTGTCCCACGCATCTGTTTCGGCAACGAGTGGGCGGGCGGTAGCCCGCCTCTAAACTGATCGCCTGATATTTGTTGTCCCGTTGGTCTCAGTTTCAGCAGCGACCGGCGGGCGATGGCCCGCCTCTAAACTAATGGCTTGATATTTCTTGTCCCACCATCTCCGGGTCATGAACCACATTAATCCCGGCAGCAGAAAAAACGCACCCACCGCCGCCGTAACCACGCGCGGCGAGAATCCGAAACGATCCATCAGTTCGCCCACAACGTAATTCGACGCCGCCATCGTCAGCGTGACGAGTGTTAACTCAGCCGCAAAGACACGGCCGCGGAACTGATCTTCGACGGTTTGTTGCAAGAGCACCGTTGAGTACACCCAGAGGATGCTGCCGCCGGCGTGGGCGATGAGCAGGAACAGCAACGCAAGAGTGAAACTTCTTGAAGTTCCGAACGCGATATAAAAAACTCCGGCGATCCAGAACGCGACGCCAATCGAAGTCTGCATGTGCCCGCGGGTTTCGCCTACCCACCGACGTGCAACGATTGGTCCGACTGCCGTGCCGATACCCCGGGCCGTGAACAGCACGCCGATGCCCGTGGCGGTTTTGCCGGCTACCGGAAAAACTCGCTCGCCAAAAACGGCGAGCAGCGTCAAAATCCCGCCGCCCACTCCCCAGGCGGTCTTGACCATCAGGTAGGCGAACACGCGCGGTCGCTGCTTCACATAGCGTGCGCCTTCAAGCGTGTCTGTGATGCCGACGGCTTTCGCGACTGTCAGTTTTGTCTTCTCACGCGCCGGGCGTTTCGGAAAACGCACGCGACTGATCAAGATCGCCGAGGCGACGAATGTCAGCGAATCCAGCACGAACGCGGCATTCGTTCCGAACAATCCGGTCACGACGCCCCCGATGGCTGCGCCGGTGGTCAACATGATTGACCACGTTACCGACGCGATGGCATTTGCCGGAAGTAACTCGCGATCAGAAACGATCGACGGAATGGCGGCGGTCTTGGCTGGTTCGAAGAATGCTGAGAACGCCAGCTGCAAAACTGTGAGCACGTACACCAGCCACATTTGATCCGGCCGGCGCACGAACAAAAATCCGAGCACCACCAGCGCCCGCATGATGTCTGACGCGATCATGATTGACCGCCGGCTGAATCTGTCGGCCACGACACCCGACAGCGGACCCATGACGACGCTCGGCAGGAAACGCGCGACCATGATCAGTGCGACTGATCGACTGGAACCCGTCAGTTGCAGCGCCAGTGTGTAAACAGCAATCGTGTCGAACCAATCGCCCATCTGGCTGACCACCTGGCCTAACCAAAGCATGCGGAACTGTCGGTTCTTCCGAAGCAGCTCTATATAACCGACTGACGGCGCCGTCTCGACGGTTGGTGGAACTCTTTTTCGAAGCTTCATCCGATTTCTGGAAGATGAGGAAAGGTGCACTGGCCAAATGAAGTTGTCAACGCGAGTGCCGTCAGTCTGACTGGTCAGAATGAGAAACGTGACCGCACCTGCTCGATGAGCCAACTCGGTGTCATCACAAATCCGCCGAAATAGGCCAGCTTTGACGAAAGATACTTGCGGCACGCGCGTTGTAATCGTGAAGGCGCGGCTAGGAAGCTTAACCGCTGTTGGGCCCACCGCACTGGGTCCGCTAGCCGCGAAAAAATAATGACCCGAAGCGCGCGACTCTTTTGCCCTGTTTCAGCCCCCCAGACGGCGCATGCGCGCCAGCATCGCCGACTTGCCCAGTGCCGCGCCGTAACTGAAATGCCGAGTTGCTCCCGGTTGAAGGTTTCGGCGCGGACGTTTTTAGGAATCGCAGGGAGGATTTCTGCTGCACCGCGTGTTGAAAGTTTGAAAGCTCGCTAATCCCGACGAGTCGGGATTCTGACCCGACTGAGCAGCAACATGAAACTGATCGACATGTCTGATTACAACGGCGCGGCGCGGCCCTATTGGTACGTCATCGCCGTCACGGGTATTTCGGTGTTCGTCTGGGTTCTCCAGGGCGGCATCAAATACGCCGTGCTGAGTGTGCCGGTGCTCGCCGTCACCTTCTGGACTTACAAACTGTATTTCGAGCGCCTCAACGCAAAGACACGCGAAGCTGAGGAGATGAGCCGTCTGCATTTGGCGACCGCCGAGGCCCTGGCCACCGCGATTGACGCGAAGGATCAGACTTCGCATTGTCATGTGCGACGCGTTGAGATCTACATTGATGGCCTGGGCCGGTTGCTCGGCTTGTCTGAGAAGGAACTTGCAGCCTTACGTGCAGGCGCTTTACTGCACGACATTGGCAAACTTGCCGTGCCCGATCACATCCTGAACAAGCCGGGATCGCTCACGCCTGCCGAGTTCGAGAAGACAAAAATTCACACCACTGTCGGCGCTGAGATTCTCAGCCGGGTTAATTTTCCGTACCCGGTAATCCCCATCGTGAAGCACCATCACGAGCGTTGGGACGGTTGCGGTTATCCCGATGGCCTGAAAGGCGAACAGATTCCGATCACCGCGCGCATCATGTCGGTGGTTGATAGCTTCGATTCGGTGCGCGAAGACCGGCCGTTCCGTCCAAGTATGTCGCGCGAAGATGCCATCAACCTGCTGCGCAAAGGGGCCGGCACACATTTCGATCCGAAAATCGTTGAGTTATTCATCGGCGAATTGCCGCGGTTTGAGTCTGAGATTTCCAGTCGCGGCCTCGACGCAGAAATTCGTTCGCGCAACCGTCCGATGCCGATCGCACCGGCTGACGACGAAGTTGCAAGTGTGGCTGAAAACACTTCGTTCGCGGCGTACGATGAAATCCGCAACGCACATCGAGAGGTGTACGCGCTTTACGAAATCGCGCGCAAGTTCAGTTCGTCGCTGGAGATGGATAGCACTCTGTCAGTGCTGGTCGATAAAGTGGGGCATCTTGTGACCTTCGATACGTGTGTGGTTTATTTATACGACGAGATTAAAGGCTACGCGTCGGCCGCACTCGCGGTCGGCCGCGACGCCGAAGCGCTGCGCAATCGGTGCGTCGCGCCGGGCGAAGGCGTCACCGGTTTTGCGCTGGCTAATCGCCGCTCAGTAAACCGGCTGCAACCGAGTCTCGAATTCGATCGACTCGGGGTGAAACTAGAAGCGCGTTACCGTTCGATGGCTTCGCTGCCACTGTTCAAGGGCGATGTCTTGCTTGGCGCCCTGTCATTGTATTCGACCTCGCTTCGTGAATACACCGACAATCAGATTCGATTGCTCGAGACCGTCACGCGTTTGGCGTCCGACGCGCTGGCGAACGCCATGCATCACGCGGAAGCGGAATCAAACGCGCTCACTGATTCGCTGACCGGGCTGCCAAATGCGCGTGCCCTGCACGTGCGATTCGATCAGGAGGTCTCGCGCGCGCGTCGTAACAATCGTCCATTCCAGGTCATCATGCTGGACCTTGACGACTTTAAACTCGTTAACGACAGCTTTGGTCACAAGATCGGCGACCGCATGCTGCGCGAGGTTGCCAGCCTGATTCAGAACCAGCTCCGCGAATACGACTTTCTCGCTCGGTATGCAGGTGACGAGTTTGTTGCCTTGCTGCCGGACTTGACGGTGCAGCAGGTGGACGAACTGAAGGACCGTATTGAAACGGTCGTCAGCTCGTTCTCGCTAGGCGTCGGCTCGGGCTCGCAAACTCGGGCGCGGGTGGGCATCTCAATTGGCGCATCGATTTTCGGCGCTGACGGCGAGAGCCTGGATCATCTCCTAATTGCGGCCGATCAGGCCATGTATCGCGCGAAATCGGCCCATAAGACCGGCGCGCTAACACTGCTAACGTCACCCGAAATCCCGGTTAACACGTCCGTCTCGCCGTCGGGGGAAGCCGATACCGAGAATCTGGTAACCGCTTCAATTAATTAAATATTCTTGACAACTCCCGCCTCGATCTTCCAATGTGGAAACAGGCTGCGGACACATTTGTCCGCTCCGGGCGCAGTCCACCACAAACGCGCTCAACCGAATACCCGGCCAATTGTTTCCGGCCCGCTCCATCTCCTCTCGCTTTCGCTTGTTATCACTTCAGTCCTCGCGATTGACTTTAATGTCTGTTTCTCCTGCGTTTGAGACAAATCCTGCGACCCTACTCGTAATCGACGATGATTCGTCGGCGCGCGAGGGTCTGCGCAGCATTTTTGAGAGCGCCGGTCATCGCACTGTCACTGTCAGCGACGCGCCATCGGCTCTGCGATTTTTGAAGAAAGAGCAGTGCGATCTGGTGATGCTCGATGTCGAGCTGCCCGAAGTTGACGGTCTCGCTCTCTGTCGTTTGCTGCGCGCGCAACCCTCGCTGCGGCAATTGCCAGTGCTGGTGTTTTCGGCGACCGACAACGAGCAGCGCAAGGTTGAAGCCTTCAGCGCCGGCGCCGACGACTACATCGTCAAACCTTCAACACCCGGCGAACTGATCTCCCGGGTCAATTCGCATTTGAGTGGCGCGCAGCGCGAGTCGCAACTGACTGATGCGAATCATGAATTGCGTTTCCTGGCCGACCTGGGACGCGGTTTACTGCAAACTCTTGAACCTGATCAGGTTGCGCGCCGAGTCGCGGGCGCAACGTTCGAAGGCATCAACGCCGCGTTGTGTGCCTGCGTGGTGAAGAACAACGGTCATGGGTTCGCCATCTGCGCTTTCGACCGCGAAGGCAACGCCGAAGGTGCGGCACTGGTGAATCGCGAACGCTTTGCAGGCTGGTTAGATTCGAAGCGCGCAGCCACTCCGTCGCTGCTGATGAATGAAAAAGAATTCCTCTTGCACGACGATCGGCGGACGACTGAGTACATCAGCCCGATCCTGTTTGGCGGAGAGGTTCTCGGCGCTCTAATCGTAGCCTTCGACAGTCCGAAAGACTATTCAAAGACTGACTGTGGCCTCATCGATGCCGCCGCGCAGCAGGCGGCCCTCGCCGCGCACATTTCGCTGTTGTATCTGCACGCGCGCGAATCGGCCGCGACGCTGGCTGAAGAAGTCGATCGCCGCGCCGTCGAGGCGGAAGTGCAGCAGCGCTTCACCGAAGCCATCATCGATAGCCTCCCGCTTTCGCTTTACGCCATCGATCGTGACAAGCGCATTGTGGCCTGGAACCGCAATCGCGAATTGGGCGAGCTGGGCGTGCCGCGCGGACAAGTGCTGGGCAGAGACATCTTCGACGTGCTGACCAAACAGAACAGGGAATTGCTGGAGCACGAATTCACCAAGGTATTCGCGACCGGTGAAATTCACCGCGTCGAGCAGGAGACGATTACCCAATCCGGAGACGCTAACCATTGGCTGATCAGCAAAATACCAATGCACGCCGACGGAACGGACGAGGTGTCACACGTTATTACGGTCGGTGAGAACATTACCTCCCGGGTGAAATCTGAACGCGCCGTCGCGCGCGCTGAGAAGCTTGCCGCGGTTGGTCGTCTGGCCGCCGGAGTCGTCCATGAAATCAACAATCCGCTGGCGACGATCGCCGCGTGTGCTGAGTCGCTCGAAAAACGAATCGCGGAAGGCGCATTCGCCGAATCTTCGGAAATTGAAGACCTGAAAGAATATCTCGGCTTGATTCGCGATGAAGCTTTTCGGTGCAAACAGATCACGCATGGTTTGCTCGACTTCAGTCGCCTGCGTGCGGGCAATCGCGTGCCGGTGAATCTCGCCGACACGATCAAGACGACGGCGCGGCTCGTCACACTTCAACAGCGCGGTGACAACGTTCAGATCGAAATCGAAACGGTTAAAGACCTTCCCGTGGTTTTGGGTGACGAAGGTCAGTTGCAACAGGCAATCGTCGCGCTCGCGACCAACGCGATCGATGCAATGTCAGAGGGCGGCACGCTTACTCTGCGCGCGGCTCTTTCCGGGCCGAACGTGATTGTTCAAATCATCGACACCGGTGTTGGCATTTCTCCCGAGAACCTGGCGAAAATTTTTGATCCGTTCTTCACTACGAAGGACGTGGGCCGCGGCACCGGCCTCGGGCTGGCGGTCTGTTATGGTATTGTATCTGAGCACGGTGGCCGCCTCGACGTAAGGTCAACCGTGGGTGTCGGAACTACTTTCACCATCTCGCTACCCAAAGCGAGCATGTCGGACTAAACGGCGCCAGCCGTCGATTCAGTGTGGGAGTGGAAAGCAGTGGACGAACAACGCAACGCAAGATTACTGATAGCCGAAGACGAGGCAAACCTGCGGCTGGTGTTGCAGAAAGAACTGCAACGGCTCGGGTATCGTGTGCACGTTGCGCCCGACGGCGAAGCGGCCTTGCGAAAGCTCGAAGAGAGCAATGTCGATGTGCTGCTGTGCGACATAAACATGCCGCGCATGGATGGAATGGAGTTGCTGCGCCGCGTTCACGAACGGCCGAACCCGCCCGAAGTCATCATGCTCACGGGCCAGGGCACGATCGAAACCGCGGTCGAGGCCATGAGGACCGGCGCTTATGATTACCTGACCAAGCCTTACAGCATCAGCGAACTGGATGTGCGCGTGCGCCAGGCGGCTGAGAAGCGGAACCTGCGGGTCGATAACCAAAGACTGCGGGCGCAAATTGAGCGCAAGACCGCCATTCCGGAAATCATTGGCGATTCGAGAGCGATTGCTGAAGCGATTCGCCTGGTTGAACGGGTTGCGCCGTCTGATGCATCAGTGCTGATTACCGGCGAGTCCGGCACGGGCAAGGAATTGATCGCGCAGGCGATTCACCGCCTGTCGAACCGAGCCAATGGAGCATTCATCGATTTAAACTGTGCCGCGTTTCAAGAGTCTCTGTTGGAGTCCGAATTGTTCGGCTACGAAGCGGGCGCATTCTCGGGCGCGAAAGCTCGCAAGCTCGGACTGATTGAACTGGCTGACGGCGGCACTCTGTTCCTCGATGAAGTGACTGAGCTGCCGGCGAATCTGCAGGCAAAGCTTCTCCGCGCGATTGAAACGCGCACCTTTTTCCGCGTCGGGGGCGTACGCAAAGTCGAAGTCAACGTGCGCATCGTGGCGGCGACGAACCGCAATTTGGATTCGGTAGTAAACGATGGAACGTTTCGCGCCGACCTGCTGTATCGCATCAACAGTTTTCAAATTCACTTGGCGCCGTTGCGTGATCGTACGGAAGATATTCCGCCGCTCACCGAACATATCTTGAAGCAGCTGGCGGGAGCGAGCGCGCCTATGGTCGAACCGGAAGTCGTGGAAAAGCTGCGTGACTATGGTTGGCCGGGCAACGTTCGCCAGCTGCGAAATTGTTTGGAGCGGGCCGTGCTGCTCGCTAATGATGGCCGCATCAGCGTGAGTGAATTGCCGCCGGAAGTGGCCGGCCGGACGATAGGTGTGGCGTCGTATGCTGCCCCACCAGCAACGGGCTCAGCCAATGGGAGTGACCTTTCAACGCCGACGGCTTTGCGCGACGTCGAGAAGCAGCAAATCATTAATGCTCTGGAGCAGACAGGCTGGCATCGAGGCAAGACGGCCGCTTTGCTCGGTATCTCACCTTCAACTCTGTATCGGCGTCTGCGCGATTATCATTTGGAAGGAAAACTGCGTTAGGAGCGAGTTCAGAGTTCAAGCTTCAGCTTGTGACCGATAAACAAACTGAAGTTCGAACTTTAAACCGTAAATAGAAAGCCGCGAATCCCGGCTGTCTCGGGATCCGCGGCTTTCAGTTTTTAAAAAGCGATCTTTTCAGACTTGACTCGCAGCAGCCGCGGCAGCTTTGCGTTTCTGCTGTCGTCTGCGGTAGTACAGTCCGGCTAATCCGCTGCCCAACAACGCCATCGTGGCCGGCTCAGGCGTGGCAGTCGGTGGACAGGTGGTCAGCGTTAAGGTGATGCCGTTGTTCCAGAAGTGGCAATCAGGATCCAAACCAAACGCGAGATTGCTTCCGTTGAGAATGAACACGCTCAAAATGTTTAACTGGTCCGCAGTAAACGTGTAGACAAAATCGCGCGGCGTGGTTGTGAACGACTGCTGCGTGAGCAAAATGTTTCCCGTACCCGGCGCCACCAGAGGGTTGCTGCCGAGCAGGGAACCAGCAAAGTTATCTCGAATCTGCGAGGACGGCACGGGCACGCCTGATGCATCCGTGAATGAAGCGATGCCGGCGTTGCGGGCTGTGTCGAGCAGGTGCATGAACAACATGTTGGGATTTGTGTCCCAGTTGCTGATGTTGTGGAACGTCAGCGTCGCGCCCACCAGGGTTTGGCCGCCCAGACTCACGTTGTCGATGCGCCACGTGTAGGCTCGATGGTGATCCAAATCGACCTGCCGGGGTCCGCCGTTGCCGGCGTTCGGTGCGGTGACCGGCGCTTGGAACGTAATCACGTCCGCGGATGCGGTGACAGGTAACGCGAAAACAACGGCGGCGGCGCTCAGCAGTAAAAGGTTTCGCACGATCATCTTCCCTCCGAAAGTCCGACTTAACTCCTCACCGGAAGGAAATGGTTAGTAGGTATGCAATTCCGCAATTCCGCGAAAGATCTTGTAGATTTCGGGGGTTGTTCGTGATTAGGAGGGCTGACGTTTGCCCCCTCTCCCTCTGGGAGAGGGCCGGGGTAAGGGAGCGAAGCTTAGCGACGGGTATAGGAAATAATTCCTCAGATCGTGAGGCGCAGCCTCACGATCTGCAAATATTGTGGGGCGAGTGGCCGGTGACAAACTCTCACCCTAACCCTCTCCCAGAGGGAGAGGGAACAAGCGACAAGCTGGATTAAGATTTCAACAGCTTTCGGTCGATTTTGCCCCGATCATTCTTTGGAAGAGACGGGACGAATTCGACCCAGCGGGGATACTTGTAAAGCGCGAGACGCGTCTTTGCGAACTGCTTTATGTCATCTACCAGGTCTTCGCTTGCGGCGTGGCCGTCGCGCGCGACGACGAACGCTTTTGGTTTCACTAATCCATCCCCATCGTCGTGGCCGACGACTGCGCACTCAAGAACTGCGTCGTGTTGCAACAGGCAATTCTCAATCTCCGCCGGCGCGACAAAGATGCCGCCGACTTTGAGCATGTCGTCGGTGCGTCCGTGATACCAGTAATAACCTTCCGCGTCGAGATGAAATTGATCACCGGTCGTGCACCAGTCGCCCGCAAAAGTCTCTTTCGATTTTTCATGTGCGTTCCAGTAACACAGCGAGGCTGAGTCGCCTTTAATTTTCAGCGTGCCCATTTCGCCGGTCGGAACTTCTTTGCTGTCAGCATCGACGATCTTTGCTTCGTAGCCTTCGACGATGCGTCCCAGGCTGCCGGGCATCACATCGTCGGGTCGATTCGTAATGTAGATGTGAAACATCTCGGCTGAGCCGATGCCGTCGCAAATCTCTACGCCAAACTTCTGCTTCCAACGATGATAGAGCTCGACCGGCAGAGCCTCGCCGGCTGAGTAGCAGAACCGTATGCTCGACAGGTCGTGCAACGCGGCATCGTCTACGTTAAGCATTCCATTGATCATCGTCGGCACCGTCGTCAGGATGGTGGGCCGATATCGTTCGATCACTTCGAATAGTTTTTCCGGCGTCGAACGTTCCGCGAACAAAGCAGTCGCGCCGCCGACTGCGAACGGAAACAAAAGGTTCGTTCCCGTCGCGTATCCGAAAAAGAGTTTCGGCACGGACACCGTCAAATCGTTTTCGTGCACACCCATCGTCCGCTTCGCGAAGACTTCAGTGTTGTACGGCAGGTCGTGTTGCAGGTGCACCGCGCCTTTCGGAGACCCGGTCGAACCCGACGTGAACAGCCAGATTGCGATGTCGTCGCGATGCGTGTCGGCGCCCGGGCAGGTGTCTGTCTGCGACTCGACCGTTTCGGCAAACGGAAGGTACTTAACGCGGCCGCGCGAATCGACCAGTTGCGCTTCCATCGCAGCTCCGTCATCAACTGCCAGGACCGATCGCAGATGTTTTGCGCTTGAGACCGCCTCAACAAAGGGTTGCGCCAAAGACTGATGCACCACCGCCACCCGCGCGCGGGTGTACTCGAGATAGTAACGATAGTCATCGGCCGGCAGCAGCGGATTAACCATCGTAATGACCGCGCCAATGCGCGCTGCCCCAAACCAGGTCCAAACGAATTCCGGACAGTCCGGCAGGACGATCAGCACGCGATCTTCCATCTCAACGCCGAGTTCACGCAGAGCGTTGCCCGTGCGATTCGACATGCGCGCCGCATCCCCGTACGTGTAAGTTTGATCTTTGAAGTAGAGACAGGTCTTGTTTTCGCGCCCTTCCTCCAAATTGTGATAGAGGAAGTAATCGGCCATGTTGAAGCGTTCCGGGAATTGGATGAGCATTACTAGGAATCAGAGGTCGATTTCGCCGGCCGTTCGCATTTCTGCGATCACTTCATCCAGCGGGCGAGTTGGTTCATTCCGCGATTCGTATGCGGCTGAGACCAAGTCAGTGATATTACGTCTTCGCAAACGGGCATCCCGTGTCGCCGTGCTGCGTGCTGAGATACGTCCGCGCTTCCCACAGTTCGGGAAAAAATTTGTGGTCAAGCGTCGTCTTCAGATAGCCCACGCCCTCCGATCCCCCGGTCCCTTTCTTCGTTCCAACCATGCGTTCGACCATCTTGATGTGGTGCGAACGCCACAGCGCGAAATGTTCGTCGTGTTCGAGCAGCCCTTCGGCTAATTGATATTCCTTGTAGAGCTTTTCCGGGTGCGTCAGGATTTCGACGATCGCGCGCACGCGGCGACCGCGACCGCTGCGTCGTTCGTCTTCATTCTGTTTCTCATCGTGGGCCGGCGCGTCGAATCCCGCCCTGCGGAGCAGGGCGAAGAATGCATCGGCGAGCGAAGGCGCCTCCAGCCGCGCTTGCAAACGTTTGTGCGCGAACTCGTCATGTTTGAACGCGCGAGCGACTGATTCGTGTTTCAAGCCCGAAGCAAATTCAATCTCGCGAAACTGCATCGACTGAAAACCGCTCGCCGGATTCAATTCATCGCGAAAGCCGAGGAAGCTGATTGGGGACATTGTTTCCAGGATATGAATCTGCGTAATGAGCAGCTTCTCGATCTCGACCACGCGCTTCATCGCTGAGGCTGCTTCGCCCGTTCCGTCTTCATTCATCAGACGCAGGGTCGCGTCGATCTCGTGCAGGATCTGCTTGAACCAAAGCTCGTACGCCTGATGGACGGTGATGAAAAGCAGCTCGTCGTGATGCGCGGGTGACGATCGACACGTTTGCAGTTCGATCAACTCCTGCACGCGCAGGTAATCGTTGTATGAGAGCGGAGCGTCTTTTCCGTATTCGGTGGACATAGTGAGGTGGCGCACGTTAACTCGCGCGCAAATTACCAGTTTGCTCTACGGGTAACGGGAAGTTGGGCATTGCTTTGACGCGATTGGCCTGCGCGAGGTGCCGGTAGCCGTGGACAATCGTGACCACGAACGCGTCCGCGAGACTGTAGCGCATCAGCGGCGTAACCGGTGAACGCAAACGCGCGCGATTGTAATCAACGCCTTCACTCTCGCGCACGAAGCGGACGAATTCTTCCTGCTGCTTAAGAAATAACGCAAGCGCATCCTGAATCGATGACGAGTCAGACGGCTTGAAGACTTTTGGCGCTGGAACTTTGCGCGTCGTTTCCGGAACTACTTGTTTGATCAGCCAGCCACCGACCAGGCTGGGCCGATACGAAAGGGCGCCGTTCGTCGGCCACTTCAGACGTGCACTTTCGATTAATTGTTTGAAGTAGGCGTTGAACTGCTTGGACGTGACCGCCAGATGCTCAAGACACTGAGCGATACTCCATTGCCTGGCATCCGGCTTCCAGTTGAGCTGCTCTTCCGCCAGTCCGCGCACCAAATCCCTCGCCGTCGCGTTGTTCTTCTCGGCTTCCGAGACGATGGTGGCGATGAAGTCAGACGAGTCGGTAAATTGCTTTAGTCGATCCGCTGGTGTCAAAACGCAGCTCCTGCTTTTCCTGCCGTCTGGTATTCGCGGTTGTCGCGAATCTTTTTCATCTCAGCGATGATCAGTCCCAACTCTTCGTCTTTCGTGTAGAAGTGCGGCGAGATGCGCACGCCCGCGCCGGGACGGTAATCGACAATAAATTCGCGTTGAATCAGTTCTTTGGTGATGTCGGAGGCGTTGTCGTCCCAAACTGTAATCGTCCCGCCGCGTTGAGAGGGGTCTCTCGGGCTGGTGACGCGGAAGCCGGCTTCTTCTGCTAATTCGATCAACGCTCCGGTCTGAAGAATGCTCTTCTCGCGAATTGCCGCGACGCCGATTTCGTTGATTACTTTGTAGCCTGATTGCGCCGCGTAAAGTGCCGGGATCGCCGGCGAGCCGTGCAGAAACCGCGTGACGTTAGGCGCGTAATGCATTTCAGCTTCGAAGGCGAACGGGTGCTCGTGCGCCATCCAGCCGGTGGTCTTTGGCTCGAGCTGATCGAATAAATCGGGCCGTACATACAGATAACCCGCGCCCGGCCCGCCGCACAGCCACTTCACGGAACCGCCGGTGGCAAAGTCTACATTCAGCTCTTTGACACTAAACGGAACGGTGCCCGCGGATTGATAGCAATCCAGCACGACCAAGGCGCCGACTTGATGCGCGCGTTCGGTGATCGCTTGCGCGTCCTGCAGGAAGCCGCTCTTAAAAAGCACGTGCGAAATCGGAACGAGCAGCGTCTCTTCATCGATCGCCGCGAGCATTCGCTCAAGCGGAATCGTTATGCCGTCGTCGGATTTAACGCGTTCGACCCGCAGCCCATGGGCGCGTGCATGCGCTTCGTACACATACATCACGGACGGAAAGTTCAATTCTTCAAAAACTATCTTGTTCCGCTTTGAGTTGGGCGCCAGCGGTAGCAACGCCGACAGAATCACTGACTGGCATACGGAGACGTTCTGATGCATTACGACGCTGTTTGCGTCGGCGCCGATGATCCGCGCGACCTCATTTCCGACTGTCACCGGCATGTCCCACCAGCCCTCGGCCCACGCGCGCACGCCACGCGTCGCCCAGGCGTCGGCATACTCACGCAGCCGATCGTAAGTTGCGCGCGGCATCGCCCCGAGACTGTGCGAGATTAAATAGATAGTTTTGTCTAAAATTGGGAATTCGCGACGCCATTCGAGTAAATCATCAGGCAAGAAATTTTCCTCCGGCCGTTGGCGCACCAGTATATGCGTCTGAGCGCTGAATCGTCTATCAGCTCAAAATTACGGTATCAGCATCCGGTTCAGAAGTTCGCCGGAAAACCGTGGGCGGGCAGTTGCCAATTGCGGGTATTAGATATTGCGCCATTTCAACGGCTGAAGCGAACCGATCGGAAGAATCTTTCGCGAGACATTTTTGCAGAACCCGATCCAGCTCAATCACTTCCGGCGAGTCATCAGACAAGTGAAATGGTTTTTGCAAAATTTCGGTGAGCAGTTCATGGTATGTCTTACCGCTAAACGGACGTCTACCGGTTAATGCTTCCACCACAATAACTCCAATTGAGAAGAGATCCGTCGTCGCGTCCACATTACCGCCCAACAATTGCTCCGGTGCCATGTAACCAAATGTGCCTACAACAGCGCCGGGACTTGTCATCGGATTCACTTCGGCCGAGATTTCCGCATTTCCGTCGGGATGAACGATCTTGGCCAGACCAAAATCGAGTACTTTTACCATCCTTCGGTCTGCATCATCACCAGAGATGAAGATATTGTCCGGCTTTAGATCACGATGAATAACGCCAGCCCCGTGTGCCGTGCCCACGGCTGCTAGAACTTGATCAAACCAGGCGGCCGCGGTTGTAGGCAGCAGAGATTTTTCGCGCTGCAACAGTGAGCCGAGCGTCTCCCCGTGGACCAGTTCCATCACGAGATAAGCGCCTTCAGTGGTGAGCACGCCATAATCGTAAACGGTAACAATATGTGGATGGCTTAATCCCGCTGAAGTGTAGGCCTCACGTTCAAAGCGTCGCAATGCTTCGGTTTTGCCAAATAATTGGCCCTTAAGAATTTTCAAGGCCACTTTCCGCCTCAAACGCAGATCGACACCCTCATAGACGGCGCCCATGCCTCCCCGCCCGATCAATTTGTCGAGTCGATAACGCTGCTCGATAATACGTTCGATCGGAAGCGAGAGCGTTAACTCGCTCTCGTCGTGGACGCACAATCGCGCGGTACTATCGAAACAGCTTCCGCATCGAGGACACTCCTTCAATAAATTGATGTCTCGTTGTTCGACACGCGCGAGCACTTCATGTTTAATCTGTCGATCTTTTTCCACGCGTTCTTTCAGTCTGGCGTTCTCATAAACGATTGCGATCTGATTGGCGAGGGTCTCCAACAACTCGCGATCGTTTGCCGTGTATGGAACCTCGGATTTCTTTTGACCCAGCAAAAAAAGGCCGGTCAGCCGGTTATCAGTTCCAGTCATAGGTACGATCAGATTTGTCCCCAAGCGCGCCAGCCAATCTTTTTCGTTTTGCGGTAGATTCGTTTTCTGCGGAAACGGAAAATCCACGGCGCTGCCTTGATACTCGACGAAGCGCAATAGCTCAAATTCCTCGGGAATACGTAGCTCTGACTGCGACCCACCTGACGAATACCGCAGCGACAGATCGCGTCGCTCTTCTTCGCGGTAGAAGAGATAAATACGCTCAGGATGCAAGGCCGCCTCGACTTTGTCGCTCACGAGTTTTGAAACGTCGGAAATTGAATCGAGCTTTTTCAGCTCGTGTACTAGGTCGCGCAGGATTTTTTCCTGATCGTAGGCTTCGCGAAAGAACTTGCGATCAATGGTGGAACTCAAACGCCGACGATAGGCTAGCAGGACGGCGACAGCGATAATTGCGAGGGCGTAAAAATAGATGGAATTGCGAAAGAGCAATTCTGTCAGCGTGCGATTCGGGTTGGAAAAAATCGCCACCGACAGACCAATTGTCGGCAATAGCAGAATTAGCCGGAGCGCATTCTTGGCAAGCAAATATTGCAAACCTTCGCGGATGATAAGACTGACTGGAATCACGCGGTGTCGAACAATTGCGTACGTGATTGACAATGGGACAATCGGAAGAGCCGCATATGCTCCCGCGCTCAGCCAATTCCACACCGACCAGGAGACGCGTGCCCGTACGATGAACACGCTGGTCAAATCCACCATCCATAAAATTAACCAAGGCAGCAAACCGGCGACCGTGCCCGCCGTCATCACCCGCAGCCTCCGCCTGACTACCTGATTCGCGTGCTCATAATTCGTCACTAACATAGCCAAAGCGCCAATCAAATAGATCAGAGCCAGCGCCATGTTGACTTTGTAGAGCAGTGGAAATGGGGCAGCAAATCGTCGCTCAGAGCCGAGAGTCAACAGAATGCTGCCGAACAGTATGTAAGGAATTCTAATTAGAAGGTGAGGCAGGTAAAGAACCCACTCGATGTGCGGAAACCGTTGCAACAGGAATGCCGGTTTAGGAAAAAACAGCGACAGATGAAAGCAAAGCGGAAAAATAAAATTAGATAGCGTAAACCCGGCCACCATTACAAGCGCAAGCCACGGTTGTATGTCCGGGGTAAATGAATCCATAGATCCTGGGACGACCATGCCGAGGATTAGCGCGAGCATTACCGCTGGTTTGCTGGAGGGTCTGAGAAGAAAAAGCGTTAGACTGGTGATAAGAAAAATCGCGGGATTTAAGATAGTTTCGATCGACCAGCCCACCCACCAACTGGTAGGCACCGGTACAATCTGTAAAGTGAAGCTTTGCAGCTGCGCTTCCCGTCGAACCAGGACCGAATAGCTACTTCCAGAGTCTGTGTTCTGAAAAAACTCGGCTATGTGATAGTAGCTCTTAAGAGGTTGGCCATTTATTGCGACAATTTCGTCACCGGCGCGCAGAACATTCGCAGGTCCGTCGCGATCTACATGCGTGATGCTAATACGGTTATCAGTCGAAGACGCGGTCCATCCGGCAACATTGGCACTCCGCAGGCTTAGTCGCGTGAAATCAAGATAAGCCTTCGCTCCGGCGTATAAAAACATCAGAGCGAAGAAGCAGGCGATGAGAGTAAAGCGCAATCCCTTATTCATGTTCGTGGTAGAGGGATCAAAACGCTCCGGCTAATGCCGAATGTGAACTAAAGGCTCTCTCGTATGACCGGAAACTGACTGTAACCGTAGACGCGACGATTGGTCAGATCATAATCCGATTGGACCCGGGCTGAAACGTGGGGACATCTTAACAGAATTAATTTTGGCTGCGTAGGTTCAGTGGACCAGCAGCAAAGGGAATGTTTCCACAGTCAAATGCTTCATTGTCGTATCCGTTCCATTCCCAGAAAGTAACCTGTTACACTGCTTCGAATTCGGAACAATTCTGCTAACCAACATCGGTCGACATGTGGAAGTTCCCCAATCCGATCAAACATCAGATACCCGAAACGCGCTGGCCGACTGCTGATCAAGCGGGTCGGTCGCTTCTGTTTCAACCGATCGAGGTTGGTTCGCTGTGGCTTGAAAACCGCACTTGGGTGCCGGCGATGGTGCCCTGGCGCGCGACCGAAGACGGATTCGTCACCCAGGACAACTTGGATTGGTATCGCCGATTTGCTGAAGGACGACCGGCAGCGCTCGTCGTCGAAGCCACCGGGGTTCGCGATATTGCCAGTGGTCCGCTGCTGCGCATTGGTGATGATCGATTCGTGCCCGGATTGAAGAAGCTCGTCGAAACGGTTCGCGAAGGAAGCCATGGTCACACAAAGCTTTTCATACAAATAATTGATTTCCTGGCCGTCAAACGCCGGCCCGATCCGGCGAAGTATTTTGCACAATTCCTGAAGATCACACCGCGTCATCGTGAGACGATCGCCGAACTCACGAGCGATCCACGATATCTCAGCGGTGATGAAACCCGTCCACGCGAATTTCTGAAGCACGCTTCGGACGAAGTGCTGGAACACGTTCTTGATGAGCGAGAACTTGAATCTCTTCGCTTCGGCTATCGGGAACGAGTCACGGATACGCATCTGCCGCAGATTAACGAACTCCCGCAGGTCTTGCCCGGAATCTTTGCCGATGCCGCGGGCCGCGCGCGTGAAGCCGGCTTCGACGGCGTCGAGCTTCACTACGCCCACGCCTACACGATGGCGGGCTTTCTCAGCGCGCTGAATGATCGCGCCGATGGCTATGGAGGGGAGCGTGAGAATCGCGCGCGCTTGCCGCTCGAAGTCTATCGCGCCGTTCGTGAACGTGTCGGCAGCGATTACGTGGTCGGTGTCAGATTTCTTGTTGACGAAGTGATCGCGGGTGGCAATCGAATCGATGATGCGGTTTATTTCGGTGTGGAATTCGCGAAAGCTGGCTTCGATTACCTTTCTGTCTCGAAAGGTGGCAAGTTCGAAGATGCCGAGCAGCCGAAAGTTGGTCAGGCCGTTTATCCGTACACCGGTCAAAGCGGTTACGAATGCATGCCGACAACTCTTTCGGATCAGCGCGGGCCGTTTGGGCGTGCGGTGCCGCTAGTTACCGAAGTTAAGCACGCGGTGAATGCAGCCGGATTCACCACTCCGATCGTTGCGACCGGCGGCATCACAACTTTCGAACAAGCCGAAGAGATCCTGCGAAGCGGCGACGCGGACATCGTCGGCATGGCGCGGCAGGCGCTGGCCGATCCTGACTGGTTTCGAAAAGTTAGACTCGGTCGGGGCGAAGAAGTGCGTCGCTGCACTTACACGAATTACTGTGAAGCGCTGGACCAGGCGCACCGGCAGGTCACGTGCAAGCTTTGGGATCGGAAGGAAGTCAATGAGCCGCAAGTGCCGATGGCGAGTGACGGACGCCGTCGTTTGTTACCGCCAGTTTGGAAGGAATAATCCACAGATTACGCAGATTTCACCGATTAGAAGACGCGTTCTCTTGTTCGCTCGTTTTAATCGGTGGAATCTGCGTAATCTGTGGATGATTATCTCGTTTCGTACCTCGACACAAACACCGGGTCGCGCTTTCGCAACTCTTCATCATCCACGCGCCCACTGCGCTTCATCAGCGAATAGGCGAGTTCAATCGGCGACAGGCGCAGGTATTGGCGGGCGTTCTCAAACCACAACATGCTTTCGTAGGCCGCGGCTTGATAGTCCTCGATTACCGGTTTGCGAGTTTCTTCGAATCGCTGCAAAGCTGCGCTGATTTCTGACGTTTCATCGAAACACTGCTTCAAAGAGATTGCGTCTTCGATCGCCAGTTTCGTGCCTGAGCCGATTGAGAAATGCGCGGTATGCAGCGAGTCGCCGAGCAGCACCACATTCTCGTAATGCCAATTCGCGTT
Organism: Acidobacteriota bacterium; assembly: GCA_052389795.1. GTDB lineage: Bacteria > Acidobacteriota > Blastocatellia > Pyrinomonadales > Pyrinomonadaceae > UBA11740. The sequence goes on along the minus strand of JBQTHO010000014.1, from coordinate 96,609 downwards.
CTTCACCAGCACAAAGTTTATCCATTTCGAGTTGTTCGACAGCAACGCGTGCCTGCCGAGATCGCGCGCGAACACTTCGCCCACATAGCGACGCGTCTCCTCATCAGGCAGCGTCGCGAACCCGGCTTGATCCCAGGTCTCAGGATCGCATTCGACAATGAAGGTGCTGGTTGTTTTGTCGAACTTGTACGAATGTGCCGCGAACACTCCCGCAGCGCTCTCACGGAGAGTAAGCGTCAATCCGTGAAATAGTTGATTTGTGCCGTACCAGATGTACTTGTTCGGACGCGTGCTGAGGTTTGGCTGGAAATGTTCGGCAAATTGCTGTCGAATCGTGCTGTTGACCCCGTCCGCGCCCACGAGCAAATCGCACGCGTCTTTCAGGAATGCGATGTCGCTGACTTCAGTTCGAAAATGGATTTGAATGCCGAGCTCTTCACATCGTCTTTGCAGGATTTTCAGCAAACGTATTCGCGCGATGCCGGAGAAGCTGTTGCCGTGAATCGAAACCTTCTCGTCGCGATGCACGACATCGACGTTGTCCCACGCTTCAAAGTCGCGCGTGATGTCTGCGTGCGACGTTTCGTCAGCCTTGCGTAAATTCGCGAGTGTCTTTCCCGAAAACACTACTCCCCAACCAAACGTGTCGTCCGGGCCGTTCCGTTCGTAGATGGTGATTTCGTGAGCGGCGTCGCCCCTTTTCATGAGGATGGCGAAGTACATGCCGGCCGGCCCGCCGCCGATAATGTTGATTTTCATGCGGAGAGTTCGGCAGTTAGAGTACCGACGTTAGTCGGGTCCTTCGTCGCAAAAGCCCAACTGAAGTTGGTACTTTGACGCGATAAATTAGAGTTCTACAATTCATCCAAAGCTTTAGCGAGTCTCTGCACTCCTTCGGTGAAAAGTTGAGGTTCGGCGCACATGCCTATGCGCAGGTGCTGGGGTGATTCAAAAAAGCGGCCCGGCACAAAAGCTGTTTCGTACTTGTCGTTCAGCAGAGTCCAAAGCCAATCGACGCTCCCTTTCTCCAAACGTGGAAAACAAGTCGTGCCGATTTCGGATCTCGAGGCGGCGAACTCTTCTCGTGAGTCCAGGAAATCATTCAGCACGGCGCGATTGTTTTCAAGAATGTTCTTCGCGCGCGCGATAAACTTCGGCAGCTTCCGCATTGCGAGCACACTCAGCCGTTCTGCCGGATGTGGCGCAACAGCGCCGAAGATGTCGTGCAGCAGACGCATTCTTTCCGCGAGTTCCGGTTCCGCCAGGATCCAACCACAGCGCAAGCCGCTTAGGCCATAACCCTTCGTCAAACTGCTGGTGGCGATGAACTGCGGACCAAGATGAACCGACGAGCGCGGCGCGTTTTCGAACATTGCTTCGAGATAAACTTCGTCAACCAGCACGCGCGCGCCGACACGGTCGGCGATTTCACCGATGCGCCTGAGTTCCGCTTCATCTATCAACGCGCTGCTCGGGTTATGCAGATTCGTCAGCACGATCAGACGCGTCCGCGAACTGACTTTCGTTTGTAATTCGTCCAGATCGACCTGGAAGTTGTTTTCGGACGCGCGTGAGAACCGTTTGACTTGCAATCCAAAGTATTCGGCGAGCGCGAGCAGAGGCTCATACGTCGGTTGCTCAATCAAGACTTCATCGCCGTGTTCGATCGCCACCGCCATCGCCAGGTGATTCGCCATCGATGTGCCACCGGAAATACTGACTACGCATTCAGGCGCGACATGACAATGCTCGGCAAGCGCGTTTACCAGTGGGCCGTATCCGTATGAGTTGTCGCCGTTCAGATCGATGTCATCGATGGTTGCTTCGAGTTCGGGGAAGGGAAGATTCAGAATTCCGCTCAACGCGAGGTCGTACTTAACCTTCGGCCGCTTCTTGGCCCATTGCATGTATGTGGATTGAGTGTTCATTGCAGGAGCGCCCGTATCCTGCGGGCGGTGCGCGGGCATCTTGCCCGCTCGCAAACCACGCCCTCCTCACGGTCGGGCTACTGCCCGATTCCTCGTCCACAGAAAATACGCCGGCACGCCGAGAAACATAATCCCAAAACTAATCGCGCTGTTTCGCGGATACTTGTAAATCATGCTGAACGTTATCACGGCACACGCGCCGATGAAGAAAAGCGTCGTGAACGGATGCCCGGGAATGCGGAAAACGTCAGCGTCGGCGCGAAGTCGCCGGCGGAAAACGAACACGCAAGCCGCCGTCATTCCGAACGAGACGACATCTACCGACACGGCATAGTTCAAAATCTGTTCGTAGCGGCTGCCCACCAAAGCGATGGCCGCCGCCAATCCGCCTTGCAGCGCGATCGCAAATGCCGGGACGCGTGAGCGATTCAGCGACGCCAGCCGTTTGAAGAACAGACGGTCTTCAGCCATTGCGAAATAAACTCGCGGCGCGGTCAGCATGCTCTGGCTCAGGAACCCAATCGTCGAAATTGCGATGCCGGCGGCGATGAAACGCGCGCCTTTGTCGCCGAGCGCCAGCCCCATGATCGCTGATGCGGGCGTCTTCGTCCTGGCTAACATCTCCGGACCGAGCACATACACGCAGACGAAATTCACTGAAAGGTAAACGACGATCACTCCCACGACCCCGATCAACAAAGCGCGCGGCAAAGTCTTGCGCGGCTCGCGTACTTCACCCGCGACATAGCAGGACGTTTGCCAGCCGCCGTAAGCGAACTGCGCCGGGATCAAAGCTGCGCCGAAGGCTATCAAGGTTTGCCAGGTGCTTCCGCCAGACGTGACGGCGCTGACTTCCGTGGACGCCGGAGTCGCTAATGCCAGGCCGATGACGACGAGCGCGGCGATGGCGACAAGCTTAAGAATCATGAAGGAGTTTTGAGTAAGCGTGCCTGCGCGCACGCCGATGCAGTTCACGATCGTCAAAAGAATCAGAGCTGAAGCGGCCAGCAATGCCGAGCTCCAGTCGCTGGCCGTTCTGCCGGCGACCGCAAATACGTGGTTCGCGAAGATGAGCGCGACCGCAGCCATCGCGCCGGTTTGAATTACGAACAGCATGCTCCAGCCGTAAACAAAGCCGACGACCGGGTGCATCGCGTCGCGCAGATAAACGTACTGCCCGCCCGTCTCGGAAACCTGCGATGAAAGCTCGGCGTAAATGAACGCGCCGGCCAACGCAATCAGCCCGCCCGCGATCCACACGCCGAGAATCAAAGACGTTGAATGCACCAACTGAGCAACGACGTAAGGGTTAGTGAAGATGCCCGCGCCGATGATTCCGCCCATGACGATCATCGTGGCGTCGAAGAGAGTTAGCCGGCGCGCGAGCTGAGTTGCAGGTTGTGTTTCTGAAGTTGGCGTGGCGCTTACTCTTTCAAGAGTTGATTGGCGATCACGAGCTTTTGAATCTCTGACGTGCCTTCATAAATCCGTAGCGCTCGCACGTCGCGATACAGTCGCTCAACGACTGATCCGCGAACCAATCCGCTGCCGCCATGAATCTGCACGGCTTGATCGCTGATGCGGCCGGCCGCTTCGGTGGCAAATAGTTTTGCTTCACTGGCTTCGCGCGTCGAACGTTCGTCGCCCGCGTCTTTCAAGTACGCGGCGCGATAGACGAGCAGCCGAGCCGCGTCGAGTTCGGTGATCATGTCCGCGAGCTTCTCTTGAATCAACTGATGGCCGGACAACGGTTTGCCGAACTGTTCCCGCGTTTTCGCATATTTCAGGCTTTCGTCCAAGGCCCGACGCGCCATGCCGCATGCGGCCGCGCCGACACTCGCGCGAAACAGGTCGAGCGTTTGCAGCGCGAGACGCAGCCCGTCACCCGGATTTCCGATGATGTCTTCGGCCGGTACACGACAGTCTTTGAATTCCAGTTCGCCAATCGGGTGCGGCGCGATCATCTCAGTCCGTTCTGCAACGCGGAATCCCGGCATGCGCGCGCTCACGATGAATGCGGAAATCTCCGCACGTCCGTCTGCGCGCGTTCCGGTGCGCGCGAACACGGTGTAGAAATCCGCGACGCCTGCGTTTGAGATGAAGCGTTTTCGGCCGTTGATGATATAGCCGTCGCCTTCGCGTCGTGCTTCGGTTTTCAAAGCTGAGACGTCTGAGCCTGCTTCAGGCTCGGTGAGCGCAAAAGCCGCGATTGCTTGTCCACTGCGCGCTCGATCCAACCAGAAATCGCGCACATGTTCAGTGGCGGCAAGGCTAATCGCGTACGTGCCCAGCCCCTGCATCACAAACGCCAGATCCGCCAGCGCCGACGAATACGAAAGCGTTTCGCGAATGATGCAGAAGGCGCGCAGATCGAATCGTTCTCCAGGTGCGGCAACCGCGTAGCGCAGCAAACCTTGCTCGCTCAACAGCCGAATGTACGATCGCAACGCTAATTCAACATCACGTTCGTCGGCACCGGCGCGCGGTTCGATTTCACGTTCGGTGAATTCAGCCGTGCTTTCGGCAAGCCTGCGATGTTCGGCCGTAAAGAATGGAGTTGTCGGAATGAAGCTATCCATGAAAAAGTGCCCCGCAGCGGAGCGCGGACATCCTTGTCCGCAAGCGCCGACAGGCGCTCAATCTTCGTTCGCGCTTCGCGCTCATGCGGGCAGAGATGCCCGCGCTCCTTCAACGCCGGCGCACTCCACATCACTCGAACTTGGCCGGCCGCTTCTCAATAAAAGCTGCGTGCGCTTCTTTGAAATCCGGCGTCTGCATGCACAACGCTTGCGCGACGGCTTCGGCTTCCAAAGCCGCATCGAATCCCATGTGCAGCTCACGATTCAGCATCTCTTTCGTCTTCGCAATCCCCAACGCCGGTCCGCGCGCAAGTTTCTCAGCGAATTCGCGCGTTTCCGATTCGAGTTGTGCGCGCGGCACGACGCGATTGTAAAGCCCAATCCGCTCGGCTTCGGCCGCTTCCGTAAAGTCGCCCGTCATTAACAACTCGGTTGCCTTCGCGAGACCAACGACGCGTGGCAACAAATAAGTCGCGCCCATGTCGGTGCCGGCTAGTCCAACTTTTACAAAGATGAAAGCAATCTTCGCTTCCTCGGCTGCGATCCGAATGTCTGAAGCCAGCGCGATGCAGGCGCCCGCGCCGGCGACCGTGCCATTCAAGCTGGCGATGATCGGCTTTGGCAACGCGCGCATGTTGTGAATCAGCTCGCACGTCAGCCGCGTGAACTGAAGTAGCCCTTCGGCGTCGCGTCCCGTGAGCTCGCCAATGATGTCTACGACATCGCCGCCGGAACAGAACGCGCGGCCCGCCCCGGTGATCACAACGACGCGGACATCTTTCTCATCGCGCAGCTTCGCGATGAAGTCTGTCAGCTCGTGATACACCTCGAACGTGATCGCATTCAGACGTTCGGGCCGATTCAAAGTAATCGTTCCGATGCCGTCCTTTTGTTCGTAAAGGAAACTCTTCGGATGCGTCATGACTCTTGCTTGTCTACGCGCTCTTCGACCAGTTTTACGGTCGCGGGCAACGCACCGGCTCTCAAAACCAACGCCAGATCCTCAGCCGATTCCTTTGTGAATTTGCCGCTGATCTGTCCTTGATCGAAAATTTGCGACTTGATGTATGGGGTTGATTTTACTTCGTCGTTCAGCACTATGCCGAGGTATTCGTTGACGTTTGCCCCAGTCCACGCGCCAAACTTTGCCGCTCCGGCCTTGTTCAACGAGAAATCGATTCGGTAATTGTCGCCGTCCCCTTCCTCGCGCACGGCTGAGGCGTCGCGGAGCTCGCTGCCATCAACGATTGGCGGCGATTCGACGACGACCCACTTCTCAGATGGCGGACCCGCAGAATCATCCTGCTCTGTGTAAGGCAGAACGCGGCGATTGGAGGGAATTATTCCATCGGAGTTTAGCGAAGCGATTGCCTCTTCCCTGTTGCCGTAGGTTTGAACAATTCCCGGACTAGGCGGACTGATGACATGACTCAACTCGAGTTTTCCGGCCGTAACGATGATTGCTTTCAAGCGTTCGGGATTTTCAACGGCCGGGAGATCAACCGAAATTCGCCCATTGCCCAGCGGCGCAACTTTGAAGTTGCTGACGCCAAATTCGTTCAGCCGGTTTTTGAGCACGTCAACGGTTTGATTTGCCGCAGCCTCTCGGTTGGGTGCAGCCGGATCGACTTCCAACACTAAATGCCAAGTCAGTGCCCGCTTGTGCAAAATCATCCAGCCACCGATCGCGGCGCCGGCTACCAGGGGAATTAGCAACAGCGCTCCGAGAATCCACGGCCAAACGGGCCGCTTCTTTCCAATCGCCGGCCGAGTGGGTGGCGGCGGCTGATAGTGAGGCGCGAATTCTGGAGGAGTTGCCTTAATGGTGGGGACTGGGTCAGAAGATGCCGGTAATACCGCTGTAACGGCAGCGCCGGAGTCGGGCAACTTGTTGACCAATTCTGTTCCGTCATCGAAACAAAACCGGAGACTCATGTCATCGTAAACCCGGCTACACGTGGGACATCGCCTCATCGTTTTCTACAGAACAGCCGTCCCTTCGATTTCGATTTTTGCACGGTCTTCCAAAAGGCTCTTCACTTCGACCAGCACCATCGCCGGAAAGTGTCTGCCCATGCGCGCGCGATAGCGTTCACCGATTTCTTTCATCCGATCGCGGTATTCATTCTTGTCGGTGACGTAAATGATCAGTCGCGCGATTTGATCCGGTCGCCCACCGGCCTCATTGACCACCGCGACGACATTCGCCAGCGCGCGATCGAATTGCTCGACGAGATCTTCGCTGACGATCTGTTGTTGCTGATCCCAACCGACCTGTCCAGAAATGAAAAGTAAGCGGCCGCCGGCATCTGTAAGCACCCCGTTCGAATAGCCGCGCGGCGCGCCGAGTGATTCAGGGTTGATAAACGTGAAACTCATTTTCGTTGCGCAATCTCTAACAGATTGCCGCCCGGGTCGCGGACAAAAAACCGTGGCGAATTCGGGTTCGGCTTTGGGTCGGGAATGATCTCGACGCCGACTTCGCGAAATTTCTGCTCCGCTTCCGCCAGATCAGAAATGGCGAAGCAAACATGACCGGAACTCAACTGTCCGTGTCCTTCGTCGTCGACCGAGAGGTGCAATTGCGTCTCGCCAATTTCGTACCACGCGCCGCTTTGGCGCGAAGCGGCCGGTTTTGGAATTTGTTTCAAGCCAAGCACGGCGCCGTAGAAATGTTTGGCCGCCGCTTCAAGTTCCGCCGGCACCGTTACGTTGACGTGATGAAGGGCAATGACCATCTCGGGACGCACGCCTCCGGCGTGCTGATTAGTTCTTCGCCTGCACGCCAGAGGCGTGCGCACCCGCCGGCTTGTTCTTTGGCACGCTCAGGCTTTGCCACTCACTGGATTTGAAATGCTTCGCGAGATAGACAATCTGCCCGATGTGATTCGCGTAATGAGCAATCTGCCGGTTGATGGCCTGCACGACTGTGTGATCCTCACCGCGAATCCTCACCGTGCGCATCAGATCGTCGGGCGTTAAGGGTTCGAGTGCGTCGAACGTGCATTTCCAGCCTTTCTGCCAGTACGCGAGCATCTCGTCCTTCGTCGTCTCGGGCAGCATCACGAATTCCATATCGCGGTTTCGCTCAGGCTTTTCACCATCAGTCGTCAGGAATTCAGTCCACCGCGAAAGCATGTTGCCGGCAATATGCTTGATGATGACGGCGAGGCTGTTGGATTCATCATCGATCGTGCGAAAGAAATCTTCGTCGCTGAGTTGCTCGAACGCGCGCTCGCCGAGCTTCTTATAGTCGCGAAACGTTCTCAACGCGTCTTCCAGATAATGTTGGCCGATTGATTGATCGGTCATGATGTTGAAGCCTCAAAGAGTCTTGCTATCAATGCGCGCGTCTCCGGTATTAAGTTGGGGCGGTTGATAGATATTTGTTCACCGGAGGTCATATCTTTTATGGCAACTTCGCCTTTCAGTCGCTCGTCATCGCCGAGCACGGCAACAAGTGGAATACCTCGTGATGAGGCGTATTTGAATTGCTTACTCAATTTGTCAGCTTCAGGATATAAATCGATTCGAAATCCAGCTCTCCTAAGTTCAGTTGCCAGAGCGATCGAATCTGCGATCGAATCTTCATTCCAAATTGTGACCATCAAAACGGCCGGAGTTGCGACAAGACCAGTCGGAAACATTTCGCGCTCGCTCATTACGACAATGATGCGTTCGAGTCCGAGCGAGAAGCCGCAGGCCGGAACGTCTCTGCCAAGGAACATGCCAACCAGATTGTCGTAACGTCCGCCGCCGCCGAGACTGCCGGCGAGATCGGCCACGTTGATTTCAATGATGGCGCCCGTGTAATACGCCAGTCCACGCGCCAGCGTCGGATCGAGTTTGATTCGCGAATCGACGCCGCTGGCCTTGGCGAACTGAAGAATCTGACGAAGATCGTCAACGCCACTCGCGCCGATTTCGTGCGCGCCGATAAACTCGACCAAACGCCCCAGAACATCGGCATTGTAAGCTGCGCGCGCGTCGTTACCTTCACCAAGATCAACCAAATCCAAAGCATGTTTCGCGCCGGCAAGTCCCTCGAAGAAGCGCATCAGCTTCACGGCGGATTCATCGACGACTCCACGTTCGCCAAGCTCGCGCGCGACACCTTCAGGCCCCGCTTTGTCCATCTTGTCGAGCGCGACCAGCGCGTCGGAGTGCTTTTCACGCAGGACGTCGGCTTGATCGAGAATGCCCGTCAGCACCTGCCGGTGATTCAAACGAATCGTAAAGTCTTTGAAGCCCAGCGCGAGCAGCGCGTCGCTCGCCGCCGCGATCAGTTCCGCCTCGACGACCATCGATTGCGACCCCAGCACATCGACGTCGCATTGATAGAACTCGCGAAAGCGGCCGCGCGCCGGACGATCCGCGCGCCAGACAGGTTGAATCTGGTAGCGCTTGAAGAACTTCGGCAGCTCGTTTTGATACTGGGCGACGACGCGCGCGAGCGGAACGGTCAAATCGTAACGCAGGGCGAGATCCGCTTCGCCAGTCTTCTCATGCTCGCCGCGTTTGAGAATTTTGAAGATAAGTTGATTGCCTTCTTCACCGTACTTGCCCATCAGCGTCTCGATATTTTCGACCGCCGGTGTTTCCAGCGGTTCGAAGCCGTAGCGCTCGTAGACCTGCTTAATGACGCCGATGACGTACTCGCGTTTGCGCATGTCGGTGGGCAAAAAATCGCGCATGCCACGGGCCGGCTGGGTCTTTGGTGAAGGCATTAGCGGGGCATGATAACAGACCCGCGGGAGATTTGGAGTGGGTCGACAATTGGAACGCGGGCATCTTGCCCGCCAGCGCCGACGGGCGCTCAAAATCATTTGTTCGCGCTGCGCGCTCATGCGGGCAAGGATGCCCGCGCTCCCTCTTCTTGATTCGTTGTAACTTTCCGAGTATAAGCAGCGTCAATCCAGTTTACGCGGTTGGCTTTCAAGCCAGGTGAAACATTCCAATTCGAAGTTCAGTTAGGAGTCCACAATGATCCGTCGCCAATTTGCAGTCTTCGTTCTGCTTTTCGCACTCGTCGCGCCGTATGCTGTGCTTGCCCAGCAACCGGCCAACCAACAGCCCGCGCTCGATCCCAACGATCCAATCGCAAAGATTCGCGATGAAGGTATGAATCGATCGCAGGTGATGCAGACGCTGTCGTACTTGACCGATGTCATCGGGCCCCGCCTGACCGCGTCGCCGCAGATGAAACGCGCGAACGATTGGACGCGCGATACTTTGGCGAAATGGGGATTGCAGAACGCAAACGTTGAAAGCTGGGGGACGTTCGGCCGTGGCTGGTCTCTGAAGCGATTCAGCGCGCAGGTGGTCGAGCCGCAAGGCTTCCCGTTAATTGCTTACCCGAAAGCCTGGTCGCCGGGAACCAATGGGCCGATCGCCGCTGAAGTTGTTTACTTTGACGCGAAAGACGAGGCCGATCTGGCGCGGTTCAAAGGCAAGTTGAAAGACAAGATCGTTTTCACCGCAGCGATGCGCGAGGTGAAAGCGCTGTTTACGGCGCCGGGAACGCGGCGTGACGAAAAAAACCTGCTGGCCCTGGCGAATGCGCCGATGCCCCGGCCGGGGGGTGGCCGTGGTGGGGCCGGCAATCGCAATCCTGAATTTCTCGCGGCGCAGAAGTTCGCGGCTGCTAAGAATCAGTTCTTTGTTGAGGAAGGCGCGGCCGTGCTGGTCGATTATGGCCGTGGTGATGGCGGCACGATTTTCGTATCGGCGGCCACGGTGCCGCAGCCGTTCTCGCCGGAAACGTTTGGGCAAGGCGCGGCCAGCACGAATGCGCCGCGGCGCTTCAGACCGTGGGACAAGGACGCGCCGAAAATGGTGCCGCAGGTAGCCATGGCGGTCGAACACTACAACCGTGTGGTTCGCATGATTCAAGCCGGCGAAAAAGTGAAGATGGAAGTTGAGTTGGCCGTTGAATGGCAGGAGAAGGATCTGAACGGCTACAACACGATTGCGGAAATTCCCGGCAGCGATCCCACCTTGAAGGACGAGATCGTGATGCTCGGCGGCCACATGGATTCCTGGCATGGCGGCACCGGCGCGACGGACAATGGGGCCGGCGTAGCGGTGGGCATGGAGGCAGTGCGCATCATTCAAGCTTTGGGCCTGAAGCCGCGGCGCACGATTCGCGTCGCTTTGTGGAGCGGCGAAGAGCAGGGGCTGCTTGGCTCGCGCGCATACGTCGCAAAACATTTCGGCAGAATGGAGACGCCAGCGGCGACGACTGCGGCAAACGGCAACGGGACGACGGCAACGCCCCCCGCGCCGGTGCTGGTGAAACTGCCCGATTATGACAAGGTCGCGGGTTACTTCAATCTCGATAATGGCACCGGAAAGATTCGCGGCGTTTACTTGCAGGGCAACGACGCGATGGCGGGACTGTTTCGCCAGTGGCTGGCGCCGTTCCGCGATCTGGGTGCTGAGACGCTCTCGCTTTCCAATACGGGCGGCACGGATCATCTCGCGTTCGACGCGATCGGCCTGCCGGGCTTTCAATTCATTCAGGATGAGATCGAATACGACACGCGTACGCACCACTCGAACATGGACGTGTTCGATCGCATTCAGGCGGATGATATGAAGCAGGCGTCCACGATCATGGCCGCATTCATCTATCAGACCGCGATGAGAGATGAGAAGCTGCCGCGGAAAGCAGTTAGCAGTAGGCAGTGAGCAGAGTAGCGCAAGTTGTTAACTTGCGTGCTGTCGAAATGGAAACATCTCCCACGCCGGAGCGGTTCGGCTACAGGTCCTTCTATCGACGAAACCTCCCACACATCCAACCGGTAGGCGCAGATCTATTCGTAACTTTTCGCCTTGCAGATTCGCTGCCGCAGAATGTGCTCGCATGGATGGCGGAAGAGCGCCGATGGCGAGAAGAGATTCAGAGTCGTATCAACCAACCAAGCCAGCAAGTGACAAGTCTGGCGCGCAGACATTTTGCGGTTCTCGGGAAGTATCTGGACAACTGTACGACACAACGTGGTTAGCAGAACCACCAGTGGCCGATTTGGTTACTGATGCGCTGCATCATCGCGACGGCAGGGTTTACCGACTTGACGCTTTCTCCATCATGCCAAATCATGTTCATTCCGTTTTCATGCCGCTGATGTGGGATGAAAACCCCCATTCGCTTTCGTCGATCATGCATTCGGTAGAGCGCCATACGGCGCAACAAGCTAACCAGGTTCTGGGCCGGTCGGGCATATTTTGGCGCGTGAGAGTTTCGATCACTACATTCGCGCCGGCGCCGAACGCAGAAGGATAATTGAGTACGTACTTCAGAACCCGGTGAAGGCAGGGCTTGTGGAACGCTGGGAGGACTGGCGCTGGAATTATGTGAGAACTGAATCATTGGTCTGACGCAAGTTAACAACTTGCGCTACATCGCTATGCACTTACTCGAAGTTAGTAATCTTGAAACCTATTTCCCGACGCGCGCGGGAACCGTGCGCGCCGTAGATGATGTCAGTTTCTACCTTGATCGCGGCGAGCTGTTGGGGTTAGTGGGTGAAAGCGGCTGTGGCAAGTCGATGACGGCGCTGTCGATCATGCGTTTGATTGCGCCACCGGGAAAAATCGTGGGCGGCGAGATGCTGTTCAAAGACCGCGATCTGATGAAATTATCGAATGCCGAGATGCGCGCCATCCGTGGTGACGACATTGCGATGATCTTTCAGGATCCGATGACGTCGCTGAATCCCGTCTTCACGGTCGGCGAGCAGATAGCTGAGGCGCTGCGTCTTCATCGTGGTCTTTCGCGAAAAGCGGCGCGCCAGGCGGCTGTCCAGGCAATGATCGAAGTTGCGATTCCCGATCCTGAACTGCGTGCGGACGATTATCCGCACCAGCTTTCGGGCGGCATGCGGCAACGGGTGATGATTGCCATGGCGCTCGCGTGCGATCCCGAACTGCTGATTGCGGACGAACCGACCACTGCGCTCGACGTGACGATTCAGGCGCAAATTCTCGATCTACTCGACAATCTGAGGAAGACGCGCGATCTCGCGGTACTGCTGATCACGCACGATCTCGGCGTAGTGGCCGAAGTCGCCGATCGCGTCTGCGTGATGTACACCGGAAGAATCGTCGAAGAATCACCTGTCGATGAATTGTTTGCGCGGCCAAAGCATCCGTACACGGAGGGTCTGCTGCGTTCGGTGCCCAAGTTGACGATGAAAGATGTCGTCAAACAGGAGCGCCTGCAAACAATCGAAGGTGTAGTGCCGAAACCGACCGCGTTGCCGCCCGGCTGTCACTTCGAGCCGCGCTGTCCCTATCGTATGCCGCGTTGTCGCGAAGGAGAGATTCCTTTGTATCCGGCCGGCGAAGGCGTGACAGTACGATGTGTACTTTACGATCCCGCGACAGTTGCGGCTAACGATTCTGTGCGGATGAGAATTTCTGGCAAAGAGATCTTGTGAGGGTGTCACCGTTCAGCGAGCCATCGCTTGCTTCGCACGCTCGTTGAGTTCACGGGGCGGACGTTACTTGGATCAAATCGCTGCTGAAATTCAACCGAGCCTTTTTTGTGAATACAACCGCTCAAAATAACGGCCAACCACTGGTCAACGTCCAGTCACTCGTGAAGCACTTTCCGACTGACGAAGGGCCGATCCGCGCTGTCGATAGCGTCACGTTCGACATTTTCAGAGGCGAGACGCTGGGACTGGTCGGTGAGTCGGGCTGCGGCAAATCAACAACCGGCCGGTGCCTCCTGCGCTTGATCGAACCGACGAGCGGCGACGTGAAGTTCGAAAGCCGTGATGTCACCGCGATGAACAAACGAGACTTGCGCGCGTTGCGGCGCCAGATGCAGATCATCTTTCAGGATCCCGCCGCGTCACTGAATCCGCGCATGAAAGTCCGCGACATCGTCGGCGAGCCCCTGGTGATTCACAACATCGGAAACAAAGCAGAGCGGCGCGAGCGTGTCGCGTGGTTGCTCGGCAAAGTCGGGCTCGATCCTGATTACGCCAGTCGCTACAGTCACGAATTCTCTGGCGGCCAGTTACAGCGCATCGGCGTGGCGCGCGCGCTGGCTTTGAATCCGAAACTGATCGTCGCTGACGAGCCGGTGTCGGCGCTGGATGTTTCGGTGCAAGCCCAGGTCGTGAACCTGCTTCAGGATCTGCAAAAAGAATTTGGGCTCACGTACCTTTTCATCTCGCACGGACTCGCGGTTGTCGAACACATCTCAACGCGCGTGGCCGTGATGTATCTCGGGCGCGTGGTCGAAATAGCGACGTCGGTTCAGCTTTACGCGAACCCTTTACACCCGTACACGACGGCGCTGTTGTCGGCGATTCCGATACCCGACCCAGCGGAGAAACGCGACCGCATTATCTTGAAGGGCGACGTGCCGACGGCTCGCAATCCGCCCTCGGGCTGTCGCTTTCGTACGCGATGTCCCATCGCTATTGACGAATGCTCGCAAATTGATCCAGAGTTGCGCGAAATTTCTCCGGGACATGCGGCGGCGTGCATTCGCGTGGAAGGCTACGCGAGCGCGAAACCGATCGAGACGCTTGTGACTAAGAGCGCTTAGAAGCGCCAGGCTTTCCGAGCTAAATGAAAAGATGCCCCGCTTGTAATCGTGAGTACGACGACGCAGTGCGATTCTGTCTCGAGGACGGCTCGACATTGGTGCGGAGCGCTGATTCGAGCGAGCCCACGATGACCATGCCCGCAGCACCGGAGTTTCGCTCGCCACCCCCGCCGACGTTGGTAATGCCCGTTGAGCCCTCCATGTCCACGCCGCTGACGTTGGCCAACATTTTCATCGCTCCGGCACGGGCCTTTGCTTCATTCCGCGACGTTACTACTTTCAGTCCTGCGGCCATCCGATTTCTCATCGCCGCTCCAATCATTGTGGCGGCGGTGGTCGCTTACAACGTCATTTATTTGGCGGGCGTAGGTCCGGCCAGGGTTAATCGCGCGGCGATGGAAGCCTCGCCCCGACTGGCATCCCTTTCTCGGGAAGAAAAAGAGAGAGCGCTCAAGCTGGTGGACAACCCAGCCTACCGCACGATCAATTTCGCGATGGCCTTTGGCCGCTTGATACTAATAACCGTGGTCAGCATGCCGTTGGGAGCGCTGATTTATTGGCTGGGCGCGATGATCTTCAAAAGCCCGCTTAAGTACATGCAGGCTTTGCTGGTCTGGACGTATGCAAGCTTGCCGGCGACGTTGTTGTGGGCGATCGTGAACGCGGTTACTTTGTTAGTCCGACCGCCGACAAATAACGTCGCAATCGCCATGGGCGCTGGCGGTGTGCTTCCGAGTAATCTCGGAGCGTTGTTCACGGCCGATTCGTTGCCGCTTCCGGTTTACGTCGTCGCGCTCGGCGCTTTCGATCTGTTTGAGTTTTACGGTTTGGCGCTGGCGACGCTTGGATTGCGGAAAGTTGCGCGGCTGCCCTGGATCGGATCCTTTGGGATTGTAATTTTTGTCTGGCTACTGGGAGTAGTTTGGCGCATCTCGACCGCCGGCCTTGCAAGCGCCCTGATGAGATGATGACGAAACATCGTGCGCATTCAGCGCGTAAGAACATCGAAACTGAAATCATTTTGGACGGCAAGTAGTCCCCAAACGCTCTTTAACCGGAGGATTAGACCAACATGAGCGACCCCAACCAGGAGTTTCAGGCACCACCGCCGCCGCCACTCCAAACTGAGCCCGAACGTCAGCGACCTACATGGTTGATGTGGGCGGGCATCGGTGTGTTTGTACTCGGCATAATCATCATCGCGCTGAACATCGCGGGGGTGCTCACGTCAGCGATTGGCACCGGCGCGATGGTTTGCGTGTTGGGCATCATGTTTTTCGGGTTCAGCTTCATGCGACTGCCGGCCGTGCCGGACGCGCCGCCCAGGATGTCCACGGCGGCAACCCTCGTCGGAATCTTTTTTGAACCGACGCGCGTGTTCCGGAATCTCCGCGCGCACCCGCGATGGCTGGCCGCGATTTTGATTGTGGGAATTGTCAGTGCCGTTTATACCACTGCTTTCTATCGGCGGGTGGGACCCGAGCGTATCGTGAACTTCACCTATGATGCGATTGAGCAGGGCCCGATAAAGCCGCCGCCTGAGGCGCTTGCCGAAGGCAGACGATCAGAATTGGAAAAAGCATCGTCCACGTCGGCACAAGTGACGAATGCGATCAGCACCATCGCAACGGGATTCTTTGGCGCCGCGGTCCTGGCCGCGCTGGCCCTTCTGGGCGTGCTCGCGTTTGGCGGTCGCATGCATTACTGGCAGACGTTTTCGGTCATCGCCTACGTTAGTTTACCGGTGACGCTAATACAGAAGTTAATAAGCTTTTTGGTGCTTTACCTGAAGGTACCGGAAGACATTCATCCGTTGTTGGGCCAGGAATCGTTGGTCTATGACAATCTGGCGCTGCTCGTGTCGTCGAAAGACCATCCGATTCTCTACACGTTCCTGGCGACACTCGGCATACTTGCTTTGTATCGAATTTGGCTGACGGCTACGGGGCTACGCGAAGGTGGCTACAAAGTCAGTTCGACCGCGGCGTGGGGAGTGACTATCACGCTGACACTCCTGTTCCTCGTGCTCAGGGTCGCGATGGCTGCGATCTTCCCAAGCTTCCTGGGGTAGCGATGTAGCGCAAGCTGGCAGCTGGCGTTCTGTCCGGTGGGAGGACGCAAGTTGACAACTTGCGCTACAGCTATTCGTATCTTAGGGATTCGATTGGATCGAGCCGCGCGGCCTTCCACGCCGGCCACAGTCCGAAGATCACCCCAATGCCGACGCTCGCGACAAAACCCGCAATCGGCGCCCACAAAGGCACGTACGACGGCATAATCAATCTCACGACCAGCGTCAGCAGCCAACCGAGTAAGAGTCCCATCAACCCGCCGAAGCCAGTCAATGTCGCCGCTTCGACCAGGAACTGAACCATGATGTCTTGGCGGCGCGCGCCAATCGCCTTGCGCACTCCGATTTCGCGCGTCCGCTCAGTCACCGATACCAGCATGATGTTCATCACGCCGATGCCTCCTACCATTAGCCCGACTGACGAAATCACGACCATTGCGACGGCGACGCCGCCGGTGATCGAACGAAACGTTTTGATAAGCGACTCAGTTGTCTCGATTCCGAAATTGTCCCGGGCGCCGAATGGCACCTGGCGCCGCACGCGCAACGTATCGACGACCTGATCCATTGCCTGCTGCATCATGCCGGGTTTTGCCACGGCGAGAATGTAGACGTCGTCCTCGTTCGGTTTAACTTTGCGCGCGACGTTATATGGCAGGTAGATGACATTGTTTTGATCGTCACTGCCGCCGCCGAACAAAAACTGCTCGCGCTTTTGCAACACGCCTACCACCCGAAACTCTTCCTCGCCGATCTTAATTTTTTCCTCGAGGGGCGAGCGGAACCGGAAGAAATCGTCGGCGACCTTTGAGCCGATCACGCACACCTTCTGATTCGCGTCGTTCTCGTACTGTGAAAAAAACCGGCCTTCCGAAATGATCTGCGTGCCGGCCTTTTCAAAGTCGGGCAGCGTGCCCTGAAGCGCAACCGACGCTGAGGTTTTGCCTCCGCCGCTGACATTAATCTTGCGGCCAAAAAAGTTGCTCGTGATATCGAGAAAGGGGACCGAGATTTCGACCGTTGGCAGTTGTGACAGAGCGATCGCGTCGTCATAGGTCAGCTCCTTCCGCATGCGCTCTTCGCGCGACCGGCGGCCGACGTGAATGCCGGGATCGAATTTGGTGATATACATCGAGCGGGTGCCGAACGATTCGACTTCTGCTGTCACCGCCGTGTCCACGCCGGCGATGATCGAGGCGATCAGCATTACCGTGATCACGCCGATGATGACGCCAAAGACCGTCAGGAACGAGCGCAGCTTATTCGCGCGCAGAGTGCCCAGCGCCATCCAAAGGTTCTCGAGAATGTCAGAACGTAAAAGCATCATAAAACGTCAGTGGTCAGTGGTCAGTGGTCAGTCGCAACGGACAACTGACTAATGACAACTGACAGATCTATGTATCCTGACGAAGCGCTTCAATTGGATCCAACCGCGCGGCCTTCCACGCGGGAAACAGTCCCGAGACCGCGCCGGCGCCACCCGAAACCGCCAGCGCTCCAAGGATGGCGGCCAGTGAAAGATAGGTCGGAAAAATAGCCGCGGTCACTACTTTGCCGATCATCCACGCCAAAAAGATTCCCACGGCGCCGCCCATCGTCGCGAGAGTCACCGCTTCAAATAAGAACTGTTTGAGAATGTCCGCTTTGCGCGCGCCGAGGGCCTTGCGGATGCCAATTTCCTTGGTGCGTTCGGTGACTGACACCAGCATGATGTTCATGATCACAATCGCGCCAACGATGAGCGCGATGCCGGGAACCAACATCGCCACGATAAAGATGGTGCCGAAGAGGCGGTCGCGCAGACCGGTAATCGCGTCCGGCGTAACGATGCCAAAGTTATCTTTCTCTTTTGGCTCGAGATGCCGGCGCGCCCGCATGAGAAAGCGTGCTTCCTCAACCGCATCACTGAAAACTTCATCAGACCGCGCGGTCGCGGTGAAATATAACGAACGCTGACGCACTAATGGTCCGAAGTCGAGCTGGTACGTCTTCAAGGGAATCACGATGAAGCCGTCCTGCGGAATGCCGAAGACCGTGCCTTTCACGGCTTCGACGCCGACGACGCGATACGGCAAGCCGCGAATGTAGATTTCTCCGCCAACGGGATTGCCGGCCGGGAACAGCTTGTTGGCGATGTCCGCTCCGACGTAAGCGACGCGCGCGCCGCTTTCGGCTTCGACGTCTGCAAAGAAGCGGCCGAACTCGATGTTGCGATTGTCGATGTCGGCGGTGTTGGCAGTGGCGCCACTGACAAAGGTGTCTTGCAGAACCTGATCTCCGCGTTTGACTTCAGTGGAACTACCGCGCGCTTTCGCGCCGATCTTGCCGATCAGTGTCGCCTTCTCTTTCAGGTAATCGTAGTCGTCGAGCGTCAGCTCTTTGTTGCGACGTTGCGCCGCGGCGATGGTGTCGGTGTCTTTAAAATCTTCGAACGGATTGAAGCGCTGGACCGAAAACGACTTTGCGCCGATGCCGGCAATCTTTTCGTCGATGTAGACGTTAAAACCCTGGATCAGCGACACGACGGTTACAAACGCCGTCACCCCAACAATCATGCCGAGCAAAGTCAGCGCTGAACGCAGTTTGTGCACCCAAATCGCGGCGATCGCGACTTTCAGGATTTCGATGAGCTTCACTGCTGGTTATACGTTCCGGGAAAGGAAATGGTTACTTTCGCGGGAGCGAGCGGGCAGTAGCCTGACCGTTAGGCAGGGCCGTCAGCACAATAAGATACGCCATCCCTGACGGTCGGACTACTGCCCCGAACGCAATCGGCTATTCATACCGCAACGATTCAATTGGATCCAGCCGCGCTGCCTTCCATGCGGGCCAGAGGCCGAACACGATGCCGACGCCGGCCGAGATGCCTATGCCAACCACAATCGCCCACGCAGGCACGTATGCCGGCAGCGGCGAGTATTTATTGACGAGGAGGCTGGCTACTTCGCCAACCAGCAGCCCAAGCAAGCCGCCGATGGCCGTGAGCACGACGGCTTCAATCAAGAACTGCGAAAGGATGTTCAGCCGCGTGGCGCCCACGGCCTTCCGCAATCCGATCTCCTTCGTGCGTTCGGTGACCGATACCAGCATGATGTTCATCACACCGATGCCGCCGATCATTAGCGCCACAAACGAAATCGCGGTCAGCACGAGATACGTCGCGCCGGTGAGCTGGTTGTAAACATCCAGCAGCGCGTCTTGCGAAGAGATGCCGAAGTTGTTTGGCTGACCCCGCTTCACGCCGCGGCGTCGGCGCAGGATGTCCGTCATCTCGTCGATA
Organism: Acidobacteriota bacterium; assembly: GCA_052389795.1. Taxonomy (GTDB): domain Bacteria; phylum Acidobacteriota; class Blastocatellia; order Pyrinomonadales; family Pyrinomonadaceae; genus UBA11740. The sequence goes on along the minus strand of JBQTHO010000014.1, from coordinate 77,186 downwards.
GCGGTCTTAACATGCGCGCGCGAAATCGGCCGCACAATGATGGCTGAGATGATCTCGGGAAAGTCGAACTCCGGATAGTACTTTTCGAACGTGGTGATCGGAATAAAGACTGAGTTGTCGCGCGATTGGCCGAGGATGCTGCCGAGCGGCTCCATTATGCCAACGACCTTGAAGGGGTGGCCCGCGATTTTGATTTGCTTGTCGAGCGGGTCTTCGTAGCTGAAAAGCGCTTTCACGACATCGATTCCCAGGACGCAGACGTTCTCGCGCCGGCTAACATCCAACTCTGAAATGAAGCGACCGCGGTCTACGTAACTTGAAACAGTGTATTCGTGATAAGGCGTCGCGCCGATAAGGATTGGAGTGTCGCTCTGATTACCGCGGTACTGAACTGTCTCTGCAACTTTACGATAGAACGGCGCCACGCCAACGACCGACGACGCTTCGTCGCGGATTGCGTTCCCATCTTCAATCGTTAGCTCCTTACGATAGATCTCTTCCTGCGTCGGTTGATGCCCAATGCTCGGGTCGAACTTTGTCGCCCAAATAGTGTTTGAGCCGAGCGACTCGATTTGGTCGGCGAATGCTTTGTTCAACCCCTGAATGATTCCTACCATGAACACGACGGTTACTACGCCAACGCTGACGCCGAGAATCGTCAGCGCCGAGCGCAGCTTGTTAGCGCGCACCGTGTCGAGCGCCATAAACGCAGACTCTCTGACGTCAGCAAGATGCATTGTTAGGACTGAGAACTAAGGACCGAGGACTTAGATTTTTTCCTCTCCACACCAGCACGCAGTCCACCCACAATTCTTCCTACTTCGACAGCCGCGTTCATCAGAGCTTCAAAATCACTCTCCTTCAGGTGACCTACGTCAAGCGCGACAAACAACTGGGATCGCAACTCAGCGCAGGAACCCTTGGCTATTGAAAGGAATTGGTGAGATTCCGACGGACGGCCGCGCTCAAATCCTTCGGCTATGTTCGACATTACCGAGACTGCGGCGCGCCTAATCTGATCCTTCGAACCGAAGTCCCTCGCAAAGCTGCCTTGGCTGGTTGCTTTGTAGATATTGGCTGTGAGAACGCGGGCCTTTTGCCACGCGATCAAGTCTTGAAAGCTTCTAATTGGTTCCGACATAGTTTTACCTCCGGGGTGTATGGGATTATCCGTGATTCTCAGTCCTCATCACTCAGTCCTTTCATTCTGCTCTTAAGGCTTCAATCGGATCGAGTCGCGACGCCCGCCACGCCGGCCACAGGCCGCTGACCACGCCCACAATCGACGAGACGCTGACTCCCAGCACGGCTGACCAGATGCTGATCAAAAGCGGAAATCCGATCAACAGGGCGATCAGCCATGCGGCTCCGAATCCCGTCAGCACGCCCATCGTTCCGCCAATCGCGGTGACGGTGACGGCTTCGATGAGGAACTGCGTCAGGATGTCCTTTCGCCGCGCGCCGACGGCTTTGCGGATCCCGATTTCTTTCGTGCGCTCGGTAACGGACACCAGCATGATGTTCATCACGACGATGCCGCCCACCACGAGCGAAATCGCCGAGACGCCAATCGTCACGAGATAAATGTTCGAGGTGGCTTTCGAATAAAGATCCAGAAACACGTCTTGCGTTTCGAGCGCGAAACCATCGTCCTCATCTTTGAAACTCTTGCCGCGGCGGTTACGCATAATGGCGCGGACTTGATCTTCTGCCGCCTCCAGTTGCGCCGGTGATTCGGTTTGGACAAACACAATCAGCGAACCCTGCGGTGCGTACGCGGCTCCGCTGAAATCAACGCCGAAGCGTTTCTTGTACGTCGCGAACGGAATGTAGACGCGCGTGTCGCGCGAGATGCCGAAGATCTTTCCCAGTGGCTGGAGCACGCCGATGATGATGTAACGATGGCCGCCAACCCAGATGTCCTGGCCGAGCACCCGATCGGCCGATTCGTTCGGAAAGAGGTTCGTCACCACGTCCGAGCCGACGACGCAGGTGTCCCCGCCGGAGGCGCCTTCGCCTTCGGTCCAGAATCGGCCGGCATCGATCGACACGCCGTCGAGGTCAAACATCGCGACGGGTTCGATCCCGCGAACCTGCATCGTTTCAAAAGTCTCGTTGCCACGCTTGGCAGGCTTGATCGAATTCACCGCGACGCCCGTGCGCCAGCACGCCGTGCAGAGCCGCGCGATCGCGTTCGCATCGTCCGGCGTGACGGATTTCCGCTTGTTGAATCTGACGAACTCTTCGCGCGAGGTAATGACCTGCGGGCGCTTTGAGATGGTGAAGACGGTCGAACCCTGCGAATTGAAGGTCTGCGAGACGGTTTGGTCGAAGCCTTTGATGATCGTGACGACTGAGATGACCGCCGTGACGCCGACGATGATGCCGACCAGCGTCAGCGCGGTGCGTAACTTGTTCTGCCGAAGACTGCCGGCGGCCACCAGGAAGGCTTCCCAGAGGGCGGCGACGCGAAACACGGGAAATGAACGGACTCGGGCGGGTACAGACAGTCGCTTACCAAATACCAGTGCAGCACGTTCAGGGGATGGTTCGCTGCTCTGCGGCATGGGAGCGGCCCTACCTAACCTGCTCGTCTTTTTCGATCAGCCCGTCGCGGATCGAGATGATGCGGTGGGCGCGCGCGGCGATGTCATGTTCGTGCGTAACGAGAATGATGGTGTTGCCGTCTTCGTGAAGCCTCTCGAAGAGGTTCATGATTTCGTAGCTGGTGGACGTGTCGAGCGCGCCGGTCGGTTCGTCAGCGAGAAGAATCGACGGGTGATTGACGAGCGCGCGAGCGATTGCCACACGTTGGCGCTGACCGCCGGAGAGTTCATTCGGCCGGTGCGTCATGCGATCGGTTAGATCGACCGCGCCAAGCGCTTGCTTCGCCATCTCCTTACGTTTGGCGCCGGGAATACCGCCGTAAATCAAAGGCAGTTCGACATTGTGCAAAGCCGTGGCTCGCGCCAGCAGATTGAAAGTTTGAAAGACGAACCCGACTTCCTGGTTACGAATGCGCGCGAGTTCATCGTCATCCATCTCAGAGACGTTCTTGCCGTTCAGCCAGTACTCGCCCTGCGACGGCGTGTCGAGACATCCGATCAGATTCATCAGGGTGGACTTGCCTGAGCCGGACGGACCGGTGATCGCAAGGTACTCGCCGCGTCGTACATTGAATGTCACGCCATGCAGCGCGTGCACCTTCTCAGCGCCCATGTCGTAAGTCTTCCAGATGTTACGCATCGCGATCAGCGAAGTGCTTTTGCCGTCTTGCGAAGGCAGTTCTGGCTGCACTAGCGTGGCGGATGGTGTGGTTAGGGTGGCTTCGGCCATTTTGGGATCGGTTCTTACACGCTCTCCCAAAGGGAGAGGGGGCTTCTAGTTGCTGTTCGCGTTCGCTCCAGGTGTGCGTGTCTGTCGCTTCACCACGGTTCCGTCTTTAAGAGTCTTCAGAATGCGGCTGGGGCCCGTGACGACTTCCGTGCCTGATGCCAACCCCCCGGTGATCTCAATGTCCGATTCGCCGGTGATGCCGGTGGTCACTTCAACGAACTTCACCTTGTTCGCCTTGTCGATGGTGTAAACGCCTTTCAGCTCCTTCGGCTTTTCACCCGAAGCCGGCGGCGCGCTGCTGGCGATAGTCGGTCCCGGCGCAGGCGTGGGCGGCGCCTTCTCGACGATTGCCTGAAGCGGGACGGCGACCACATTTTGCTTCGTCTTGGTCGTGACTGTGGCCGTGGCGCTCATGCCCGGACGCAGCTTGTTACGTTCTTCGTCCGGAAGATCACGAAGCTCGAGCGTGACTTTGAACTCCTTCGCCTCCTGCACGTTCACGCGATTCGAAAGGCCGCCCTGAGTATCGGACTTCGCGATCGCCAGCGGGTTTTTTTGCGTGACGATGCCTTTGATTTCTTTTTCGCCAAGGGCATCCACCTTGACCTTGGCTTCCTGACCGACATCGACATTCGCGATCTCGGTTTCATCGACGTTGACCTCAACGTTGATGGTGGACATATCCGCAATCGTCATCAGCGGCGTCGAAGAAAGTTGCGATACCGCGAATTCACCGACGCGCGTCGGAATGTCAGCGACTACGCCGGTCAATGGCGAAAACTGAGTCGCCTTTTCGCGCTGGCTCGATGAGCCACGGAGAATTGCCTGCTGCTGGTTCGCGCGCATCTCGCTCGACCGCACGCCTGTCTGGGCTTCTTTCACCGCGACGCGCTGCGAATTGGCACGTTCCTGCGCTTCTCGGACGGCAATGTTCGCCGCTTCAACTTTCGCTTTTGCCTGATCGTAACGATCGCGCGCGGCGTCGTACTCGGCGCGCGACATTACGTTCGATTCGACAAGGTTTGTGGCTCGTTTCAGTTCGCGTTCCGTCGCCCGCAGGTCGATAAGGGAGGTCGACGCACTCTGTTTTGCCTGTGATACACCCGCTTCGGCCACCACCAGTCCCTGCTGTGCTGCACTGACTGCCTGACGCGCGTTCTGCACGTCATTAAGTGACGCCTGCGTCGCGGCCCATTGAGCTTCCTGGCTGGACTGCAACTGCGTCGGATCGACGCGCACCAGCGCTTGGCCCTTGGTCACCTGGTCGCCCGGGTTCACGTAGATTTCGAGGATGCGGCCGGGAACTTCACTGGTGAGCTTGATATAGCGAATCGGACGCACTTCGCCGGACGCGGTCACAGTCGAGCGCAGTTCCGGTCGCACGTTGACGTTAACGGTGGTGACTTCGGGCTGTTCCGTGCGCGTCGCGAGCACGCTGATAATGACGACTATCCCGAGCACCGCAACTGCGGACACCGCGATGATGATTTTTTTCTTTCTGCTGAGGGCCATTTGTGTAATTCCTTAAATAAATCGGTCGGTAGTTACCTGGACGCCGGGCGGTTGAGCACAGTTCCGCGTTAGAGTTGTTTCTACGACGAAATCCGGCGGCTGGTTTCAGGAATTCGCGAGAAGTGGGGATTATAACCGATGTTAATGCGAAGGGCGCGGGCGGCGTTTCTCTTAGACGGTGAAAAGCGTATATTCCGCTGGCAACGCGTTGGCCGTGCCAAGTGTTTCGCGATAAGATATTCTCGCGCGGGCTTTGGTTGTTCCCCAACTCAGGCCGGCGCGTGTTTTTGCAATGATCACCTGCGAAAGATGCGGTACACAGAACCTGGCGGGGTCGCGATACTGCGATGAATGCGGGGCTGCGCTTTGGCTCGCCGGCCGTTCCGGCGATCGTGCAAATCCGCAAGCCAACGGCAACGAAGGTAGCGGCAACAAGGATGTTTCAGTGGCCGTCGCGCGCCCGGCAAATCCGCCGGTTTCCGGCATGGTTCCGCAGCAGAGTGCGGGGGCGGTCGCAATTGCCGGACAGAACGCGATACTCACGATCGAACGCGGCAAGTCGGCGGGCAAACAATTCCCGATTGGCCCCGAAGGTTCCGACATCGGCCGTTGGGACGCCGACGGCGGCGTGTTTCCCGACGTTGATTTGGACACAGACGATCCCGAAGCAAAAGTTTCGCGCCGTCACGCGCGGATTTCCTGCGAAAATGGCCAGTACCTTATTGAGGATCTGGGATCAACTAATGGCACGTTCGTGAACCGGGGGCGCCGACTGAAACCGAGTGAACGCCACCCGGTGAATGATGGCGACGAAATTATCGTGGGCAAGACTTTTCTCAGATTTCATCTTGCCAAATGACGCGGCGATCTGGTTGCTAGTATTTAGGGCGAAATGACACCGTTTAGAGTCGGCACTTGTGCCGACAGGCGCCGGACAAGTCCGGCGTCTAAACGAAGCGAACGCATGTCCCGACAGTAAGTTAGTTTTTGAATTCAACAATGCCTGCTTGTAAGGAATGCAGCGCTGATGTAGCGCTCGACGAGAACTTTTGCGGCAGTTGTGGCGCGCCGGTAAAGACCGATGAGCCTCTGGCTGAGAGCTCGCTCCAGTCCGATCTGGCGAAGAGTATCGGCGCGGGCGGCTCGACTTTAGTCCCGGCGGCCCCGGAATCCGACGCGGGCACCGGAGAAGTTGCCGAACTTGAGATCGGCGCCACTTCCCGTAGCCCCGAGGGTTCGTTTCGCAGATCAAAACCAAAGGCACTAGCCGGCGGGAAAGTCCTCAATCATCGTTACGAAATCGTGCGGCGCATCGGCGGTGGTGGCATGGGCGCGGTTTACCTCGCGAAAGATCGCAACCTTGGCGACGCGCCGCGCGCGGTCAAAGAGATGATCGAGTCCCACATCGACGAGACCCAGCACGAAAAGGCGATCGCCGACTTTAAGCGCGAGTCATTGCTGCTGACCGAACTTGAGCATCCATCGATTCCCACCGTTTACGATTATTTCTACGACGACAATTCTGAGCGTTTTTACCTGGTGATGAAGTTTATCCCCGGCGCTGACCTGGCTTCACGTCTGCGTGCGACGCCCGAGGGCCGAATCGACGAACCAACCGTAACCGAATGGGGAATTCAAGTCGCTGACGTTTTGCATTACCTGCACACGCGCCCGCAGTCAATCATCTATCGCGATCTCAAGCCGGCGAATTTGATGATTGACAGCAACAACCATCGCATCATGCTGATCGATTTCGGTATCGCGCGCTGGGTCAATAAGAAAGAGAAGGGCGTGACGGCGGTGGGCACGATGGGGTACGCGCCACCCGAGCTGTTCAGCGGCCGGGCCGATCCGCGGGTCGATATCTACAGTCTGGGCGCGACGATGTTTCACCTGCTGACTGGCGCCGACCCGCAGGACAATCCGCTGCTGATTTTCGATTTCACGAAGAACCCGCGGCCAAGGCAAATCAATCCGGCGCTCTCAAGCGAGATCGAGCGCATCCTGTTGCGCACCGTCGAATACAAGCCGGAGCACCGCTATCAGTCTGGCGCTGAACTGCGCGATTCGTTGGCGCATCACCTGGAGAAGTTGCGTTCAGGCCAGGTTAGCTATGGCGCGCCCGCGTATCAGTTGGGCGGCGAGACGATGGCCGTCTCGAGCGTGTTCTGCGGCTTCTGCGGTGGGCGAATTGCAGCGGATGACGTGTTCTGCGCCCACTGCGGATCGAAGCAACCACTCGCGGGTACCGATTCAGCGTCGCTGTCGGCGCGCACGACCGCGAAACTTGTAGTCGCCGGCACGACCGAGCTGGACGCCTCTTTTCTTATTCAGAAGGACACCAATCTCGTCGGCCGCACCGATCCCCTCTCGAACATCTTTCCGGAAATCGACTTGTCGCGATTCGATCCGAACACGAAAGTTTCGCGTCGGCACGCGCGCATCTGGAGGAAAGGCGGCGCTTTCATGGTCGAAGATCTCGGTTCGGTCAACGGCACCGTTATCAATGATATGATCCACCTTGAACCGCGGCAGCCGCGCGCGCTCGACAGCGGCGATCGCCTCCGCGTGGGCGAGACCACTTTGCACTTTCTGGTCGGATGACGTCAGGAGTCCGATGGTAAGGTGGCGCAAATTGTAAATTTGCGAATGCGCAAGTTAACAACTTGCGCTACTTGAGTCGGGCTTCTGACACACCCAGACACAATGCAAGCGACAGTGCCGGCTAAAATCGAATCGGAGAAAGCCTCGCGTCCGACGTCGAAGCGTCTGGAGCACCTTCAAGTGCGGTATCGCGCGCCGTTCGCGTTGCGTTGCGGCGCGATTCTGATCGACTACATCATGCTGGTTCTGATCATGACTTTCAGCACGATGGTCGCGCGCATGATGGGCGGCGGTGCACGTCTGGCGGGAGGCACGGCGGAAAAGGTCGGAATCTTCTTTACGCTTGTAGCGGCTGTGTTAGATTTGGGCGTTCTGGCGGGACTGACCGGAAAGACTCTGGGCAAGTGGACGACGGGTCTGCGACTGGAGAGCACCCACGGCAGCGTGCCGGGCATAGGCTGGGCGCTCTTGCGCCACTTCGTTGGTTATCCTGTTTCTTTTTTTCTGTTCGGAATCGGTTTCTTAATGGCGATCGTAAATCCCACCGGGCGCACGCTGCATGATCTGATGGCGGGCACGGTGGTGATTCGCGAGTACGGGTCGTCGCCGACTCAGACGCGGCGCCCGCGTCCCCCGGTATAACGCAAGTTTGTTAGTTTGCGAGAGCAGGATTTGAACCACAGAGCCCTCAGAGGAAACACAGAATAATTTCGCATCATTTCTTTGCGTTTTCTCTGTGTCCTCTGTGGTGAAAACTTTTTATGGCTGAGTTAGTTGTCAGATATCCCGATCGAACGGCGGAGCATTTTCCGCTGAACCGCCTGCGCATCACGATCGGCCGCTCCGCGCGAAACGATCTGTGCATTCCCGATCCGTTTGCCTCGCGCGTCCACGCGGAAGTGCGCAACGAAGGTGACGAGTACTACCTTCAGGATTTGGGTTCGGCGAACGGCACGCTCTACAACGGCGCGATTGTCGACGCGGCTATTCCCCTGACGCGCGGCGGACGCATACAGATCGGCGAAACCGAAATCATCTTTAACGACGGGCCGTATCCCCTTAGCAGCGGCTCGACCATGATCACCGAGCAGAGTACGTCCGTGCCCGAAGCCACCATTGCTCTGTCGTCCGCGGATCGAACTACCTCAGGGCTGTTTCAGCAAATCGAAGGTGCGCTATCGCGTTCGCACGATTCAGCCGCGCACGAGAAGTTCGAGCAGAAGACTGACCTGCTCGCGTTAATCAGCAAAGTGGGTGTGGCGCTGCTCGCCTCGGTAACGTTGAACGAAACGCTTGAGCAGATCGTGACGCTCGTCTTCGAATCCGTGCCCGGAGATCGTTGCATGATCATGATGCGCGATCAGGACAATCCCGAGTTGAAGGTTGCCGTGGCGCGCCTGCGTGATCGGCAGGGCGATGTCGGTGAAATCCGCATCAGCCGTTCAGTCATCGATGAAGTCGTCAACAACGGTAAATCCGTGCTGACTTCCGACGCGCAGTCGGATCCGCGCTTCATGGGCGGCACTGTTGTCCTGCAGGGCGTGCGGTCAGTGCTGGCCGTGCCCTTGGGTGTCGGCGAGAACGTCTTCGGCATCATCTATGCGGACTCGCCGATTGCCGAAGGTCGCTTCACGGAAGATCACCTGAAAGTTCTGACGACGTTGGCATCGGTCGCCGCGATTCGCGTTGAGAATGCGCGCCTCACGGAAGAGCAGTTCGAACGCGAACGACTTGAGCGCGAACTGCAAGTTGCCAGTGAGATTCAGCAGCGTTTTCAGCCGGCGTCCGCGCCGCAGGTGGCAGGTTACGAGCTGCAAGGCATTAGTTTCCCGTGTTACGAAATCGGCGGTGACTACTACGACTTCATTCACAAGCGCAATGGCAATTTGGTCGTGGCGCTGGGCGATGTGTCCGGCAAAGGCACGGCCGCGGCTCTCCTGATGTCGTCGCTGCATGCGGCGGTGCACGCACAATTCGACACGCACGGCTCGCTGGCCGAAACGATCTCCTCAATCAATCGCTATTTGGTCGAGAGCATTCCGGCCAATCGCTTTGTCACGCTGTTCTATGCCGATCTAAATCCGAAGACAGGCGAGTTGGCGTTTCTTAACGCGGGCCACAATCCACCGCTTATCGTTCACGCCAGTGGGACCATGGAACAACTGGCTGCCGGCGGGTTGCCGCTGGGCATCATGGCGGACGCGGATTTCCGCGAAGGCCGCACGACCTTGAACGCCGGCGATGTGCTGGTGATTTATTCGGATGGAGTTTCTGAAGCGGTCAGTGCAACTGGCGAAGAATTCGGACCGACGCGTTTGTACGAAGCCGTCGTCCGCAATCTCGACGCTTCCGCGGCCGGCATTCGCGATCGAATCGAATCGGCGCTGACCAAGTTTGCCCAGGGCACTCCGGCGGCCGATGACATCACGCTGGTGATCGTAAAGCGGCTGGCGGAAGCGTCGGCAGTCGCGGCCGGCGTGGCAGGTTAATCGAAACCTGTTAGTAGACGGCACGTTGATGCTCGTCTGATTTCGTCGCCAAACTAAATCGCGGTTCGATTCCCTCAGTTCTTTTATCGATTCTCGCAGCCACGTACTCACCCACGAACGGCCCATGCTTGAACCCGTGACCTGAGCCACCGCCCACCAGCCACACATTTTCAAACTCCGGATGGCGATCGATTAAAAAGTCGCCGTTTGAAGTGTTTTCGTATTGGCAGACGCGCGTCTCGTTCACCGGCGCGTTCTGAAGTTCTGGAATTCTGCGCGCCAGATACCGGCGCACTTCGGCGAGACCTTCACTGCCGGCAACACGGTCTTTCGTGTCAGGATCAAATGCTTCACCGTGGCGATCGATCGCGACTTTAACACCCCGGCCTTCAGTGTCCGGTAAGCCATAAACTTCATTTTTGAAATCAATCCACGTCGGCAAAGCCGGCGATTGGAAACGTGTTCCTGCAGGTGCGCCGAGGTAGAAGACTTCCTGCCGGGTCGGATGAATTCTTCCGGCGAGCACGTCAGGAAAAATCTTCGGTAGCCATGCGCCGCACGCGAATACGTAAACGCCTGATGAAATACGTTCGCCACCGCTGGTGACAAGCTCGGCGACGCGTCCCGTATTATTGGGCGGCTCGATTGAGTCCTGGAGATACTCAACGCCGGACTTCAACGCCTCGCGCACGACCGCCTGCACCGCCCGTCGCGCCAGCAACACGCCGCTCTCGGGCTCGAGAAAAGCGCCACCCATTCCTTCAGGGCAGATCTGCGGATATCGAGCTGAGAGTTCCTGGAGCGTCAGTTTTTCTACGGGGATGCGCAGGTTTGTAAGAGTCTCGAAGGTGCTGACCGGGTAAGGGTCGCCCTCGTGTGTCAGCCAAAGAACGCCAGTCTCGTGAAAGAGATTCTCACCAGCGCGCGCGAACAAGTCCTCCCATACTTGTAGCGATCGCCATGCTGACCGCGAGTAAATCTCGTCGCCGCCGTAACCCATCCGGATGACGCGCGATTCATCGCCAGAGCTTGAGCGGCTGTTGCCCGGGCCGTAGCCATCAATCAACAAAACCCGTTCGCCAGATTGCCGCAGACAATACGCCGTCCACGCGCCAAACGCGCCAGCGCCAATGACAGCAACGTCGTAAGTTTCGGCGGTCATGCCGCTGGCATTATCAATTTCGCGGCGCAAAAGTAAATGAACTGGCGCTTGACTCTACATGCCGGGCTCATTAGGCTTCCCTTGAACTTCGTTTCAGACCTGCCTATATGAATTCACGTTAGTTCAAACAGATGATCAAAAACGAACTCATTAATTCAATTAAGAACCAGAGCGCCCGCGTGGGCGTGATCGGACTGGGTTATGTCGGGTTACCGCTGGTGACGGAATTCGCGCGCGGCGGCTTCAACGGAACAGGTTTCGAAGTAGATACCGAGAAAGCCGCGAAGATAAATGGCGGCGAATCTTACATCGGTGATGTGGAGTCGTCTCAAGTCAAAGAGCTGATCGATAACGGGAAGCTCCATGCCACGACGAATTTCGACGAGCTGAAGGATTGCGACGCGATCATCATCTGCGTGCCAACGCCGCTGCGAAAAACGAAAGAGCCGGATGTGTCGTACATCCTCGCGGCGGCCGAAGAGATCCAGAAGCGTCTGCGTCGCGCCCAATTAGTCATTCTCGAATCAACGACGTATCCGGGGACGACCGATGAAGTGTTGCTGCCGATGTTGGAAGCAACAGGTCTGAAACTCGACGAAGATTTTTTGCTCGCGTTCTCGCCTGAGCGCGTCGATCCGGGCAATCCCGAATTCAAGACCCACAACATTCCGAAAGTTGTCGGCGGCGTGACCGATGATTCAACTGAAGCCGCCGCGATGCTGTACGGACAGATCGTGGGCGACGTGCACGCCGTCAGCTCGGCGCGCGTGGCTGAAGCCGCGAAGCTTCTGGAAAATACTTTTCGCGCGGTAAACATCGGCATGGCGAACGAAATGGCCCGGCTTTGTTATGCGCTCGGCATCGACACGTGGGAAGTGATTCGCGCCGCCGCCACCAAGCCTTTCGGATTCATGCCGTTTTATCCCGGTCCCGGGATCGGCGGCCACTGCATCCCACTCGACCCGCACTACCTCTCATGGAAAGCGCGGCAACACGGTTTCGATTCGCGGTTCATCAGCCTGGCTGAGGAAGTGAACTCGCGTATGCCCGAGCACGTCGTGCAGCTCGTGTCCGACGGCTTGAACGATGCGCGGAAGCCGATGAACGGGTCGCGTATTTTGCTGCTGGGCGTCGCGTACAAAAAAGACATCGACGACGTGCGCGAGAGTCCGGCACTTTCAATTATCGACCGGCTGCGCCTGAAAGGCTGCGACGTTCGTTACCACGATCCCTTCGTCGCTGAGATACGGTTCGATGATGCGCACACGGAAAGCGGCGGCGAGCCTTTGTCGTCCGTTGGGTTAAACGGCCAGGAGATTAGCGCGGCTGATTGCGTGGTCATCGTCACGGATCACAGCGGCATAGACTATGCGCGCGTGATCGAGCTTGCGCCCCTCGTCGTCGATACGCGCAACGCGCTGAATGGGGATTTGCGGCGCGGAAGTAAGGCGCGGATAATCAGGTTGTAGGAAAACGAGGTCGGTACCAACTGCGTTAGCGGGTGGGTCGAAATGAAGTCAGTACCATCCACGTGAGTGGATGGGTCAAAGACTCAAGCTTTACGGCTTAACCCACCCGCTTACGCAGGCGGTTCTGACCTGATCTCGCTACCGCCGGTGGTTCTGACCTGTTAACCTTCTCCCTCACGCTCGATGAGGGGAATCTCAGCAATCAAACGAATGCTGCGCGGAGAGGTCAGCGCGGGCACTGCCGCGCTTGAAGCTGTTCGACGCGTCAACGCGCGACTGCTTAGACGTCGCGAGCAGAGACAACTGGCGCAGTTCAATCGGCGGAAAGCAAGGCTGACGCCGGAATTCACGCGCCTGTCGCGCGCGCAACTCCTTGAACATTTTCGCGCCCGCTCATCTCCAAAGTTTCTTCCCGGCTTTGTCGACACCGCCAAAACGGCCTCGTTGCAGAAAGAATTGTTTCAGCGCGAAACAGGTCAACTGCTGGTCGTGGCGGAGCGGATAGCTGAAGTTCATTGTTGGTCTCTGCTCGGCTTTGGCGACAAATGTTTTGGCTGGCCCGAGATTAACTGGACTCGCGATCCTTTGTCGGGAGTTGACTGGCCGCTGGATTATCACGCGGACATCAATTTGTTTCGCGGCGACGGTTCAGACGCGCGCGTGCTTTGGGAGCTTAACCGCCTGTCGCAACTGATTACGCTTGGTCGGGCGTACGTCGTGTCGCGTGATGAAAGACTTGCCGTTGAGTTCCTGAAACAGGTCAGAAGTTGGCGATCTCAGAATCCCGTCGGGCGCGGCGCAAACTGGAGTTGCGCAATGGAAGTTGCGCTACGCGCGATGAATCTGCTCGCGGCATTCAAGTTGTTTATTTCTTCATCGCAAATGGATGAAGACGCGCTCGCCGAACTGTTGATGATGTTCGATCAGCATGGTGCGCACATCCGACGCAACCTCGAGTACTCGCACATCGCCACCAGCAATCACTACATGTGCGACGTCGCCGGGCTGCTGTGGCTCGGCATCATGCTGCCGGAACTTCAAGAGGCGCGTGCGTGGCGTAAGTTTGGTTTGCACGAGCTGTTGACCGAACTGGACAAGCAGATCCTGCCCGACGGCGCTGATTCCGAAAGTTCGACCGCGTATCACCGACTAAAACTCGAGCTGCTGCTCTACTCGTTTGTGCTGTGCCGCGAAAATGGGATCGAAATTGATCACAAGCACTGGGAAAAGGTTCGCGCGATAGCCGCTTACACGCGCGCGTATCTGCGGTCTGATGGACAAGCGCCGCTGATTGGTGATTCGGACAGCGGACAGATCCTGCCGATCGTGAAACGCGCGGGTGATGATCATGCGTACGTGCAGGCGATGGCGGCCGCGGGGTTGGGTACGCACGCCTCTGGCGTGCAGGAGGACACCGCAGGTGTGCGTACCAGCGCGCAGCAGCGTGCCGGTGGCATGCGTACCGTTCCCGAAGAGATGCTTTGGATTCTCGGCGAGCAGGGCGTGCGCGACTATGAATCTTTGTCTGGCGCGCCGCCTGCGGAATCTCAGGCGTTTCCGGATGCCGGCATCTACATTCTTCGTCATGACGATCTTTATCTGCTCTTTAACGCCAGCGGCTGTGGGCTCAACGGTCGCGGCTCACACGGTCACAACGATGCGCTCAGCATCGAAGTCTCAGCGTGCGGAACTGCTTTCATAGTCGATCCAGGCTCGTACGTTTACACTGCCGATCTACAGGCGCGTCACTTGTTTCGCTCGACCGCTTATCATTCGACGGTTCAAATCGATGACGTTGAACAAAACACGACTGACGAAAAGACGCCGTTTGTGATGGGCGACGAAGCGCACCCACGCGTGGTGAAATGGGAAACGAACGGCGAGTTTGACTATGTCATTGCTGAACACGGTGGTTATCTTCGTCTCGATCAGCCGGTGACGCATCGCCGCGCGGTCCGCTTTGATAAGCGCAAGCGATTTTGGTTCATTGAGGATGATTTCAGCGGCGTCGGCAAGCATCATCTGGCCACGCGATTTCACTTCAATGCAGGGCTGGAGGTAAGCGCTTACAATGAAAAGGCGGCGGTGGCACGCGATCCGCAAAATGGCGCGCAACTGATGATTCAACCGCTTGACCTGGACGAAGCGCCGCGGTTTGAAGAGCAATTTACGTCGCGCGATTACGGTGAAAAGGAAGCGTCGCTGGCCGCGAACTGGTTTGTGGAAACGGACGTGCCGCGGAAGTTGCGTTGGCTTTTGCTGCCCTTTTCCGCCCCAGAAGACGCGCGAGGACGCCTCGCCGAAATCGAAAGCCTGTTGAAGTAGTTGAATGCAACCTACGATTCATCTCGCGTTTGTGGACGATTGGGAACTGAGTGGCGACGGTTCCGGCGACCCAAACGAGTTGCAGTTCGCGCCGATGCGCCGGCTCGTCGAAATCTACAATGCCCAGGCCATTCGCGGCTCGTTCAATGCGGAAGTCCTTCAACAAATCACGTTTCGACAGTTTCAAGACGAACATCCGCAGTTGAAGGCGCTGGCCGATGAATGGGACGACTCGATCCGCGAGACATTTCGTCAGGGCCACGACGTTCAACTGCACATTCATCCACAGTGGAGCAGCGCCGAATACCAGGATCGCAAGTGGAAACTTAACGGTGACTGGTCGATCCTGAACTACTCGGCTGAACAAGCGCGCGCATTGATAGCGCGGGGCAAGGGATATCTCGAGAATCTGCTGCGGCCGATAGATCCGAATTACGCTATTGTGTCTTTCCGATCCGGGTCGTGGTGCATCGCGCCGTCGCCGTTCATGCTCAACCTATTGGCGGAGTTTGGTATCGTGTTCGACATGAGCATCGTGGGCGGCGTGCGCTATCAGACTCGTCGTATCGAACTGGACTACTCAAATTGCGAAGAGGATTTTCTGCCGTACTACCCGGAGATGTCTGACGCGCGCCAAGTCTCTGACAAACCGGAACCGATTGTGTGCCTGCCAACGAACCATTTTTACGGCTCGCGGCGCCGCACTTTGCAGCACCACGTCGGAAAGCTATCCGCAAAACTCAAGAACCGAACTTCTTCTGACGACGATTCGAAAGCGTCCGCACGCTCAGTCAAAACGTACGGTCACGAGTGGGCGCAGACCAGCCATGATTCGACTGTGCGACGCGTTTTCGACAAGGGAATCGTGCCCTACCTGAAGGGTCGCCATCTGATTTCGGATCTCGCACAACTGGATTATTCGCTCATGACCGAGATGCTTGAATCGATTCGTCGGCGCGCGCGCGCGAGCGGGCTGAAAGATGTTCCGGTGATTCTTGAGAACCACACCAAAGACCTGCGCGACTTTTCGCACATCGATCGATTTGTGAGCGACGTGGCGAAGGCTTCAGATATTCGTTGCGTAACGCTCACCGAGCTTGCCCATGATTTGCAGTCCGGCAGTTTCACAATTAAGACCCGGCAGCCGCGATGAACAAAGAACTAATCTCGACAGCGGTTGTTCGACGTCTCAATGAATTACGCGAGCTCGTTAACCGGTTTGATCCGGAAACGTTCGGAGACGCGGGCTTCTTCCTGACTTCGGTCAAAGAGCTTCTGCTCGATCATCCGAATCGAGTCTCAAGCCTGACGCCGTTTTTACCGCCCGCAGAGTGGGTCGCGGCGGATACCGATTGTCTAACTTCATTGCGAGTGCTCTCTTTGCACGGACCCAAAACCATGCCGCGCGCCCCTCATCCATCGCCGGATGACTTTTTGAATCAGCTCAAGGTAAAGAGTGCAGCGCGCAAACCAGTGTTCAGTCTGTTAACAGAGAGATATGCGTGGCCTTTGAACTTTTCATTCGCTGCCGACGATGAAGTGCGTGAGTATCTGCTGATGCGGTTGATGACTGCGGATCGCGCGCGCATCGAAAACAATTCAGCCGGCGCCGTGAATGCGGAGGATTTGTTGCTGAAATTGAATTTAATCGGTGTGCATGCTTCAACTGCGACTGATTTGAGGTTCCTCGATGCGCTGAACTACTATTACGAGTTGCTACCCGTGACGGTGTTTCCCGAATCTCAGCACGCGTGGCTTTTGATTTCCTGGTTTGCGCTTTATGCGCGCGCACTGAATTCCCGCGTTTAACCTATTCATGCGGATCGGCATATTGGCAAATTCGCTTCCCGCTGCGTTGAAGATTTACGACGAAGCCAGAGGCCTGCCCGGCGTGGAGGTGTTCGTGCTGCTGGCGCCGCTGGCCACTGACGGTGGATTGTCCGAACATGTCGCGCGCTTTGTGGCGAAATCAGGCCGGGGGAAATCACTCAAGCTAATCGGTAAACGCGCCATCGTTCGCTTTCGGAAGCCGTTGCAAGATCCAGACACCATTTCGCGATTGCAGGAGTTAAAGCTCGACGTCGGATTGCACAAATCGGGAAGCATTTATTCGAGGGACACGATCGAGTGTTTTCGTCTGGGAATTCTGAACGCGCACATTGGTCTTCTGCCTAAGTATCGTGGCCGGAGCGTGATGGAATGGTCGCTCGTGCAAGGCGAGCCGGCCGGCATCTCGGTTTTTTTCGTTGACGCGGGAATCGATACCGGCGAGCGGATGGTTCTGTCCGAAACAGTGGACGTTTCGCACTGTCAGACGATTGCTGAAGCAAAGCAGTATCTGTTCGATTGCGACGCGCGCGTTTATCGGCGCGCGATCGAAAAGCTTCAGCAGGACGAAAAGTCATTTCAACGGAACGATGGATCCGGCAGCCGTTATTACGTAATGTCGAAGTTATTTCAAGAAGTGGCGCAGGCTGCCTTCAAAAAGTCGCGAACAATTCAGGCTGGAGAACGTCGTCAGTTTTGAAACAACCTCGGCTTGCTGACCATTGAACACTGACCTCTGATCTTTATGTGTGGCATCTGCGGAGTTTGGGAGTACGGCGCGGCGCGCGGCAATGTCGGGCGCGAGCTACTCGTGTCGATGCGCGATGCGATGATGCACCGCGGGCCGGATGACGCCGGGGAACTGGTTTTCGACGATGCTCGTGGCGGTTTCGGATTTCGCCGGCTGTCGATCATCGATCTGTCGGAAGCTGGCCATCAACCGATGCGCGCTTGCACGGATCGAGTTTGGCTGGCCTTCAATGGCGAGATTTACAACCACGCGCAACTGCGCGAAGAATTAGAACAACGCGGTCACGCCTACGCGTCGCGTACTGATTCCGAGACAATTCTGCATGTTTACGAAGAGCGCGGGCTCGACTTTGTTCAGGACATCGAAGGTGATTTCGGGATGGCGATCTGGGATGCGGATCGCGAACGGCTCGTGCTCGCGCGCGATCGGGCCGGCGTGAAACCGCTTTACTTCTACCAGACTGATGGCCGCTTCATCTTCGCGTCGGAAATCAAAGCCATCCTGCAACATCCGGCAGTCACGGCTGAGGTCAACGAAGAAGCTCTCTATCACTACCTCACGCTGCTGACGACGCCCGCGCCGCAGACTCTGTTTCGCGGCATTCAAAAAATACCGGCTGGCCACATGCTGGTGGTCGAGCGTAATGGTGAAGTGCGCATGACGCAGTACTGGGACGCGCTACCACCTGGTTCGTCAGCTGCCGGTATTTCGGAAGAAGAACATCAACAGAGAATTCTCGAGCTGCTGCGCGAATCGATTAAAAAACGCATGATGGCAGATGTGCCTTTCGGTGTCTTTCTTTCCGGCGGCGTCGATTCTTCAGCGAACGTCGCGCTGATGTCTGAATTGATGACGCAACCCGTGCGCACTTTCACGGTGGGCTTTCACGACGCAGAGGAGTTGAACGAGTTGGAAGCCGCGCGCGCACTCGCAAAGCGGTACGACACCGACCATCACGAAGTAATCATTGGCCGTGAAGAGATGGAGAAGTTTCTTCCCGAACTCGTATTTCATCAGGACGAGCCAATCGCCGATCCGGTGTGCGTGCCGCTTTATTACGTTTCGAAACTGGCGCGCGACTCGGGAACCATCGTGGTGCAGGTGGGCGAAGGCTCAGACGAAATTTTCGGCGGCTATGATTGGTTCCGAACGTATCTTCGAATCGAAGAGAGGTTTTGGCGGTATGCCGAGCGCGCGCCATTGGCTGCTCGTCGTGCCGCCGCTGCGGTGGCTGTTCCGCTCGCGCAGAAGACGTTCAAGAAACAAAAAGCCGGCGAGTTAATCCGGCGTCTCGGGAAAGATCAAGCCCTGTTTTGGGGTGGCGTGGGCGTGTTCGACGAAACGACAAAGCCGAAAGTGCTCTCGTCAGAGCTGCGCGCGCGTTACAACGGATTATCGACGCACGATGTCGTGCGGCAGTACCTGGATCACATCGCGCGCGAGCGGCCGCATGCAGATTTCGCGGCGCGAATGACATACCTCGAATTGAAACTGCGCCTGCCGGAACTTCTGCTGATGAGGGTCGATAAGATCACGATGGCGACATCGGTGGAAGCGCGCGTGCCGTTTCTTGATCACCATTTGATTGAGTACGCGATGGGCCTGCCACGCGATCTCAAAGTCAAAGGCACGACCGGCAAGCACATCTTAAAACGCGCGCTTGAATCGGTTTTGCCGCAGGATTTGCTTTACAAACCCAAGCGCGGCTTCGGCGCGCCGGCGCGCGAATGGTTTCGCGGACCGAACGCCGACGAGCTGCTGCAACTCATAATGAACTCGCGCATGCGGAGCCGAAATTTCTTTGATTATCAATTCGTCCAGCAGTTGGCAGACGAGCATCAGCGCGAACGCCAGGACTGGAGCGCGCACCTGTGGGCGCTGCTCAATGTGAGCGTTTGGTACGACCGGTGGATTAAGTAAAAGGTTTGCGGCTCTGCCGCCTGATGTGCGGAAAGGCTATGCCTTTCCGGGCATCGCTTCTTTTCTCTCTTACAGTTTTGGCGCGGCTGAGCCTCGCCAAAACTGAAGAACTAAGATTTCGACTCCGGAAGGCCAAAGGCCTTCCGCACATCAGGCGGCGGAGCCGCTAAGACATTTCATGCCCACCCCTTCAGAAACCGCCGCCACCGTTTCGCTGGATGAGACGCCTGCCTTTGGCAGTTTCGTCTCAGGCGTGGTGCTGACCTTTGGGACTCGTTTGTTGATGGTGGTCGGAGTGTTTGCCACCGGTGTAATCATTGCCCGCTGGTTGGGCCGAGATGGTTTCGGCCTTTACGCCGTGCTAAACGTGACTGTCGCGCTGGCCGTGCACATTGGCAGCGCCGGACTGCAATCGGCGAATACATTCTTCCTCGCGCGCGACCGCACTACCCTGGGCCCAATCTTCGCGAACACAATCATCTTTGCGCTCGTGGCAGGCGGAGTTCTCGCAATGGTGGTTTTGGGAATCAATTGGGTGAGGCCTTCGTCGGTTGGCAATGTTTCGTTCCCTCTACTTACTGTTGCTGTAACCTCGATTCCATTCCAACTCTTGTTCGTTCTGGGCCTGAACATCCTGCTGGCAATTGATCGGATCCGCCAACTCAACCTGTTTGACGCAATGCTGCCGGTTTGGGTTCTGGTTAACGCGATAATGGTGTTGGTTGTCTTGCGCGAAGGATTGTTCACGCTGGTGTCGTTAAATACCGTCGCGCTCGCGCTTCTGAGTTTGATTCTCGCTATTGCACTCGTCCGGGAAGTCTCGAAAAGACAGCAATCACGCAAAGCGCTGCCCGATTGGCAACTGCTCAAAGGAATGTTGAGCTACGGGGTGAAGTTCTACATTTCGATCGTTGCCGGAGCGATTATCATGCGCGCAGACTTACTGTTCGTGAATCGCTTTCACGGTGTGGGCCACGCCGGCGTTTACGCGATCGCCGCCCAAGCCTCCTTTCTGCTGCTCATGTTGCCCGCCGTAATTGCGACGCTGCTATTTCCGCGCGTCGCATCGGCGCAGGATCTGACGGGCGAGTTTGCCGTCCAGGTAACCCGCCACACAACCCTCGTGATGACATTGGCGTGCTTGGCGGTAGTGCCCCTGGCGTTCTTGCTCCCTTTCATTTACGGCCCACAGTTCGCGGACGCAACAATCCAGTTGTTGATATTGCTGCCGGGAATCTTCTTCATGGGACTCGAGTCGGTACTTGTCCAGCACTTCACGGGGACCGGCTTACCTGCGGCGATTCCGATATTCTGGATCATCACGCTGGCATTTAATATCGTCACCAATCTGCTGCTTGTCCCAACGTTCGGCGCGCGCGGCGCGGCGGTAACTTCAACTTTGAGCTACGCGCTAATCTTTTTTCTCGTCGCTGTCTATTTTTGCCTGAAGACCGGCCGCCATCCTGCGGAAACATTTGTGCTGCGGACAGATGAGTTGCGCAACTTGTTCACGCCGCGACGCTGGCGGTCTTCGGTTAAGGTTGCCCAGTAGTTGCGTGGCACAGACTTCAGTCAGTGAGCTTCCGGTAGTGAAATCACAGATTGAAGTCTGTGTCACTTCGATGCCATGAAAATAGTTTTGCTAACACTGAGTGGTGACGTGGCCCGCGCGCATGACATTCTGAGAAGCCGCTATCCGAACGCGACCATCGACTCAATTCCGAGAGAGCAGTTGGAAAAAGCCGGCGCGGCGCAACGCATTCGCGTGCTGCGCGGAATGAGTCCCGAGATTTTCGTGGTCGCGACCGAACGACTGGTTTGGCAGCGCGGGCAGGATCAGTTTTTCTTGTTGGGTGCACTCGCCGGCGCGCGCCGCACGATCATCCTGGACGCGCACCAAGGCTGGCGCGAAGAGTCAAAAGGCCGCAGCGTGGCACAGGCGCCCGCCCGAGTTGCGCGTGAAGCTGCGATGAGTGGGGCGGCCATGCGGCGTGCCGCGAAGGAGTTGCGCGGCCTCGAAGCTGCCGTGACACGCGATGAGCATCGAGCAGTTGCTTCATCTCAGCAAGCCTCTAATCCGCAGATGGTTTACATCCGCGCTTCGCCCGGCCCTGGGACCCAAGCGGGTGGCGCGGCAAGCCATATCAACGGATTTGTGAATGCGGCGTTGCAACTTGGCATTCAAGTCTCGTTGATCAGCAACGACGAAATTGCCGGACTCGATCAAGGAAGAGCTCCCACGAAAATCATTTGGCCCAAACCGGTCGGCTCTACCCGCGCCGCGTTCGACATCTTTAACAATCTGCATTTCACCGAGCGCGCCGTTTCGGAGATTCAAAACGAACCACCGAACTTCATTTATCAACGCTACGCGCGATTCAGCTGGGCGGGCGTCGCCGCGGCGTTGCGCACGAAGCGGCCTCTGTTCCTGGAGTACAACGGCTCGGAGGTTTGGGTCGGCCGGCACTGGGATCGCGTAGACAAGCTGGATCTGCTGGCGCGATATGAACGGCTGAACCTAAACGCCGCCGCTCGAATCTTCGCCGTTTCAGAAGTAGAGCGGCAGAACCTTTTGCAAGCCGGCATCGAGCCTGAAAAAATCATCGTCAACCCAAACGGTGTTGACGTCGATAAATTCAAGCCGGGCATCGGCGGAGATGAAGCACGACGAGAATTAGGGCTAACACACGATGAAATCGTAGTCGGCTTTGTCGGCACGTTCGGACCGTGGCACGGCGTTGAAGTTCTCGCGCGAGCGATCACTCAAATTTCAACAGACTCTCCGCTGCGGTTTCTATTGATCGGCAGCGGCGCCTTGCGCGCCCGCGTCGAAGAGATTCTGCGCGAAGCGGGAGCGGGGGATCGAGTTCTGATGCCTGGCGCGGTCGCACACGATCGCGTGCCGACACTGCTCGATGCGTGCGACATCCTGGTGTCGCCGCACGTGCCGCTCGACGCAGGCGCGGAATTCTTCGGTTCGCCGACGAAGCTGTTCGAGTACATGGCGATGGGCAAGGGAATTGTCGCCAGCCGCCTGGGCCAAATCGGCGAGGTGTTGCAACACGAAGAGACAGCACTGCTGGTTGATCCGGGAAACGACGAACAACTAACCGGAGCGATCATGCGCCTGACGCGGTCGCCGGAGATGCGCGAGCGTTTGGGCGCGGCTGCGCGTCGCACCGCCGTCGAGCGGCATACGTGGAAGCACAACGCACAAAGGGTTCTCAATGAGTACGCCTCGCTCTGACAAAGAACGCGCACGCGATCAGTGGACACACGATCCGGCCGGCGCGGTGTACGGACGCGAACATGAGTTTGGCACGCGCGAGTTCTTCGACGAGGTCGAGCGACATCGCTACCAGGAATACGCGCCGTGGATGCCGCACGTCATGGGCTTCAACGCTTTCGCTGGCCAGCGCCTGTTGGAAGTCGGCTGCGGGATGGGAACGGATCTCTTGCAGTTTGCGCGTGGCGGCGCGCGCGTTACCGGCGTCGATCTCACGCCGCGTTCGATCGAAATCTCACGGCATCACCTAAAGCTGTACGGTCAAGGCGGGGACTTCGCGCTCACGGACGCCGAGCATCTTCCATTCGCCGATGAGAGCTTCGACGCCGTGTATTCCCACGGCGTGTTGCATCACACGCCTGACACTGTTGAAGCCGTTCGCGAGATCCATCGAGTGCTGCATCCGGGCGGCCTGGCGAGAGTTATGCTGTACCATCGGAATTCGTGGTACTACTGGTTTGAAATCATGCTGCATCGCGGACTTCTGCGGGGCCAATTGCTGCGCGGTCAAACCGTCGAAGAGATCATGAGCCGTTACGTTGAGGTCAACGAGGGCGAAGGCCGGCCGCTGGTGAAGGTCTACAGCCGGCGCCAGGCCCGCGAACTGTTTTCGATGTTTCGCGAAGTAAAGACTGAAGTTCAGCAGTTAACGCGCGGCGACTTCTACTTTCTCGGACGACTTTTACCGGAAAGCATCCTGCGCGCGCTGGGCCGCGGCGCTGGCTGGAATGTGATTATTTCAGCTCGGAAGTAACTTGGAGTGCGCCGGCAGAGCGAAGTGGCGACGGCGCTTTTGATTTTTTGATTTCCCCAACACTTAGCGAGGATTTGCCACGCAGCGCCCCAAAGCGCCGTCGTCGCTTCGCTCTGCCGGCGCACTCCAAAAGACGTCTTTTCCCGCTGCTCCTGATTCTCGCACTCTCGTTCACTGTGCGCGCGCTCACAGCAAACTTCATACGCGCTCACCTGAACGATGCGTCATGGTTTCAGTTTGGGTCTTACGCCGTCTTTGATCGGCAGGCGCAGAACGTTCTCGATGGCAAAGAATCGTTCTTCTGGATTCCGGATTCTTCGCGCACCGATCTCATTCAGTACCCTCCCGGTTTTCGTACGTGGATGGCGACAATTTACGGGTTAACTGGAAACAGGTCTGCAGTCTCAGTCCAATGGGTGCAGATGGCGCTCGATTCTCTGTCTGTACTGCTCGTGGTGGGAATCGCCGCCGTGGCCTTTGGATGGACAATCGGCGTCGTGAGCGGGACCTTGGCGGCGCTCTCGCCTTTGCTGGCTATGAGCGGCGCGACGCCGACTGCTGATGCGCCGACAAGCTGGCTTGTTTTGGCGGCCGTGTTGTTTCTCCTCATTGCTGCGAAACGTCGCAGCATTTACTTAGCGTTGGCGGCGGGCGCATTTCTCGGCCTCGCGTCTTGGATGCGAGTAAACCCGCTCCTCTTGTTTGTGCCGTGGGCCGTGGCGCTGTTTGTGTTCGTAGCCGCGAGCCCGCGTCAACGGCTGGCTAACAGTCTCGCGGTGGTCTTCGCAACTCTGCTTGTTATCTCGCCGGTAGTCATTCGCAATCTCGTGGTGTTTTATCCTGAAGTGGCCCCGACGGGTTTGAATGTCGGATGGAATTTGTTGGCCGGCATTGGAGAGACTGAACGTGGGGCCGAATTCGGCGCGCCTTGTTGCGACGACAAGATGGTCGAACAAGATCGAGTGGCGATGAATTTGCCGCCAGACGCACCGCTCGGACTGACGTATCCCGACGGAATTCGTCGCGATCGCGAACGCGGCCGGCGCGCCATTGCCATCATCAAGAGCCATCCGCTTTGGTTCGCGGGAGTGATGGCCAGGCGCGTTTGGGGTCATCTGAAATTCGCGGGCAAGCCGGTGCCGAACGTTGGCAGCGCGGGCATTAACGTCACCTCCCAAAAAACTTTACCTGCTAATCGGCAGGGAGGTGTTCTGGGGTTCGCGGTGAACGTGCTGGGCGCGATTCAGAGTGTTTGGCGAACCCTTGCCTTGCCCCTCATGCTAATCGGTATTTGGCTCGCGTTCCGTCACGATAAGACGGCGACCTGGTTGCTGCTTTCCACGGTCATTTATTACCTGGCGACAATGGCAATTGGACATTCTGAAATACGCTATGGCCTTCCGATGCAAGCGATCCTGATAGTTTTCGCCGGGGTAACAGTCTCCCAATTGCCAGAGTTGAGCAAACGCGCCCGGGCCCGTATTCGAAGTCATTCATGAGCACGAATTCAAACATTGCGTCACAGCCGCTGCTGCCGAAAGAGATGGAGGCGCATCACTATCCCATCCTGTATCAGGTCGAAGAGAGCCATTGGTGGTATCTGGGTCGCCGCGAGTTGCTGAAGAGTTTCGTTTCGGACATTCGCGCTCAGGCGAAGCATGATTTAAGAATCCTCGACGTCGGTTGCGGGACCGGGGCCAACTTGAGGATGTTGCGCGAGTACGGCACGGCGGAAGGCGTGGACATCTCCCAGCAGGCGGTGGATTTTTGTTACGAGCGGTTTCTCAATGACGTGCGGCTCGGCGCTGCTGAGGAGTTGCCGCACGCGAAGGACACTTTCGATCTGGTGACCGCTCTGGATGTGATCGAGCATCTCGATGATGACTTTGTGGGCCTGAGCGAGATCCGGCGAGTGCTCCGTCCAAACGGCCACGCGTTGTTGTTTGTTCCGGCGTTCATGTTTTTGTGGGGCGTGCAGGACGATGTAAGTAATCATCGGCGGCGCTACACGCGCAAACAACTAATCGAGGCAGTGACCGCCGCAGGTTTGGAAGTTGAGACGATTAGCTACGCGAACTTTACGTTCTTCCTGCCGGTTTTGCTGGTGCGCTGGACAATGCGCGTGCTGAAACTGAAGGCCGACACAGAATACGGCATCAACATTTCTCCGCTGAACGGACTGTTCGCAAAGTTGTTTGCGGCTGAGCGGTTCGTGCTGAAGCGAGCCGGTTTTCCGTTTGGTGTTTCGCTGCTGTGCGTTGCGCGAAAACCGGCGTAGAAGAGCGCTAGTCTTGCTTCGCGAGTTGTTCCTGACTGCCGGCTGGAAGTGCGGCGTTGGCGCGCTTTCCAAACCGATAACGGAAAAGGTTAGCAGTGAATTCGAGGATGGCGGCAGGTTTCACGAACGAGCCACGTGTGTCGTTTGCGCGGAAATGAACAGGCGTCTCGCCAATTTTGAATCCCAGCTGGCGTGCGCGAATCATGATCTCGGCATCCGCAAACCAGTCATCAGACCTCAGCTGCAAGAGATGATACTTGTCGCCGCGAATGATCTTTGGCTTAGAATTGATGTCGCGCACCGCGAATCCGAAAAGCAGCTTGAAGAGTCCGTTGTAAACCCACGAGATAAAACGGCGGTGCAGTCCATCGTCGCGCAAGACGCGATAGGTTTTGGTTAAATCCAAACCTTCTAATTCTGCTTTGATCAAACAGGCAATAATCGACTCCGGCGGGAATTGACCATCGCCGTCGATCACGCCGATGTAAGTGCCGCGCGCCGTGTCCAGGCCCATGCGCATGTCCCAGCCCATCATGCCTTCTTTCGCTTTCACCACGGCGCGCACATTCGGCCAGTTGTTTGCGAGCTGCGTAACGACTTCCGGTGTCTCGTCGTCGCTGCCTTCGACATAATTCCCGACCAGCACAATTTCTGAAGAGAAGTTGCAGCGCGACAGGGCCTCGCGCAACTTCTCAATAAACGGAATAATGCTGTGGCCGCTGCGGTAACAAAGAACGACCAGCGAGAAGTACGGTTCGGTCACGCGCGCATGGTATAGATAGCGGGGCTCGCTTGCAAAATGCGGTGGCGATCAGCAATGCAAATACTTTTCACTGGGGCATCATCAGCGACTGGCCGTGAGGTCTTAAAACAGATTTTAGAATCCGTTGATGACGTGGAAGTTTGGTGCAGTCGCCATCAGGGTGAAGTCGCCATCTCCGATTCACGTGTGCGTGTGTTCGATTTGGATCTGGCTGAACATCTTGAAGCTGATTCATTGCCTGAAACGATTGACCTGGTGATCCACTTCGCCGGCGTGACCCACGCGCACGATGCGGAAAGCTACTGGAACGCCAACTTTCGCGGCACAAAGCGTTTGGCGGAAGCGGCGCGCGCGCGGAAATGCAGCGGATTCGTGTACATTAGTACGCGCTGCGCCGTGCCCGGCGCGGGCGCCTACGGCGAATCAAAGCTGGCCGCGGAAGATGAATTGCACAAGCTGCCGTGGGACAGTCTGTTAATAATTCGACCGAGTGAGATCTATGGCGGCGGGGGAAAAGAAGGCGTAGACAAAATCATTGCGGTGGCCCGGCGCTGGCATTTGACACCGCTACTGTTCGGAAATTCCAATATCAGCTTTGCGCCGCTTTGGTTTGATGATTTCGCCGCCGCCGCCGCTGACGAGATCATAAAGGCAAACGAAGGTTCGAGGACAATCGAACTCTGCGGACCTGAGGATATCAGCGCCGCTACGTTAGCGAAGAGGATCGCGAAACGTTACCGTGCGCTGCCGATTCCCGTCTGGTGGCCGCTGTTCGCGCTGGCCCTCAAGATCGGCACGAGACTGAATTTAAATCTGGCCGCGCCGGATCAGCTGGCACGCTTAACGTGCGTGAAGACCGGCTCAGCCATGCACGCAGACAGAAGGGGAAGCCGTCGCTTTCTGATTGATACGCACGCTTTCGGCGGGCCGAACAAAGACTAAGCCGGCACGCCAGAGGCGTGCGTACCAAAGACGATAGAGCGCCACTGCACGTTAGAATGGTTACAGCCACACAGACAACCACAGACCCGCTGCCTCGTGAAATGATGCAGCATACTTACCCAATTCTTTACCAGTTGGAAGAGTCGCATTGGTGGCATATTGGCCGGCGGCACATCATTGCGAGTTTCGTGAAACAGATCTGCGAGCAGGTTACCGATCATCGCCCACGCATTCTCGACGTTGGTTGTGGGACCGGCGGAAATCTCAAGCTGCTTTCGCAGTTTGGTAATGCTGAAGGAGTCGATATTTCAGCAGACGCGCTCGCCTTCTGCCGCGAACGCGGTTTGGAAGTAAAGGCGGGCGCGGCAGAAGATCTCCCTTACGAAGATGCGACCTTCGATTTGGTTACGGCGTTGGACGTAGTTGAGCATCTCGACGACGACGTTGCCGGCCTGCGCGAAATGCGCCGCGTGCTGCGACCGGGCGGGCGCATTCTGATTTTCGTGCCCACGTTCATGTGGCTGTGGGGAGTGCAGGATGACATTAGCCATCATCGCCGTCGTTATCGCCTGCCGGCATTGCGACGGGTTCTGACCGAAGCGGGTTTCAAAGTCGAACGTACGACTTACGCGAACATCACTTTTCTGCCGCCGACGTTTCTGGGTCGCCTCTTCATGCGCCTGACGGGATTCAAACCCGAGAGTGAAGCACATATTAATATCTCAGCTCTGAATCCGCTGTTCGCCCGCATCCTCGGCGCCGAGGCCACATTCCTGCGTTTCATGAATTTTCCATTAGGAGTTTCCGGCCTGTGCGTCGCCCGCGCTGGCAGTAGCCCGACCAACCGGGGTCCCCGCGCGGGCAGCCCGCGTGGGGTGGACGCTAGCGAAGGCGCAAATACCAGCCGCTAATGAAGAGAAGTCTCCTGAATTACCTCGCCTGTCCTGCGTGTGGCGGACTCATCAACCTCGCTTCCGTTTTAGCCGACGACGGTGTCGAGATTTTTTCGGGCGAGCTTAAGTGCGCTTCGTGCGCGAAAACTTTTCCCATCGTTCGCGGCGTACCACGCTTTGCGGACTTAACAAACGTCGAAGCTGACAAGCAGGCAACGGCTGAAAGCTTCGGCTGGTCGTGGCAGCAGTTCGCGCATGATGATGCGAGATACAAGCAGCAGTTTCTTGATTGGATCGCGCCGGTTGAGCCGGAGTTTTTCGCCGGCAAAGTCGTGCTCGAAGGCGGCTGTGGCAAGGGGCGTCACACGCGACCGATTGCCGGGTGGGGCGCTAAAGCCATTGTCGCCGTGGACTTGAGCGCCGCAGTTGAAGTCGCTTTCCCCGCGACGCGTCACCTCGAAAACGCGCACGTGATACAAGCTGATATTTATCATCTGCCACTGCGGCGCGTGTTCGATTACGCGTTCTCAGTCGGCGTGCTGCATCATCTGCCGAATCCGCGCGAAGGATTTAAGTCGCTCGTGTCGAAAGTGAAGCCGGGCGGCCACGCCTCGGCTTGGGTTTACGGCGCCGAAAACAACGGATGGATTGTTCGCTTCGTTGATCCGATCCGGCGCGTGACTTCGCGAATGAGCCGCAACCTCCTGTTTCATCTGGCGAAGCTTCCGACCGCCATCATGTACTCGGCGACCAAACTGATTTACGCGCCGCTGAATCGCAGTCGCTCGGGCGCGAAGATGGTGCGCCATCTGTTCTATAAGGATTACTTGAATTACATCTCGCGCTTCAATTGGCGCGAGCAGCATTCGGTCGTCTTCGATCACCTGGTCGCGCCCACCGCGTTCTACATTCCGCGTGAGGAATTTGAAGACTGGTGGCGCGAGATCGGAGCGAGCGAAATCGTAATTAGTTGGCACAACGAGAATAGTTGGCGAGGGTTTGGGAAGCTGCCTGAGTGAGTCCGGATGATAGCGGATCAATCCATTATCTGTTTTGGTGGTGAGGATTGGTGGTATCACCATCCGCACTCGAAGAACCATCTGATGCGCCGGTTTGCGCGCGCCGGCAACAAGGTCATCTTCGTCAATTCGATTTCGATGGGCCTGGCGCCGATGAAAAGCGGTGAGTTGTTACCCCGCATTAAGCGCAAGCTAAAGAGCTATGCGAAGCTCGCGCGCATCACCGAAGAGGGAATCACCGTTGTCTCACCCGCGGTGGTGCCTTTCTTCGGCAGCGCTGCGGCCACCGCGACGAATCGTCGTCTGCTGACGGCGCAGATCATGTCGCTGGCGAAGCGACGCGGCCTGACAATGCCAATTCTGTGGATTGCGATTCCGACGGCGGTTGAAGTTGTCGGCCGGATGAACGAGTCACTGGTCATCTATCACGTCTCGGATAAGTACGACGCGAACACCATGGATCATGCGACTGATCCGGCATTCATTCGCAAGTTGCATGAGCGCGCGATCGATGCGGCCGACCTGGTTTTCTATTCAAGCCGAAAGCTGCTGGACGAAGCGACGGCCGGCCGCGAGAAGTCTCACCTTCTAGAACAGGCCGTAGACTTCGACCACTGGTCGAGGCTCAGCAGTGGCGATCTTAAGATTGCTGAAGCCGTCGAGCAGATTCCGCAGCCGCGCATCGGGTACTTCGGCGCAATTGAGCCCTGGCTGATCGATCAGGACTTAATCAAGCGGGCTTCGCTCGAACGTCCCGATTGGAACTGGGTTTTCATCGGCAACAAATCTCGCGGCCTGGAAATCGAGAACCTGCCTAACGTGCATTTTCTGCCGCCGGTCACTTACGACGCGCTGCCGCGTTACGCCGCCGGCTTTGACGTTTGCGTGCTCCCGTGGAATACGGAGGTGCCGTTCACGAGTTACGGCTCCGCGATTAAGGTGCGCGAGTATCTAGCCTCGGGAAAGCCCGTGGTGATCTCTCCTTTGCCCGAGTACGAATCGATGCAAGAGGTCTTGCGCATCGGGCGTAGCCGCGAGCAGTTTCTCGATTTGGTCGATGAAGCCTTGTGCGAGCAGGGAACCGAGTTGGCGCAACGGCGTCAGTCTGCCGTGCGCGCCGGAACCTGGGATGCGCGGGCTGAATGGATCAGTGATTTGATCGAGCAGGCGCTCGCAGGTCAGAACCACCTGCGGTAGCGGGTGGTTGAACGTTGGAATGAAGTCAGTACCATCCGCGTGAGCAGATGGGTCAGGAACTCAAGATGCAAGGTTGACCGCTTAACCCACCTGCTTACGCAGGTGGTACC
This sequence comes from Acidobacteriota bacterium, assembly GCA_052389795.1. Lineage (GTDB taxonomy): Bacteria > Acidobacteriota > Blastocatellia > Pyrinomonadales > Pyrinomonadaceae > UBA11740. Next base: position 46,549 of record JBQTHO010000014.1, on the reverse strand, counting down.
GACCTCATCGTTACATCAACCACCCGCTACCGCAGGTGGTTCTGACTTCCGACGTAACTGTCCCACCCAGGCAATCGTCACCGCCGCAAACGCAAACAAGAAATAATTTACGGCCAGCACATATCGGTATTCAGTGTGAAATGCCGACTGGACGGTGAAGTAGTACAGCGGCACAACCGCAAGAATGATCAGCACGGCGGTGCGCTTGCGAAAGATCGTCAAGCCGACTCCGATTAGCGCCAGGGGAAGAAACACTGCGGTAATGAACACTCTCTGACTGCCGTGCAGAATGAGACGGGGAACGTGAGTCCACGCAAAGCGCGCCGGGCCCAGTTCGAAAAGCTTGATCGACTTGACATGAACAATGGGCGGCTGATGCGACGCCTCGTTGCTCAACTCGATGTGTATGGCGTCGTCAAGTGTCACGAACGGCAGACGAATTGTTTGTACTGGCTGTTCCGTGAGCTGCTTCACCTCCAGCGGTTCCAGGATCTCCGAAGCGTAAGCCCGCCCGCTCGAGTCGATTACCGAAACTTTCATGCGACCCTGATCGATTTGCAATGCAAGTTTGAGCAGGTGATCAAAGTTACTTTTGATTGGCAAGGATTCAGATGCGAATTGTTTGCCGTAGCTCGAGCCGTCCGCTGCAAGCATATGCGTCCCAGTTGCCGAGTCGAAAGTGCTTTTCGCTTGCGGCGATTGGGAAGTAAATTCTCGAACCAAGTTTTCGCTGCTTGTCGTTATGGGACGCGAAATTGGTTCCAAGTTGCTGGTATCAATCGGATTTGTGACGGCCGGCGTAGTGGAAATCAACCGCGACCTTTCCAGCCTCGTCATTGACGCGGCTCGTCGAACCATCACACTCGCGAACCACACCGGATTAGACGCAATCACGCCGGCCCCTCGCTTGATCCGCGCACGCTCGCGCTGAACGCCGTCGGGCTTGAACAGCGTGCCGTAGTAATCCGGCCGTTGATAAATCTCAGCTTCCTGACGCATGATGCCCATGTCGGTGTTTGGAATTCCGAAGCGGCGGTTCGTGTCGTAATCCGCGATGCCCTCAAGCAGCGTCTGCCCAGCGCCCAGCGAAACCGGAATGAAGTGACGTGTTGCTATCGCATTGCGAATCGTAAGCGGCAGCACAATCAGCAGCGTGCCCGCAACGACCGCCAGCGAATACCGCCAAGCCTGGGAGCGCGGACATCCTGTCCGCATTTGCCGCTTGCCATGCAGCAGCCACACGGCCGCGGCGAGAAACACAGTTAGCAACATCGCATTGGCTCGCAGCCAACACGAAAGACCTACCAGCGCGCCGATTATGACGAACGTGGCCAGCCTCGGCTTTTCCCGGCTTCGCGCCAGCAAAAAAACTCCCAGCAGAATGGGAAATGTGGCGAGCGAATCCGGCAGCAGCAGCACCGAATTCCAAACCAGCTGGGGCGAGAGCGCCGCGAACAGGCCGGCAATTGTCGCGGGAGCGGGGGAAAACAATTCGAGGACGATTAGAAAGAGCAGCACGGCAGCGAAGCTGTCGAAAAGAATCTGCATGAATTGGACCGCCGCGTGCGAACTGCCGAAGATTGCCCGCACCAGCGCGATGAGAATGGAGTATCCCGGCGGATGACCGAGGTTATTCAAATCCGCCAATGATGAGGACGAGCTGAAGAATCCGCCGATGCCTTCCTGTCTCAAAAGTTCGGCAACACGTTGATAATCGCCGGCGACGGAGCTCTGTACTTTTCCGACTTCAAAACGGGTATCATGCCACGTGAGTGAACGCACGCTAAACGCTAGGACAAAGATGAAAGCGCAGATTGCCGCGCGCAAATATGGACTGCTGTTACGCAAAGCTTTCATTCACACCTCGCTTCAGCGAGGTGTACCAGATTGAAGTCCAACTCGCAAAGCCGTTTCAACGGCTTACCGCAAAACCGTTAAAACGGTTCTCGAACTAAAATGCGCCCGTGTGCCACCTTGCTGAAGCAAGGTGTGAGTGAGAACCTTGTGTTACCTAATGTGCGGAATCGCCGGCCTAATTGACTCAAATCCTGAAGCGCGCATTGGCGCGATGCTGACAGCTATCGAGCATCGTGGACGCGACGACGAAGGTATTTGGACATCGTCAGTGATCAATGAACAGGGGCAGCGCGTCTGCTTTGGCCATCGCCGCCTGTCGATCATCGATACCAGCAGCGCCGGCCATCAGCCGATGCTCTCGCACGACGGCCGATTCCTCGTAATTCTGAACGGCGAAATCTACAACTATCGCGAACTGCGCACTGAACTCGCAGCCAAGGGCCATCAATTTCGAACCCACACCGACACAGAAGTTCTTCTCGCCGCTTGGGCAGAGTGGGACGAAAAATCTCTCGATCGGCTGAACGGCATGTTCGCCTTCGCGTTGTGGGACAACAAAGAGCGCGCGCTATTCCTCGTGCGCGATCGCGTGGGCATCAAGCCGCTTTACTACTTTTGCGGGCAGGATGCCCGCGCTCTTGGGAGGCCGCTCGCATTCGCCTCAGAAATCAAATCGATCCTCGCCAGCGGCCTGATTCAGCCTGAACTCGATCCCGAATCATTGCACCAGTTCCTGACTTTTCTTTGGGCGCCCGATCCAAAGACCCTCTTCAAAGACATCAAGACAGTGCCGCCGGGGCATTACGTGAAAGTGCTTAACGGAAACGCAACCATTCATGAATGGTGGGACATTTCGTTCGATGTGATTGAAGAGGGAAAAAACGACGCGTGGTGGCAAGAGCGCGTGCTCGAAACGCTCGATCGCGTGGTGAAACTCGAGATGGTTGCCGATGTGCCGCTGGGTTCGTTTCTTTCTGGCGGCGTCGATTCGTCATCGATCGTCGCGATGATGAAACAACACAGCAACGGCCGACAGGTAGGCACGTACGCCATCGGCATCGAAGCAGAAGACCTGCGTTACGACATCATTCCTGATGACATAAAGTGGGCGCGGCGCGTAAATCAACAACTCGCGACCGACTATCACGAGATCATGTTGAAGCCCGAAGTCGCCGAGCTTCTGCCGATGCTGGTCCGTCACATGGACGAGCCGGCGATCGACATGGCGATTCCGAGTTACCTAATTAGCCGCGCCGCGCGCGAATCGATGCGCGTGATGCTGTCCGGAATGGGCGGCGACGAGGTCTTTGCCGGCTATCCGCGGCAGATGGCCATGAAGCTCGCCGGCGCTTTCGATCCGGTGCCGCAGCTTCTGCGACGGCCCTTTATGAGAACGGTTGCCGCCGTGCTGCCCGGCGGGATGCCGGGACGGCTGACTGCGCCTTTGCGCAACGCGAAGAAATTCGCGCGCAGCGCGGCGCTGGAGTTTCAAGACCGCTATCTCGGATTTGAAACTTACTTCACTGACAAAGGTAAGTCGCGTCTGTACACGGATGATGTCCGGGAAGCGACGCGCGGCATTGATGCATATGCGGCCCACCGGCACTACTTTGCGAAAGCTGAGAGCGCGGCCGCGCTGAATCAACTTCTGTACGTCGACTTGAAGACGTTTCTGCCGTGTCTCAACCTGATGACGACGGACAAGACTTCGATGGCCGCGAATCTCGAAGTGCGCGTACCGTTTCTGAATGTCGAGATGCTCGAACTCGCCGCGCGCATGCCGCCCCGTCTGAAACTGCGCGGCCTGAAACGAAAATACATTTTGAAGAAGGCTGCGGAAACGCTTCTGCCGCGTGAAGTTGTCTGGCGAAAGAAAGCCGGCTTTGGTGCGCCGATTCGTTCATGGCTGCGCGGGCCTTTGCAGCCAATGGTTGAAGAACTGTTGTCTGAAGACGCGATCCGGCACCGAGGTCTCTTTCGCCCGAAAGAAGTGCGGCGAATTATCGATCTGAATTTGTCCGGCCGGGAGGACTACAACCTGCAGGTCTTCCAGTTGCTGAACCTTGAGTTATGGCATCGGGAGTTTATTGATTGAAGAATCTGGCTTGAAATGGCCTGAGCAGAATCGATTTTGGATTGTAACTCATCTTTGAAAGTCTCTCAGGTTAGGAAGGTGGGCTTGCCCCCGCAGTAGAGTTAAATGAAAAAACGGGGATAAACCACCCTTCCTGACTGAGAGATTATCAAGTGGCCTATGGTGCTTTAGCCTTCAGACCTCAACCGGCAAACCGGTCCGCAGCGATTCCCTGATTCGGAATGTCGCGCGCGTCGTGGTCGCGAGATCCTGAATTGAGATCGGCGCGGGCTTTCCTTCGAGGACCACCGCTATCACTGCTTTGATTTCGTCGCGCTGGCCCTTGTCCTGCTCGCGCAGCTTGTTTGTCTTTTCGCGACCGTTTTCGTAGACCGTGGCACTGCGAAAATCATCGATCACCAAAGATCTCCCGCCGCCGAAAATTTCGATGCGCTCTTTCGCCAGTGCTTTGTCGCCTTCAGCCAGGTAAGCAATCGAAGCGTTCGAGCCATCCGCCAGTCGAAGCGTGATGAAAACCGAATCCTCGTCCGTCGCTTCCGAGTTGCGACTGGCGATCGATTCAGCAAATACGCGCGTAGTAAGCGAGCCGGTCAGGAAATGGACGAAGTCAACGAAGTGGCAAACTTCGCCGATGATGCGTCCGCCTTCGCTTGGGTCCTGCACCCAATGATTTGGCGAAAACCGGCCGGCATTCACGCGGTAGTTTATCGAAAGCGGTGTCTGCCGAGCTTTGAAAAATTCCTGAGCCACGCGTGCAACCGGCGAAAAGCGACGATTGAAACCGACCATCAACTCGCCACCTGATGCTGCGGCTGCGAGCACGTTGTGCAACTCATCTTCGGTTACTGCGAGCGGCTTTTCCACGAACACATGTTTGCCGGCTTCCAATGCGCGCCGCGCCAGGTCTCCGTGCGACGCGGGGCGCGTAGCGATGACAACCAGATTCACTTCCGCGTCGTTCAGGATTTCGTCGGCGCTTGAAACGCAGGAGCGAAATCCGTATTGCTCGCCGACGGCGCGGGCGGTAACGCCGGACGCGGTGGCGACCGACTGAAACTCAGCGCCGAAAGTTTTGAAGTTCGGGAGCAGCATCGACTTGGCGTAGTCACCGGCACCGATCAATCCGATGCGAACGGCTGGTGCAGGCCCGGTTGCCACCTTCGTTGGCAACGCCACCCGAGACTCAACCGGGCGGCCCGTGTCGTATTGCAAGAGCACGCCGAGATACGGTTGGTCACTCGTGATTAATTCGTAGGCGCGCTCGCCTTCATCGATTTTGAATCGGTGAGTGATGAGCGGCTCAACATCGACCCGACCGCTCGCGACCATGTCGAGAAACGATTCGATGTTTCGTCCTTCCGTCCAGCGAACGTAGCCGATCGGATAGTCGTGCCCACGCTCTTCGTATTCGCGATCGTAACGGCCGGGGCCGTAGGACATCGAAATCCGGAATGTCAGCTCGCGATCGTAGTAGGGCTTGCGGGGGAGGTTTAGTCCCACTGCGCCGACAACAATCACGCGACCTTTTGCGCGTGAGATTTCGCCGGCAAGCTCTACCGGTTCGTTCGATGTAGTTCCAGCGGTGATCAGAACCGCATCGGCGCCGCGTGCGCGCGACCATTCGACTACTCGTCGCTTCACCTCAACGTTCAGAGCAGAGCCGTCTTCGGCGCCCAAACGCTTCGCGAGCTGTATCTTCTCTTCATCGAGATCAATTCCGAATACGCGACAACCGTTTGCTTTCAGCAGTTGAACTGCTAGTTGGCCGATCAAACCTAACCCCATCACGACCACAGATTCGCCCAGTGACGGCTCGGCTAACCGCACGCCTTGAAGCGCAATCGCGCCGACCGTTCCAAACGCGCCCGCATCGAACGTCACTTCGTCGGGCAGCCGCACGCAAAGGTTCTTTGGTACGGAAAGCACTTCCGCATGAGATGCGTAACCGACCCCTGCGCAAGCCACGCGATCGCCGACGCGAAAGGCCGTGCTCTCTTCGCCGACCTCAACAACTATGCCCGCGGCGCTGTACCCAAGCGCGCTCAACGATCCCAGCTTTGAACGCACCGCATCGTAAGTCGCGACGACGCCTTCGTTGCGCGCTTTGTCGATCACTTTCTTGACGAGCGCCGGCTGTTCGATCGCACGGCCGACCAGGCTTTTCTGCCCGGCTTCGACGGTTGACCGCTCAGTGCCCGCGCTTATCAACGATGCGGCTGAGCGCACGAGGACAAAGCCGGGACGCGCGACCGGTGTCGGAACCTCGGTTACGGCGACCGCCCCCGTCTTGACGTTCTGGAGAATCTGTTTCATTCGGGTTTCGAAAGCCGTTTACTTGCAAAGGGTCGGCTGAGACTATCCCTGATTGCGTTTGCCCAAGTCAATTCGTGTCAGAAGCCCGCGCGTAAGTCCCGATGCATCGGGATTGCCCTCCCTCACGGTCGGGCTTCTGACGCCATTTTAGATTGACAATCCGCCACATCTTTTGTTAGTTATGCTCCGCGATTTCGCAGTACTAATCAACGAATGCGGTTTTGTAAGCTGGATCGCTCGCGGCGCTGACCGCTGGGGCAGCCACGAACGCGGGAAAAAGTTCGTCAGCTCTCATCGATTTTCGAATTCGCACTTAGAATCTAATTTCACAGGAGACTAAAACATGTCGCAAAACTGGACTCCGCCACCACCGCCAGCCGGCGGTTCGGCTACTGTTCCAAACTATCTTGTGCCGGCGATCATTTCGATTTTCTGTTGCTGGCCGCTGGCTATTCCGGCGATTATTTTTGCCACTCAGGTTAACGGCAAAGTGGCAGCCGGTGACATTGCCGGCGCGCAGGAAGCTTCGAAAAAGGCGAAGATGTTCGCCTTTATCGCCATCGGCCTGGGCCTGCTCGGCATTTTGATTTACGTCATCATGCTGGTGCTGGGCGTGGGTCTCAGCGCGATGAACGCTTAACGCGTCGTTGTTATCACGCCCTGCGGAGCTGATCGCAGGACGCCATTACCCCGGTACGGCGGCAGGGTTTGCCGTGGCGTTAGATTGATCAGCGTCGTTTGCGGAATCGAGGAATCCCTTGAGTCAACTCGAGGGATTCCTCATGTTTTTCGGTGATCCAAGATGGCTCTGTATTGCGCCCAGTGTGGCTCGTCGAATGATGATTACGCGCAGATGTGCGCGCACTGCCAGGCACCGCTGCCGCAGATTGGTGGTTATCAACCGATTCAACCGCCGCCGGCTTATGGCAGTGGTCCGATGCAGGACTGGCAGGCGCGCGGCGCCAATAAGAAGATTGCGGCCGGCATTTGCGGTCTCTTGCTGGGACCATTCGGGGTTCACAAGTTCATTCTCGGCTACACCACCGAAGGCGTCATTATGTTGCTGGTATCGCTTCTGTCGTGTGGCATGCTGGCGATCGTGATGCAAATAATCGGAATCATCGAGGGCATCATGTATCTCACCAAACCGGACGAAGAATTCGTCCGGACTTATGTTGAGGGTCGTAAGGGCTGGTTCTAACTTTCAAATCTGGTTTTGCGGATTTAGTTCCGCAGCGGCTTCAGCTTTAGAATAGTCGCTGCGGTTTTTTGATCATGAAGGGTTTTTATTTTGTTCCCGTCGCGGCCGACCGCGGACGCCAGATGATGATCGCAGGCGGCGTCTGGCTAAGTCTAGCCGCAATTTCCGTTTTTCTGTTCTTCTTCAATCCAGCGAGTCCGGCAAATCAATTCTTACCGAAGTGCCTCTTTCGATTGGCAACCGGACTTCAGTGCCCGGGCTGCGGATCGACACGCGCGTGCCATCACTTGCTCCATCTCGATTTAGTCGGCGCATTTAAGCTCAATCCGCTCATGGTGCTGACGTTGCCGTTCATCATCTACGGGTTGTTAGGCTATACAAAGAGCGCGCTTACGGGTCAGCCGCAGCGACGCGTTTTCATTCCGCCGCTTTACCTCTGGGGCTGGCTTGTCGTAATGATCCTCTTTTGGATCTTTCGCAACACGCCCTGGTATCCGTTTGTGTCGTGATGTTCAGAAGCCAACGTTCGCTTAACCCGCTTTTATTTCGCAGCTTCCTAATCTTGCTGATTGCGTTGGCGCTGGGTTGCGCGACGCAATTCGGCAGGCGTGCGGTCAACAGCGCGGCCTCTCCGACACCCACGCCGACTCCGGCAGCGAGTCCGCAGAAACAAGCAGACAAGATCGATCGGCCGACGAGCGAGCCTTACACCGGCAGTCTGTCACAATTCGAAGATCCAAAGCGCGACGAAAAACTCCAACCGGATCGCGTGATGGATGTATTGGGAATCAAGGAAGGTTCAAGCGTTGCAGATATAGGCGCGGGCTCTGGCTGGTTCACCGTGCGCGCCGCTCGACGCGTGGGGAACAATGGCGCGGTTTACGCGGTTGAAATTAATTCCGAATATCTGAAGCACATCGAGGACCGCGCGAAGCGCGAGAACCTGCCGAACATTCGCACGATCCTCGGCAAAGAAGATGATCCTCTGCTGAGTGCGAACAGCGTTGACGCAGTGCTGTTGTTGAAGACCTATCACGAGATCGCTCAGCCGGTTCGTCTGCTAACGCATGTGCGGCTGGCCATGCGATCGGGGGCGCTACTCGGCATCATCGATCGCGCGGGTGACGCCGATAGTCACGCCATTGATAAAGCAACCGTGATTGAGGAAGCCGGCCGCGCCGGTTTCGTTCTCGTCAGCGAACACGACTTCGTCAAGCCTGACAACGTCGATTACTTTTTGTTTTTCGCGCGAAGTAATGCGTTCGACACAGTAACTAGAACCTAAACTTCAATCCTGTCTGAATCATCCGCGGCGGACTAGCGTAGATTCCGCGAGAACGATCGACGATGTACGTTCGGTCAAAGAGGTTTTTGACGGTCACAAAGAAGGTCGAGCGCAGACTCTCGACTTGATAGTTCAGAGTTGAGTTCCAAACGGGGTAGGCGGGAATTAGACCGCGCTGACCGTTCGCAGTCGGTGTGACCGTATTTAAGTCGTCGGTGAACTGCCGGCCCACATAAACAGCTTCCATCAGCGCGTCGAGTCCTTTCGGATGCGAGTAGCCGAAAGTTGCATTCAAGAGTTGTTTAGGTGCGTAGGGCAGGCGATTGCCGGTGACACTGAGATTCGTAAAACCGCCTACGCTGCTGAATCGCGTGCCGGTGAACTGTGCGTCCGGCAAGAACGTGTAAGCGCCGCGAACATAGAAATTATGCGTGGATTTCAAGAGAGCTCCTGAATCAATGCGGCCGCTCAACTCAATCCCTTGATGCAAAGTGGAACCACCGTTGGTGAAAGTAGCGCCGATGCCGCCGGCGACAGTTGCCGGCACGATCTGGTTTTCGTAATCCATGCGGAAGAAAGTCGCTTCAAACCTCAAGCCGTCAGCCGGCACGCTTCGGGCGCCGACTTCGTAGTTCCAGCTCAGCTCTGAATCAAGCTCCACACTCGCGCCGGAGTTGTTGTTAATGATGTCTTCGGTGCGCGGCGGTGCAAAGCCACGATGCACACCCGCAAAAACCGTCAGGCGGTTGCCAGGTGAATAGGAGAGTCCGAGTCCGGGAATAATTTGCGTGACGTCAGTACGACCGATGATCGTTCGGCCACCAGCACCGAGGCGATTGGTCCGCGCGTAGCGGATATGTTCGACTCTGATTCCCGGAGTGATCGTCCAGTTACCAGCGATGAACCTCGGTTGAATGAAACCAGAGTATGCATCGTTTTTACGCTCGTTATGTTCGACCAGTACGCCGCTGCGCGAAGTCGGTAAATCACCGTTTTCCTGTCGCCGCTGCTGCGTCTCGAAATGCGCGCGGAAACCGAAATCGGTCTCGGTCTTCAGCCCAAACAGCCGTTTATTGACGCGCAGACGCGGCTCGACTCCGACGAAGTGGTATTGACGCAACCGGCCCTGATTGCCGCAGGTCGTGTTTAAATCCGCCATTCCGCCGCAGTCGGGATCGCCGCCAGGCAGAGTGCGCAACCGGTTGGGCCGCTCGCCGGAGTTACTCGACTGTCTCCACCAGTGGCGGCGGAAATACGAGCCGTACAAGCTCGTCGTTAACGCGATATCGGGACTAAAAACGAAGGCGTGCGTCACTGACGCATCAAAGTGACGACCATAAAAATGATCGTTGCGGAACGGATTCTGGCGCGGATTCGCGAGATACTCGGCCTCAGTTAAACCGGAATAGGTGATCTGTGAATCTTCACCGTAGTAGTTGAACTTTGCCGTGACAGCCTGCCTGCCACCTACAGTTGTCACCCACTTGAAGTTGAAATCGTTCATCCCGGAGCGAATGTTCTCGCGAGCGCCTTCGCCTTGCTTGCGTGTGTAGCCAAACAGCAAACCAGTTTTCTTCCACGTACCGCCGTAGTTCACATGGCCGTTGAAGTAATCGCGATTGCCGCCGACAACCGTCAGCGATCCTGACCAGTCGGCAGGCGGATTAGGAGTGACATAATTGATAACGCCACCGACCGTCTGGGGACCATAGAGTATCTGGCCCGACCCCTTGAGCACTTCTGCGCCCTCGAAACGTTCAATTGGAGGATGGTAGTACGAGGCGTTATCACCGTACGGTGCGTAAGTCAGCGGAATTCCATCTTCCAACAACAGCACTTTGGTCGAGCGCGTTGGATTCAATCCGCGAATGCCGATGTTTGGTCGCAGTCCTAATCCTTCTTCATCTCTGACGTTCACGCCCGCGACTTTGCGCAGGGCTTCTGTTGAAGTAACCGGCCGACTGCCCTCGATAGTTGCGCGCTCGATAATCTCAACTGAGCCGGGAATGCCTTCGATCGATTCAGGCGTCGCGGCCAGTCGCGTCACGCCGACGACGACCTCTTCAGCAATCGAGCCGAGTTGCAGAGTGAGATCAAGAGAACGACTGTCACCAGCCGCAAGTGTCAGTTCGCGTGAAAGGGGAGCAAACCCCTTCGCGTCGGCCGTCACGACGTACGCGCCGGGGGGCAGAGCCGTGCACTCAAAAGAACCACTGTCGTCAGTTGTAGCCAAGCGATGAAAAACGCCCCTCTTTAGCTGCAGCCTGATTAAGGCGCCGCTGATGGCGTGCCCATTCGGATCGACGACGCGCCCGGAAAGGACCGCCGTGCGCGAATCGGCAGGGCGACCCATGGTGGCCAAGGTGCAAATTCCAAAGACAAACGCAAAGAGAGCAGTTCGAAGAAATACAGATTTGGGTATTTCTATGAGCCTGGTCCGGACGTGGTAGTGAAGAGCGGCGATTCTGTTTAGCATTAACTTTTCAAATACGGTGTGTGCTGATTTTGAAAACCATTTTCATTTTGCCGGCGAGTTCAGAAGTTGTCAAGCGACGATTAGGGATAGGACTTGGCCTGCTCGCAGCGATAGGCGTGGCGGAATGCTAAGATTTCCCAATGGTATCGCGCAAAACAGAACGAACGAGCCTAAAGAAAGAGACCGGCGTTAAGCAAACCCGCGAGAAAACGGGAAAGGCGGTTTCCGTCGAAGAATTTCTGAAGCTCAAAAAGCCTAAGGGCGACCTCATTCTCGCCGTTGACGGCGAGCGCGTGTCTCTCACCAGTTTGGATCGGGTCTATTGGCCGGATGATAAGCTGACAAAATCTGATCTGATTAGTTACTACCTTGAAATCGGACCACACATCCTGCCGTTTCTGAAAAATCGGCCCGCAATACTCCAGCGTTACCCCCGAGGGATTAAGGCGCCGATGTTTTTCCAGCAGGACCTGGAAAGCGCGCCGGCGTTTATCAAAACGGTTCGCCTCACCAATCAGGAAGGACGTGAGCTGGACTATGCGGTGTTCACGACCGTGGGTTCAATGCTGCATTTTGTGAACCAGGGAAACATCGAGCAGCATCCGTGGCACTCGACCGTCAGGCATTTGGGCAAGCCGGACTACGTGATGCTGGATTTAGATCCGAAGCAGGCGCCGTGGGAGAACGTTCTGGAGGTCGCGCTGGTTTGCAAAGAAGTGCTTGACGAGCTTGGTCTACCGGCGTTTCCAAAAACATCCGGATCTTCTGGCATTCACATCTATTTGCCTTTGAAACCGAAATACGAATTCCGAAAAGTCGCGGCCGTGGTGGAAGCTTTGGCCGCCGAAGTCGCACAGCGCGCTCCGAAGATCGCGACGATTCAACGCTCACTGGCGAAGCGCCAGAAACAGCAGGTTTATGTGGATGCGCTGCAGAACGCACGCGGCAAAACGATCGCGGCGCCGTACAGCGCGCGAGCCAAGCCTGGGGCAACTGTCTCAATGCCCTTAACGTGGAAACAGGTTGAGAGGGGAGTGAAGATCTCAGACTTCACGATCCAGAATGTGCCGCAGTTGGTGAGAAAGAACGGCGATGCGTGGAAAGACTTCTTTGCGAGCGGGCAGAAGCTGAACCTTGGGGCGGTAAGCGACAAATTCTAAGGTTGCCCGAGTCTCCTTTTTCCTTCGATGGCGTCCTTGTGGGCTCCGCCCTCCACAGGGCCAATTTTGATCGCTTCGTCAAACTCTTTCATCGCCTCCTCATTTCTTTCGAGGAACGCGAGAATCCGGCCCATAGCTTCATGCGCGCGAGACAACAAGGCGCGATCGGTTTCCGGCGACGCTGCCTGAACCGCGAAACCGTAGTTTGCCAGCGCCACATTTAATCTCTGCTCCTGCAAATCATCGTCGGTGGTGTCACGTGCCCAAAGACTGGCGGTTTGACCCATCGCAAAAAGCAGACGCGCGTCGCCCGGATTTTCCGATAACAGAGTCTTCAGTTTCGTTTCGGCCGCCGAATAGCTCCTGGTCTGCAAAAGCGTCTCGACTTCTTTGAGCGAGCGCGTCAGAGCGGCCGAGCGCGCGTTATCAACCGGCTCGTCAGTTTCCGATGACGGATCGACAAGCCAGGCCGAATATCTGGGGTGAGCCTTCCGAGCCGCAATCCCCTTTTCGCGCGCAGCTGCGACGTCGGCCAGCCGCTTTGCCTCGCGCGCCGGATCGAAACCATTGATCATGTCCGCTAGGAAGTTCGAGAGATCGAATCCCGAGGTCGCCACGTCTCGCACTTGATCCGCGAAGTAAAATGCAAGCGCGGCGCCGTTCTCGTAGTCCTCAGCCAATCTAGCGATGGCCTCGTCCGCGATCGCCGCCCGCGCAGATCGCGCATCACGAGCAATACTCGCCCGCGCAGCCTCGTCTTTCGCGCGAGCTAATCGCGCGCGTTGCAACGCATCCACCTGGGCCAAACGGTTTGCTTCCTCAAATCGGGCATCGGCCCCGGCGATCAGGGATCGCGTCACAACCACGAACACGTCCGGCGAAATAGTCGCGCCTTCTTTTGTGCGTGCGTCAATCAACTGCTTGACTTGCGCGCGGCGCGCGGCGATTGCTTTGTTGTTATGCAGCACCAGCGCGTCCATCACATACTGAATGTACGCGCGGCGTAATTCGGAGGAAGCAGGATCAGTTCCTTCGGGAACGATCGCGTAATAGTCGTCGGTAACGATCCGTAAGTTGATCACGCCCGGCGTTGCCAACAAATCCGGAACGATGAAAAAGCGGCGTTCATGTTCCACGATTGTGGTCGCAGTCTTCGCGTTCTTTTTGTTATCGGGACTCTGGACTCGCACACGTTCGAGCGTCGTGGTAATCGGCCGCGTGTGCAGGTAAGACAGAATCGCGCGCACCATTTCGCCTGCCGGTTTGCGAATGCGATCACCCTCGGCCTGGTAGGCACGGAGGTACGAGACTAATCGCTCATCGATGCCTGATTTCTGATAGTACTCGCGAACGAGCGGCGCAAAATCCAGTACCTCAAGCACGCCTCCGGGCAAATCGTCTGAGCGCGCGGGCGGTTCGAGTGAAGGTACGGGTCCGAGCGCGTAAGCCAACGAAACGTAACGCGCCGCCTGTTGGGCTGTCGTAGCGGTTGCCGGCAATTTATTCCGTTCAAAAAATGTCTTCAAGCGCTCACGCAAACCCGGATCGAGCGACGCATTATCCTTGCGCACGATCGAGCGAAATGCTGAACGCTCTTTGCCCGCCCCGGTGGGATCGAATCCGGCAGCGTCCAGCGCAGCCATCACCACGATCAGCCTCTGGTCGGGTTCAAGCCGAACGCCATACTCGGCTAAGTCGAAAGCCGGCTGAGTATTCTGCGCCGGAGCGCTGGGTCGTGGCGTTTGCGCCGGTGCGACATTTTGCGCATGAGCGATGCCCAGCGCGCAGGCCGTGAAAACTAGAGCAAAGGAAAATCGAGTAAACATTGGGTGGTTCAGGAAATGACGATGTTAGCGGATGCGTTAGTGACTTCCAAGTGGTCGAGAGGTCTGATGTTCGCGAGAGGCCGGTAGATGCCAAATGCGCCTCATCAGGGGCAATCCACCTCGGGAATCCAGAATTTCTGACCATGCACTTCTACGCATTTCAAGCCGCGCGACGGCAGTTCCGCTTCCTTTAGGCCGAGAAACGTGAAATGCGGCAGGTCGCTCAGAACCGTCTGAAACCATCCGTGGTCGGCAAAAATTTCACGGACTCGTGGTTCGGAAAATTCGTTCGCATCGAACGCCAGCATGGCGATGTGTTGCGAGGTGCCCGGCGCCGCAATCGAATACAGCACCGATTTTGAAAAGTCTTTGCTGAAGAATATCGCGTCCTTTTCCAGCTCCAACACCTCAGCTACCTGCTCGATAACGGGTAAGCTGCGGAGCCGGTCTGTCTGCTGCTGCGTCAAACGCCCAAGCTCTTGCCAATGATCCAGGGCCGGCAGAAAACGCGAATTCCAAAGCCTCACCGTGTCGTCATAAGTGCGGCGGGTCCCTTCAGTGCCATCGCGCGGGGAAATGTTCAGCCCTTCGGCCAACGCTACCGAGCGCGCTTTCAACAGCGCGTTCATCGCGGCTGGTTGTAACTCGATCAGGTGCTCGTCGATTTTCGCGGTGGCCCAACCGGCGGCCTTCTGAAAATTTGCGACCGCTGCTTCTGAAGTGAACACACAGATCGGCGGCGGCAGAATCTCTTGGCTGCCAACATGTATCGCGCCATAGTCGCACAGCACGCGCTGCGCGATCGCATCGTGCGCCGGACAAATCTCCGTCAGCGTTAAGCCGCGGGCAGCGAGCGCCTCTTGAAGGACTTGATGGAACTGTGAACGGGGGTTAAGCACGCGAGTCAAGGACGAGCAATAATAATCGCGTCGGGCTTATCCGCCAACCGCGCGTTATACTCGACGCTCAAGGATTCATTGGAGCTAATGAAGGATATTATCGCCACTTATGAGCTGCATGGCTGGAAATTGCGGCGCGTGTTGGTGCGACCGGAAACTGTTTCGCTAATTTCTCAAGCCGGCAATCTCGTCCGCGACGCTGAAATTCGCGAATCAGATTTCGACGCGCTCTGGTTTGCGCGTCCGTCACACGCAGGTCGGGAAGCATGGGAGTTGCGCCTGGTCTCGGAACAGCCTTTCGCGCTGTTCGAAGCGTTTGAAGCTGATGAATCGGAAGAAGATCGAGAAACAGCGCGGCGTGAAATGGAGCATCGGATGCGCGAGCATGCGAAGCCGGCAGACGGCTCAGCTTAGCCTCGCTTCCCCATCTTCACCGGAATCTCGATCTGTTCACTGCCGCGCATGACGACAACCTTTACTGTGCTGTAGGGAATTGCTCGCCGAACGCGCACCACAAGTTCACTCTCGGTACGAATCGGTGCTCCGTCGAATTCAATGATGATATCTCCCTCTGCCAGCCCGGCGAGCGCGGCCGGCCCACTGGGGTTCAGACGTTCCAGGAGCACGCCTTTGATGTTTGTACCGGGGACACGCACAACCGCGACATCCTCAAATCCAAGGTGACCCCTCGACGTTCCGCGGTTAATAAAGACTCCCTCCAGGTGCTGCACGTCCGCGCGAGCCATCGTCGTCAGGCTGGTCTTTTTTGTCTCACCGTCACGCGTGTAAACGATTTCGACCGTTTTACCGGACGGCGTGGTGGCAAGCAGCCGCATCATTTCGTTTTCGTCCACGGTTGCATGGCCATCGAAAGCGATGATGATGTCGCCGCCCACCAGACCGGCTTTGTCGGCCGGCGCATCAGGCGGCCATACATCGCGGAACGTTACGCCCCCTGCCGCATCCTCAAATTCATTAATGCCCAAATATGATCGGGGCGCGCTCGGAATTATCGGAGTTGGGGCGACATTCTTGCGCAATGTGGTCATAACACCGCCGACCGCGAAAAGCAGCGCGATGCCGATCAGAATCCATGTCATTCCGCCAACCCGACGCCTTGGTTTGGTCGGAACGGGATGATTCAAGCTTTTCTCAGGTTCCATACATGCTTCGGAGTTTGGCGAACCGCGGACCGGCTTCACCTCGGCTCAGCTTAAGGTTCGATTTCCTGGCAAATGAATCGGAAGGCATCCGCCAAAAAGTGATGTGAGATGGGGAATCAGATGACCGACCACATCACGCCCGGCGCATCGCCCTAGCCGCGTTTTCCGATCTTTACCGGAATCTCCATCTGCTCAGTTCCGCGGATCAGCTTAACCTTGACCGTGCTGTAGGGTAGAGCGCGCTGCACGCGTGCGACCAATTCTTTGACCGTCCGAATAGGCGTCCCATCAAACTCAATAACAATGTCCCCGTCTTGAATTCCGGCCAGGGCCGCCGGACCGCTCCCACTGATGCCGCCCAGCCGCACTCCTTGCATTTTCGTTCCGGCTATCGGCACGACCTTAGAGTCGCCGTCGTCAAAACCAAATTGCCCCCAGCCCTCAGGACGGTTGTCAAACGCAGCTTCAAGCTGGTCCGACATGCCTCGAGAAAACGTCGTCATTGACGTCGTCTTTAGCTCGCCATCACGAAGATAAGTAATCTCCACCGTCTTGCCTATCGGCGTCCTGGCCAACAGCTTCATCATGTCGTCTCGATCATTTATGGGCTGGCCATCGAAACTCGTGATGATGTCACCACCAACCAAACCTGCCTGGTCTGCCGGCGAGCCAGGTGGTTCAACGCTGCGGAAAGTTACGCCGCGGCCATCGGCATCTGAAAATCCATCGACGCCGAAGTATGAACGCTGCGTCGTGGCGGCAGAAAACGGCGGACGGCTGCCGCTCCTGCGCACAGCCGTCAACACCCCGCCCAACACGAACAGCGCGGCGATGAGGATGATGATCCAAGCCATGCCGCTAATCCTTCGCTTCTTCCTGTAAGGGAAACCCGTGCCGGGCTGCTGAGCGATAGGCGCCGCGTAATTCGGCGGGAAGGGGGTTCCTTGCGCTCCCGTCGCCGGCGCGTGTGGGAACCGCACAGTTTCGGTGTACTCCGCCGGGCCTTCGCCCAGGCGATGTCCGCAGGCGCGACAAAACCGCATGCCCTGGGGCATGGGGGCGCCACATTCAGAGCAGACAATCCCTCCAGTGTCACCGCTCCCGCCGGACGGATTGTTCAAGTTGTTCTGAGGCTGCATTGATTCCTGGGTTTAGTGAACCGCAAAATTATACGACTACTTGGATGGAATGGTTGCGTCGAAAATTTCAGGTGCTCCGGCCCTCGAAACACGCGCCGTTTCCGGATTCGAATCAGAGCTAGTAGTATTCAATATCTTACTCGTAAAACAATGGAAGTAACCAAAGCTCTCGCCGCGCTGCAGCCGCTCTACGGCAAAGGGAATATTGAAGTTGTTACGCGTGACGGCGCGCGCGTCCGGGGGATTGTCCGCAGTATGAAGACAACTCAGGCGCTGACGACGCCCAGCGTAAAAGTCGAGCGCGGCGACGGCCAGATCGTCAAAGTCCCTTTTTCAGCGATCGTTGAAATCATCGATCATAATAAGTAAGCAGTAAGCAGTGAGCAGTTAGTAACCAGTGGGCAGTGGGCAGCAAGCAGCGTCTGACTACCGCTCCGATGCGGACACGGACAACGGACACGGACAACCGAAAACTGCCAACTCTACCGACCGTTCACTACCGACTGCCAACAGCTACTGCTCACTGCTTGTATCCATGTCGCTGGAATTCGCCGTTCAGTACCCCTGCATCTTGCGCGCTCGCTACTCGGAAAAGCACCTGCGCGATTGGGGGCGTTTGAGCAGCTTGCATGCGGCGATCACAACCGGCGACCGCTCCGCACCGACTGAAGACAAGTTGAAATGGATTCAGGATGCGGCCGCAGAGATCGATCAATTGCAAACGGAGAGTGCCATCTGTGCAGATTGTCCGGCGTGTCTGCCGCTTGAAGTTGCCGGTCAGGGTGAAGCGCTCGGTTGTCTGGGACGTATCAACTATCCGATTGATGTCGAGTTCGAGAAGTTCATTGCCAACCGCGTGCAATTAGCCCTGGACACTCTCGACACGGCCGACTGGCCACGTCTGCTTCACATCCTGATCGACCCCGAGTCGCCCTTTGACGGTGAAGCGACTAAGGAATTACGGCGAGTTACGACTGCGGCCGGCTTGCGGTTCTTTGAACTGCGATTACCGATTAAGCTCGCGCGCGCAGGTAGACAGCTCACGACCGACAACATCTTTGATTTGCTTGCCGGCTTTCGTTCGGACGATGCAGACGTGACGACTTACACGCGCGAGTTTCCGGCGACAGCAACGGGTGACTACTACGACTTTCTTGATCTGCTGCTTCGCAACGAAGTCAGCGAGTTGGAAGCAACGCGTTTGCATGAGCGCAGTCGTAACTACCTTCAATTCGTGCGCTTGCTATCCGCGTTCGAGCGAGCTGAAGCGCTCGAGACTCGTGTGCTCGTGGATTGACCAGAGGGCAAGCGTCTTAGCTTGCAGTCCTCGAAAATTCTTTCGGCAGTGAAAGCAAGCCAGACGCTTGCGCTCCAGTTATCGCGGCCCTCGCTTACGCCAATTCCTTTCTCATTGGTACCAACCGCAACGTACCGCCACTCGCCATCTCGTGATCGAAATGTTCCGATTCCTCGTATCCGCAAGCAAGGTAAAACTTGACCCCGGGCAGCGTGGCCATCAGTTCGACTGAGCGGAACCCGGCCGCGCGCGCTTCAGCTTCGCACCGCGACAAAATGGCCTGCGCAAGTCCTTTCCTGGCCCATTGCGGATGGACAAAGAACGCCCGGATCTTTGCCGGCTCGGACTGGGGATTGAGTTTTGTCGTATCGCGCGTCGCGAATTGATCGCCGCCAAACAGCGTCTTCCGTTTGCTCCAGCCGCCGCACGCGACCAATTCGCGGCCGTGCTCAACGACAAAGTACGTCCCGTCTGCAATCAGTGACGTATCCACGCCGAAGACGTCGCTGATCGCTGATTCGATCTGTTGGGTTGAGTAATCGGTCTGACTCAAGCCACGCGCTGACGCCGCGATCAGTTCTTGAATGGCATCTCGGTCATCCAAACGAGCTTTGCGGATTGTGTAGTCCAAGGAGAGTTCTGAAACTGGAGCGAGGTTTTCCGCAGGCCCACTACGCCTCACTAGTAACTGCGTCCTCATCCATCTGTCGCAGGCTGTCGAGAATCAAGTTGGTGTTGCTCGCCGCTTCGATTGTCACCGGATGCGGTTGCACAGATTTCTCAAAGTCGAATGTGCCGCCCGTGATTTCGACAATCTGTCGAAAGCCTTCGTGCGCCAGGAGCTTGCCGCATTCGGCGCCGACGATTTGCCCGTCGTTAAATAAAACTTTGCCGGTTTGCGTGCTGTTCTGCAGGGTCAGCACACCCGTCTGTCGCGAATTCTCAATCGCCTGAATCGCATCAAAGACGCTGATTACCGACAAGTCGCCGGCAAACGTGACGCTCGTCTTTCGCGTGAACGGCGTGCTGCGGGGCGCAACGGTTTCAGTTTTTAGTTCCGGATGGCGCGCGCGGCGAATAGCTTCCAAACCTGAAGCGATCGAAATGCGGTTGTCGAACTGCTTCGCTTCCAGCAAGCAGTCGTGAGCAGCGTCAAAGTTGTCACGTTCGATGTAAAGGCTGGCCAGCGCCAGGCAGTGACGCGCGGCTTCTTCAGGATGCTTGTGTGCCGCAGCGATCTCTCGCATGCGTTCGCGCAGGCTAATCGATCGAGGCGCGCGTTCGAGCGCCTTCTTCAAGCGCTTCATGGCCCGATCCGCCGAGCCATACTTGAGAAACAACTCAGCGTCGAGCAACGCGGTCTCGACTTCCCCTACTGCTTCTTTTTGGTCGTTAGCCATGATTCGGCGGCGATAAAACCCGGCGAAGTTTAGCACACGCAAGTTTTGTCGGAAGCTAGCTAAACATTGGTCCGAACGCCAAACATTCTGCCGCCCGGCTGACGCAAAAGACTTGTCGGCTTGGCAATCCCGCCTTCGTCCCGTAATATCGGTCAGCCGGATGCTTTATACCGGTACCCGCCGGCTTAAACCTCGGCAGTAAAATCAACTGGAGAAAATGAATGTACGTTTATACGAAAGTAGCTAAGGCCGTTGTGTTTGCAATGGTCTTGACGCTCGCGAGCTTTAACGCAAGTTTTGCTCACGTCGCGGATTATAAATTCAAAGTCCACAACAACACCGCTCAGAAGATCAAGAAGATTCTTGTGTCTGAGGACGGAAAGAAGTGGGGCTATTTTGATATCGGCTCAGGCATTGATGCCGGTGAGATGGAAGAACTTGTTTGGGACAAATCGACCGACAACGGAAACTGCGAATGGATCTTCAAAGCAGTTTTCGCCGACGGCGAAGAGTCCGAACCGGTCGAATTCGATTTTTGCGAAAAGAATCTCGTGCTCGAATTCAAGTAGTCGGTTCAGAACGATCTGTAACGAAGGCCTCTGTCGATTTTCGGCAGAGGCTTTTGTTTTTGAGGTTGGCGATGAGGTCAGTACCGAGAGCGGTAGCGACCGGGTGGCCCTGAGGCGAATCTTCATCGTTCGATGAAAGAGGACCCGGTCGCATCCACCACCCCATGCGGGCTGCCCGCGCAGGGACCCCGGTCCGCTCCCGGTACTGACTCCACACCCAATACTCTGACTGCTTCAGAAATTGAATCTTACACCGAGCCGAATTTGTCTTGGTCGCATGGTACGGGTGGTAACGAGGAACTGATCGAGGAAGGCTTGTCTCTGTGCCGGGGTCGCGGTCGGACCAAACGCGTTGAAGTCGATGAACTCGCTGCCGAAACTGAAGACCGTGGTGTTAAGCACGTTGTCGAATTCCACGCTCCAACGCATCCGCATCTTCTCGTTCAGCCGGAACTCGCGCGAGACATTCAAATCGAAAATAAATTGACCGGGGCCAGGGCCGGCATTCCGCGGCAGATTTCCTGACTGGCCGATCGTGGGCAACGAAAAGAAATTGAGGATCGAAGGATCGATTGGTTCACCAGGGCGTCGCCATTGCAGAAGACTCGGGTCGCCCGTGAAATTCGGCCGGTCGTTGCTGACGTCATCGAGGTTTCGATCGACGCCGCCCAGGCTGAGGTTGAAAGGCGCGCCGGACGCGAGACGCACGATCGGCGAGATTCGCAAATGACCAAGAATTCGCGGCGTGTCGAAAGTTCCGGAGAAGGCGAAACGATGGCGCCGATCAAGCAAGCTGCGCGAGAATTCGCGATTGAAATCACCAGGAATCAGCGCGTCTGAAGTGTTTACGATTCCGTCATCCTTCAAAAACGACAGCGTGTAAACCGCTCGGAAAGAAAATCCTGCGCCGCTCGCTTTCTGCCGCCAGCGATTACGCACTTCGAGGGTCAAGCCGTGATAAAAACTATCGCCGACGGAAATCAGCTGCTCAACTTCGGTGCGCGCCGGGTCAGGGCGCAGAGAATTCAGTGCGCCGAGTGCCGCATTCACCTGGGTAGTAGAAGTGAACGCATTGAGATTGATCAGCGACACCGGTACGCCTAGTTCGAAAATTCGCACCGTCGCGTTTGGGTCGGCTGGATTAGGTGGATTAAGAACAAATCGGACGATATCCCCGGCCGTTGTCGTATTCAGAATTGGCCGGGTGCCTCCGGGGCCGCTCAGGAAATTCGGAAAGTCGCGCGTCGAAAGATATTGCGTGAAGCTCGTGAACCCGGCGGGCAGTCGCGGCGCGTTTACGTTGAATTCTCGCCACAGATGAATACCGCGGTTGTAAGTGTAATTCGCTTCGGCCACCCAACGCTTCGGCAGCTCTCGCTCAAAGCCGACATTCGCCTGATAGCTCTCCGGAATGCGCAAAGTCGGATCGAGACGGCGCGAGAATCCCGTATTCAAACTGCCGAACTGCCTGACCAACGGCGAGGTCTCCGTCAACGGCTGCGGAAAAGTAATCTGAGCAAGCACTGCGGCACGTTGCGCGACCGGAATGTCGTCCGTGTCGAGAAAAAGTTGCTGCGCTCCTAACGTGAAGTCATCAATCGTGCGCAGCAGTGCGCGGTTGTAAAAAACTCCCGCGCCGCCCCGGATGACGGTCTTGCCTGATTTAAACGGGTCGTAGGCGAAGGCGAACCGAGGTCCGAAGTTGTTCCGGTCGGGAAGAATGCTCTCGTTTTCCCAACGCAGGCCGTAACTAATCAGCAGGTTTGGAAACAGACGCCAATCGTCCTGCACGAAAACTCCGATGTAAGTGTTTCTCTGCGTCGATGTCGTCAGAAAGTTCTGTCGGAAGCGGCTGGGCCGGTTCGCCAGGAAATCTCCAAAGCTATCAAAGTCAAACGTGCCCGACGCGTCCGACAGATCAATGAAAGTGGATTTGATCCATTGCAGATCGCCGCCAAACTTAAGCGAATGCGCGCCCGCGAGATAGGCGAAGATTTCCTGGCCTTGCCAGCGAGTCTCACTTCGATCAGTCGCGCCGGTGGTTGAGCTACCGGCGACCAGGGTCCCCGTGACCAGGCTCTGCGAATCGTTGATGTCGATGAGCACGACGGGACTCCCGCCGCCCTGGGCGGCGAGGGCCGGCGTCAGACTGGACCATTGAACGCGCGTCTGGGCCACCGCTTTCGAAGAGATGACGTAATTGTCGAGGTAGGCGATCGAGTCGGTATTTCTGGTGCGCGCTTGCAACGATTCCGCCAGACGACTGCCGCCGCCGAACTGGCGCAGATTCTTGGACCGGCCAAGTTGAAAGTTGATCTGCCCGTTGTGCATATCGGTGAACTTGTGATCGACGCGCGTGGTGAAGATGTGAGTGCGCTGCGGCGTACTAACGCCTTCGATGAACGGTGCAATTCCGTTCGCGGCAATTAGCGCGGGCGTAGAAGGATTTTCAGCTCGCGTTGAACCTGGGCCGGTGGGTGGTGGCAAAGGGAACCGCGGATTCTGATCGATGGGCACGAGTGTGTCGATCGTCGCCGAATCGAGAATCGTGTTGTATTCGTACGAAGTGAAGAAGTGAGTGCGGTTGCGGCCGTTGATAAACGGCAGCACCACGGGCCCGCTGAAGGTCCCGCCTGGATTGTGTTCTTCGAAGGGCGGCCGTACGAACCCGAGCCGCTTATTGTTGAAAGTATTCGCGTTGAAGATGTCGTTTCGATAGAACTCGTAAACGCGTCCGTGGAATTTGTTCGAGCCGCCACGCGTGCGCAGGTTGATGCGCCCGCCCGACGCGCGCCCATACTCGGCTGCAAATTGGTTGCGGATGATCTGCACCTCTTCGATGGCGTCCAGCGACGGATTTAATCGTTCGCGCGCCGCGCGGTCGTCGTTGTTGTCCAAACCGTCAATCGTGATGTTATTCGAGTACGCCGGTCCGCCGGACAGAGAAAAGTTGCCGGATTCCTCAGGCGTGGATTGCGCGCTGGTGCGATCTTCAGCGAGACCGCGCGTCGAAAGCGCCTCTTCACTGACGCCACCCAGAGTAAAAATCAAATCCAGTGGCGAGCGCGAACTGTTCGGCAGCGATTCAACTTCCTGCGTGGTGATGGTGCCACCGACAACCATGCGGGACGTGTCCACTTCCGGCACACTCGCTTGCGTGACCACCACTGTTTCGGTGGTGACGCCGGCCGGCCTCAGGGTGAAATCGAGCTGCACATTCTGCCCGGCGATCGTGGCGAGATCTGTTTTTTCTTCCGTGGCAAAGTTCGCGAACGACGCCTTGACGGTATAAACGCCGGGCTCAAGCTGAATAATTTTGTAACGCCCCTCGTCATCCGCCACGACCGTGCGTTCCGTTTTGTTTTTGACGAGCGTTGTCGTCACTGTAGCGCCGGGAATCACCGCGCCATTCTGATCCATTACGCGACCAGAAATTGTCACGTTGTCCAAATCCTGCGCCGTTGAGGATGTGGCAAAGCAGACGAAGAGCAACGGGGCGAGGATGAACGAAACTAATTTCGAGGTGCGATGCATCGCTTTGTCTGCGGATCTGAAAGCGTAAAGGCGCTTGCGGTTCAGGCGGCAGACTTTAGCATTCGCAGCGGGCTGGCTCAAGGATTCACTAGCTACTGACGGGAGGGCAGGTTGGATTTGTATTTCAGTAGGTGAAACACGATCACTTTAATGGGATTGCGGGCAATCGCTTTAGCGTTCGGGTCGCTGGGTCGATGGTAATGCCAACCGACTCCAGAGCCGTCACGCCCAAGAGTGGCTCGACATTGTCAGGCCCGAAGATTACGCGGCCAGCCGTAACTTCGCCCATGAAACTGATTTCAGCGAGCCCAAACTCGTATTCTTCCAATCGACCGTTGGCGAGTTCATATGCAGTCTGGCCAATCGGTTGAATGCCCGCTTTCCGCAACTCTGCGGCTGGCGCAAGCGAGTCGGTGGCCCCTGTGTCAACCAGAAAGTCCGCTTCGTACCCGCCGTTTGGTCCGGCGAGATTCCTTAATCTGACAGTGACGTGAGTTAGACCCATTGCCTTCACATTATTCTCATCTGCCTGCAAGGACAAGATCGCAGCCGTGGCTAGCGACCGTGAGTTGCTAACTTCTCAGTTCGTTTCTTGGCTTCCATAGCCTCAGGACTGTTCGGATATTTCCGAATAATCTCGCGCCAGGCGGCGCCGTCGTAGTGAAACTGCTTTGTGCCGGGGTCGAAGGTGAAGGTGACGCCCTGACGGTTGTAACGATCTAGTCCGTTGTAATTCATGTAATACGAGTGCTCGGGTGCTCCGTCGATGGGGATCTCACGTCGTTCAAATCGTCGCGTTGCCTCGCGCGAAAGTTGGTCAGCGGCTTCTTCAGCCGCGTCGCCGAGCGCGAGCAGGACTTTTGGTCGCAAAGATGAACGTGGGAAGTGATCCAGAAAGATGCGGCTTCGGGCGATGCGATCGAATTCGTCTGTACCGCCAATCAAGTGAGCCAGCCGTCGATCGTCGCCGTTACGGCCCGCAGTGACCAGGGCTTCGCTTTGTAGCCATCCGGATGTTCGGCGCGTGACGACAACATGAGAGAAAGAAATGCCTTCATGGTTACGCCGCGTGGTGCGAACCGACACGAATTTCCCCCGGCCAAGCCGGCGAATCAGGCGCGCGGAAAGACTCGGTGCGACTCGTAAAGCCGCGAGTCGTTCGTCAGCGATGACGGCAATGTTGCCGCCCGGCGGAACGCGCTTCTTCTGCGCAGTGACTGGAAAAGCGATCGCGGCGAAAAAAAACAACGCCGCGATCGCAGTGTGGGAGACGAACTTTCGGGAGGTGCGTGGGGTGCGCATCGGGAACTCCTTTGTTGCTGAAGACAACGGCGCTCACCAGTCGCGAAACCGCGCTACTTGCCTCAGGGCTGGCGCTTATATCACGCCTTGAGCATGACAGCCGAAATCGTTGCGGGCGGATTGTCACATTCGTGGCGGCTACGGGATTTAGGTCGCCATGCTGAGATCGCTACTACATCAGATCTAACGCCTGGCGGCGGTTCGTTTGGCTGGTACGGGACGTTTTAGGCGGCTGATCGGCACGAGAGCGCCGGCTTCCGGTGGAGGCGCCTCAGTGAAATGGGAGAACTCTTCGGCGTGACTTTGGAGATATTCAAAGAAGCGCTCGAACTCGCGCTGCATGGCATCCATCTTCTCGCGCATGTTAAGAATGATTTCGACGCCGGCGAGATTCACACCGAGATCGCGAGTCAA
Organism: Acidobacteriota bacterium; assembly: GCA_052389795.1. Taxonomy (GTDB): domain Bacteria; phylum Acidobacteriota; class Blastocatellia; order Pyrinomonadales; family Pyrinomonadaceae; genus UBA11740. The sequence goes on along the minus strand of JBQTHO010000014.1, from coordinate 20,619 downwards.
AGACAGAATCACATCCAATCGTTCGAGGTCATTGTCGGTGTAGAGCCGCGTGTTTCCCTCTGAGCGCGAAGGCTTTAGCAGCCCTTCACGCTCGTACAGACGCAGCGTCTGCGGATGCAGTTCGAATTGCTCCGCGACTGCACTGATGGTGTAGGTTTTGGCTCGTGCTTTTCGCATCGTATTCAGCCACTGAGGCAAAGAAACACGGAGAAAGGACTGACGATAAACCGCAGCCACCGCATCTTTAATTTTTACTGCCTCAGTGTCTCCGTGTCTCGGTGGCTTATTCTAAACCCATTGCCACCCGCGGATTCTCGCCATTCATCTGCGCGTACTTGCGCAGTAACTCTTTCGTTTCTTCTGAAATCACTTTTGGCAACACGACCTGCACTTCAATAAATTGGTCGCCGTGCGCGTTTGGGTCGCGCAGAGATGGCGCGCCCCGGTGACGCAGGCGAAACTTTTGGCCTGATTGCGTGCCTGGCGGAATGCGGAGTTGCGCTTTGCCCAGGACGGTTGGCACTTCGATCTTGGCGCCGAGTGCGGCCTCTGGCACTGTAATCGGAACCGTCACATAGATGTTGTCGCCCTTTCGGGTGAAGTATTTGTGCCGGCCGACGTTCGTGATGATGAAAAGATCGCCCGGCGGTGCTCCCAGACGCCCGCCGGCACCTTTGCCCGGCACGCGCACGCGCGAACCGGTGTCGACGCCGGCGGGAATGCGTACTTTCACCGTTTCAGTCTTCGGTAGAGTGCCTCTGCCTTTGCAGAGTAAGCACGGCGGACGACCTTTCCCGGTGCCGCCGCAATCCGGACACTCTTGCGTGAAGCGCAGACGACCGCCGGCTCGTTGCACCTGCCCGGCGCCTTTGCACGTCGAACAAGTGGTTACCGCGCCGCCCGTGTCGCCGGCGCCGTGACAGCGCGAACACTGGTCGGATCGATTGACAGTAAGATTGGTCGTGAGGCCGGTGATGGCTTCTTCAAAATTGAGCGAGAGCGGCATCTCGATGTCCGTGCCACGCTGAGGCTGTGGCCGAGGTGGCTCGCGTTCCGCTTTCGCGCCGCCGAAAAGATCCGCAAAGATGTCGCGGAAGCTGCTGCCTGAGCCGCCTCCGCCGCTGGTTGTCGATCCCCAGTCAAACCCGGAGAAGTCAAAAGGAGGAGCGCCGCGCGTGTAGGCCGCGCCGGGAGTTGCGCCGCGCGCAGCCGCGTCGGCCAGATTGTCAGAGTACTGCCCGAAGCGATCGTAGACAGCTCTCTTTTTGGGGTCAGAGAGAACGTCAAACGCCTCACTCATCTGCTTGAAGCGTTCTTCGGCGGCTTTGTCGCCCGGGTTGACGTCAGGGTGGTACTTGCGCGCCAGCCGCCGGTACGCCTTTTTTATTTCGTCCGGCTTGGCGTCGCGCTTGACGCCCAGAGTCTTGTAATAATCCTCTTTGGCCATGAAAAGCCGTGAATAGTAAATGGTGACAGGTAACAGGAAAGTTCTAGTCCTGTCACCTGTCACCCATCACCTGTTACCCGCCTTGCTTACTTCTTGTCTTCGTCTACGTCCACGTACTCGGCGTCGATCACATTGTCTTCGCCGCCGGTTTGACCGGTTGACGATGCACCGGCTGCCGATGACTGCTCAGTCGTTTCACCTTCCGGTGTGGACGACGTCTGCTGATAGAGCGCTTCGGCCATCTTGTGTGAGACCGTCTGCAGCGCATTGAACGCATTGTTCATCCGCTCAACGCCGCCTTCTTCGACCGCCTTCTTGGCGTCGGCAATGCTGGCTTCGACTTCGCCGGCGACCGCGCTAACTTTCTCGCGGTTCTCGTTCAGCGTTTTCTCCATCTGATAAATCAAACCATCGAGACGATTGCGCGCTTCGATCTCTTCACGCTTAGTCGCGTCCTCGGTCGAGTGCGATTCGGCGTCGCGCATCATCTTGTCGATTTCGTCTTTACTCAGGCCCGACGAAGCGGTGATCGTGATCTTCTGTTCGCGGCCTGTGCCCATATCTTTCGCTGACACGTTCACGATGCCGTTCGCATCAATGTCGAAGGCCACTTCGATTTGCGGCATGCCGCGTGGCGCCGGTGGAATGCCGACCAGGTGAAATTTGCCCAGCGTGCGATTGTCCGTCGCCATCGGGCGTTCGCCCTGCAACACGTGAACTTCGACCGACGTCTGGTTGTCAGAAGCGGTTGAGAAAATTTCTGACTTGCGCGTCGGAATTGTCGTGTTGCGCTCAATGAGTTTCGTGGCCACGCCGCCGAGTGTTTCAATCCCGAGGCTGAGCGGCGTCACGTCGAGCAGCAGGATGTCGGTCTTCTCACCCGACAGTACCCCGGCTTGCACCGCTGCGCCCACGGCGACCACTTCATCGGGGTTAACACTTCGGTTTGGCTCTTTGCCGAAGAAGTTCTTCACCAACTCCGAGACTTTCGGAATGCGTGTCGAGCCGCCGACCAGAACCACTTCATCGATTTTCTTGGCATCGACCCCGGCGTCTTTCAAAGCCTGCTCAACCGGACCCATCAGACGCTTGAAGAGTGGTTCGCCTAGCTGCTCGAACCGCGCCCGCGTCAGTTTCATCACTAAATGTTTTGGTCCGGATTGATCGGCGGTGATGAAAGGGAGATTAATTTCCGTCTCCATTGTGCTCGACAGCTCAATCTTGGCCTTCTCGGCCGTTTCTTTTAGACGCTGCAAAGCCATCTTGTCTTTGGACAAGTCGATGCCCTGGTCCTTCTTGAACTCGTCGATGATCCAATCGACCAGCGCTTCATCAATGTCGTCGCCGCCCAGGTGCGTGTCGCCGTTCGTTGATTTCACTTCCACGACGCCTTCGCCAACCTCAAGAATCGAAATGTCGAAAGTGCCACCGCCAAAGTCGAACACGGCGATGGTTTCGTCTTTCTTTTTGTCGAGGCCGTAGGCCAGCGCGGCCGCGGTCGGCTCGTTCACGATACGCATCACTTCCAGTCCGGCGATCTTGCCGGCATCCTTAGTCGCCTGGCGCTGCGCGTCGTTAAAATAGGCCGGAACCGTAATCACCGCCTTCTCGACCTTCTCGCCGAGATGGTCTTCGGCCGACTGCTTCATCTTCTGAAGGATCATCGCCGAGATTTCCGGCGGACTCCATTCCTTACCGCCAGCGACAATACGCACATCGCCGCCGGCCCCAGTCCCCTGGACTTTGTAGGGATGCTGCTTGATTTCTTCGGACACTTCGTTGAATCGCCGACCCATGAACCTTTTGATTGAATAAATCGTGTTTTCCGGGTTGGTTACGGCTTGACGCTTGGCGACCTGGCCGACCAACCGGTTGCCGTCCTTCGCAAACGCCACGACCGAAGGGGTTGTCCGACCGCCCTCAGAGTTAGTAATAACGGTCGGCTCGCCGCCTTCCATGACCGCCACGACCGAGTTAGTCGTTCCTAAATCAATTCCGATAATCTTGCTCATCTTAAACGCTCCAAAAATTGGTTTCCGCTCACCGAGATACGGGGTTAATGCCCGCCCAATATAATATCTGAGTCCGTTGTTGTCAACCTTGCGTCAGGCGTCGATGGACGCGTCGGAAGCTCGAAAAGAAGGGAATTGGGCGGGATTCGCGGCAGCTAAGATCGGTCGTTCAGCCGACGGGAAACGACAAAGATGTAGTGGATACCCGACAGAAGGGCCAGCGCGACCACCGCGGCATACACGGTCGGGAGATAGTAGCCGGTGCCGACGCCGGTTTGTGCCGAGAGCATGACTATGGCAATGGCCACGATTTGAACGACAGTGCTGATCTTTCCCAGTAATGAGGGCACGAACGAGCGAAAACCGGTGACCATGTTGATGGCGGCGGCGCCAATCAGGATAAAGACGTCGCGGCTGATGACCGTGATGGTGACCCAAAAGGGAATTGGCAAGTGGCTGGGAATGGGGGCGGGATAGACGCCCTTCATCGAGAGAACAATGAACGACGCTACCAGCATCAGCTTGTCGGCGATGGGATCCAGAATCCGCCCCAGCGGCGACTGTTGGTCAAACCGGCGCGCGAGCAATCCATCCAGGCCGTCCGTTATGCCGGCGAGGACGAAGGCACCCAATGCCAGCAGGAACTTTTGATAGAAGAGCAGCGATACGAAGACCGGAGTCAATGCCATCCGGAACACGGTCAGCAAATTCGGTACGGTGACGATGCGTGAGGACACAGGAAAAATTTAGAGTCCGGATTTCGGATCACGGATTAAAGCTACAGAAAAGATTCGCATCTTGTAGCCGTGAACTAGCCATTGCTGCGTAACTCGAGTACGGAAACCTCAGGCGGGCAACCGTAACGAATCGGCAGCACGACGGTCCCCAAGCCGCGGGTCACGTAAATTTGCGTGTTGCCGCGACGACCCAGCCCCCGCAGCATTCTTCGTCGCGGGCGACCTGAACGGCTTTTTTCCGATCGCCAGGTGACTTGGCCGCCGTGTGTATGACCACTGAGCACGAGGTCGACAGAAACGCGTGCCGCTCTTCGTAAAATGATTGGATTGTGCGCCAGCAGCAGCTTGAACTCGTCGTCGCTTGAACCGGCCAGAGCCAGCGACAGATCTTCCAACCCGACCATCGTGTCATCGACGCCGGCCAGCCAAAAACTCTCGCCGCACAGATCCATGCGCGTTCCTTCATTTATCAAGACGCGAACACCTTCGGCGCGGAATAAATCCGCTATCAAGGGGGCGTCGGTCCAATGATCGTGATTGCCCAGCACCGCGTACACGCCGTAGCGCGCGCGCAGTTTCCCCACGACTTCCGCGCAAGGCTCCGCATACATTCGATCCTGCGAAATGTAATCGCCCGTTAGCGCAATCACATCCGGCCGCAGGTCGTTGGCGGCTTTGACGGCGCGCTCAAGATGCTTCGGGTTGACGAGCGGTCCATAGTGAAAATCAGAAAGATGGACGATTCGGAGTCCGTCCAGCTTTGGCGGCAGGCGCTTCAGAAAAATCTCCTGCCGCTCGATCGAAAGCATGAACGGCTCTGTGAGCGCATGTTTGGCTGCTTGCGCGAGCACAGATTTGAGCGTACTCAGCGGACGCGGTTGCGTTTTGACTGCGCGCCGCACCGGGCGATCGTGTTTCCAGCGAATTGAAGTTGGCATGCGGCTTAGGGGAAAGCGAGCGGATTATAAGTATGCCCTCAGACTTTCGCAATGCGAAGCGATTGTATTGCTTCGATGTTTTAGGCGATCGTAATTTCCTTTGACAGATACACGTCCTGAATCGCATTCAGCAGTTCGACGCCTTCATTCATCGGACGTTGGAATGCTTTGCGTCCGGAAATCAGGCCCATGCCGCCGCCGCGTTTATTGATGACGGCGGTGCGCACGGCTTCGGCCATGTCGCTCGCGCCTTTTGATTCGCCGCCGGAATTGATCAGACCGACGCGGCCCATGTAGCCGTTCGCGACCTGATAGCGAACCAGATCGATTGGATTGTCAGTGGTGAGTTTCTCGTAAACGAGTTTGCTCGTCTTACCGTACGATTTGCCGAGTTCTTTTTCGACTGCCAGATAGCCACCGTTACGTTCGGGCAGCTTCTGCTTGACGATGTCGGCTTGAATCGTTACGCCGAGATGGTTTGCCTGGCCGGTGAGATCCGCCGACGAGTGCATGTCGCCTTCGGAAGTTTTGAATTGTGAGTTGCGCAGGTAGCACCAGAGAATGCACGCCATGCCAAGTTCGTGTGCTTGGGCGAACGCCTCAGAGACTTCAGTGATTTGCCGCGTCGATTCGTCCGAACCGAAATAGATCGTCGCGCCGACGGCGACCGCGCCCAGGTCCCGCGCCTCCTTGATCGTGCCGAACATAATCTGATCGAATTTGTTTGGCAGCGTGAGCAGTTCGTTGTGATTGATCTTTACGATAAATGGAATCTTGTGCGCGTATTTCCGGGCGACGCTGCCGAGTACGCCGTAGGTCGAAGCGACCGCGTTGCAACCGCCTTCGATAGCGAGCTTCACAATGTTATCGGGATCGAAATACTGCGGGTTTGGCGCGAATGAAGCGCCGCCGGAGTGCTCGATGCCTTGATCAACCGGCAGAATCGAAACGTAACCGGTGTTGGCCAGGCGGCCATTGCTGATTAACGATTGCAACGAACGAAGCACAGCGGGCGAACGATCACTTTCGGACACCACGCGGTCAATGTAATCCGGTCCGGGCAGGTGCAATTGCTCTTTAGGGATCACTGTTGATTTGAAGTCGAGCAGCGTTCTTGCATCCGCCCCGAGCAGTTCTTCAATCCGATCGATTGTTTCGGTGGATCGTTTCATTTCTGTGGCCATGCCTGTTCCTCCAGTTACCTCTTTATCCGCGTATTAACTAAGTTGAATTATTGCGAGTGGCGCGAATTATATCATCTGGAGCGAGCGGAAATGAACACGCGCGAGGTTAATGCTAAACTGGCGGCCGAAACGATCATGAACAATCTGAGTCTTGCCAACCGGCGCGAGAACGAAACGCTGCCGGGTCACCTACAAACCAAAGTCGAGCGATTTAAAGAGATTATCGCCGGTTGCGAGCGCGTGCTCGTCGCGTTTTCAGGCGGTGTGGACAGTACGCTCGTGGCGCAATTGGCGGTTGATGTCTTAGGCCGTGACAACGTGCTCGCTGCAATTGCGATTTCGCCTAGTCTGGGTCAGGACGAACAGCGTGATGCACTTCGCCTTCTCGATGAGATAGGAATTACGCACGTCCAGGTCGAAACGAACGAAGTTGAGGATCCGCGTTACGCCGCGAATCCAATCAACCGTTGTTACTTTTGTAAAGAGCATGTTTACGCTGCTTTGATTGACCTCGCCCGGCAGCACGGATGCGAAACTGTCCTTGATGGCTTTAACGCCGAAGACACGAGCGACTTTCGGCCGGGACGCAAGGCCGGCCGCGAACTTGGCGTGCGCAGTCCACTCTGCGAAGTGGGCCTCACCAAAGATGAGATTCGCGCGCTGGCTCGCCATCTGGAATTGAGCAATTGGGACAAGCCGCAGATGGCTTGTTTATCGAGCCGCATCGAATACGGAATCACGATCACGCCGAAGATTTTGTCTCAAGTCGATCGGGCCGAGATGGCTTTGCGTCGGCTTGGGTTTGCCGATCTGCGAGTCCGACATCACGACAAACTCGCGCGCGTTGAAGTCGAGCCCCAGATGATTCCACGCGCCCTTACGCAGCGCGATGAAATCGTGGCCGCAGTCCGGGCGGCCGGCTACACCCACGTGACGATCGACCTGGCAGGGCTGCGCCACGGCAGCATGAACGAAGGATTCGTTAAGCATGGATAGAGATACCGTTTCGAATCTGCTGGCTGAGGTTGCAAGCGGCAAATTGTCGCCCGCTGAAGCATTGGAAAAACTGCGCTGGCAGCCAGTCGAGCCGATCGGCGACTTTGCGCGGCTGGATCATCATCGCGCGTTGCGGCAAAGCATGCCTGAGTTTGTTTACGGCGAAGGCAAGTCGCCGGAACAGCTCGCCGCGATCATGGGCGCGATGGTTGAGCGGACGGGCCGGGCGCTGGCGACGCGCGTTAAGACGGCGCACTTCGAAGCCGTGCGGGCGGTGCTGCCGGACGTTGTGTATCACCCGAAAGCGCGAATCATCGCAGTCAACAGTTTTCAGCAGTCGGAAGCAGGTCAAGCGTTGGTGATCGCGGCAGGAACGTCCGATGTGCCGGTCGCGGAAGAAGCTGCCGAAGTTTTGGAGTTCCTGGGTGACTCAACCCAAACGCTGTACGACGTTGGAGTTGCTGGAATTCATCGCCTGCTCGAGCACGCAAACCATTTGCAAAAAGCCGACGTGGTGATTGTAGTTGCCGGCATGGAAGGCGCGCTGCCCAGCGTCGTCGGCGGGCTAATTGATAGCCCAGTGATCGCGGTGCCCACCAGCGTCGGGTACGGCGCGAGTTTCCAGGGGCTCGCGGCGCTGCTGGGAATGTTGAATAGCTGCGCGACGGGAGTGACGGTCGTCAACATCGACAATGGTTTGGGCGCGGCCACAGCGGCGCATCGTCTACTGACGCGTATTCGATCTTTGCGTAAGAGCGCCGACCAGCCGTCAAGGATTTCAACAGTTCGCGAGGAGACCATCGCTCGATGAGCCGGATCGCTTATCTCGACTGCCCTGCCGGCATTAGCGGCGACATGTTGCTCGGCGCGCTGATCGACGCCGGCTGGCCCGAGCAGAACCTGCGCGAGTTAATCTCGAAGCTGAAACTAGGAGACGTGCAGCTAAAAGTCGATCGCGTCAGCAAGCGCGGCATCGCCGCGACGCAGGTCAATATTCTCTCTTCCCCGCATCAACCGCACCGAGGCCTGCACGATCTTTCGTCAATTGTGATGCATGCGGAATTGCCCGGCGCGATTCAGCAGCGCGCAATTTCTGCGCTCCGATTACTGGCGGAAGCCGAAAGCCAGGTGCACGGCGTTCCCGTCGATTGCATTCACTTTCATGAAGTCGGCGCGGTGGACACGATTGTTGACATCGTCGGCGCGCTCGTCGGATTCGAGGAGTTGAACATCAGGTCAGTTCATTGCAGCGCGCTGCCGTGGTCGCGCGGCACAGTTAAAACCGAACACGGAATTCTTCCCGTGCCTCCTCCGGCCGTTGCTTTGTTGCTGCGAGATGTTCCGGTTGTCGGCGCAGACATTGAAGGCGAAACAGTCACGCCGACCGGCGCAACGCTCGCGCGAACGCTCGCCAAGCAATTCGGCACGATGCCTGCGATGCAGGTGGAACGCGTGGGCTACGGCGCGGGTCAACGCGACTGGCCGGATCGCCCGAACGTCCTGCGGCTAACGATTGGTGAAAGCGCCGACGACGCTGCCGGACTTCAGGTCGAGCAGTTGGTCGTCCTTTCATGCAATATCGATGACATGAATCCGCAGTGGTACGAGCCGCTGATGAAACACCTTAGCGAGGCCGGCGCGCTCGATGTGTGGCTGACGCCGGTGCAGATGAAGAAGGGCCGGCCGGGTGTCGTTGTCGAAGTGCTCTGCCTGCCGGAAAAAGCGGCCCGGGTTCGTGACATGTTGTTGCGTCACAGCACGACTCTCGGCGTGCGCGAGAGTGTGGTCACTCGTCACAGCCTGCCGCGCCATTTGGAAACCGTTCAGACAGTCTACGGCGCCATAAGAATGAAAGTGGCCAAGCTGCCGGATGGCTCGGTAAAAGCGTCTCCAGAACATGAGGATTGCGTGGCTCGCGCGGGGGAAAATGGCGTGAGTGTTGGCGACGTGTGGTTGGCCGCCATTCAGGCTGTTAAGGCAGCCAACCAAGGCGAAGCGGCTAGCCTCTGAGAATTCGCAAAAAGCTTGCCGCTTTACCGGGCGTAAGTTACAATCCGCGCTGTATTTCCCGACTAATATGACCAGCAAGTTCTGGTCAGACCTTTGTTCCTGACTAAGGGTTTCCAAAGCCCGAGCCAAGTACCAATCTAGAGAGGTAGTATTACGTATGAAGTCCCCCTACTTTTTAGCTCTCCTTTGGGCATTCGTGTGTTCACTCTGCGTCACTCCAGCACTGGGTGTCGCGGGCGACGAATGGCGCCTCATCGATTCCGCTGAACTTACTTTGAAAACAGGGGTGGTCGACAAAGACGCTGATGCTGAGGTCTTGTTTTGGGAGGTGCGTATCGATGACAGCAGCGTCGAAGAGCTGGTGCTGAAGAACTATGTCCGGATCAAGGTTTTTACGGACCGCGGCAAAGAATCGCAAAGTAAAGTCGATTTGCCATACGTCGGTTCGGTGAAGATTAAAGATATCGCGGCTCGCGTCATCAAGGCTGATGGAACAACCGTAGGTTTGAAGAAGGAAGACATTTTCGATCGAACGATCGTCAAAGCCAGCGGGCTGAAAGTAAAATCGAAGTCGTTCGCCCTTCCCGGCATCGAGTCCGGCGCCATCATCGAGTATCGCTGGCAGGAAGTTTATCCCGGCGGCAGTGCCAGCGGCTTGCGGTTGCATTTTCAACGCAACATTCCCGCGCGCGAAATTACCTACTACCTCAAGCCGTACCAGGGGCTGATCTACAACACGTTTCATATGGAAGAAGCCAAGTTCGTGAAGGACAAGGACAACTTCTTCAAGATGACCAAGACCAACATGCCGGGTTATCGCGAAGAACCACGAATGCCGCCTGAGAATCAGGTTCGGGCGTGGGTTCTTCTTCACTACACACGTGACACAAAGATAGATGTGGCGAAGTATTGGAAGGAAGTGGGCCGCGCTTTCTTCGAAGGAACGAAGGACGAGCTCAAGGTGAATGACGAGGTAAAGGCCGCCGTCACGCAGATAATCGGGGATGCTTCAAGCCCTGAGCAAAAACTGGAGCGCATTTATGACTTTTGTCGCACCAAGATCAAAAACATTAGTGACGACGCGTCAACGCTTTCAGACGAAGAAAAGAAAAAGTTCCGCGGCAACAAATCACCGTCGGACACGCTGAAGAAGGGGGGCGGCACCTCAACTAATATTGATTATTTGTTCGGAGCCTTGGCCAAAGCTGCCGGGTTTGACGCACGCCTGGCGGTTTCGGGCAGCCGCGCCGACTTTTTCTTCGATCCCGCAGTCGCCAGTGAACGCCTGCTTGCGTCTTCGTTCATCGCTGTCCGCGTCGGGGAAGGCTGGCAGTTTTTCAGTCCCGCAGAGATGTACACAAGCTTTGGCATGCTGGGCTGGCCGGAGGAAGGCCAGGATGCGCTGATTACAGACGCGAAAGAGCCGTCGTGGTTTTCAACCGGCATGTCCACGCCGGACAAATCACTCGAGAAACGGACCGGCCAGTTGCGCTTGCTCGAAGACGGTACGCTGGAGGGCGACATTCGCATTGAGTACACGGGCCATCTGGCCTTCGACAAGAAGGAATACAACGACGATGAGTCCCCTACCGAGCGCGAAGAGATCCTGCGCCGAAGCATCAGGGAGCGCATGAGTACGGCCGAAGTTACCGACATCAAGGTGGAAAATGTGACTGATCCGGTAAAGCCGTTCGCGTACTCGTACCATGTTCGGGTGCCGGGTTACGCGCAACGCACCGGTAAGCGTATGTTCTTTCAACCGGGCTATTTCAGTCACGGCGCCGGCTCGCTGTTCACCAGCGCGAGCCGAAAACATGATGTCTATTTCAACTATCCCTGGTCGGAACATGATTTGATCACAATCGATCTTCCGGAGGGCTTCGCGCTCGATAATGCTGATACACCGCAGCCCATCACTCCGGAAATGACCAAACAGATCTCCGCGCAGCGAATCAAGATCGGTGTTACTACGGACGGCCGGACGTTGCGTTACGAGCGTGATTTCTTTTTCGGCGGTGGCGGTAACATTCTCTTTCCTGTCGCGAGCTATCCCGGCATACGACAACTGTTCGACGTGTTGGCGAAAGCAAACGACCACACCCTTACGCTCAAGCAAATAGCTGCAAACTAAAGGTTGCTGAGGATAAACACGATGCGGTTGAAGTTCCTTGCCTTAATTATTCTGCTGGTCAGCGTCCCGGCAATCGCCCGCGCTGCTCCTGATGAAGCGCCACCCTGGCTCCAGCAGGTCGCAAAACTGCCACTGCCGGCTTACGAAAAAGACGTGCCTGCCGTTGTTTTGCACGATGAACGGCGCGTCACGGTCAGCGAAGACGGCCGCGTTACCACGGTGAGCAGTTACGCCGTGCGCATTTTGCTGCGTGAGGGGCGCGAGTACGCGACAGCTTTCGAGTTCTATCAGAACGACGCAGGCAAGGTTAAGGAATTAAAGGCATGGCTGATTCGGCCGGCCGGCGCCATCAAGAAATACGGCAAGGACGACACGATCGACGCTGTCGAAGATCCCAACGACATCTACAACCAATCGCGCTTCAAAATGATCAGCGCAGCAGACGATGTTGACGCGGGCGCGACCTTTGGTTATCAATCAACGACCGAAGAGCGCACGATCTTTTCGCAGGAGGTTTGGCGGCCTCAATATCGACTGCCGGTGCTCTCGTCGAGATACGTGCTCACGCTGCCGCAGGGCTGGATAGCCAAGAGCCTGACTTTCAATCACGCGACAATTACGCCCGCAGTAAGCGGCTCGACCTACACCTGGGAGCTGAACAATCTGCCGCCGATTGGGCCTGAACCGAGCAGTCCGCGCGTTTCCAGCCTCGCCCCGCGCGTCGCGGTCAGCTTCTATTCATCCGCAGACAAACCGTCTCCAAACTTCAGGACGATCTCCAACTGGTCTCAAGTATCTTATTGGTTAAGTGAACTCCACGATCCGCAATCACAACCCAATGAAGCGATCGCCGAGAAAACTCGTCAACTGACTGCCAACGCGCAGACTGAGCTGGAAAAAATTCGCGCGATCGCTTCGTACGTACAGAGCATCCGCTACATCGCGATTGCCATCGGCGTGAATCGCGGCGGTGGCATGCGCCCGCGCACGGCGGCTGAAGTGTTCGCCAAGGGCTACGGCGACTGCAAAGACAAAGCCAACCTGATGCGGGCGATGCTGAAAGTGCTGAATATAACAGCCTATCCGGTTGGCATTTATTCCGGCGACCCGGATTACGTGCGCGAAGAGTGGGCGTCGCCGAACCAGTTCAACCATTGCATCATTGCGATCAAGGTGAGCGACGAAACGCAGGTCGCGACGGTCGTCACTCATCCGACGCTCGGGCGGCTGCTCGTGTTCGATGCGACCGATGAGGTTACGCTGGTCGGCGATCTTCCCGATCATGAACAGGGAAGTTGGGCACTAATCGTTGCTGGCGAGTCAGGTTCGTTGTTGCGAATGCCCGTAACACCGGTCGAAAGCAATCTGCTCGAGCGGCGCATCGAGGCAAACCTGTCGCCCGATGGTTCATTGGAAGCGACCATTCGCGAAAAAGCGAACGGGCGCTGGGCCTCAGGTTATCGTGGCGCGTTCCGCCAGTCTTCACGAGCTGATTATCAGAAAGTGATCGAAGGCTGGATTAGCGCCGGCGCGACCGCGGCGAAGGTGAACAAAGTCGAACCGCGTGATGATACGGCCGCCGGTCACTTCAACCTGGATATAGATTTTACCGCGCCGGCCTATGGTCAACTGATGCAGGATCGGCTTCTGATTTTCAAACCCGCGATCGTCTCGCGTCGCGAGTCACTGGCGCTGACCGATGCGAAGCGCAAGCATCCGGTGGTGCTTACTTCGAATGCGTATTCCGAAACTTTGAGCCTGAAATTACCGGCAGGATTTGACGTGGATGAGTTACCGGACGCAGTGAAGCTGGACACGACATTCGGATCGTACGCGACGAATTACGAAATCAAGGACGGGCATCTGGTCTTCACGCGCAAGCTGGTGCAGAAAGCGGGCACCATTCCCGTCGAGCAATACGCCTCGGTTCGCAGCTTCTTTGAAAAGATTCGCGCCGCCGAACAGTCGCCGGTGGTTCTGGCGAAGAAGTAATCGGGGGTTTTACTCAGCCCCGGCCGCCATTGCTTCGGCCTGAAGCTTGAGTTTGAGTGAGGAGCGCCAGACGGCTTCCGTCTCAGCTACTCGCGAGTTCACAACTTCCTGTTCGCCAATTTTAATTCGCAAGCGATCCCCGCCGACGGTACCAAGAATTGTGAACGGCGAGCCGGCGTCCTTCGTGATTACATCGATCTCACTACGAGCTGATTCATCAAAGGTGATGATGATGCGTGAAGGAGATTCGCTGAAGAGGAGGAGGCTGGAGTCTTGAGGCTGGAGGCTGGAGGAGGAAATCTCCAGACTAATCTCTGCTCCAATCGCATCTCGATTCAGTGAGGAGAAGCAGCTTTCGGCGAGTGCGACCGCTAAACCGCCTTCGGAGCAATCATGGGCGGAACGAAGCAGGCCGGCTTCAGCGGCGCGCAGGCAAGCGGCTTGGACAGCGAGTTCGCGGTTCAGATCGAGCAAGGGAACTCTTGGCTCGCCTGAGCCCTCCCTAACGGTCGGGCTACTGCCCCGCGCAGAATCCGCCGCACCATCTCGCATCGGCGCTTCATACTCGCTCACTGAAAGATTGTTGACCGTGGTCCCAAGCAGCGCGATGACGTCGCCTTCTTTCTTGAAGCCGGGCTGAATCACACGCTTTACGTCTTCGATCAGCCCAAGCATTCCGATTACGGGCGTTGGCAGAACGCCGCGACCTTCAGTTTCGTTGTAGAACGACACGTTGCCGGACACGACCGGCGTGTCAAAAGCTCGACACGCTTCAGCGATCCCATCGATGACTTCGGAAAACGACCACATGACTTCAGGCCGTTCCGGCGAAGCGAAGTTCAGACAATTCGTCACCGCTATCGGTTTGGCGCCAACACAGACGACGTTGCGCGCGGCTTCGGCAACCGCGAGCTTCGCCCCCTCGCGCGGATTCGCGGCGCAGTAACGGCCGTTTCCGTCGAGGGCAATGGCGAGAGCCTTGCGCGTTTCTTTGATCCGCACTACGGCTGCATCCGCCCCGGGAAGCACGACCGTGTTAGTCCGCACCATGTGATCGTACTGGCGATAAACCCATTCTTTCGATGTGAGGTTTGGTGAACCAAGAAGCCTTAACAACGTGTCGTTGTGGTTTTGGTCTTTGGTTTTTGTAGTTTGGTCTTTGACGCTTAGCTCAGCCGACTTTGGACTTTCGACTTTGGACATTGGACGTTGATAGATCGGCGCTTCATCCGTCAAAGCCATCACCGGCACATCACAAACAATTTCGCCCTCATGCCTGACGCGCATCCGGCCATCGTCGTGCACGTGACCGATGACCACGGCATCAAGGTCCCACTTCGCGAAAATCTCGACCACCTCTTTTGCACGGCCTTTGTGAGCAACGATCAGCATGCGCTCCTGTGATTCGGACAGAAGCATCTCGTAAGCCGTCATGCCTGTTTCGCGTTGCGGTACTAAAGATAGATCTATCTCGATGCCAGTACCCGCGCGCGCGGCCATCTCGCATGTCGAGCAAGTCAGGCCCGCAGCGCCCATGTCCTGAATGCCGGCTATGGCGCCGCTGCGCATCGCTTCGAGGCAAGCTTCGAGCAGGAGCTTTTCCAGGAAGGGATCGCCGACCTGAACAGTCGGACGTTTTTCCAAAGCTTCTTCATCGAATTCCGCTGAAGCCATGGTCGCGCCGTGAATTCCATCGCGGCCGGTTTTCGCGCCGACGTACAGCACGGGATTGCCGACGCCGGTCGCTTTGCCGAAGAAGATCTGATCTTTCCGCACCAGGCCCAGCGCGAACGCGTTGACGAGCGGATTCAGTGCATAAGCGTCGTCGAAAGCGACTTCACCACCAATCGTGGGCACGCCGAAAGCGTTGCCGTAATGCGCGATACCGGCAACCACGCCGGCGAGTAGCGATCGATTGCGGTGACCATTTTTCGCATCGTCGAGCGAGCCAAACCGCAAACTGTTCAGCGCAGCGATCGGGCGCGCGCCCATCGTGAAGATATCGCGCAGGATTCCACCCACGCCCGTGGCGGCGCCCTGAAAAGGCTCGATGAACGAAGGGTGATTGTGCGATTCGATCTTGAACGCGGCACACCAGCCGTCGCCCACGTCGACCACGCCTGCGTTTTCGCCGGGCGGCACGATGACGCGCTCGCCTTGCGTCGGCAGACGCTTGAGATGAATTCGCGAAGACTTGTACGAACAGTGCTCAGACCACATGACTGAGAAGACGCCGAGTTCCACGAGGTTCGGCTCGCGTCCGAGCAGTTCTTTTATGCGGTTAAATTCTTCGGGGGTTAGGTTGTGCGTGGAAAGGATTTCAGGAGTGATCATTGTTCAGTAATGAGTGATGAGTAATGAGTGATGAGTGAAGGGTGGCGCCGGAGCATGTTACTCATCACTCATTACTCATCACGCATCACTGTTACTTTAATGCTTTGTCTATCGCCGCACGCAACTCGTCCGGCTTGATCTTGCCAAAGTGGCGAAAGACAACCTTACCGTTCTTGTCGTAAAGAAACGTCGCCGGCAACTGGCCGTCCCATCCGGGGTCCACTGATTTAATCGCCGGTTCGGGATCGCTGACGTTGAGCAACACGGTCGGCATCGTTGCCTTCATCTCTTTCAGGAACTTCGGTACTTCGGTGCCGATCTCTGAAACGTCATCAAGCGAAACCGTTACGAAGTTCAGGTTCCTGGCGCCGTAGTCTGTGTCAATCTTTACCAGATCCGGAAACTCTTCGCGACAGGGATCGCACCACGTAGCCCAGAAGTTGACAAGCATCGGTCGCGCGTCGGTCGGAGGGCGTTGCAGCAGCTTCTTTAGCCCATCGAGATCGATTTGTTGAATGTCCGCAGACGACGCGGCAGGGCTGGGAGCAACGCTTTCTGGCTCGGCCGTGGGCGCGGCAGGCTTGGATGCGGGAGCCCTTTTTGCACTCGGTCTCTTAACGCCCTTACCGCCGCCTTGACCCCAACTTGAAACACTGGTTGAGAGGAGCACTGCGGCACTGATGATAATCAGCCTGATTCTGATTCGTTCACGATTTACAGTCACTTGAGTTCTCGAACCAGTCCAATCAGTCCGCGCCCCGCGGCATCATCAGAAATGGAGAAGCATTTCTCGTAGCGAGCAGGTGCGGGGCTTCAGAGCCACACCAAACAATGCTTCCAGTTCAGCGGGACTACGCGACTCGCTTAATCGTGCATCCGAAAGCGGCCGCGCCGGTCTTGCTGATCGTCTTGCCCGCGGCAAGTTCTTCGAGTGCGTCGCGCAGATCATTAGACGTGATGCCTTCGATCTTCTGCGAGTTATCGATGCGGCCGTGATAGACGAGCTTCATGTTGGCATCCAGCACGTAAGCTTCCGGCGTCTTGGTTGCGCCGAACCGATCGGCAATCTTGTTGCCTTCGTCCTTGAGGATCGTGAAGGTCAGGCCTCGTTCAGTCGCGTGCGACTTCACTTCAGCGGCGGGCTCAGTGTAATTCGAATTGATGCCGATGACGCTGATGCCCTTCGCTTTGTAATCCTGGGCGAGCTTTTCCATCCGCTCGTTGTAGTTGTTCGACACAGGGCACTTGGTCGCGACGAACAGGATCACAGTGCCCTTTGGACCCATTAAAGACTTGAGCGAGTGTTCTTTGCCCTTGGCGTCGGACAGTTTGAAATCGTCGATGACCGCGCCAATTACTGGCGGCGCCGGTACGTCGCTGACGTTTCGGCCGATGCTGGAAACGGCGGCGAGCACAATAACCAGAAGAGAAGCGAGAATGAGATAAACCGTGAAATGCTTCTTCATGCGAAACTCCTTTTGGACGGGTGAATTGAATCTCAGAGATTAACAGCGTGAGTTAGACGTGGCAAGCGGGTCGCAGGAGTTGGAAGAAATTCTCAAAGTGTGGCCCTCGTTTAGCGCGGGCCTTGTGTTAAGTGACAGCAATCCACGGACAGTTCCACCCAGCGACTAAAGCTATTTCGAGTAACAAGGAAATGCAGCCGCTCTCGAGGCCCTTCTTAGCTGTATTTATCGGCAGCCGAGCACGACCTTGATCTGCTGAGCCGCGGCAATCAATTGATTGGCTTGAGCCTGCGTGAGACCTTTGGTCGTCTGCGCCCGCGCTTCCGAGATAAAGGCTGTCATTTGATTGCAAGCTGAGGCGCGATCTTTCGCCAGCGCTGCCCGATATGCTTTGAGAGCATTCTGTAATTTCGCGTCGAGACTGTTCTCAATCCCCCCCTTGAGATTGAAGCTCTTGACGATTCGAATTAAATCGTTGAATTGGTCGGGGGCGCCTTTGACGATCACGAACGGAGAGAGTGAAGGCACATAGACCCAAACAGTGCGCGAGGCGAAGTCGTGATAGGTGACCTTGTTCGGATCAACCGTGCCGTTGTAGGGAATCATCTCGTTGGGTTGAATGATTCCGTCTCCGTTCGCATCTTCACCATGCGTGATGACTAGTCCATTGAAGACAGTCGGATCATTGACGGTCAGCACGGTAAACGAAAGCTTGATGCCTTTTGTTGGATCTGTGGCATAACCGGAGGTGTCGTAGGTTGCGGTCGTCTTAATCTCGTAAGCCCCGAGATTGTTCGAGAGGGTGAGGTTCGCCGTCGTGGTTGAATCAAGCGGATTAACGGTCGCGGTCGGTGCTGTTCCCGAAGTCGAGCCGGTGATATTTGGGAATGAGAGTTCAAGCGTGCCGGTTTGTACTGCCATCTCAGTCGTGACGTTGCCCGCGCTGGAAGAGGGAAGAGCGGCGCTCCCGAGCTTGACGACAAAAGCGTCAATGCCATTGAGGCCGTTTCTGCTAGTCGCCTGGTACGCATTCACGGTAGGGAATATGCCTTCCTGAGTCTTTCCGGCGACATAAATATTGGCGCCGCTGTCGAGGGCGATAGCGAGGCCGATATCTGTGCCGAAGCTGCCCAGCCCAGTCGAAAAGAGGAGAGCAGAGCCTGTGGGATTTAACTTCGAGACAAACGCGTCGGAAACATTGGGCAAGTAGCTTCCGCTAGTGGCGACATAGAGCGAGGATGGTGTGCTAGCGGTCGCCGCTCCGGTGTCAAGAGCGAAAGCCCCGACCCCAATGCTGAAGAGACGCGTCCACGTGTGTCCTCCGTCTGTGCTTCGTACAAGAAATCCGCCTTCGTAGTGGCTAATATAAATAGTGGATGGAATCGTTGTGGTGTCGGCGGTTATTACTCCCAGATAGTTGCCTCCTGGATACGAACCCAACGATTCCCAGGAATTTCCACCGTCAATGCTTTTATAGAAATTGTCACCATAAGGATCAGTCCCATAAAGGGTGGAGGGCGTAGTCGCCGGATCAACACCAAAAGCGGTGAATTGGTCAGGCGTTTGAAGGACGGTCCAGGTATTTGCTCCATCCACGCTTCTCTGACAACTGAAATTACTGTCTGAGAGATAAAGCGCGTCGGAAGTGCGAGGGTCAATAGTGATAGAACGCACACCAGTAGTGTGACCGGTCAGACTCCAATTGCTACTTCCGTCGCTTACCTTATAAAGGCCCTCGTCCGTTCCCGCGTAAAGCGTAGCTGGAGATGTGCGCGTGTCAAAACAAAGAACGTAAGTGGTACCGAGTGCTGTCACACTCAGACCTACGTTGAACGCGTTCCAGTTCGCCCCGCCATCCACGCTCTTGAACATCCCCGCGTAGGTCGCTACGTAGAGTGTGGAGGGGTTTGTGGGGTTGATGGCTAAAGCTCTGACGTTGGTATTGTTCAGCCCAACATTTACCGGACTCCAACTTCTTCCCCCGTTGACGCTTTTGAAAACACCTCCGGTTACAACAAGCCCTAAGTCTGCATGACCGTGATCTACAGACCCGGCATAAAGGGTGCGGGGGGACGTGCTCGTGTCAACGGCAAGGGCAGTAATAGATGTCACTGCCAGACCATCATTCATTGCGGTCCAACTGTTTCCAGCATTGATGCTCTGAAAGACTCCATTGTTGAAAGACTGCGAGGCGTTCACCAACGGGAAGTCGAAAGAATGAGTTTCACCCGTCACGTGGGCGTTGCCCTGGGCATCCACGGCGATGCCTCTACCTGCTTCAGGGGCGTTCGCGCTAAAGCCGCCAAGGAGGGTTGAGTAGATGAGTGACTCCGCACCGCTCTTAGAAGGATCTACCTTAGCAACGAAACCGGTATCGCTGGTTTTGCGGCTACGCATGAAAGCGCCGGACGTGGTAGCGAAATCATCAGAGGTAGTTATTCCCGTGACGTAAGCGTTGCCTGCAGAATCCACGGCGATGCCGAGACCTGCATCGCCTCTCCTGCCGCAAGAACCACCGAGGTAAGTTGAGTAGAGCAGTGAAGCGGAACCGGTAGCGGACGGGTTGAGCTTTGACACGAAAGCATTACCTTGGGCGCATTTTAGAATCGCCTGTAATCCATTGACGACCGGAAACAGCGGTGACCCAGTTACGCCCGTCACATAGACATTACCGGCGGAGTCCACCGCAATACCAGTAGCTCCATCACCTTCGCCGTAAGGGTACTCATGCCATATAGAACTTCCCCCAAGGTAAGTGGAATAAGCAACGGAGGCGGAATTAGGGTCTACCGGAGGTGCTATCTTCGCGACGAACGCGGCACTATATCCCGTGAATGCAGATTGATATGCGTTCACCATGGGAAAGTTAGCTGATTGCGTGTCGCCCGTGATGTAGGCGTTTCCTGCCGCATCCACCGCGATACCGGTCGCCGCGTCACTACTCAACCCGCCAAGGTAGGTAGAATAGATCAAACTGTTCCCGTCGGGATTCAGGACGGTAACGAAAGCATCCCCGCGTAAATCACCCCCGCCGAAAGAAGGCTGTGCCGCTTTCGAAATCGGAAAATTTATTGATCCTGTATGGCCCGTCACGTAAGCATTACCCGCCGAATCTACGGCGATGCCCGCGCCATGATCAGATCCGCTCCCTCCCAGATAGCTGGAGTAGACCAGAGACGCGTCACCGGAAGCGGTCATATTGAATTTCGCTATGAAAACGTCCCCAGCCCAAACATCCGTGCCATTGCCCTCCGTGCCAATAATACGTGAGACAAAAAGCTGGTGTTAATTTAATCTAGTAGGGCGAGAAGGAAAAGGATCTCAATGTCCCTAACATCGGTTAATTCTGTGTTGGAGTCCGGCTGGCGGGAG
>JBQTHO010000013.1:0-171665 GCA_052389795.1 Acidobacteriota bacterium | reverse complement strand
GGGGCCGCCCACTTTTCCTACCCCTGTTTAATCTCTCGCCACCACTCTCTCCCCCCACCAACCCGCGGGGCTGCGGTCTCGCCCCCCCCCCCGCTTCCCTGAAAATCAACTCAACGATCAGTGAGCGCCGGCCGCGGCCGCCCGCCGCAGGGTGCCGTTGCCGTTGGCTTTACCATCGTGGCGCGAACACGCCTGGGCCAATGCGTCATTCACGCGCGGCTCGATGTTGCACTCGGGCTGACGACAAACAGCCGCGAGTTCAGAAACGACGAGGTAATGCGCGCGCTCAAGCATCCGCTGCTCGCGGAACGAAAGGGGTTTGCTGTGACTCAGATAGTTGAGATGCTTTAAGACTTCGGCGACTTCAAAAATATTGCCGGTGCGCATCTTCTCGGAAAAATCCTTAAACCGATCTTTCCAATCATGTGCCGGGGTGGCAAAGTCTGAACTCAACGTATGGAAAAGCGTGTCGCATTCGCCTGTGGTAATCGGTTTACGAAGACCGACTTCCGTCGCGTTGGTAACTGGAACTAATACGAGGGTATTTGTAGCTGCGAGCCGGAGCGTGTAAAACGGCAGTGCGGTCGCACCGATTTGTTTCTGCTCGATTTGCTCGATGGTACCGATACCATGATTGGGGTAAACAACCTTCTGGCCGACCTTGAAGCCCACCTTTACACCTCCAGAGTTTGAAACGTCACCAAGGTAAGTCGCATTGCGCGGCTAGGAACCGAAGTTATGCGAGACAATAAACCGATCGGGTGTTCTTGAACCGAGTTGTCCGTGAACTGACTGGAGAATAGCAAGGCCAGTTGAGGGGCGTCAAGTATTACAGTGCAGGTTGATTGGACCAGAGCAAAAGCTGGGCCAGAGCCAGTTATCCGACATAGCTTTCATCCTGCTCAATCTTCGAAAGCACCCAATCGAATTCGCCCGAAGTCATTTTTCCGCCGCAGAATTCGCAGATCCCGGTGGCGTTTACCTTCAACGACGCGCCGCAATTTGGACAGTTTAGATCGGCGCGGGCCGCGGCAGTTGTGGCTTTGCTGTTGCGAATAAAAGTCCAGTACTCACTCCATTTACGCAAATTTGTCCGCGAGCCCGCCACCACGTGGCCGCCTTCGTTGATGGTGTAGTCATAGCCTTCGGCGAAAATCCGCAGAGTGACGGATTGATAAAAATTGTCCTGCTTGATCTTCGTCGCCTGCATCGCCGTGATTTGATACCGCTCGAGCACGTTACGAAGTTTCTGACGCCGGTAAGCCTCAATCCAGTACTGGTGCATCTGGAAAATGTTGTCCGTCTCGTGCGGTCGGGCGCGCTCCCAATTCAAAGACGACCAGGCTTCCTGCAATTCGTTGAAAATCATGCGCGCGCGCGCCTGGAACTCCGCCCACTTGAAGCTCGGATTATTGTGCTCGAAGGCAGCGCGCACCTGTGGAAAGTTCGGCTGCATGATTGTCGGGTTGAGAGTCCCGACTTCAGGAACGTTTGAGGTGAGGAGCGGTCCCCTCGCTTCGCGACCAAGCGTGCGCACGCTACGCACGTACCACTGAAACTCACCGCTTTCCACTTTCGTGTGGCAGAAGGCGCACGCGCCGTTCGTGTCTTTCTGCAAAGGAGCGCCGCAACTTGGGCAGTGCAGCGCGGTCGCTTCTTCGGGTGGCGGCGAGAGCAAATCACGCTTGCGCTCCAACTCCCATCGCTCGCGAACGTAGTAACTCATCTCGCCGCGGGGATCGCCTTCGCGTGGCGTGAATTCTGTGTAGTTCGCTTCGAATTCGACGCTGACTTCAACGGCAGGCGTCGTGAGGCCGCGCACGTCGGTGACCTGCATTGCGCCCACGATGATGCCCTGCACGGCTTTTAGTTGGGGCGAGTTCAATTGCAACAGCGATCCGCGAGCCGCGTCCGACAAATAGGGCGACAGGTCATCAAGCGCAGCTTTGCCTTTGCCCCGCGCATCGTGCGCGCGCCCGTAAAGCGCGTAACAGAAATCGGTAAAAATGATTTCTGAAAAATTCGGATCAAAGCGTCGTAGTTGATTGAAGGCGCGCTGAATGTCCTGCTGTGGCCGTCCGCCAGGGCCAGTTGATAAACCGAGGACTGGCGAAGAAGAAACGACCGACGCCGGTTTTTTTGAACGTCTGGTAAACCAATAGATGACCGCGCCAATCACGATGATATCGAGCGGAATTCCAATGGCGGGATGCTCGATCGTTAGCCATAGCAGTAACCGAAAAATCAGATAGATAATGATGCCGAGACCTTCGCCGTCGCCGTCACCTCCACCGCCACCACCGCCATAGCCCTGGCCGCCGCCGACACGCGCCAGTGCTTCGGTGGCGAACACCGCGAGCGTCAATGCGGCAAACCCAAACGACACCGCACCGATCGTGAAGTGACCTGATTTCATATTCCAAATTCCAAATTTCAGACGCTTCATTTCAATTCGATGCGTGGGCCGTCAACCAGTTCGTTAGGATTTTCGCCGGTATAAGGGAGATGCGTGGCGAGTAGAGCACCAAGTTTGTGCAATGACTGGATGAGCTTTTCCGGATCGCAATGTCGAGCGAGTTCTTTCAGTTCATGAAGCTCTGTGTTCCACGGCAAGGGTGGCATGGCTTTCAGGACGCCGCGATCCGCAATGACTTCAATTTGTTCTTCGAGCAGCGACACGTAAACGAGCAGGCCGTTCTCTGCTTTGGTGTTCGCGATGCCGGCCTCGTAGAACATCGCCGCCGCGCCTTGGCGCGCCGTGTCGGCGCGAAACTTCTTCGACGTTAATAATCGCTGAAAGGACGGACTGCGTGATGAGACGAAGGCGCCGATAACGAACATCAGAGCGACGTCGATGGGCACCACAATCGCGGGAATCACAAAGGGGGACAACAGTGCGAACAGCAGACCGAGGAATGCGACGATGGCGCCAAACAAATAGTCGGCATGCCGATACGAGCCCGACCGCGCGCGAATAACGATCACGAGTTCGGCGTCCGTGTTCTTCTCGATTTCCGCGACGGCGTTGGCGATGCGTTCGCTGGCGTCTTTGTCGAACTTTCGCTTCATCGGCGGCGAGAGTCTAACATAAGCCACTGGGACACAAAGCCACAGATGAACGCGGATTCACACAGATAAGAAAGCAAACTATCAGTGTCTGTCTGTGTTCATCTGTGGCGGTGCGATATAGAAAAATATAACGGCCCCGTCCCGACTGGTCGGGGCTGGGCCGTCATTAAAACTCAAACTGTTAGATGCGTTTATTTGAAGCTGCTGAGCGCGTCGGCTTCGTTGTCGTAGACGTCGAAGACCGTGAGCAACTTGGTAATGACGAGCAGATCCTGGACCTTTTCGGTCAGATTCAGAAGCTTTAGTTGGCCGCCGGCGCGTCCGACGGTTGTGTAGTTCGCAATCAGTTCGCCGATGCCGCTCGAGTCGATGTACCGGACGCCTTTCAGATTCAGCAAAATCTTCTGATTGCCACCAGCAACCAAATTGCGAATCGCGCTGCGAAGCGCAGTGCTGCTGTCCCCGATGCGCACTTCGCCATCGAGATCCAAAATTGTTACGTCGCCCGCCTGTCGTTGTTTGATGTCTAGTTGAGCCATGTCAATCTCCGTCGTTCCTCGGTTCGCGGAAGTGATTCGATCACTGGCGCCCGGTTTATGCTTACTTGAAGTTGCTGAGCGCTTCCGCTTCCTCGTCGTAGGCGTCAAAGACGGTGAGCAGCTTCGTGATTGTAAGCAGGTCCTGAAGTTTCTGCGTCAGGCTGAGCAGCTTAAGCTGGCCGCCTTCCTTGTTGATGGCCGTGTAGCTGGAAACCAGCTCGCCGATGCCACTTGAATCGATGTAACCGACGCCGGCCAGGTTCAGCAGAATCTTTTTCTTTTGCTCTTCGAGTAAACGACGCACGGCGCTGCGCAAAGCGATACTGCCATCGCCGATAGTGATTCGCCCGTCCATATCCAGCACTGTCACGTCGCCGGCTTGTCGTTCGCGGATGTTAAGCTCTGCCATGATTCAAGAGTCTCCCGAAAAGTTTTCGATTTCTGATTGCGGACTTTTGATTCCACCGTCACGGATAAGTTCCCGCATTCGTGCGATCAAAAGTACAAAATCAAATATCAAAGTCTTTTCCGCATTCGCACTATCGTGCCCCCCTCGGGCCGGCTCACCCACTCGACTTCATCCATGAAGCTGCGCATCAGGAAGTTGCCGCGACCGGAAGTCTTCATCAGATTTTCCGCAGTCGTCGGGTCGGGCACTGAGACCGGATCGAACCCGGCGCCTTGATCGCTGACTTCGATCTCAACTGCCTGCGACGCGCAATTGAGAGTCATTTCAACCTGCTTCGTATCGTCTTCCTTGTTGCCGTGGACGATTGCGTTGGTGATGGCTTCGCGCACCGCCATGTCGATGCCAAAAGCTGCCTCTTCCGCGAGCCCGCAATTGCGCGCGAAGTCAGCCGCCGCGGCAGCCGCGTCAGCAACAGCCTCAATGTGGCTGGGCAAAACGAGTCGAGTCGTTTGATCGGTCACAAAAGGCGCAGGCCTCCAGCCATGGGAATCGCGGTCTGGCTGCTGACGATTCAAAAGCAAACGGAAGACGGACGTGTAACATGTGGGCTGGGCGCGTGTCAATGTCCGCGCCGGATGCACAGAGCCTGTTTCGGGGTCGCGATACGACGCGCTAAGATTCCTTCGTGATCATTCATCCCGCGCAAAGAATCTTTGGCAAGGTTGAGATGCCGGGCGATAAATCGATTTCCCATCGGGCGGCGATGATTGCCGCTTTAGCCAAGGGCACGTCGCGCATTCGGAACTTTTCGCCGAGTGAGGATTGCGCGGCGACCTTGCGGTGTCTGGAGCAGCTTGGCGTATCAATTGTTCGCAAAAGCGGCGAGGTTGTGGTTCGAGGTGTCGGAACGCGCGGATTGAGTGCGCCGAAAGAGCCGCTCGATTGCGGTAACAGCGGCACGACGATGCGTCTGCTGGCGGGAGTTCTCGCGGGACAGGATTTCGAGGCGACTTTGACCGGAGATGAATCGCTTTGCTCGCGGCCGATGCAACGAATCATTGAGCCGCTGGAAATGATGGGAGCAGAGATTTCTTCAAACGATGGCCGCCCGCCGCTCACCACCCGGGGTCGCAATCCTTTGCGACCGATCGATTACGAACTGTTAGTTGCCAGCGCGCAGGTGAAGTCGGCAATTCTGCTGGCGGGACTGAACGCCGACGGCCAAACGAAAGTCCTCGAACAGACGCCCACCCGCGATCACACCGAACGGATGCTGCGCTGGTTCGGTGTTGCTGTCGAACAGGGAGATGCGCCCAAGCAAGGCAACACGTTCGCCTGCGTAACGGGTCCTGCGAGTTTTGACGAGCGCGACGTTGATGTTCCGGGCGACATTTCTTCGGCTGCGTATTTCATTGCCGCGGCGGCGCTGATCGATAGTTCGGTGCTCGAGATCGTAAACATCGGACTTAATCCGAGTCGCGTCGGATTTCTCAGTGTAGTTAAGTCGTCGGGTTTGAGCGTCAACTTTGAAGACCAGCGCGAACAAGGCAACGAACCGATTGGCTCGATTCGCGTTGAGGGCTCGCGCGCCGCCAAAGAATCTACGGACACGCCATTGACGATTGATGGCGATCACATCGCGGGATTGATTGATGAGTTGCCGCTGCTCGCCGTCATTGGTTCCCAAATCGATGGCGGTATCGAGATACGTGACGCAAGCGAGTTGCGCGTGAAGGAATCAGATCGCATCGCCGCGACGGTGGCGGGACTGCGAGCCATGGGCGCTGATGCTGAAGAATTCGATGAGGGGCTGCGTGTCGGTGGGCGAACGCGCTTGCGCGGGGCGCGAATTGACTCGCGCGGCGATCACCGCATTGCGATGTCGTTTGCGGTTGCTGGACTGCTCGCTGAGGGCGATACACAAATCGAAGATGCTGAGTGCGTCAGCGTCTCTTTTCCCGAATTCTTTGATTTACTCGAGTCTGTCATTGAAGAATGAAGTTGAGTTGCTTCGTGGGAACGCGGGCGCCCTCGCCCGCATTCTTACCTATTAATCTAAGGTCAAGTAAAGGAATGCTGCGGACGAGGGCGTCCGCGTTCCCACGATGAGCACACGTCGCATCGTCATTCTCGGGTTCATGGCCTGCGGCAAAACGACCGTCGGCGAGGAGCTGGCGCGGCAACTCAATTGCGGGTTTGTCGATCTCGATTCGTTTATTAGCGGTCGCGAGTGCCGTTCAGCGGCAGACATTATCACGCAGGACGGCGAAGCCACGTTTCGCGAGCTGGAAACACTCGCGCTCCGTGATGTTCTGCAAGATCGGCAGGTGCATGTGATTGCGCTGGGCGGCGGCACTTGGGCGATACCAGCCAACCGCACCATCGTGGCGCTTTACGATTGCCTCACTGTTTGGCTCGATACTTCCTTTGACACTTGTTGGCAGCGCATCGAAAGCGCCACGACGGCCCGGCCGCTAGCGCCGGATCGTGAAACCGCGAAAAGGCGTTTTGAAGAGCGGCGCGACTTTTATGCTCTGGCCGAACGGCGGATCGAAGTGCAAGCCGCGGACAGCGTCGAACGCATCGTTGAAAAACTTTTTGGAGAAACGTAACAGCTTTGGTCGCAGGCCGTGTAAAGAAGTATCTAGTATCGCGGCTCTGCCGCCTGATGTGCGGAAGCCTCTGGCCTTCCGGCAAGCTTCAAAATAGTTTCTGTCTACGCCCAGTTTGGTCGGGGCACAGCCCCGAAAGACTTTTGGTGAGTCTCAACGGTGGCGCATCCCGATAGCGATCGGGATTCCGCACATCAGACGGCTGAACCGAAACACTATTGAAGGACAAGCAATTTTGAGCCAATCTCGCATAGGCAGCAACGGTCAGAAAATGCTGGCTGACGCGCATCGTTGGAAACAGCTCGCGCGTTGGCACGGTGATGGGTACTACGCCCTGCAAACGCAGGACACTGGCGAAGTGCCGGTGCGGCTGTTTCTCACGCACGAACTGCTCACACTCGCTGAAGACAATCTCTATAGACAAATCGTCAACGCGACGCGCTTTCCCGGCGTGAAGATGGTCGTAATCACCCCCGATGTTCACTACGGCTACGGTGTTCCGGTCGGCTGCGTGCTGATTACCGACTACGAAACCGGCGCGATTGCGATGGGACCGGTGGGCTATGACATTGGCTGCGGAATGATGAGTGCGAAATCGAACGTGTTGGCTGATGCTGCGACGCCAGAAAAGCGTTTACAATTTAATCGCGCCGTGATGGAGCGTGTCGCGATGGGCGCCGGGGGCAAGAGTCACCGCTTTCGAAATCTTTCAGAGCATGAATTCGCGGAACTGGTCCGCGGCGGCGCCGAACATTACGTTGCGAAGTACGGCGCGAGCTTCGACCGCAGCCGCGCTGAACGTCATCGCATCCCGGTTGACGATGATTGGCAGATTCCCTGGGGCGGCAAAGGTAGGCCTGAGCGCGGATTGCATCAGCTCGGCAGTCTCGGCGGCGGCAATCACTTCATTGAGCTTCAGCGCGAAGTGAATTCACATGAACTGTTCGTGCAGGTGCACACTGGCAGTCGCGGTTTCGGCCACGGCCTGGCCACCAACTATTTCGAATTGGCGAAGACGGAAAGGCCCAATGAAATTCGCGATATAGATCTCGGCTACTTCACTCCTGATTCAAGACACTATCGAGATTATTTGAACGCGGTAGCGGCCGGGGGGAACTATGCAATTCTCAATCGGCTGATCATTTTCGAGCAGGTTGCCGAGGCATTCCGCAAAACTTTCCCTTCTGATCTCGAATTGATTTACGAGATCAGTCACAACCTGGTGCAGAAGGAATGGCACCCGGAATTCGACGACGTCTGGGTGCATCGCAAAGGCGCGACGCGCGCGTTCCCCGCCGGCTATCCGTTGCTGAAGGGGACGCTTTGGGAAGACACCGGTCATCCGGTTTTGATTCCCGGCAGCAACAAAGATTTCAGTTACATCCTGCGGCCGCTGCCGGGCGCCATGAAGAGCGGCTACTCAGTCAATCACGGCGCGGGCCGGCGGCTGTCGCGCTCGCAAGCCGCAAAGACTCTGTCGCAACGAAAGATTGACGATGAGTACGCCGAAGCAGGCATCCTCGTGAACGTTGACGGCCACGTGCCGATTGACGAGTCGTCGAAATGCTACAAATCTTCCGAAGAAGTAATCAAGGCCGTCGTCGATGCGGGTCTCGCCGAAATTCAATCTCAACTATGGCCGCTCGCGTCTCTGAAGGGCCTGGAGGAAGGGCCGCGTTGGCGCAAACGGAGGCGCAGTCGGTCGCAGCGCGCTTCAAGTTCACACTTCTAGATCATTTTAGCTTTGAAGAAGCCTGCCAGGCCATTCGCTAACTTTGGCTCGCGGTTCTAAGGCTTTTCCATTAATCTTCCGTCGTGGAAAAGTTTCGCATTCGCGGTGGCAATCCCTTGAAAGGTCGCGTCTCGATCAGTGGCGCAAAGAACTCTGCGCTGCCGTGCATGGCCGCAGCGATTCTCACTGCGGACACGATCACGCTTCACAACATTCCTTACGTCCGCGACATCATCACGATGCGGCGGCTTCTGGAAGACATCGGCGCGCACGTGCTGACGCCGGAACTGCGAACGCACAAGATTTCCGCCACGAATGTCGAACTGATGACCGCGCCTTATGAATTGGTGAAGACTATGCGGGCGTCGGTGCTGGCGCTCGGGCCCTTGCTCGCGCGTTTCGGAAAAGCGCGGGTGTCACTGCCGGGTGGATGCGCGATCGGTGCGCGGCCGATTGATTTGCATCTCGCCGCCTTTACGAAGATGGGCGCGGAAGTTTTTCTCGAGGCGGGCGACGTCGTGGCGCGCGCGCCGGAGGGCGGCTTGACCGGCGGAGAAATTGAATTCGAAAAGATTTCGGTCACCGCCACGGAAAACGTGATGATGGCGGCGGCCCTCGCCCGCGGCAAGACTGTGATTCACAACGCCGCACGCGAGCCGGAAGTGCGTGACCTCGCCGAGTTACTCAACAAGATGGGCGGCCGCGTGCGCGGCGCGGGTACGCCAAAAATCGAAATTGAAGGCGTCGAACGTGTGAGTGGCGCCCAGCACACGATCATTCCGGATCGGATTGAAACCGGCACCTTCATTGTCGCGGGCGCGATCACGAAAGGCGATTTGGAAATCAGAGATTGCAATCCGGAGCATTGCAATCGAATCATCGGCAAGCTGCGCGACGTTGGCGTGGAGATCGAAGAGGTCAATCAAAGCACCCTGCGCGTCACCGCCGGGAAAACAATCCACGCCGGCGACCTCAGGACTGAGGAGTATCCCGGGTTTGCCACCGATATGCAGGCGCAGTACATGACTCTGATGACCCAGGCGAATGGCCGCTCGGAAATCACCGAAACGATCTTCGAAAATCGTTTTATGCACGCTTCCGAATTGCAGCGCATGGGTGCGCGCATTCAGGTCAGTCACGACAAGGCAGTCGTTGAAGGGCCGACGAAACTAATCGGCGCTCGCGTGCAAGCTTCAGATTTACGCGCGTCGGCGTCCTTGGTACTCGCGGGACTTATTGCCGAAGGCGAAACAACCATCGATCGCGTCTATCACATCGATCGCGGCTACGAAAAGATCGAAACTAAATTGAAAGCGCTCGGCGCCGACATTGAGCGCGTGCGTGAATCGGTCACTTCACCTTTGACCCCTGAGGAAGGCGTTGTGGCGGCGTGAGGCCAGCCGGCTGTGATACCATTGCGACCTGAATGGACCTGAAGTCAGCACAACTGGAAAAGTGGCCCCGATGCTAACATGAGTGAACAAGATTGCCTTTTCTGCAAAATCATAAACGGAACCGCCGCCGCGGACGTGGTGTTTCAGGATGCCCGCTGCGTGGTCATTCGCGACCTTAATCCTCACGCTCCAACGCACGTGCTGGTGATGCCACGCGAACACCTCGAGTCGCTCGACGATGCTTCACAAAAGGATGAGCTGTTACTCGGTCACCTGCTGCGCGTGGCCGCGAAAGTGGCATACGAGCATGGCTTGAGTGACAGCGGCGGATATCGAACTGTCATCAACACGGGCAGCGGCGCCGGCCAATCAGTTTTCCATCTGCATATCCACGTGCTGGGCGGGCGCGAGATGACCTGGCCGCCGGGCTAAGTAACTGAGGACAAAATGAAAAGCGCGCGCCGTGAGTGGCGCGCGCTTTTTGTTCGGTGCGACTTGTTTCTCGCTTACTAACGGATGTTACGACGTGTGGGCGGAACATCAGTTAGTCTCACCGGCAGAGTCATGCGTCGTGTGCCGCGGTAAATCTCGACGTCAACCGTCTCGCCAATCTGATGCTTGTTTAAGACTTTGTAGAGGTCGTCGCTGTTGCCGACCCGCTCGCCTCCGACGCCGGTAATGATATCGCCGAGTTCGAGATCGCCCTCCTCAGTTTGAACCATACCTCTCAAGCCGGCATTCGCCGCCGGGCCGCCCGGTTGCACATTCCAGATCAGCACGCCGTAAGAAACCGGCAACTGCACCTGCGCGCTGAGCGATTCGACATTACGCGGCTGGATGCCGAGTTTCGGACGCTGGATCGAGCCGCTGCGAATCAACTCAGGCACAATTCGTTTCGCAATGTTCACCGGAATCGCAAAGCCCACGCCCGCTGACGAGCCGGACGTCGACTGAATTTGCGAGTTAATGCCGATCATGCGACCACGCGAATCCAGCAAAGGTCCGCCTGAGTTGCCAGGATTGATCGACGCATCCGTCTGAATCGCGCCTTCAATCGGCTGATCGTTAACCCCGCGAATCGGACGCTGCAAACCGCTGATGACTCCGGTGGTCAACGTCCGATCAAGACCAAATGGATTTCCGATCGCCAACACTTTCTGCCCTACGATCAGCCTGTCTGAATCGCCTAGTGGCACAATCGTGATTGCCTCTTTCGGTTTCTCAGTCAGCTTGATCACTGCGAGGTCGGTGTCCGGATCGAGTCCGACTACCGTTGCCGGATAGTTTCGGCCACTGCCAAAATGAACCGACAGCCGCCGCGCACCCGCAATTACGTGATAGTTGGTCAGGATGTGTCCTTGCTCATCAATGATTGAGCCTGAGCCAGCGCCCTCTCGTTCCCCCCTACCGAAGAAGTCGCGCACCACCGTCGTTGATTGAATGTAGACGACGCCAGGCGCGACGGCTCTGTAAACTTCAATGTTGTTCTGTTCGTCAGTTACGGTCGCCGGATCAGCGATGTTTTCGGGATTCACCACCGTGAGCGCGACGCTGGACGGATAAAACCGTTGCGACAACTTCTGGAAACCGAGCACCGCTACCGAGGCGAAAAGCGCCGAACCCAAAGCAATCACGAGGATCTGGCGGGCCGTTATTCTGTACATGCTGAAATCTCCTTCACTTCGAAAACGCACAGTTGAGATGCGGTTTCGGAAGTTTACGTTTGCGCAATTGGTATTAGCAAAACGCGCGAACGGGACACGGAGTTCCGTTAACCCTCCGAAATTCACTTCGCTTAACAGATTGTGAAGATTAGGAAAAGATTGACAGGACGGTGAAAGGCAGTTCGCTTACCAGCGTGACCATGGCCAGCGGCTCAGACCAGCCCATCGCCGACAGTCCGGTCGCAACATGCACGAGCATCAGTGCGCCGTAAACCGTGAGCGCCAGCTTCATTCCGCGTCGTGCGATCGGCAGGTGCGAACATCGATACAGCACATAGGCAGAAAACGCGCCGATGGCGAGTTTCGTCAGCAGGAAAGGCGCGTCGCCGATGTTCAGGAGTTGCGCCATTAAATTGTTTGCTTCGGTTGCGATATCTGAGCGGACCCAGATTAGGGTAAGTTGCGCGTCGAGCCAATTCAGAAGAAAGAGCGTGATGCTTTTGGCCAGGGCTCCCATGGTTTCGACGACTCTCCGTGCTCTCCTGCGCGTCCAAACTTGTTTAAAGCTCAGCCCTTTCGGATAGCGAAATCCCGATCGAAGATCGGGATTCCGCCGTCCGTACGGGAAGAAACGAGACTCGCTTCGTGCTACCCGAAGTAAAGTTGCAATCTCGCCTGAGTTCCGACAGTGGAAGTTAACCTCTGCAAAAAACACTCCACGCCGGTCAACCGTTAAATTCGCGCCAGAGTAATATAGGATTGTCCCGGTCCGCAACAATGACTGAACGAAAACTCGACCTTGGTGCGATCTCGATCATTCAGGCGCATGCAGCCGGCGCCGAGTCGCTACGGGCAGCCAGCGTAATCAATCCGAGACTGGAAGCCGGATCGTTGTTGGCCCATGTGCTGCGCCACGATCGCACGTATCTCATCACTCATGGGAACGACCTGGTGACCGGCGAACAGCTTGATAGATTTCGCGTTTTGATCGCGCGCCGGGCCGCACGTGAGCCATTGCAGTACATCGTCGGACATCAGGAGTTCTTCACACTGAAGTTTGAAGTTACGCCTGACGTTTTGATTCCGAGACCTGAAACAGAACTAATCGTCGAAGCAGCACTCGGGCTTGCGGACCGTGAACCACCGCTTTCTATCCTCGACGTCGGCACTGGCTCAGGCTGCATTGTGATTTCGTTGTTGCATGAATTGAAGAACGCGCACGCGACGGCTACAGACATTTCGCCGAACGCACTGGAGGTGGCGCGCAGAAACGCGCAACGGCACAACGTCAGCGATCGCGTGACGTTTACTCGGGCTGATTCCCTTGCGTCGTTAATTCAGTCGGCGGCTTTTTCGCTTGTCGTGTCGAATCCACCGTACATCCCTGCCGGAGACATCGCGACATTGCAGCGGGAAGTTCGGGAGCATGAACCTGTAACCGCGTTAGCGTCCGGCGCTGATGGGCTTGATCACATCCGCGCACTGCTGCGCGAGACCCCGCAGGTGCTGCAGCACTCAGGCTATTTTATTTTTGAGATTGGGTTCGGCCAGGGCGATGCCATCGAACAACTAGTTGATCGCGCAATCTGGCATTTGATTGAAGTAAGGAAAGACCTGCAGGGCATTCCGCGCACCGTCGTTCTGCAAAAACGATGACGCGGGGTTGTCGCTAGCTTTCAGTTATCGGAACCCCAGCGGGCACCTGAGTTGAGCGTTTAACTCGTCGCTTGCCAAACAGCCCTTCACGACCCAGGGAATAGATCAGTCCCCGATTTGCGAACAGCAGCTTGACCCATGCGCGCTTACCCATTTGCGGGAAATAGATGCCGCGAAAAATCAATCGCGTAACCAGGTGCATGATTCGATAGCCAATCGGTCTGTCTTTGATCGACTCAACCGCGCTCGCGTTTCTCTCAGGGCTATAGGAACTGACCCAGGCTTTATTCAATTCCGAGTGCACTTCCTCGATGCTCATCTTTAGCGGCGTGTGCGCCATGTGAAAGGGCGCAAAATCGAGCCAATGCTTCGGCCGCGTGAGCCGGTCGGCCTTTAACAGACGTTGATAGAGCGGCGTTGAAGGAAATGGCGTGAGTTGGCCAAAGATCGGCAAGCCCGGCGGCCAGGATTCGATTGCTTGCAGCGTTCGATCGGCGACGCCCAGCGTGTCGTTATCCAACCCAAAGATGAAAGACGTGATCGCATAGATGCCGCGATCGGCGAGGCGGTTCAGCACCGCTTCGTATTCGGCCGGCTTGTTGAAGCTCTTGTTCACATCGGCCAGATTAGCGGAATCGATTGATTCCATGCCGATGAAGATCCACTTGCCATCCGAGGCCGCAATCAGGTCAACCAACTCTTCGTCACGCAAAAGGTTCGCGCTAATCTGCGCGATCCAGGGTAGTTGCGCATTCGCCGCAATGATGTCCCGCAGCAGCGATTTCGTGCGCTTGATACTGATGGCAAAATTGTCGTCGATGAAAAACACCATGGCCTGCTTGCGGTTTTCTCGCGCGTGCCGCTTTAATCGCAGCAGTTCGTTGACAACGCTTTCGTTACTTCGAAATCGAATTGAATCTCCGAAGAAACCTGTCACCGTGCAGAACTCGCAGCCGTAAGGGCAGCCGCGACCGGATTCGATCGGAATCATGTGCACGGATCCCCAACCCGAACCCTGGCGTTTGAGTAACGATCGCAGGGGTTTCGGGATCAGATCGAACTGATCCAAATCCATCTTGTTCCAGGGAATCTCAGGATAGGGCTGCAAACTTGGTTTTCGTTCCTTACCCGTTTCGTCGAGTGGCGCGTAGATGTCCTTCAATTGTCCGCGCGCGGCGTCGATGACGATCTGCGGCCAGGTTTCATCCGCTTCACCCAGCGCCACCGCGTCAGCATGCCGCGGACCGCCGTCGCGACCGAGTGCTTCGTCCGGCACCTCAGTAACGTGCGGGCCGCCCATCACGACCGGCACACCCGCGGCGCGAATGGCATCAGCCATCCGGTAAGCGCGCGCGATCATCCGCGTCATCGCTCCAATCCCGACTAGGCCAATATTTTCCGTGCGGATGAACTCGACGAGTTGCTTCTCGTCCATCGGGCGGGCGTTGCCGTCAATCAGGAGGACCTCGTGTTCCGCTGGAGTCAATGTCTTCAGCAGGAACATCCACAGGTGTGGCATGAAGTTATGAGTGACCCCGTTGTCGGGGTTGTAAAGTAAAATTCGCATTGAGTCTCCGACCGCGCTCGGCTTAACAACCAAGCCAGCATCGGCCGGGGTCCGTGAAAGCTGGCAGGACAGCAGAGGCGTATTTCTTCAACGTCGAAAGGCCTTTTATTCTAATCGGTCTCCTCGGCGTACGGCGCGGACTATAGCACAAGCCCCCGAATCGCGCACGGATTCTGGCCGGTCCACAGGTTCTCCGCGAAAAAAACGTGTCTTGGCAGGCTTGGTCGCAGGTGCTAGAATCCGCGCCGTTAGCGCAATTGGCTACAGCGCACGGACAACCTCAAGCGTGCGACTGTCGGATGATAAACCCTCAGGGTTCAAGAGAGCAGGGTTGAGTAGATTGACAGTCAGTCAGCTCGATTATCTCACCATAAGAGCAGAGGCTGCGTCAGCAACGGGTTCATAGTTCGTCAGGCTGAAACCGAATCGCGGATGGTTTGCCGGACGGGCGATCCAACGACTCGATCACTTAATAACAACTGTAGTTCAGCTTTACCGCCTCATCCGTTGAGCGACCGTTTTTGCCGGGGACAGTCTCACCCACGCCCGGCGTCTCAGAAGACCTAAACATTCATAGAGCCAGGGAGAAAAACTGAAAGATGGGGCCTGAAACTCTGTTGAAGCCGGAAGGCAGCGCTTCGCATACGGAAAGGAGCGTTGAGGTCGCATGTCGAGCGGCGAAAGAGTTGCAAAACATCGGCGAGTACGAGGCGGCCTTTGATGCGATTGCAGCGTTCTGGCCCGGGATTGGTGAAAGGCCACACACGGAGGGTCTGCCGAAAGCACAAGGGGCGGAACTGGTGCTGCGAGCTGGGGCGCTGGCGGGTTGGCTTGGAAGTTCGCGTCAAGTCCCCGGAGCGCAACAATTCGCAAAGGCTTTAATCAGCGAGAGCATTAAGAGTTTTGAAGAACTCGGACTTAGCGAAAAAGTCGCGGAGTCACAGACGAGCCTGGCGGTTTGCTCTTGGCGCGAGGGCGCGATGGACGAAGCTCGCGTTTTGTTCCAGACTGCGCTGGCGAAAGCGGAAGATCCAGTCAATAAACTTCGCATTCTGGTCAACAGCACGATCGTCGAGGTATCGACAAATCATCTGAATGACGCGCTGACAATGCTCGATCGCGCGGCCGCTATTTTGGACACCGTAAAAGACGACGCAGCACTCGGGTGTTACTACATGCAGCGCGGAATTGTGATGAGAAGGAGGGGTGGCGTCGAGAACCTTGACCGCGCCTTGCTTGATCATGCAGCCGCGCGCGTACATTTTGAGAAGGCAAACCACCGTCGCTACTTCGCGCGCGCGCAAAACAACCTCGGCGTCATCATGCTCGAGTTAGGTCGGTATGACGAAGCACTTGACACTCTTGAAGACGCACGGCGCACCTTTGCCGGGCTTGGCGATGTAGGCACAGCGGCACAGGTAGACGAAACGCGCTCCCGCGTTCACGTCGCCCAGCAGCGATACGCGGAAGCAGAAAAGATCGCGCAGTCATCCGTGTCAGTGCTTGAACGCGGCGGAGAGCTATCACTGCTTGTGGAAAGCTTGCAGACTTTGGGAGTAACCCAAGCCCGACAACAAAAGAATGAATCAGCGACGGAAACTCTTCGCCGCGCCGTTGAAGTAGCTGAGACAGCCGGTGATCCGGCGGCGTCGGGCCGGGCGCTCTTAACGATGATTGAAGAACTCCACGCCTATCTTCCGGCGGACGAAATCAGCCGCGCGTATTCTGAAGCCGATCGGAAACTCGGAGAAGATGTCGGGCGCGAAACCTTAGCTCGCTTGCGAGGGTGTGTTCGACTTATCGGGTCGCAACCATCTGCCCTGGCGGAGCGGGCGCCTACCGTCGCCACCTTTGAGCAACAAATGCGTCAGTTTGAGAGCACCCTGATTCGCCAGGCGTTGGAAGAGGCTAACGGCAGCGTCACCCGCGCGGCGCGCACCCTGGGATTAACGCACCAGGGCCTGTGCTACATCATCAATCATCGACACCAGAGTCTGCTCAGCGCGAGGGCGCCCATTCGCGTGCGGCGCAAATCGGTAATCAAGAAGCACAAATGAAGAGAGGACGAGCACGCGGCCGGCTGCCCGCAGTCGATTGCGGCCGCATTGTCTCCTGCTACGATCGTGCATATTCTCGTGCTACGCGGGATTTCTCTATTGACAGTGAAGCTTGCATAGCTTACAGTCCGCCCCGAGTTCTCACCCTTCGAACCGGGGGGAGGCGGCGCAAGCCGCGGAACAGCAATCCTCATCGCTGATTTCTCCGTAGGCGCCCACACCGCGGCGGGCTGAAAAGTCCCGCCGCTTTTTTTTTGTTCAATTGACTTCGACGGATCTGCCAAGGCAACATTCTCAGCACGTGAACGACCGAAGAAACTATCGTGAAATTTGGCGCCCGCTGCGGCATTGCCTCACGGCTCTCTTAACCGTCCTGGTTTCGATAGCAGCGACGGGGTGTAGTTCGAGTCTTTACAAAGTTAAGTCTCCGGCAGCCCTCACGCGCATGCCTGCGACCGCGGCTACGGCCGACGTCGGTTCGGTCAGTTTCCGCGCGGCTCCGCTGCTTACAGATGAAGAAACCCAGGAGCTGTTCGAAGCGAATCTGCAATTGGCAGGATTGCTTCCCGTGCGTCTAGGGGTTACGCACAATGGTGGTGAGCCGCTGCTGCTGAAGAAACTTAAGTTCACGTTGCACGATGCCTCAGGCAACGAATGGAAATTGGTTTCGGGAAAACAAGCCGTCTCGCGGATTCTGAAAGCGAATGCAGTTTTTGCTTACAATCCGAATTCACGAAAGACATTTGAAAACGAGTTTCGCGCCTACGATTTCGATTTGAAAGCTCCTCTCACACATTCCGAGCGTCAGCGGCAGGGATTAATAATCTTTCTCTCTCCGCAAAAAGAACCAGTTGCCTCCCCACATGGCTTGACGCTTTCGATTGAGGGACTTGCCCAACCGGTTTCGCTAAAACTCAATTGAAGTCCAGGTCCAAGGTCCCAAGGACCGACGTCTGACTTCTGTCTCCGGATCGGGACATTGGACGTTGGACATTGGACTTTGGACTTAGTAGGCTTTCGCACTTCATTTCCATCGGAAGGTAAAATCATGACTCCGGAAGCACAGGCAGGAAAGCAACCAACCCCGGCATTACTATTCGACACGCTTAACGCGTACCAGCGAACACAGGCGCTGAAAGCCGGCATCGATCTCGAAGTCTTCACCGCTATCGCCGAAGGCAAAACGACTGCGAAGGAAATTGCCGATCGTTGCGCCGCATCCGAAAAGGGCACCCGAGTCCTGTGCGACTATCTGACGATCATGGGATTTCTGACGAAGGAGGATGGACGCTACGGTTTGACGCTTGACTCGGCGGTGTTCCTCGACAAGCGCTCGCCCGCGTACATGGGCACGGTCAGTGACTTCATGCTCTCGCCGCACATCAAAGGCAATTTTGACAACTTAATTGAATCTGTGCGGAAAGGCGGATCGGCGGGCGAAGCAAAACCGCTCGAGCCGGAGCATCCGGTGTGGGTTGAATTTGCGCGCGCGATGGCGCCGATGATGGCTATGCCCGCAGAGTTGTTGGCGCAACTCGTGGATCCAACGAAAGACCAGAAGTTGCGCGTGCTGGATATTGCCGCAGGCCATGGTCTGTACGGCATCGCTTTCGCAAAACAGAATCCGCAGATTGACGTCACCGCGGTTGATTGGCCGAACGTGCTGGAGCTTGCGAAACAGAACGCGGAAGCCGCCGGTGTTGCCGGACGCTTCCAGATGAACCCCGGCAGCGCATTCGATGTGGACTATGAAACGGATTATGACGTCGTGCTGCTGACGAACTTCCTGCACCACTTCGACGCGGCGACGTGCGAAATGCTGCTGAAGAAAGTTCATGCGGCGCTGAAAGACGGTGGACGCGCAGCGACGCTGGAATTCGTGCCGAACGAAGACCGCGTCACTCCGCCCCAAGCCGCAGCCTTCAGCATGCAGATGCTCGGCGGCACGCCCTCAGGTGATGCTTACACGTTCGCGGAACTCGATCAGATGTTTCGCAACGCCGGCTTCGCACGCAACGAAATGCACGAGCTGCCGCCCTCGATTCAGCGAGTTGTGATAAGTCACAAATGATGAGGGCTCTCACAGGCGAGAGTAAGTAAGTCCCGTCTGTCCCTGATATTTTCCGCCGCGGTCTTCGTAAGATGTAGTGCAGTCTTCGTCTGATTCGAAGAAGAGCACCTGCCCTATCCCTTCATTTACATACACGCGCAGCGGCAGATCGGCGAGATTGCCAAGCTCAATAACCAAACGACCGATCCACCCGGCTTCGAGCGGCGTCGTATTAACGGCCAGGCCGGCCCGAGCATAAGTGCTCTTCCCCATGCAGATGCCCGTGACGTTGCGCGGCATGTGAAATGTCTCGACTGACACGCCAAGCGCGTAAGAGTGCGGCGGCATCAGATAATACTTCGATCCGTCGTCAGCCGTGCGCAGCGGCGGCTCGATCAAACAATCATCATCGAAGTGCTTCGGATCGATTTCACGTCCGTGAATCGGCGAGAAAACGCGAAAACCATCGTCGGCCAGACGCATGTCGTAGCCGTAACTCGACGCGCCGGCGGAAATGATTCGCATGCCGCCGACTTCGCGCACGAGGCGCGCTTCGAATGGATGAATGAGTTGCGCTTCTTCCGCCATGCGACGGATCCAGCGATCGGATTTAACTGTCATAAATGATTCCTGTCAGTACCACCTGCGGTAGCGGGTGAACAATCTGTGATTAAGAGCGCGCTGAGGATATGAAATTTGTTAAACGGCGGCAAGCTGTGTCAGAACCGCGAGCGGTAGCGACCGGATCAAGACACAACTGTCGACTACCAGCGCTGTTAAATCATGGATTGGATCATTCGCAGCTTGAGTCCTGATCCCATCGCAACCACCACCCCACGCGGGCTGCCCGCGTGGGGACCCCGGTCCGCTCTGGGTTCTGACACGCGCTTTGCAATTTTGAGTTTTCAATCCTAGGTTTTAGTAATGCAGCTCATCGTACTCGGTTCCGGCACTTCCGTTCCCCATTCGCAGCGTGCGTCGGCCGCGTTCTGGCTTGAGACTGAAAGCGGCTCGATGCTGCTCGATTGCAGTGCGGACGCAATGCATCGCATGGCGCAGGAAAATCTCGACTGGTCGAACCTCGACGCGATTTGGATAAGCCATCTGCACCTGGATCATTGCGGCGGACTGGCTTCTCTGCTGTTTGCCATGAAGCACTCGCCGCAAACGCAATGGCGTCGGAAGCCGCTAAGGATCTTCTCGTGTAACGGCGTTGAGCGTTTGCTGAAAGCGATCGACGAGTCGAACGATTATGGCCTTTTCAAGCAGCTTTTTCCGCTGGAGATTCGCGAGTTCGCCGCCCCCGACCAGTCGGGGTTTGCGCCGTTTGAGGGAACCCGATGTGAAATGTTCAAGACGCCACACACGCGTGAGAGTCTTGCGATGCGGCTGACGAATTCTCAGAATAAAACTGTGGTTTACTCTGCCGATACCGGTGTTTCGCCAGAGTTGGCGACGTTTGGACGCGACGCGGATCTGTTCGTCCTTGAATGTTCGTTCTATGAGAAGAAGCCCGTGAACACGCATTTGAACCTCGCTGAGGCGATGCGTATTGCGCAACTGGCCGAGCCACGCAAACTTCTGCTGACGCATCTGTATCCGGAGTGGGACGGAATCGACTTGCCCGCGAAGGCGCGTAAATTTTGGCCGGGCGAAACGATCGCCGCAAGCGATGGCCTGCGAATTGAAATCTAGAATTTTGCCAATGACAATACTTTCAACTTTATTGCTAACTCTGGCGGTGATGGTTCTGACCTCAACCCTGGCGGCGGCGCAAACCAATGGCGCAAACGAAGTTCACCTGCTCGAATCAGGAAAGGCGAAAACGTTAGCCGATCCGCCGCGCGTAAACGAACTCAAGATTGTCTCGTACAACATCCGCTGGCGCAGCGGGAAAGAGCTTCAGCAAATCATTCGCTGGTTGAAAGACGCAGGATCTCTGCGACCCGCGATCATCGGCTTGCAGGAAGTCGATCGTGCAAGAGAGCGCAGCGGCAAAGCGAACCACGCGGAGGGAATCGCGCATGAACTGGGTATGTATTACGCCTGGACGGCGCCGCACGCGACGAAATCCGGAAAGCGAGAGGAAGAGACCGGCGTCGCAATTCTCAGTCCTTATCCACTCACTGAAGTGACGCGAATTATTTTGCCGCACCCCGGGCCCGGGGGACGTCTGCGCGTCGCAATCGGCGCGACAGTGAATTTGTCAGAACCACCTGCGTCAGTGGGTGGGTTACCCAGGAAAAACTCCACTAGAGCGATCCGGGTGTACTCAATGCATGGCGAAACGCGATTGGCGGAACGTAAGAAGATGGAACAGCAGCGCGCCGTACTAGATGACTTGCAGAAATTCCCGAAAGAAATGCCGGTCATCATCCTCGGCGATTTCAACACATGGGAGGCGCCGGCGATCAAAGACACTCGCAAGCTGTTCACGGCCGCCGGCTTCGAGACGCCTTTTCCGGACGAAGAATCTACGTTCTGCCAGAGGATCGTTTTGTTCGATTTGAAGCTAAAGCTGGACTGGATTTGGGTACGCGGCCTCACGCCGCAAAGCTACGGCATAGACCGAACTCTCACCGTCTCCGATCACTTTCCGCTGTGGACGATAGTCATGATTGGCATTGGAAAGCTTCAAGACTGAGCGCTTGCGGAGACCCGTCGCTAGTTGATTTTTCAAGTCGCTACGGTGAAATGCTGAGTGTGGGCGAATTCACACCCGGCACGCCTCGTAAAGCGACGGTGAGAGGCAAGTCGCCCGCGGGCAAACCATCAGGCAACCTCACAACTATCTACGAAGTATCCAGACCTACTACTGCTAACACTGTTTGGGGACGGATCGTAGAACGTGAGTTATCTGAGACTGAAGGGTCGCGGAATCTTTGTGGCGCAAAGTGGTAAGTGCGAAGCGCAAAGTTTCCACTGCGGACAATCGTCACGTCGGCACAACACCTTTAACCGAGCTGCTTGCGAAAACGCCTGACGCTGATTCCAACAACGACTACAGCGAAGGCGATCAGGGCGAGCAAGTTCGGGTAGATGACGTCCAGGCCAACTCCCTTCAGCAGCACGCCGCGCGAAATTGTGGCAAAGTGGCGCACGGGATTTAGATAGGTAAGCGGCTGTAGCCAGTTGGGCATGGCTTCAATCGGTGTGGTTGCTCCAGAGAGCAGGGCGATCGGCGGAATAACAAAGAATGCAACCAACTGTGCCTGCTGCTGCGTTTTGGTGATCGTCGCGATGAAAGTACCGATGCCGATGCCGCACAACACGCAGAGCGCGCCGGCAAAGAAAAAGAGTACGAGGCTGCCCCGAACCGGCAAACCGAAAACCAGTCGGCCCACATTAAGCGCCAGTCCAATCACGACCGTGAGCAGCAGGAAAATGGGGCCAATCTTCGCCAGTATGATCTCAGTATTCCCCGCCGGCGTCATCAGTAGCTGTTCGACCGTGCCAACCTCTTTCTCTCGTACCATGGCGGCGGCTGAAACCAGCGAGCCTTGAATAACCAGCAAGGTTCCGATCATGCCGGTAACGATAAACCAGGCGTTTCGCAAGCCAGGATTGAAGAGCAGGGCGACACGGGTAGTAATGCTCGCGCGGGCGGCCGGCGGCAAACCGCTAACAGTGACCGCACCGGCGGACTGCGCCAGACGAAGATTAAGCTCGGCAACGATGCGAGAAGCATAACCGCCGGCAATGAACGCCGTATTTGAATTTACCGCGTCCACCAGGAATTGCACTTCCGCTGTTTGCTTTCGCTGCCTTTGCCGGGAATAGTTTTCAGGGACCACCAGCCCTGCGTCCAGCCCGCCGGCGTTCAGCGCTTTGGTAAGCTCTTCCGGCGATCGGTAATAACCGGCAACCTCAAAAATGCCGCTCTCGACAAATGCGGAAGTCAGCTCACGACTTTCAGCCGTCCGGCTGCCGTCCACGACTCCAAGCCGCAGATTCCTTACTTCCGGATTGAGCGCGAATCCGAACAAGACCACGTTCACGGTCGGCGGGATGATGAGCGTTACGATCAAGCGCCGATTGCGCTTGAGCTGATGCAGCTCTTTCATGAAGAGCGGCCAGAAACGGCTGCCGGACAAAAGACGTGGAATCAGTCTCATGCTTCCACCTGCATTCGACGCATGCGCAACCAGGCGATCGTAAAAAAGGTCAGACCGAGAGCCGTAAGCATCAGCGGCGCTTGCCAGACGGCGGGCCAGCCCGCGCCGCGCACAAACGCATCACGCACCACCTCGATGTAATAGCGCGCCGGAACCAGGCTCGACACCCAACGCACTCCAACGGGAATGTTCGAGATGGGAAAGATAAAGCCTGAAAGTAAAAACGACAGGAGGAAACCGGCGATCTGCGTGGCCTGAATCGCGGCCGCCTGATTGGGAATGACGACGCCAATCATCGCGCCAAAGCAGACGTTGCAAAAGAGGTACAGAAAAGTGTTCACCAGGAAGGGCGTGGGGTCTCCGGCTATGTGCAGCCTGAACATCGCGAACGAGAGCGCCAGCGACAACGCCCATTCCGCGTATGCGATCACCATGAATGCGAGAATCTTGCCCAGCAGAAATTCGTGCGCAGAGATGCTCGACACATAAACCTGGA
Organism: Acidobacteriota bacterium; assembly: GCA_052389795.1. Taxonomy (GTDB): domain Bacteria; phylum Acidobacteriota; class Blastocatellia; order Pyrinomonadales; family Pyrinomonadaceae; genus UBA11740. The sequence goes on along the minus strand of JBQTHO010000013.1, from coordinate 148,305 downwards.
GAATTGTTTTTTGCTCTCCTTCGCGCGACATCGCGAGAGCTGCCAGCAACGGTGGAAAGAGAGCCAACCCAACGGCAAACATGCCTGGGCCGATGTACTTGTCCGACTCACGCCCGGGGTTGTACCAGAATCGCATCTGCGCCCTGACCGCAGGGGCTGTGGGAACGGGGCGAATGCGCGCAATGAACGCCTGCGAAACCGCCACCGAATTTCCCTTCATGATGTTCGCGGTATTGGCGTCGGTGCCATCGATCAACCATTGGACTTCAGCATTGAGACCGCGTCGCAGATCGCGTTCGAAATGTTCCGGAATGACGATAGCCCCGCGCGCGCTTCCTGCCAGTAAAGCCTGTTCAGGCTGCTCTGCCGGCGGCAGCGAAGCGACCCGAAACGTAATTGAGCCTTGCAGCGCCTCGATATACTGCCGAGACAGTGGCGTCTGATCCAAATCCTGGACGACGACGGGCAAATCTTTTACATCAAGCGAAATGGCCGAACCCAAAAGCGCCAGCAGGAAGAGTGGCATCACCAGTGCAAATGCGAGCGTCAATCGATCTCGGACGATCTGTGTCAGTTCTTTGCGTGCCTGCGCAATGATTCGTCGCATCTTCTAGTTTAATCCGCCTATTCTTCGGTCGGGACGCCTTGCAGCGTGTCCTTTGCTTTTTCCACCAGGGCGATAAAGACATCTTCGAGAGAATAGGTCTCCTCATAGGCTTTCTTGATTTGAATATTATTTGCCCGGAGTTCTTCATTCAGCGCGCGCATGCCCGGCTCGACTTCTTCATCGATAATCACGTGCAAGCGATCGCCGAAAAGGGACACCCGCCAGCGTTCCCGCGTCTGCTTCAGGAGATTGGCAGCTTGCTGGGGACGATTCGTGATTAGTTCGATCAGATGGCCGCCCTGTTCGGCTTTGACGCCGGTAGGCGTGCCTTGCGCGACCAGTTGGCCCGCAACCATGAACCCAAGCCGGTTGCATTGCTCGGCCTCTTCCAGATAGTGAGTCGTAACCAGCACGGCAACTCCGCGATCCGCCAGCGTATTGATCATCTTCCAGAACGCGCGACGCGCCAACGGATCCACTCCCGAAGTTGGTTCATCCAGAAAGAGCACGCTGGGCTCGTGCATGATCGCCGCGCCAAAGGCCACGCGCTGTTTCCATCCGCCGGGCAGACTACCCGTTAACTGATCACCCATTCCTTCCAGACCGGAAAAAGAAAGCACCCAGTTCTTTTTGTTTTCGCGATCCTCAGGCGGAACGCCGTACACGCCCGCGAAAAAGTCCAGGTTCTCGGCAATGGTCAAATCATCGTAGAGCGAGAATTTTTGCGACATGTAGCCGATGCGTTGGCGCAGGTAGCTCGAACGCAGATTTCCCTTTTCGTCGGCCAACAGCATCTCGCCCTTGCTTGGTTTGATCAAGCCGCACAGCATCTTGATCGTCGTCGTTTTGCCCGCGCCATTCGCGCCCAGCAAGCCGTAGATCTCGCCGTACTTGACCTCGATGTTAACGCCGTTGACGGCGACGAATTTTCCAAACGTTTTGTAGAGGTTGCGCGCTCCGATGGCGATGGCGTCCGGCGACCGCTCTTTGAACTGACGGCGGGCGGGAAACTCGCGCGTCTTCGTTTTTCCGACGAGCGCGCGCAGAATTGCAACGAACGAATTTTCCAGGGTCGGCGCGCCGCTTTTGATGCCCAGACTGTTCACTCCGGCTTTGGCCAGCGCTGCCCGCACCAGTTTTTCACCGCTGGCTTTGTCCCGCACCATCACGTCGAGCCGATCGCCAAAGCGTTGCACGTCACCGATTCCCCCCGTCGCTGCAAGTACCTCTTCGGTGCGTCCGAGATCGGATGTCCGCACCTCCAGGCGCTCCAGTCCGAGTTTGCGCCGAATTTCATCGGGCGTCCCAATCTGATGAATCTTGCCGTCAAACATCAGCGCGACGCGATGGCAACGTTCGGCTTCGTCGAGGTACGGAGTCGCAACTATAGTAGTCATGCCTTGCGTCGAGAGATGTGCCAGGGTGTCCCAAAACTCGCGGCGCGAAACCGGATCGACTCCGGTGGTTGGCTCGTCCAAAAGCAAAATACGCGGCTCGGCAATCAGGGCGCAGGCCAGTGCGAGTTTTTGTTTCATGCCGCCGCTGAGACGCCCGGCCAGGCGATCCGTGAAACGCTCCATGTCGAACATTTCAAGATAGCTTCCACCTCGCTGCTCGATTTGCGCTTTCTCGAGCAGCCGCAGTTGTCCGACGTAACTTAAGTTTTCCGCGACGCTCAGATCCTGATACAGGCTGAATGCCTGTGTCAGGTAGCCCACGAACGAACGCGCTTCACGCGCCGCCACGCCAAACATGTCAGCCTGGCCCGAGGTCGCACTCATCACGCCGCCGAGAATTTGGAAGACGGAGGTTTTGCCAGCGCCGTCAGGTCCGATCAAGCCGAAGATCTCGCCGGCCTGGATATCCAGATCGATGCCGCGCACGGCTTCAGTCTCGCCGTAGGATTTGCGCAAGCCACGAACGCGAATGGCCGGCTGCGAAGCCTCATTGACGCGGGTGGACGGGGAGACGGCCACATTCGAATTAACAAGAGTTGGGACTTCAATCGCGCTCATTCGATCATTCGGCCAGTCGGAGGTCTGGCAACTTCCATACAGATGACTCGGAAACGTTCGGTTTCAGCCAACGGTAACGAAACGAAAAACGTCAAATGCCGAACAGGACATGACTAACGCCTTCCCGTATCCTTCGGCCAGGTGTTGCCTTGCACAAGAATCTCGCCGTCCGCAGGCATGCCGGGTTTGCCGGCGCCCGTCGCTCCATTAATCAGCAGCTTGACGCCGAACACTTGCTTGACGCGATCTTCGCGAAAATATACGTTCTGCGGCGTAAATGACGCCTCGGGATCGATGCGCTCCACCACGGCGCTGATTGGTTGATTGGGGTTTGAATCCAGGTACACGCGGGCGGATTGCCCGACCTTGACGCGTCCGATGTCGGCCTCGGGGACAAACCCGCGCAGGTACACCTTATTCAGGTTCACGAGGGTGACGATTGGCGAGCCCGCGGAAACTACTTCCCCCGGCTCGGCCGAGCGCGTAGCTACCGTGGCATCGAATGGCGCGACCACCGTCAGGTCGTTGCGATTGGCTTGCGCTTCTCGAAGTTGAGCCCGGGCACGCTCGATGTCAGACTGTGCCGCTTTGATGTCTGACTGGGCCTGCACGATTTGCCGTCGAACGGCAGATTCCTGAGCAGCCCGGATCGGCGCATTCGCGAGATTGCCTCGAGCAATCGTGACCGCGCCGCGAGCCGCATCGACCTGCTTGCGCGCCGCGCGGACGACCGCGGCTTGCGCTTCAGCGTTGGAACGGGCCTGCACGCTGACGCGCTCTGAAACATCACCCTGACTCGCCAGTCGGCTGAACTTCTCCTCATCGTAGAGCGCCTGTTTGTAGTTAGCTTCGGCCTGCGCGAGCGATGCTTCGGCGGAAGCGAGTACGGCTTGCGCCTGACTTACGCGTCCTTCCGCGTCCGTGCGCGCCTGCCCTACGCTCAGGCGGCTCTGCTCGAGTTGGGCCTCGAGCACCGGGACTTGTTGTTGCGCTCGCTGAACACGCGCTTCAGCCTGTTGCACCGCCGATTGCGCTTGCTCTTCACGCGCTTTTGATTGTTCGTCATCGAGCGTTGCGATGACCTGGCCGGCCTTCACCTGATCGCCCTCGCGCACAGTTATCTCGCGAATGCGGCCTGGAATCTTGGCCGCGACGGCGGCATCGTCACCTTCAATGCGGCCGCTGACCGCAACAATTTCGGGTGGCATTGGGGGTTGGCGAATGAAGAAATACCAAACCAGAAAACCCGCGGCCACAATAAGTAGGACAATCCCGATCGGCAATAGTTTCTTTGGTTTAATAGCCATTTTGGTAATCTGTTGCCCTGGTCGATCAATTTAAGGATTTCTTGAGCCTCGCCACTTGGGTATCTCTTTAACCGCCGTTTCATATCCAATTTCGACGAGTTTATCAATCGCATGGAAGTCCAAGAGCTTGAACTGGCTCACCGGCGGCTTGATATAGAGTTCAGTGTGCTCTTTCCACGCGGCTTCCGAGACAACGCTGCTTAGTCCGGCAGTTTGGAGCAGGATGTCGTGGATAAACGGCATAGGAATTCTTTTTCCGAACGGGTTTAATCGATTCCAAAGAATCTTCGATACGCGGGGAAGATACACCTTGTGCTGATTGAAATCCTTGACGAACGTGTCGTGGTCGGCCCTAACGGTTAAATCTCGTTCAGCTGCGACGTCCACCGCGATCACCGGCCCACGCACCAGCTTTTTCATGACATCCACGGGAACGTTATTCAGGACGCCGCCATCCACCAGTAGATCAGCATCCTGACATTCAGGCGGCGCGATGCCCGGTACGGCCGCGCCGGCACGCAACCATTTCCGCAAAAGCCCCTCCTGATGCACCATGAGTTTTCCTTGCGTCAAGTTGGTCGTCACACAAAAGAACCTGATCCAAAGATCTTCAATCTGAGCGTCGCCAAAAGTATCTGTCAGCACCCGCATAAACTTGCGACTCGCAATCAGCGACACGACCGGAAAAACGAAATCTTCCATTCGGCCTGAATCGACCAGGCCTTTCTTTGCCACCCTGACGATCGTCTCGAGGTCCCAACCCATTGCGAACTGCGCGCCAACGGCGGCACCCAGGCTTGCTCCGCCAATAACGTCTATCGGAATGTCGGCTTCCTGCAGGGCGCGAATCGCGCCAATGTGCGCCAGCGCGCGGGCCCCACCGCCGCTGAGCACCAGCCCAACGGATTTACCGGTGAGGAACCGATAGACACTGGCAAAGTCGTTCGGCGTGTCAAGGTGGACGTGGTGATGACGATCGACGGCGAGCGCATTCATCCATTTCATTGTTCCTTGAGGAACGCGATCGCGTCGTTCATGCACCAGCACGAGTTCAGTTCGCGCAGTTACCTTCGAGAGTTGCGCACGTAACGAGTCGATCTGTGTCTGAGCACCTGCGGCGTCCGCATCGCCTGCCGCAACCAGGAGGATACAGTCGGCCTGGCGAAAGCACCGGCTGGTCCAGGGCGAGTCGGCAGCCTCAGCTTCGTAAATAAGGAACCCGAGTTTCTCTTCCTGGTCGTTGAGCCAAGCCACGATTTCACTATTGCGCGGATCATCCTCGGTAATCCGCGCCGCACCCGGCCCCAGGATGTTATCGAGGACTCTGCTGGTCAGGTGGAGACTCGATGCCTGAGAAGTAAACCCCGGCATGAGCTTCTGCATGAACTCAGCCATTGGCACGTCGCCGGTAACTGGCGCCACAGCAATCGCCGCCACCGGCGCACTTGCGGCATAGTCAGTAACTTGTGTCGACTGGATCATACCGCGAAGCCTATCAACAATCATCAGACTGATTTGCCGCATTACATGAGGATGCTTGCTGACCAGATGATCGAATGCCTCCTTTGTTATTTTGACCATGACGCTGTCACGAACGGCCTTAACCGTGGCCGAGCGCGGTTCGCCGCTTAACAAAGCCATCTCGCCAACGCTTTCTCCCTGCCCGATCTCACCAATAGCCAGACCGCCCTGACTGTCGTCAAACGCGCGCAACCGTCCGCGGACAACAACATAGAGCGCGTCACCAGGTTCGCCGTGACGAAAAAGAGTTTCGCCCCCGGAGCACTCAATCCAGGTAACCTGCCGCCCCACGTCACGAAGCGCAGCCGCGCCCAGTGAATAAAATAGCGGGATGGAAGCGAGAACTTTTATTGGTTCACGAGGCGCAATCATCTTTAAGTTCGAAGCAGCGCGGCCACTGCCTCGCGGACTCGGTTTGTCAATACTTCATACGCCTGATTGTCACCGCATTCATTCGCGCTCGGCTCGATCGCCTGGCCAATCGTAATTTCAACCGGTGCTATCTTGAAACCACCGGTTTTTGACCACACGTGGTACGAACCTTTGATGGCAATCGGAACAATCGGGACTTGCAGTTCGCGCGCGAGGATTGCGGCGCCGTTTCCGAATCGTTTAAGCTCGCCGTCGATTGTCAGAAACCCTTCCGGAAATACCAAAAGAACCTTTCCGGCTTTGAGGCCAAGGCCGCTGATTTTCATCGCCCGACGCAGATTAGTGTCCGGATCGATTGGTACTACCCGGCCGAAACGGGCCAGCGATTCCTTGATCCCGCCGCCAAAGTAGACTGAGTGGCCGAGAGAAAAAAGATCTCGGAAAATTGAATACGGAAGACTTGCCGGAATCAGCACACCGTCCACATAACTTTGATGATTCGGGCAGATGATGTACGGCTTGGACAGCGGCAGGTTTTCGCGCCCTCGGACTTTGAGTTGAAACAGTAGCTTGGCTAAGAGAAAGAGGAATTTGAGGAACACAAAATTGGCGGCCGTCGAAATGGGACGCGGCGCGAGCACGTATTTTTCGGCCATCTCGTCGTGGCTCGGGGCACTTAGTATTTGCTTCCACGTGATTCGTTGCTCGGTTCTGCCTTTGTCTTGATCGGATTTCTTAACTTCGGCGTCAGCCGTCATCACCAAATCTCGAACTGTCAGGCATTGGCTGGCGGCAGCATCGCTTAATTGAATTCCCAAAGCCTGTTCGACGTTGGCCATCAATTCGATACGTTGTAACGAATCAAATCCCAAATCCAATTCCAGATTCATATCCAGATGCACATCGCGCTCGTCGCGAGCCTGGCCACGAATAACATCGACAACTCTCTGATAAGCCACGGTCGCCGCAAAAAGATCGTCCCCGTCAACGAAACTGAATTGTCTCTCAGGCCCTGTTTGCTGCTGACGGTTGCCGTTAACTCGCTGCTTTACTGCCCAACGCAGCAGTTTCCTGGTTGAAGTTCGCGGCAGGGGTTCCGTTTGCAGATCATAAGCGTGGATGCGCTTGTAAGCGGGTACTTTGGCCGAAATTTTTTCGATTTCACGGTGAATGATCACCTTCGCATTCGCGATCTTCTCTTGCTTCAGATAGTCGAAGTCCGGGACTATCACCGCGTGCAATCGTTCGGAGCCGGCATGGTCGGATGTGTCGCTGACGCCCAACACGCAAATCTCCTTAATGTAGGGAATCTTGAGATATTGGCGCTCGACGTCTTCCGGGTAGATCTTCTTACCCGAACTCAGCACGATCATTTCTTTGCGCCGGCCGGTGATGTAATAGTTGTCTGACACATCGCGATACCCAAGATCGCCCGTGTAAAACCACCCGTTACGTAAAACTTCTGCCGTCGCGTTCGGATCGTTGAAATAACCTCGCATCAATGCCGATCCCGCAATGGCGATTTCTCCGACACCTGATTCGTCAGGATTTTCAATTTTGACTTTTGTACCGGGAATAGGAACACCAGCCGAACCATGGACATTTTTGTAGAACGGAGTGAAGGTGCCCGCGCCGAACGTCTCAGTCAGGCCGTACCCCTGCTGGACCAGAAAGCCGAGGCCATGAAAATCGCGAATTACTTTTGGATCGAAATATGCTGCCGCGCTAATCAGCAAGCGGAGCTTGCCACCGAGATTCTGATGAACTCGCCGAAAAATTATGCGGCCAAAATTGAAACCGGTCGTGGCGCGAATCCAGTAACAACTACGCAGAAGGACGCTAAAGACGATGCGCGCTGCAAGCGAACGTCGCTTCACTTCGTCCATGATTTTGTCGTGAAGCAGATAGAAGAGCTGCGGAACGGCGGGTAGTACAGTGATCCCATCCTCGCGCATTGTTCGCAGCAGTTCCGCGCTGTTCAGCGCTCGCAAGTAAGTCACGCTTGCGCCCTTTGCGAGCGGCAGAAATATCGTTGCCAAAGCAGCGAACACGTGGTGCGCCGGAATCAGCGCCAGAGTGTTGTCACCGGGAATAAATTTCAGGTGCTGAAGTATCCCGAGGACGCTGGTGCTAATGCTTTGGTGTTGGATAACGACGCCCTTTGCCTTGCCGGTAGTGCCGGAAGTGTAAAAAATAATCGCGTCATCATCACCTGAGAGATATGGGAGAGACCGGGACACCGGAACGCGTTGAAAGAATTCTTCAACGTCGGACATGCCTTTTTCGGGCGAACCATGGTCCAAAGCCACGATTCGCAATATGCCGTTCGCAATCTCGCGGATCTCGTCAGCTTTCTCACGCGTGGTGAAGACAATTCGCGCTTCAGTTTCTTTCAGGATCGCCGCTACTTCATCTATCCCATATTCGACGTCCAACGGCACGACAACTCCACCGCCGTACAGCACACCCAAATATGCAATCACCCAGTTGGGCTCGATGCGCGCCCAGAAGGCCACCCGATCTCCCTTTTCGAGGCCGGCGTGCATCAGGGCAAGCGCGACGTTCTTTGCGAGGCTTACAGTTTCCGAAAAAGTGTATCGAATGTTCCCGGTGTCAGTGCGTATTCTCAGTGCCGCCAGGTTTGGATAGAGTCTCGCGGTAGCCTCGATTTGGTTAAGAATCGGTTCAGACATGGGCGTTGGAAGCAACAGCAGCGTGGCGTGCGTTATCTTCAATCTCTCTTAACCAGTTCTCCATCCGGACCCACAAATCACGAGGCGCCTGTCGGTGAAAGAACCCGAAATGACCCAGCGACGCGACCCCGTAGTCAGCGGGCGTGATTTGATGTCGAGTGATCACGGCCCTTTCGTACAAGTTCGTCAGGGCGTCAACCGCGCGCGGCGGCGCATACTCGTCGTCGGCGATCGTAATCGCTATTAGCCTGCCGCAGTAGTCAGCAAAGCACGACTCAAGATTTGCGCCAACCATGTTGGTGAACGTTCCCGTGCGGCCCCAATTGACCCACTGCATAACAGCTTGAGGAGAACAATGATCGGGAAACGTCAGTCTGGAAATCGGTAAATATCCGAGCGTCCTTATCAGCAGCGGGAACATCGCGTAAGCATAATGCACCCGCAAACGCGCAACGCCATCATAGAGATGTGGAATACCACGTTGAGCAGCGATCAGCACGAGGCCATCAACTTCCTTAAGCGCAGGGCTTTGGCCCAGCAGTTGGCCGCCGATACTGTGCCCGATGACAATAAGGAAAGCGTCTTCGCATCGTCGTCTGACTTCGCGAATAGCTGCGGGAATATCCAGTTGCGCCCAATCATCTAAACTAGCCGTAACATCGCTTTCTGAATTGATTGATTTGCCGACGCTGCGGTAATCAAACGTCAGCACCCCCCAACCTTTTGCAGCGAGCGATCCGGCAAACCACCGCAGATACTCTTGCGGCGCGGCCAGGCCCGAAAGCATCACAACGCTGCGCTGCGCAGCATGTGCTCCCGCCCACCAACGCGCAGTTAGCCGGCGGCCGTCAGCGGCCGAGATGTCAACAGTTTCTGCAGCTACGCTTGAAGCCCTTGCGGCCACTTCATTAACCCCGGCTCTAGAAAGTTCTTAGCCCGCCGCCGCAAGTGGAGATTCCTGAGGAATGGCCGCGGTCGTCTTGCGCTTGTTTTGACTATAGATCCTGATCAACTCCTGGCGACTGGTTCCGACCGATTTGAGAAGTGGAAAGATTCCGCGCTGCAGAAAATGCTGAGGAGTGATTCCCACTCCATCAACCAGCAGCCGCCGCTGGTATTCCGGGATCAAGTTGACGCCCGGCATATTAAAGTTGAAAACGACATGGGCCATATCGGCTAGCGTGCCTTCGCGATCGTCCTCCAACTCATAAATCAGGACCTTCTTGTAAAAGCCGTGGTGTGCTGCCTCGTCGCGGCTGATAAAGAAGAATATCTGCTCCAAAAGTTCATCGCCTTCTTCCCGAGCCTTTTTCTTCTGCGCTTCATAAATCAAGTAGGTCGCCGCTTCCTGAAGCACTCCGTAACAAGTCATCTGGCGCCGAGTATTAAAAGGCAGGTTCCAAACTTTGCTGAAGATGGTTTGTTCGTAGGCAGCGTACTGTTCCGGCGTGCGCATGCCCGACTGCAGCAGATATTCACGGAACGTCAGCCCGTGTTTCGATTCTTCATAGCCCCAGTTTGCTTCGAACCACGCGTGCCCAAAGATCGTCCGAGTCATGTTGAAACCATTGGCGGTGTAATCCGGGACGTAGAGTTCAACACCACAAAAGGTTTCGACACAAATTGCCGTTGCCTCGCTGTTTTTCGACTTATCAAGTTTTTCCCACGGAATGTCTCGAAAGGGATGCCAGCGGCGCTTGCGTTCCGCAATATCAAAAAACTCGTGATAAGCGCGATACATCTTCTCGTGATAGGCGGCCGAAACACTCATCATTGTCTCCTCTGGTGGTGGCTAGTTTTGCTGCGCCGGTTTTGCGTAACGACGAATTAAGGCGTCAAGCCCTTCGATGGTGTTCACCTGCGACAACTCATCATCCGGAAAATGAACCCCCAGCTTGTCCTCGATATAGCCCGCCATTTCGAGCGCGGTGATGGAACTGATGCCCAGCTCGCTTAACGTGCTGTTCGGAGTAAGTGTCGTCGCAGCCCTCTCGGGCTCGGCATGCGCCAGCGCAGCCTTGATCAAGTCTAAAGTGTCAGTGTTCGTCACAAGTGATCCTCCGCACCCAAATTTGATTATGAATCGATTTCTCAATCGATGCGGCGCAAAAGCAACTGCGCCAATGACTGATAACCTTTGTTGAAGACCATTACGCAACCATCCAGATACGTTTCGTATTCCTGGTAGAGATCCTCGCCCCAGCGCTCTTGAATGGTCGCTTTATTGGCTTTTAGCCGGCGTGACCATTCCGCCGCAGTCTTCTCGTAGTGTTCGCGGCGCGTCCTGACTTCCATCACCTCCCAAAACGGATTGACCGAAGCAACGATTGCTTCAAGTCGCGGCGTAATCGCTCCCGGAAAAATTGTGTGAGTGCCCCGGCCAAGTTCCCGCAGGTCGTGCCGATCACGTGGAATGCGAAGACTAATCACGCTTTGCAGTCCAAACCAGGAACCGGGATTCGTCCATTCCCAGACCCGGCGAAAATAGTTGCGATAGATCGCAACGTGTTCACCGGACCTTGCCTGTTCCGGCGTCGCCAGGTGCTCAAACATGCCGATGCTAATGACTGCGTCGAAAGGCTCCGCCGGTTGATAATCGGTATAGGATACGCATTCCAACGTGACTTTGGAAATGTCTTTCATCGCTATCTCAGCCGCCTGGGCCCTCGACAGCGTAATGCCAGTGACATCGCGGATGCCCATGTCATGGGCCAGGAACTGCAGGTTGCCGCCCCAGCCGCAGCCGATGTCCAGCACTCGCTTATCCGGTCGCAGGCGTACGCCGTCGTGAAACCAACGCAGTTTGTTGACCTGCGCGGTTTCGAGGTCATCGGTCCCATCGAACAACGCGCACGAATAGATCATCCGCTCGTCAAGCCATAAGCGGAAAAAATCATTCGACACGTCATATGTGGCGGCTATGTCTGCCTGAGTTGACACGTTGCAATATCCTTGAGCTGTCCAGTTAAGTAAAGTTCCTTGGTTTGTTGCCGCCGAGGTTTGCCGCTTGAGGTCTTCGGCAACACTCCGGCTGCCACCAGAAGTACGTCGTGCGTCACGATGCCAAAGTTCTCACACACGCGAGCGGTGATTGATTCGCGCAGCCCCGTCGCCTCGCGAGCATCTGTTTCGGCCGCGAGTACCAAGCGGTCTTCGCCGTTTCCAGAAACGCCAAACGCGATCACGTTCCCCCGCCGCACGCTGGGAAGATCGCGAACCGCATTTTCAATGTCATGCGCGTAAAAATTGGCGCCGCGCACAATGATCAGATCTTTGATTCGGCCACAAACAAAGAGTTCGCCATCAGCGATATAGCCAAGATCGCCTGTGTGCAACCAGCCGTTTCGCCAGCTCGCTTCGGTGGCTTTCCGATCGTCGAAGTATCCGCGCGCGACACTTGGGCCACGGATCACGATCTCGCCCACCTCTCGCTCAGGCAAGATCGCGCCGTCCTTGCCGACAATCTGTAACTCATGATCCGCGAAAGGAAAACCGCAAGAGACGATTTCAAAATTGTTTTCCTCGCCATTTCGCGAGGCACCGTTGCCGCGCTTGCGTGATTCCAGATCAGTGTGCTCGACGCGCAAAGGTTCTCCGGTCTTATGCAGTGTCACGGCCAGCGTAGATTCTGCCAAACCATAACTGGGAAGAAACGCTTCAGGCCGGAAGCCAGTCGGCGCCAAACGTTCGGCAAACTTTTGCAACGTGCGAAAGTGGATCGGTTCCGCGCCACAACCTGCAACGCGTACGCAGCTTAAATCAAGAGCCTGGATATCATTGTCGCGCAGACGCCTGGTGGTTAGCGCATAGCCGAAATTTGGAGCATATGTGATCGTCCCGCGATATTCGTGAACCGCTCGGAGCCAGATGCGCGGATCACGCACAAACGCGCTCGTTGAGATTATCACCACCGGCCCATTCTGAATTACCGGACCCATGACAAATCCGATCAGCCCCATGTCATGGTGCAGAGGCAACCAACTGACTCCGATGTCATCCGGATAACGGCCGAAACCTTCTGGTCCCAGGAACGCGTTTACGTTGGCGATGAGATTGGCATGACTGACCTCAACGCCTCGCGGCGCAGAGGTGCTACCTGAAGTGAATTGTAGAAAGCAAAGATCGTCGGGCGATACTGAAGGCGGTTGAAAGTCCGGGACCAGGCCGGAAAAAGCCGCTTCCGTCGTAACGACATTTGTTGTCCTGTTGATCTGTGCCTGCACCGGTCGCAGCAGAAACTCGGTCGCGGCAGTTGTCAACAGCATTTTCGCGTTGGCCCGACGTACGATCGCGGCAACCGTGTTAACGTAGGCATCCAGCGATTTTGCTGTCGCAGAAGGCGAGATCGGCACCGGCACTATACCGGCAGCAATCGCGCCGAAAAGGCTCAAGACGAACTCAGCACCGTCCGCAATCACCAAAGCTACGCGATCGCCTTTCCCCAGTCCTAAAGCAGACAGATGCGCTGCGCGACGGAAGGCCTCTTCTCGGATCTCACAGTTTGAGATGAATCGTTCTTGGCGTCCGAGACCGACGAAATGAAAGCCATGCCGGCGCTCTGTCGCCAGCCGGTCTAACGCTTCAACCACAGTCACCGGCGAGCCCACGGCGGCAGGCGTTTTAGCGGAATTGGCAGCGGACACTCGCATCTAAGCGTGATCGATCCCGAAAAAGTACGCGGGCAAAATATCTTCGCCGTCGAAAGTTGTCAACACACTCGTTGCTTTGTGCGGGCAGAGAAATAGACGGCGCAATCGACAAAATTTGCGTGGCGTTTTGTGAAAGTGGCTAGTGAAAGCGCGGACGAATCAGGAACTATTACGGCCCGCGCACGGTCACGTTGTTGGCGGTTAGCGAATTTCCGGTGACCCGCTGCAATTCAGCGATTGCTTTGTTCAGGTCAGTCTGCGCGCGCAACTCACTGCCGCGCGCAATCGTCAAGGCCGTCTGACGTTCGAGAACAAGGAACACGGTTGATTGACCAACGTCGAGCTTTCGTTTTTCGCTTTCGTACTGCTGCTCAGCGTTTTCTCGGGCGACGGCGGCTGAGCGCAGTCGGGCTTCAGCGGTCGTGACAGACTGCAGGGCGTTGCGAACTTCTACCTGAATCAGTTGCTCGAGTTGCTGCCGCTGCGTCGCAATACGATCGCCTTCAATCCGCGAATGCGCGAGCTGGCCTTCAGCCGTTCGATTGCGAAGAGGAAAACTCAACGTCACACCCACGCGAAAGTTGTTGAAGTCATTCGTCGCGAGATTGCCGAGCGAGCGCGGGTAGCCGCCAATTAACTCAGGCAGAATTAACGTCTCCGGCGGGGCCGGCAACGGTTGCAAACCGTTCAGCACTGAAAGCTCATTCACCCGCGCGCGCAACGCTTCGTTGCTTGAAGTAAACGGATTGGAAAGCTGCGCTACAGTTCCCGCATTGCCAACCATGCCGTAGCTACCCACGAAATCGATCTGTGGCTTCGTGAGATTGCGGTAGAGCTTCTGATCGAGTTGATTGATTTCACGCGCAAGATCAGATTGTCTCAGCTCCGGCCGGTTGTTGAGCGCCGTTTTCATCGCCTCAGGAAGCGGAACCCGCGGCACAGTCAAATCAAGGTCATCTGTCGGCACGAGCGACGCATTCCAAATCGGCGCAGATTGGTTCTCAGCGATCAGATTCTTCAGATTGTTCTCGCCGCGCGTGACGTCTTCAAGCGCGGAAAACTCTGCCTGCTCGAGATTGGCGACCTGCGTTTGCGCCGCGATAATATCGATTGGCGCCAACTGGCCTTCCGCAACCATGCGCCGGTTGTGTTCGAGTTGCGCGCGCGCGTCATTCAGAGACTCGCGCTGGATCTGCAGGTTCCGCAAAGTGAACACCAGGTCCCAGTACGAGCGCTGCACCTGCGTGATCACCTCGATAGAACGTTGGCGAAATTGTGCGTCCGTCAGCGAAAGGTTCTTCTTCGCAACCTCGATGTTTCGGCGCGGCAAGTCAAAGCTGCGCCCACGGAGCAGCGGCTGCGTGAAGTTGAATGTCAGCGCAGTCGGATAACTCGGGTTGAGCGCCGTGAATTGGCTATTAGTCGTCTGTCGAATCGATGAGAAATCGATGCGATAGTTGCCGCCAAACTCCGGCGACAGACCTTCGAAACGCGTCGTTTTCGTGAAAGCGGTTGTTTCCACGGTGCCACTCGCGCCGCTCAGAAAACTCGCGGCTGGTGTCTTGCTACGTTCGTAGTAACTCTGCGCAGTGAACTTCGGGTCATAAGCGCCGCGCGAAGTCAGCAGATCGGCCTCAGCCAGGCGCACAGTGTCGCGCGCGACTTCGATGTCTTTGTTGTTGCCAAGCGCCATCACGATCGCTTCTCGCAAAGTAATCGGTTTCTGCTGGCTCAAGTCCACGCCGACGCGACTAAGCGGTGGCAGAGGACGGTTCGGATCCGCGCGATAATCTGTGGCAACCGCCGGCACGTTTACAGTTTGCGTCGCGGGCGATGGGCTTTCCGACGGCTGCTGAGCGGCGGCATAAACGGCGGTCGGGCAAATGATCGCGAACGTGAAAAGCAGTTCCAACGCAAAGGTGGTGGTTGTTCGCGCAGCACCTGCGGCAACAATCGCGCCCCCTATTCGTTTGTACGGTGCGTTTATGGCGCGGTGTTTATTAATTGAGATTGGTTTTAGAACGCGAGTGTTCATCTGCTTTTCCCCCTCAGTCTTAGTCTCTTGCTATAAGTCCAAACAAAGATGCGGCAGCGGTCGCGGCACGTTTTCGCGCGCGGCCGAAAACGCTGCTGATTGTTGAGCTGATGCGCGCCCAAACGCGACTGCGCCCGAGATCGTCGAACAGTGAGTAAAACACCGGCACTGCGAGCAGCGTGAGCAACAAACATAGAGACTGTCCGCCGACCACCAGCACCCCGATCGATCTATTTGTGCCAGAGCCGGGGCCGCTTGAGATGGTCAGCGGCAACATGCCTGCGACCAACGCAATCGTGGTCATCAGAATCGGGCGCAGACGATCGCGATTAGCCTGGATAATCGCTTCGTGACGTTCCATACCCTGGCGTCGCAAACCATTCGTGTGATCGATTTGTAAGATCGCGTTCTTCTTCACCACGCCGAACAGCAGCAGCAATCCGAGTCCGGAAAAGATGTTTACGGTTTGCCCCATCACCAGCAGCGAGAGGATGCCGAATGGAATCGCCAGCGGCAGCGTCAAAAGAATAGTTACCGGGTGGATAAACGATTCGAACTGCGCGGCCAAAACCATGTACATGAAGATGAACGACAGCACGATCGCCAAAAGGAAGTAGTAGCCGGTGCGGCTCAGTTCTTTCGAACGGCCGGCCAGCGACGTCTGATACGTGCTTTCCATGTTCTCTTCGCGCGCGAACTGTTCAAGCTTTCCCAGGACTGCCGCCTGCGAGCCGCCCGGTTTGGTGTTGGCGGTGAGCATCACCTGCCGCTGCCGGTTATAACGATCGATTGACGATGGGCCCGTGGCTTCTTCGACGCGCACGAGATTGTCGAGACTGACCCAGCCGAGCTTTTGTGACGCGACGATCATCCGCTGCAAGCCTTCGGCGTTAGCTCGATACTGACCCATCGCGCGCACACGAATGTTGTACTGATCGACGCCCGCATTGAATGTCGAAACCTTCTGGCCGGCGACCAGAGTATTCAGCGACTGCGCAATATCGCCGATGCGTACGCCGAGATCGCCGGCGCGGGCGCGATCGATCACGACGCGCAGTTCCGGCTTGCCGCTAATCAAAGTGGAATCGGCATCGACGACATCCGGCAATGTCTTCAACTTCGCCAGCATGCCGTTGGAATATTTTGTCAGTTTGTCCAGATCGGGCCCGCCGATGACGTACTGAATGTCGACATTGCGGAATCCGCCGCCGGAGATCGCCGCCACCGAATTGACGCTGGTGCGCAATTGATCGGGAAACTCCTTCACATACTTCGCGACGATTTCGTCGCGCGCGCGCGCCATCAGGTCGTTCTGGGTGACGCTGCGCTCTGCGATCGGCGTCAGCTTGATGTAGATGTTCGCGATATTCACGATTTGCTGTTGGCCGCTGCCGATGGTTACCAGCGTGTCGGTCACGCCCGGCAGCTTGCGAAAATCAGCAGCCATTCGTTCCGCCAAGCCTGAGGTGAACGACAGCGTCGAGCCTTCCGGCGCGCGCACGTTAACTTCGAATTGCGATTGATCGTCAACTGGGAGGAAGTTCTTACCGACGAACATGAACAACGGGATCGTGCTGAGGATCACGAAGACAGACAATCCGACAATCGCCCAGCGATGCGCCATCGACCACTCGAGCATTTTTGTGTACGCGCGATCGATCGGCCGGTAGAAGCGGCCCTCTTTCGAATGCGCCTGGCCGTACTTCTCTTTGAATTCCGCGAGTGAGTAGTCGCGTTTTGTGGGCGAGGTTCTCACTTCGGCCTCGGAGCGCGTACTTACCCGGTCGCTACCGCTCCCGGTACTGACAGATCGCGTACTTACCCGGTCGCTACCGCTCTCGGTACTGACACGCTGCTTGCGCTTGATCATGCGGGCCGCCAGCATCGGCGTCAGCGTAAACGAGACCAGGAGCGAAACGGCGATCGCAAACGAAGCGGTGAAGCCAAACGACGACATGAAGCGTCCGACCATACCCGCCATGAAGCCGACCGGCAGAAACACAGCGAGTAGCGAAAGCGTCGTGGCGGTTACCGCCAGACCAATTTCGCGCGTGCCTTCGATGGCGGCCTGAAACGGCGGCACGCCTTTTTCTTCCACATAGCGAAAAATGTTTTCCAACACCACGACCGCGTCGTCGATCACAATGCCGACCATCAGCGTCAGCGCCAGCATCGTGATTTGGTTCATGGTGAACCCCATCGCGGCCATTAATCCAAACGTCGCGATGATGGACGTCGGGATCGCAATCGCCGCGATAAATGTCGAGCGGAAGCTCCAGAGAAAAACAAAAACAACGATCGCCGCGAGGATGCTGCCTTCAATCAGGTGCAACTGAATGGCGTCGAGCGACGCCTTGATAAAGACTGTCTGGTCGCCGACGAGTTGCACCTTCACGTCAGACGGCAAGGTCTTCTTCAGCTCTTCCAGGCGTTCCTTTATTGCATCCGCGACCGCAACTGTGTTCTGACCCGACTGTTTCGAGATAACCAGCGTCACAGCCGGCTGACCATTCAGGCGCGCTTCGGTGCGCTGCTCTTCGGCGCCGTCTTCGACATAGCCGATGTCGCTGAGCTTCACCGCGTAAGGTCCGCGATTCGCGATGACGATATTGTTTAGTTGCGCGGCCTCGGCAACGCGCCCCATCGTCCGCACGGTCAGTTCGCGCTTGCCTTCTTCCACGCGGCCGCCGGGCAGTTCCATGTTCTGCATGCGCACCGCGTTCGCGACATCCGCCGCCGAAACGTTGTACGCGCGCATCTTGTCGGTATCCAGCCAAACCTGAATCTCGCGTTCTCTGCCCCCGACAATCTGAACGTTGCCGACGCCGCTAATCGGCTCGATCTGACGTTTAATTTGTTTGTCGGCAATGTCAGTGACTTCACGCAGAGAGCGCGGGGCCGACAGCGCGATGCGCAGGACGGGCGTCGCGTCCGTGTCGAGTTTCTGGACGATCGGAGTCTCTGCCGTTTCCGGCAAATCATTTTGAATTAGCTCGATTTTGTTGCGCACTTCCTGCGCTGCCACGTCCGCGTTCTTCTCGAGCACAAAACTGATGAAGACTTGCGAGACGCCTTCGACTGAAGTCGAGCGCAGCTCATCGATGCCGCTGATCGTGTTGACGGCGCCTTCGAGCTTATCGGTAATTTCAGTTTCGATTTCCTGCGGCGAGGCGCCGGGATTTACCACGCTGACGGTGATCGTCGGAAGATCGATCTTCGGAAACAGATCGACGCCGAGCGAGCGGTAAGAGAAGGCGCCCACGACCGTAAGGCTCAGGATGAGCATCGTCGCGAACACCGGACGACGAACACAAATTTCAGCTAACTTTTGCATCGCTATCCAAGTCCAATGTCTAAAGTCCAACGTCCAACGTCCGTGACTTTGGACATTGGACTTTGGACGCTGGACGTCATTGCCTTATCGTCGCGCCATCACTCAACTGATCGACGTTAGTCGTGGCCACGATCTCGTCCGCTGCAACGCCGCTATTAATTTCCACCAGATCGCCTTCGATCTGTCCGGTTTGTACCAGGCGTTGTTCGGCGCGTCCGTTCTTGATCACGAACACGTAAGTCGCGCCTGAGACCTGGCGCAAGGCATGCTGCGGCACGAGCACGGCCGGTTCGCTTTGGGGCTGAAGAATGCGCACCGTCGCAAACTGTCCGGGCTTTAATTCGCCGCTTGGATTTTGGACTTCAGCTTCGACGGTCAGCGTGCGCGAAGTGGCGCTGACGTTCGGAGAAACGCGTGCGATGTGTCCCGCAAAGTTTCGATCGGGATAAGCCGCGACGCGGACCGAAACGCTTTCGCCGACGCGCACACGCGGAATCGCCTGCTCGGGAATGTCGATGCGCACCCGCACCGGATTCATGTTGACGACGGTCGCGACTTTCTGCTGCGGCGAAACGTATTCGCCAAGATTGACGGTGCGTTCAGAGACAACACCTGAAATCGGCGAGATTACAATCGCGTAATCCAGGCTTCGCTTTGCCAGACCAACCTGCGATTGCGCGGCATCAACCGCGGCTTTCGCGTTGGCTACTCCCGCATAATTCTGCTGCGCCTGATGTATCGCAACCTGGTATTGCTCGCGCAACATATCGCGTTGAGAGCGCTGCTGATCGTACTGCGCGCGCGAAACATCGCCGGACTCAATCAACTCTTCGTAACGTTGTAAATTCTTCTCAGCGAGATTCAGCGCCGCGCGCGCTGACGCAACTTCCGGAACATTCTCAGGAATGAACTTCTGTCCCGGCCGCAAACCAATCCTGGCTTCGTTCTGTCGCTGCGTGGCCTTCGCTTGATCGAGTTGCGCCTGCGCCTGTTCAAGCCGCAGCCGCAAATCGTTTGGGTCAAGCCGAACCACCATCTGCCCGCGCCGCACATAGCTGCCCATGTCCACGCCGACCGCGATGACTTTGCCGGTCGTTGAAGGCATCACGTCGCTTTTCTCGTTTGCCGCCAGGCTGCCGGTCGCTTCAAAATAGCGCGGCAACTGCCGCAGCACGGCTGCCGTCGTCGAGACTTCGATTACCACCGGCGCGGCCGCGGGCCCATTGGTGTTTGGCGCGCCCTTAGAACGATTGCACGCGGTGCTGGACGCCACCGCAGCGACTACCAAAACGATTCCGATTAGATTGAGGAATTTCCGAAAACTCATTTCTCTTTTCTCTTGGTCTTGTGGTTCGGGCCCAAATCTTTTTCAATCCCGTGAAGCAGAATGTTTGTGAACTCCCGGGCGGCCTTCTGGTTTGAGATACGAAGCAGGCGGCGTTCGCGATCCCACAAATTGTTACTGAGCGAGTGGTGCACAATCATGCCGATGAAAGCGCGCACGACAACTTTCGGTTCGATGTCGATTAATGCCCCGTCGCGTTGGCGCCCGCGGATGTAACCGCCGAGAAATTGGTAAACCCGCAAAACGAACTTCTCCCAAAACATCCGGGCCAGCTCGTGCTCTTCCAGCGCTGAATGCAGCAGCAGACGTTGAAACTCCGGATCACATTCGTGCTGTTTCAGAGCATGCAACGCCAGTCCCTCGAACACCGCGCGGTCGTCTTTCCGAGCGACGGCTTCCGCTAAGATCTGGCTGGGATCCATCTCGTCATGCAGGCAGGCTTTGTGATCGAGAATCGCGCTGTAGAGTTCCTGCTTGGTCTTGAAGTGCTTAAAGAGCATCGCTTCTGAGACGCCTGCCGCGGCCGCGATTTCCTTCGTGGTGGTGCCCTGAAAGCCGCGCTGCGAAAACAGGCTCATCGCCTCGCGCAGGATTTGCAGCTTCCGGTTTTTGCCGGTCATGCGTCGGCCATTTGCAGCAGCGGCGGCCGTCAGTTTCTTGGTCGTGATTGTCTTCAGAGGATTAGCCTCGCGTCAACAAGTAAGTGCTTACTTACCATCGACGAAAGGGGCGTGTCAAGCGAGCGGCCTGAGAATCGGCGGACGGTTCTCCTGTTTTTTGATTGGGCCGTTTATGAGCGAAAGGCCATGGACAACGAGCCCGCATAGCGGATTCGTTGAAGGATATTTCTCTGAGATGTGATTGGCTGCGTTTAAAGGATGAAATGCGCTTGACCATTTAGGTCAATAACGCGGCAGTAGATTTAGCACGCTCAGTGCAAACGCGAGTTGAGACTGAATCTCTTGCGGTTGAAAGCGGTGACCC
Organism: Acidobacteriota bacterium; assembly: GCA_052389795.1. GTDB lineage: Bacteria > Acidobacteriota > Blastocatellia > Pyrinomonadales > Pyrinomonadaceae > UBA11740. The sequence continues at coordinate 127,443 of JBQTHO010000013.1, read as the reverse complement.
GCGCGAAAGACGAAGAGCTGATTGCCGCCGCCGTCGACGCAGCTGCCGTGATAGCTCTCAAAAAATGACAACAGCCTGTCGTTGAACGCCTGGCGAATAGCCGGCTCGTCCTGGCCGCGCAGCAGGTATTGCTTTGAAAACTCGGGCCGCTGGCCAAAGTCGATGTCCTGATACCCAAACGCCTGGAAAATCCTGGTCATAAAGCCTTCGGGACGCAGCGAGAAGTACGGCACACGCAGATTGGCAGGCTCGAGATAAACCACGCTTTGATGGTGTGTCTGGCGGTTCTTGCCTGAACCCGTAACGTAGGTGTAATCGAAGACGGCCGCTTTGATGCCGTTGGCTTCGCCGTACATGAAGTTTTTGATTTGCTTGTAGTGGCCCTGGCTGAAAAGCGTGAAGCGTTCCAACCCCGCGATCATATTAAGCGGCGATTCTTCGGCGAACTTCCACGCGAGTTGTGCGGCAACTGCGCGAAACTGCTCAGTTCTCTCTCTTTCTTTCTTGCGGTTGTGGAAGTAAATGAAGAAGGCGAGCGCGGCAAAGGCGACAACGAAAACGATCGGCGCAAGGACGGGGAGAAATTCCATCTTGTTAGACTGTCACCGCTTCCCGATATTCGCCCCAGATTCCGCGCAGCGACCGGCTGATTTCACCGACGGTGGCAAAGGACTCGACACATTCAAGGATTCGCGGCAGGAGGTTTTCAGTCCCGCGTGCGGCTTCTTCCAGTCTCACCAACGCATTTTCAGTTGCCGGCGCATCGCGTCGGGCACGCAAAGCCTTAAGGCGTTCGATCTGATCGCGTTCGATCGACGGATCGATGCGCATAGTTTTGATTGGCTTATCGTCTTCGCTTTGAAAACGATTCACGCCGACCACGATTGCCTCGCCCGTCTCGACCGCGCGCTGATACTCGTAAGCCGAATTTTGAATCTCTCGCTGAATGTAGCCCGATTCGATCGCCTGCAACGTGCCGCCGAGAGCGTCAATCTTATCGAGATAATCGACGACGCGACGCTCGATCGCTGTCGTCAACTCTTCAATCGCGTACGAGCCCGCTACCGGATCGACCGTGTCGGCGACGCCTGATTCATAAGCGACCACCTGCTGTGTCCGTAGCGCCAGACGCGCGGCATCTTCCGTTGGCAGCGCCAGTGCCTCATCCATCGCGTTGGTGTGCAGAGACTGCGTGCCGCCGAGCACCGCGGCCAGTGCCTGTATCGCCGTGCGCACGATGTTTATTTCCGGCTGCTGCGCGGTGAGCGTCGAACCCGCCGTCTGTGTGTGAAAGCGCATCATCAAACTACGTTCGTCGCGCGCATGAAAGCGTTCGCGCATGATGCGCGCCCAAAGCCTGCGCGCGGCACGGAACTTCGCAATCTCTTCCAAAAGGTCGTTGTGGGAATTGAAGAAGAACGAGATGCGCGGCGCGAAATCGTCGATTTCTAACCCAGCTTTCAGCGCTGCTTCGATGTACGCGATGGCGTCGGCAAAGGTGAACGCGACTTCCTGAACGGCAGTCGCGCCGGCTTCGCGAATGTGATAGCCGCTGATCGAAATGGTGTTCCAGTTCGGCACTTCGCGCGCGCAGAAAGCGAATGTGTCGGTAATCAGCCGCAGCGAAGGTTCGGGCGGAAAGATGTATGTACCGCGCGCGATGTACTCTTTCAGGATGTCGTTCTGAATCGTGCCTTCGACTTTGTCGAATGCGACGCCCTGTTTCCGCGCAACCGCGAGATACAGGCTCAGCAGAATCGCCGCCGTCGCGTTGATGGTCATCGACGTGGAAACGTTGTCGAGCGGGATGCCGTCAAACAAAGTCAGCATGTCTTCGAGCGAATCGATCGCGACGCCAACTTTTCCAACTTCTCCAGCCGCCAGCGGATCGTCGGAATCCAATCCAATTTGCGTCGGGAGATCAAAGGCGACCGACAAACCGGTCGTGCCCTGGCTCAGCAGATATTTGTAGCGCGCATTCGATTCTTCGGCGTTGGCATAGCCCGCGTACTGCCGCATGGTCCACAACCGGCCGCGATACATGTTCGGCCGGATGCCACGCGTGAAGGGAAACTCACCCGGGTCCGCGAGGTCGCGGCGGTAATCAATGCTGTCGATGTTAGATGGATTGAAATCGACGGGCAGTTCGATGCCGGAAGCAGTCTGGAAGCGCTCGCGTCGTTCGGTTTTTGGCTTGGCGACCATCGGTGTTGGCGGTAGTCGCAGGCTAGCACAGCGAAGTAGGAGCGGCAATTCCGACTTAAGTGCAAGGAAGCATCGCTCCAATGATGGCGACGGTACAGAACCGCGAGCGGTAGCGAGCGAGGACAAGAACGCAACCCACCGCAGCACCGCTTTGAACCTATCGAGATGTTAGGAGTGAAAGTAGCCTTTTATCCCGCTCGCTACCGCTCGCGATTCTGTACTGGACAGCGGCCTTCGACAAACCGCTCGTTTGTCACCAGAATCCCATCCATGCGCGCGCTTCGCGACATCCGGGTTGGTCCCGCCGGCTGGTCGTACGCCGACTGGCGCGGCCGCGTCTATCCCGAAGGCGCCGGCACGAAGTTCGACACGCTGTCGCTGGTCGCGAAGTATTTCGACACCGCGGAGATCAACAGCAGCTTTTATCACCCGCCCTCGCCTGCGACGGCCCGGTCCTGGCTGCGCCGCATCGAGCACAATCCGAATTTCGTTTTCACTGCCAAGCTCTTTCGCGCGTTCACGCACGATCGCGGCAAAGCGACCGCGGAAGACGAAAAGCTTTTCCGCGAAGGACTCGATCCGCTGAGGGAAGCGGGCAAACTCGGCGCGGTGCTGATTCAGTTTCCGTGGTCGTTCAAGAACGATCTGGATGAGCGCAATTACCTGACCCAGCTCGTCACGAAATTCAAAGACTATCCGCTGGTCGTTGAGTTACGGCACGAGTCATGGAACAACGCGCGCGTGCTGCAAACGCTTGAGGACCTCGGCGTCGGATTGTGTGACATCGATCAGCCCTTGTTTCACGACTCGATCAAACCGTCCGCGGAAGTAACGTCCGACATCGGTTACGTGCGTCTGCACGGCCGCAATTATCAAAACTGGTTTCGAGAAGAAGCTAACGTCCTGGAGCGTTACGATTATCTGTATGGGCCGGAGGAACTCGAGCCCTGGGTAAATCGAATCAAAGAGGTCGCGGCAAAAGCCAAACAAACCTTCGTCATCACGAACAATCATGCGCGTGGGCAGAGCCTGGTGAATGCATTTGAAATTCTCGCGGAGCTCGAAGAGGAGAAAGTCCCCGGTCCAGCAAAGTTGATCGAGACGTATCCGCGGCTGGCTGAATCAGTTGAGCCGGATGATGAGACTCAGCAGGGATCGTTGTTTTGATTTGGCGAAACGGGGCGTGTGCGGCTCCGCCGCCCTTGCGGGGCACAGCCCCAAAACTGTGAAAGTCCAATGGAACGGCAAAGGCGGAGCCTTGCCGCACATCAGAGGACCCTTCGATGGTCAGCAGCTCCTGCGCCAGATTCCGCACCGCCGCGCGAATCTTTGTTAAAGCGGCCACTTGAGATGTGGACGACTGAGTTACTGACGCGATCAGGGCAGTAGCCCGACCGTCAGGGAGGGCGTGAACTTCGGATACGAAACGCTTTCCCTGACGGTCGGGCTACTGCCCCGCTTCGCCTACAGTTCCTGGCGGTTCTTCAAAATCTTCACAAACGATCCCGAACGCAGCTCTTCGACCGTAAGGCTCGACAACTTCAGCGCTTCTTCTTCGGTGATGGCGCCGGAATTCACCGCGCGCAGGAAGTAATTCAGCAGGCCCTGGCCCGTGGCCGCGTCGTCGAACACGTCGCCAACCAAAGTTGCTTTCGCGGCTTTGTCGACGAAATTGCGCAGACGTTCCGAAGCCGCGTCCAGGCTTTGCAGAAAGAACGCGTACACCGCCGCGTAACGGGTCGGCAGTTGTGCCGGATGCAGGTCCCAGCCCTGGTAAAAGCCGCCGACGAGTGAATGCTGAATGTGATCGTAGTGCAATTTCCACGCGCGGTGAATGATCGCGCGATTCTCTTCATTTTGATCCTGCGTCAGGGGTGCGCCTTCCGTCGCCCGATGCGGGCCGACGGGCATGATGTTCGTCGCGCCATCCGAGAGCCAGAGGCCTGTACCGGCAAACGACACCTGCATCATGTGCTTCGCAAAGTCACACGCAGTGTGCATCATGTGCTGATGCGCGGCAGTGATGCTGCAACTGGCGGTGTAGTCGTAAGTCCCGAAGTGCGCCGCGACGCAGCGTCCGCGCGCTGCCTGCAAAAGCAACGGCAGGTTGATGCGGCCTTCAGAGTTGATGATCGATTGCGTCGTTTCGATCATCATCTCCATCTTCAGCGAGCCCGCCGCTAGTCCAGTTTTCTTTTCAAGCAAATCGAAAATGTTAGCGAGGGCCGTGACTTGTTCCGGAACAGTAATCTTTGGCAGCGTGACCACGAAATTCTGCGGCAGCTTTCCACCGGCCTTTTCCAGCACAGTCGAAACAAAAATATCGAGCGTGCGCACGCTGCGTGCGCGCAACTCTTCATTGAAGGGCTTAATGCGAATACCGATGAATGGCGGGAGCGTGCCGTCTGCTATCCCTTTCGCGACTTCCGCCGCAGCGGTTTCGGCGTGGCCGTCCTCTTCCGCGTCGGGGCGGTTGCCATAGCCGTCTTCGAAATCGATCCGAAAATCTTCAACCGGTTCGCGCTTCAGCTTTTCCTGCACGCGCGTGAAAATCGTGTACGCCAGCCAGGCGGGCTTGTTCCCCTCGCGAACCGCTCCGGAATCGGCTTCCAGACGGTTCTTCAAACCCGTTGCGTAGTCCAGAACGTCCGGCAATTCGCCGGACAACGGCAATCCGAGCGCGCGCGCAAACACGACGAAGTCCCCCGCGTTTTCGGCGAGCGCGCGTTCCGCCACCTGGCCCAAACGCTTTGCCGTGTCGGCGCGAAACAGATGGGCTCCGCCATAAACCGTGTGCACCGGCTGGCGATGGCCGGTTTCGCCGGGATACGAAATGGCCGCTGCCTGGTTTGCCTTACTCAGGCTCTCAACTATCGGTTTGAGAAAATCGTCAGAGAGAGATGCTGCCATCTAATTGGTCTCCGCCTGCGCAGGTCACGAAATCAGTTTGCGACAAAGTCATTTCATTATTGAGGCGAGATTAGCCGCAGTCACTTGCGTGCGAATCTCGACTTCATTCGTGCGGGCATTGATGGTCAGATTCGCGACCGCGCTCTGCGCCAGCGCGCGTCTGTCGGCATTCATGCTCATGACGAGTAGCCCCGCTAGTTGCTTCAGGCCAGTCAAAGTGTCGCCCAGGTTTTTAGCAGACGCCGGCGTATCGGTGCGCGCGACGATAGTCAACGCTACGTCTGTCGCCGTCGTTCCGACTGAACCATAAGCCTGCCGGATAGAACCAACGTCCTTTGCGATCGCGTCGGTTCCAAGGTTCAGGTTCGACCATAACGTCTTCGTCACGTTTGCGCCAAAACCGATCACGGCCTGTAGATCGCGCGTGGCCAGCGATACCAGTTCGACGCTGTCGCGGCGCGGAGTTCTTCCCGCATCGATAACCGCGCGCACGGTGGCGGGCGTTCCCAGGGCAACCGTGTTTACGTTCAACGCCGTGATCGCCAAATCACGAACGCGCATGTTCCACAAGCCGAACAACTTCATCTGATCGTTGATAGTGAGGACAACGACGGTGGCGCCTCGATACTTTTCTTCACGAACCTTTCCTTTGCCTGACAGGCGGGCCGCGAGCGTGACGGCACGCGCGTCAAACTTGCCTTGCGCGATCGCCACCGGCTCGAGCTTCGTTACCGTCGGTGATGGATGTGTGTAACGAGCGCTGACGACGACTCGCTCGAACGCACGGGCGTCGATCCCCGTGTCTGTTTTGAACTTGTCCAACTCAGAATTGATCTGCGCGAGTTTGGCGGCGTCGCCGGCAAAGACGCGCGGCAGCGTCTCGTTTAGCAAGCGATTAGCATCAACCACCAAGACGCCATCCGAAGCAGGAACGAAAGAGAAAATGTCTGCCGTTTTCGCGCCTGACGACGGCTGAGCGTTTGCGACTGAGTGGCCAAGCACGAGGCTGAAAGCAAAGATGGCGAGCGTGCTGATGCGAATAAATGAGTCTTGTTTCACAATTTGTCTCCGTACGGTCGGTTTCGGAAGAGTTATTCATCCGATGCCTGCCGCGGCGCAAAGCGTTGCAGCGAAAGACGGCCACAAAGATCACACAAGCACAAAAGCGATCCGTTCCTCCATATTTGTGCTTTTTGTGCCTTTTCGTGGCAATGATTAATCGCGCTGAAGCAGCAGCGAAATTCCCATCCCGCCGCTAATGCAAAGGGTCGCCAGGCCACGCTTTGCGTTTCGTTTCTTCATTTCGTGCAAGAGCGTCGTCGTCATCCGCACGCCCGTGCAGCCGATCGGATGCCCCAAAGCAATCGCGCCGCCATTCACGTTCAGCTTCTCCGAATCGAACTTTAAGTCGCGATCGCAAGCGATAACTTGCGCGGCAAATGCTTCGTTCAACTCGACCAGATCGATATCGTTGAGCGTCAGTTTCTGTCTTTCGAGCAATGCGCGCGTGGCGGGTACTGGGCCAATGCCCATGATTTCCGGGACCACACCGACAATCTCGTAATCGAGGATGCGCGCCAGCGGTTCAACGGGTGATTCTTTCAAGGCTGCTTCGCTCAACACGACGACGGCCGCCGCGCCGTCAGTGATGCCTGACGAATTGCCCGCAGTGACAGTTCCCTCTTTCGAGAACACCGGAGCAAGCTTGCGCAAGCTCTCGAACGAAGTATCGGCGCGCACATGTTCGTCGCGAGTGAAAGGAGAAACTTTCCCTTTCCTATCTTTAAGTTCGAGCGGGACGATTTCAGTGTCGAATCTTCCGGCATCGATTGCCGCCGCGGCGCGTTGCTGTGAACGCAGAGCGTATTCATCCTGCTCGTCTCGCGCGATCTCGTAGCGCTTCGCTAACTCCTCCGCTGTCTCGCCCATCACCATTCCCGAAAGCGGATCATTAAAACCGTCCCGGTACATTCCATCGATTAGATCAACATGGCCCAGACGCATTCCCCAACGCGCGCCTTCCGCGAAGTAAGGCACGCGCGACATGCTCTCAGTTCCACCGGCGAGGACGATGCTGGCGCGGCCCAGCATGATTTTTTCTGCCGCGAGAATGATCGCGCGCAAGCCTGACCCGCAAGCTTGATTCACGGTAAACGCGGGCACTTGCTCAGGCACGCCCGCGCGAAAAGTAATCTGCCGCGCTACGTTCGGTCCGCCTCCGGCCTGCCGCGCACAGCCCCAGATTGAATCTTGAATCTGATCTGGCAGAATGTTCGCGCGGCGCAGGCTTTCTTTCGCGACTGCCACACCCATATCAGCGGCCGTCAAGTCCTTCAGCGAGCCTCCAAAGCGGCCGATCGGAGTGCGCACTGCGGCTGTCAGAAAAACTGGTTTCATCGAAAAAAAGTAACATAGACTTCAGTCTGTGTTCGTCTAACTCTTGCTGCATCACAGATAAAGTCTATGTCACTCGCGATGTTAGCATAGCGGCCGATGCCTCCCGCAATTGCCACAAAAGGCGTGAACTCCCGCGACGTCGAACACGACGAAACCTCGATCCGCGAAATCATCAAGGCGCATCACGATTGGTTCATGTCGCTCGATGGCCAATCTCCGGTTAATCTCACCACCGACGAGTTTGAGTTTTCGGCTTCGCCCGGCCGGCTAATCTTTTCATGCTGGACTGAAACGGGCTCGCGCGCCTGGCGGGTTAAGAGTTGGCACTGGAAGGGCGACAAGCTGAGCGTGCAAGCGTCACGGCGCATGGGCGCCGAGGAAGTAATGATCGAGCTGATTCCTCGAGCATCAGCTAAAGCCATCGTCGCGGGCATCAAGGCAGCACGTCAGGAGCGATGCGAGCGGTTGGCAGAGCTAGTGGCACTCTCTTTAGAGGGTGTAGGGGATAGGGGGTTGGGTGTAGATCCTGAGCAATCGGAGAAAACCAATCACCTTCTAAGCACCTTATCGAGAAGTTCAAAGAAACTACCCCCTACACCCCACACCCTACGCCCTGTGTTGAGCCCTTCCGTGAAGATTGAATTCGCAAAACTCAGTCCCGGCATGCGTCGAGATCAGCCCGGTCGTTATGCGCGCATCGTTCTGCGGCTACCGCACGAACGAGTCGCGGTGACGGGCACAGTCGCGGAAAGCGACGTGCGCAACGTCGATTCTCTCTTTTCATCAACGCTGCTGTGGTTTCAGCGAATGCTGCAAACTCCGAAGCGGCCGTCGCTTCAAAGGCTACTACTCGTCGTCGAACGCGAAATACTGGAAGCCGCGCGCCAGCGGCATGTTCTGCTGCGAGACTCGCTCCGTGAGCGAATCGAGCTTTTCGAAATCAACGACGGTTGGACTGAGGTCACGCCCGTTAAGATTTTTGAACGCAAGCATCTCTGGCGAAAACGTCTGGCGCGCTTTCCGCCGGTAAATAAACCCGAGCCAATGGAGCATGCAAACGAAATTCTGGCGCAGTTGCCAGATGCCATCGACATGGTGGCGTCGCGGCACGGGCAGACGCTTCGTTATCACGGACTCCCGTTCGCGCGTTTGCGGCGGGTGATGGAACAAGAGCGAATTTGGTTTGGGATTGAGGGTTCGCGCCGGCGACAACTCGACGTTTTTCATCAGCGGGACTGGGCAAAGTTGTTTGATGATCTTGAGATGTATCGCAACGAGAGTTGTCGCGATCGCCGGCATTGGTTATACCGCGCGTCGGGCGAAGCTTGGCTGGAGTCTATGTTGCGTCGCGACATTACGAAGCTCGATCCGGGACTGATCATCGCGCCGCTCCATGCGCAGTTTCGTACGTCACACGGCGGTGCTGTGGGGTACGGGGGTGGGGCGCGACCGATCGATCTGCTCGCGCTGCGGCACGACGGCCGGCTGGTAGTTATCGAACTCAAGGTTACGGAAGATCGCGAACACGTCTTTCAGGGAGTCGACTACTGGCGGCGCGTTGAAGCTCATCGCCGGCGCGGGCACATCAGCTCGGCAAAGCTTTTCGGCGCCCGCGAAATCAGCGACGAGTCACCCTTAGTTTATCTGGTCGCGCCCACGCTTCACTTTCACCCATCGTTTCGCACGCTGGCAAAGACCATGGCTCCGGACATCGAGATCTATCGCTTCGACATAAATGAGGATTGGCGCTGCGGCGTGCGTGTGGTGCGGCGAGAACGAGCGAACTGACGAGGCAGTGCCTAAGTTGCAGTTCTTCTCTGTATCTCTGTAAATGCTCAGTGCCTCCGTGGTGAACATGTCGGCAATACTTCACCACAGAGTCGCAGAGATTTCACAGAGGCACAGAGGAAAGCCCAAAACGGAAATCGCGACCGGCAATTCGCGTTTGCTCGCCGCGTTGTTTTTTGCCAAGATGCATCCTCATCCTTAATCCGAAGCAGGACGGAAACCCGACCGTTAGGGAGGGTGCTAAAGCAGCGTCTTGATGACGCACCCTCCCTAACGGTCGGGTTTCCGTCAGCGCCTCACATGGAGGACTTGTGAAGTTAATTGTTTTGGCCGCCGGTTACGCGACGCGGCTTTACCCGCTCACACTCAATCAGCCGAAGCCTCTGCTGCCGGTTGCCGGCAGACCAATGATCGAGCACGTGCTTGATTGTCTGACGCCGGAAAAAGAGATCGATCACGTCTATGTCGTCACGAATGAGAAGTTCTCCAGCCATTTTGCGGATTGGGCGAACCAGTACCAAGCGGGCCACGCGGGGCTACCGATCGGCGTGGTCAATGATCACTCAACCGACGACGCGAACAAGCTGGGCGCCATCGGCGACATGCATCTGGTGATCATGCAAGCAGGCATCGAGGATGACATCATCGTCGTGGCCGGCGACAATCTTTTCAGTAAGCCCCTCGAAGGGTTCGGCGAATTTTGCCGGGCGCATAATGCACCGGTCCTGGGTGTATACGATGTCGGCAATCTGGAAGAGATTAAGAAGTACAACGCGATCGAAACCGACCTGGACGGCCGCATTACCTTCTTCGAGGAGAAACCGAAGGAGCCAAAGAGTACGATCACAGGCATCGCTTTGTACTATTATCCAAAGTGGTCTTTGGCGCTGATCAAGCAGTACATCGCGGAAGGCAACAATCCGGATCAGCCCGGGCTGCTGATTCAATGGCTTTACCCGCGCACGCCGGTTTACGTGTGGCGCGTGCCGGGAGTCTGGTTCGATATCGGCTCGAAGGAAACCCTGGAAGAAGCGAACCTCATCTTCGCTCGCTGAAGCCCTCGCCCCCTCTCAATGTTTTCCTCGCCGTCGTGCGCAAAATGGGATATAAGACCGCAGACCTACAGGGGTTTTGCGGTCATGAAACTTTTATGGCAAAGATTTCTTCCGGCCCTCGGAGCATTTGTCTGTGTCCTATCCGTCGGCGCTGTACCGGCAACGGGGCAGACGCAAACAACGGGAAGAATCAGTGGCACGGTAAGAGATCAGAGTGGGGCTTTGATCGTCCGGGCGGAAGTTACCATAGTCAGTTTAGAAACCGGCGAGCAGCGCGAAATTGACACCGGAACCAGCGGAACCTACTTCCTGCCGTTGCTGCGCCCTGGTCGTTATCGTTTGAGCGTGCGGGCGGCGGGATTCTCGCCGGCCGTTCTTGATTCGGTCTTAGTCGCGATTACTGAGACGACGATCGTCAATGTCGAACTCGAAGTTGCTGGCATTAACGTCGATCCGGTCTTCGTGCGGTTTTCGCCGCCGCTAAAAAACGACGGCCCACAACTAGGTCGGGTCGTTGATTCGCGGCCGTTATCCGAGCTACCGCTCGCGACCCGTAACTTCACACAAATCCTGGCGCTGTCTCCCGGGGCGTCGGTGACGCTGCCTGACAACACGGCGCTGGGCCGCAACTCGCAAAACGTCTTAGTCAACGGCGCCCGCGTCACGCAGAACAATTTTGAACTCAATGGTGTTGACGCAAACAATATCGCAACCAATGCGGCGGCCTTATTGGCTGTGCCGGCTCCGGAAACGATCCAGGAGTTCACCGTTCAGACCTCGCTCTATGATGCGAGCTTTGGACGAGCGGGCGGCGGCAGCGTTCAAGCGATCACGCGAAGCGGCAGCAACGAGTTTCGGGGCGCCGCCTATGAATATTTTCGCGACGAGTCACTGAATGCCAACAACCCGTTCCTCGTGAGTCCACTCCCCCATTCAATTAGACCGGCGTCCTCAACGCCGATCAGGTTTTGAGAAATATTTAGCAGCTAAGACGGACGCGCGGCTCGATCCGTGTCTCAGAACCTGCGACTGAAAGAACCAACCAAATTGCTCATCACCCTCAAATGTTGAGATCTTAAGAGCAACTGCTTCTAAGTAGGCTTCTTTAGCGCGTCTAGCTAAAGTTCTTGAATGGCGGGGAGGATATGCCGACATATCCTGCTAGTCAAGACGTTTTTTCGGATAGCAAGTTCGCGTACAACGAAGCGTCTTTTGGGCAGCCCAAAGTAAGTGAGACGCGTGGGGCGTCCCTATAGCGCCGGGCTGATTGCTGCCGGCGTGGTGGGCCAAGGATGCCTCAGGTACAATCGGAGCCGCGATCGGTGAACTCTTGAAAAGATCGGAAACGAATACGGTCACGAATGCTTGATCTGAATTATGTAAGAGAGAATCTCGACGCGGTTCGCGCCGCGTTGGCGAAGCGCGAGATGGCCACGGCCGCCCTCGATGACTTCGCCGCGGCCGATGCGGATCGTCGTCGTGTGATTTCTGAGTCAGATCAATTGAACGCTGAGCGCAACGCGGCCAGCCGCGAGATCGGCGCGATGATGAAGGACGGCAAGCGTGACGAAGCGGATGCGCGCCGCAAGCAATTCAATGAACTTAAAGAGCGGATCGCTGCACTTGATGCCGCCCGCGATCAGACCGAGGCGCGGATGCGCGCGCTGCTCTCGACGCTGCCGAACATCCCGCACGACACGGTGCCGGTCGGCAAAGATGAATCAGCAAATGTCGAGGTTCGCCGCTGGGGCACGAAACCTGAATTCGATTTCACGCCGAAGGATCACGTAGATTTGGGAACGGCGCTCGGTATTCTCGACCTGGAGCGCGCGACCAAGATTGCCGGCGCGCGGTTCGCGATCCTGAACGGCGCCGGCGCCCGATTGGAACGCGCGCTGATCGATTTCATGCTCGACCTGCACACGACTGAGCATGGCTATACGGAAACTTTGCCCCCGTTCATCGTCAACCGCGACGCGCTGTTCGGCACCGGCCAGCTGCCGAAGTTCGCACAGGACCTTTTCAAGCTGGAAGACGAACGCGGTTTCTATCTCGTGCCGACGGCGGAAGTGCCGGTCACGAATTATCACCGCGAAGAGATTCTCGACGCGTCACAGTTGCCGATGAAGTGGGCGGCGTACTCGGCCTGCTTCCGATCGGAAGCCGGAAGTTACGGCAAAGATACGCGCGGGATCATTCGCCAGCATCAGTTTGAAAAAGTCGAGTTGGTGAAGTATTCGCTGCCAGAGAATTCCTACGATGAACTCGAATCGCTGACGCGCGACGCCGAAGTGATCTTGCAGAAGCTCGGCATTCACTATCGCGTTGTAGCCCTTGCGTCCGGCGACCTCGGCTTTGGCAGCGCGAAGACATACGACATCGAGGTGTGGCTGCCTTCACAGAATGCCTTCCGTGAAATCTCTTCCTGTTCGAATTGCGAAGCGTTTCAGGCGCGGCGCGCGAACGTACGCTTTCGTCGCGCCGGCGGGGCCAAACCCGAGTTTGTCCACACGCTCAACGGCTCAGGGTTAGCTGTTGGCCGAACTTGGATTGCGATCCTCGAGAGCTATCAGCAGAAAGATGGCTCAATCCTGATCCCTGAAGCCCTCCGCAAGTATTTTGCTACCGACCGCATATCTCCTGCATAAGCGAACTTTTCTTATTGACACAGCCTCGCAAAAGGCATAGAGTGCGCCCGTCCAAACAGCCCAACCCAAACTATTCGGGCCTAAAAACCTTACTTGGAGGTGTCATTCCTGTGGCAACGAAAGCATCAACAATTAAGATCGGCGACTTGGCGAAAGCGATAGACCGGGCCATTGAGGCTGCGGATTTCCGCAGGGTTCCCGGCGGCATCATAATGGGTCGCCTGGTCCCACCGTCAAAAGATTTCGACGCTAACGCCGCGGCGCGCCGCATTACTAAGGAAGTACAAGCTCGCTTCCCAACTCTAAAGCTGACGCCGAAAGTCTACGACGGCACGATGGGTTTCATCATCAGAAATCCTCCCGTCGAGTTCTAGAGCAGCCATGAGCCAAGCGGAAGATCATTCCGCCGATCCTCCCCGGTTGATGTGTCCGAGTGCGCAGCCGGAAATGGAGGACAGCCTTGTGCTGGGCGTGTTGGAAAACACTCCCGAAGGACAGAGGCTTGCCTGGATCGAGAAACCTCAATCCGTCACGCCTGAGCTGCTGTCTTTAACGCGAGAGACTGATCCGCGACTCGTCTTTCGTTTCGCGGCGCGATGTGAGGAGAATCGGTGTGTTCACTTCGACGGCAAGGACTGCCAACTGGCGACGCGCATCGTGCAGATTCTTCCGCGCGCGGTCGACAGTTTACCGCCGTGTAGTATTCGGCCAGAGTGTCGTTGGTACCAACAGGAAGGCAGGGCGGCGTGTTTGCGATGTCCTGAAGTCGTGACTCAGCTCGACAGTCCGTCGCCTGACATGCTGCGGGCGGCGATGCCTCCGCCGTGACTAGGAATCTCTTCACCGCCCGGTATGGTTCACGAGTGTCTCAGGATTTATCGAATTCGCAAGCTGTACGGCAACAGATAAGCGGCATGCCCGCCCTTCACGCGGTCCATCATTTGAATGTAACGAAACGTACGGCGCACGTCTTGCGGCATCGCGGCCAGTAGGGCTGCCTGCTGCTGCATTTCGGTTGTCGCCCGCGTATCGGCTTCACCCGGATCGCTGAACAATTGATCGAACCAGTTTGGCGGAACCGGCCTAATGACCCTCTGCACGCCTCTGTCCGCGGGAATGTTGGCGAGCTGCTTCGCGATCTCAATTGCCTTATCGAGACCACCATACTCATCGACCAGTCCGTTTTCTTTGCCCTGCCGTCCCGTCCAGACACGGCCCTGGCCGATCGAGTCGATGTAGGCTTGGTCCTTGCTTCGCCCTTTCGCCACCTTATCCGTAAAGTCGTCGTAGGTCGTCTTCAGAAACTCCTGGAACTTTGCGCGCTCGCTGTCGGTGAATTTCTCTGACTCGCGAAATATCCCGGCATTCGTGCCGCGCAAAACGTACTCGTTGCTGACGCCAATCCAATCGTAAAAACCCTTGACGACCGGCTTGCCGCCCACGACGCCGATCGAGCCGGTGATGGTCGAAGGTTGCGCAACAATCTTGTTGGCGTTGCAGGCGATGTAGTAACCACCGGACGCCGCTACGTCACTCATCGACACCACGACCGGCTTCTTCGCTTTCAGCGATTCGATCCCGCGCCAAATGATGTCCGAAGCGAGGCCTTCGCCGCCCGGACTGTCGATGCGCAGCACGACCGCCTTGATCGTTTTATCGTCGCGCACCTCATTCAACAATCTGACTAGTGACTCTGAGCCGATCACTTCCTGTCCGTCCGTACCGAAATGCGAACTGCCGGACATGATGTCGCCTGAGGCGTACACGACGGCGATCTTTTCGCCTTTGTTCAGGCCCAGCGACTCTTGCGAAATCTTTCGATAGTCCGAAGCTTTGACCAGGCGCAGATCATCCTTCTCTGCGTATCCGAGCCGCTGCTTGAGCTCTTTCTCAATTTCCTCGCGATACATGGCGCCATCGATCAAGCCGGCGTCCTTCGCTTGTCGCGCGTTGTAAGGGGCGTTGTCGATCAGCTTCTTCACATCATCCGCAGACTTGCCGCGCGCCTTGGCAATAGCGTCGACCAGGCGCCCGTACATATCATCGAGCAGCGAGTTGACGACGTCGCGGTGATCTTTCGTCATCTCTTTCTGCGTGAACATGTCGCCGGCGCTTTTGTATTTGCCGATCTGGTAGATATCGGGATAGATGCCGAGCTTGTCGAGCGTCCCGCGGAAAAACATCACGTCGGCGGCGAGGCCCGTCACGAAGAGTTCGCCGGGTGGCGGCATGTAAATCTTGTCGCACGCAGACGCGACGTAATAGTCCTTGTTGAAACCCATCTCCATGTACGCGTAGACGGGTTTGCCGGACGCGCGAAAGTCTTCGATGGCGGCGCGCAACTCTTCAGCCTTGGCCCAGCCTGTTTCAGAGGCGTCAATGTCGAGGATGATCGCGCGGATTCGTTTGTCGGTTTTCGCTTTGCGAAACTGCGTGAGCAGGGTGCTGAGAGACTGCGGCGGCGTCCCGAAAATGCGATTCAGCGGATTGTCCGGGACGTAGTCCGGCAGCGGCCCTGAGACTTTCAGCGTCAGCACGCTGTTCTCGCGAATCGACGGCTGCTCGCCGCGTATTGCGGAAACCAAAATTGCGACAGCGACGAAGCCAATGAGAAGCACGCCCAGCACGATCCCGGTGATCGCGAGCACGACTTTACGAGTTGTTGACATTGCCATAGTGATAATCCTGAGTTTCGAGGCTTTAGTCGATGATACGCGTGACGGCCAGAAAAGGTTTAGAGCCCAGGCCGCAGTCGGCAGGAGGCAGACGGCAAGACTCTTACTTTTCCTGCTGCCTGCTGTCTGCGGCCTGCCGCCTGTCTTTCACGATCCACCCCCCGCCCAGCACTTCATCGCCGCGATAGAACACGGTTGCCTGACCGGGCGTAATGGCGCGTTGCGGATCGTCGAAGTTAACCGAAGCACGATTGTTTGTGAGCGGAGTTATCGTCGCGGGCGCTGCCGTATGACGATAGCGCACGCGCACTTCCGCGCGTACCAGCTCAGTTGGATTATCGAGAGCAATCCAGTTGGCGCCCACGGCGATGAACTCATCGCTCGACAATTCATCATCGTAGCCGACGGTCACTCGGTTCGTATGTGAATCTACATTCAGCACGTACAGCGGTCGCGCGTCAGAGATGCCGATTCCACGACGCTGGCCAATCGTGTACCGATGAATTCCGGAATGGCTACCCAGCACTTCGCCGCCCGCGGTGACAATTTCACCGGCGCCCGGAAGCCGATCGATTTGCTGTTCAGCTTCCAGGTAGCGATCGATGAAGCCGGCGTAATTGCCGTCAGGAACAAAACAAATCTCCTGCGACTCTTTCTTTTCGGCGACGGCGAGATGACTCTCACGCGCGGCCTGGCGCGCATCACTCTTTGAAAGCTCGCCCAGCGGAAATAACGAGCGCGAAAGTTGATCCTGCGTCAGCTCCCAAAGAAAGTAGGACTGGTCCTTCTGCGGATCGCGTCCACGCAAAAGTCGATAACGATTCTTCCCATTATCAAACTCGACCCGCGCGTAATGCCCGGTGGCAACCTTCTCACAACCGAGACTCGCCGCCAGCTTATCGAGCGAGGCAAACTTCAAACGGCTGTTGCAGGCCACGCACGGTATCGGCGTCTCGCCGTTTAGGTAGCTGTTGACGAACGGCTGCACGACGTCGCGCTCGAATTCCTTCTCCAGGTTCAGCACGTAAAACGGGAAGCCTAGTTCTTCCGCGACCCGACGCGCGTCGTAAACGTCATCGAGCGAGCAGCAACGCGAAGGCAGCGGCTCGCCGTTTTCATCGACGCTGAGGCCGCGACGCTGGTTCCACAACTGCATCGTAAAGCCGACCAGTTCATGGCCCTGCTCTTTCAAAATTGCGGCGGCCGCCGAAGAATCCACGCCACCTGACATTGCGACTGCGATTTTCATTCGATCATAGTTTCACGTTTCAAGTTTCAAGTTTCAAGTTCGCACCACGGATGTTAAGATTTTCAACCTGAAACTTGGAACTTGGGACTTGAAACTGATCCATGCCTGAACGCGCCACAGAAGAATATCGGATCGCTGACGAGCCCTATTACCTGCCCGTCGACAACGAAGTTGGTTTGTTTGAAGCCGCGCACGCGGCAAAGCTGCCGGTGATTCTGAAAGGGCCTACGGGCTGTGGCAAGACCCGCTTTGTCGAGCACATGGCGTGGCGTCTGGAGCGCCCGCTGATCACGGTCGCCTGCCACGAAGATCTTTCGTCCACCGATCTCGTCGGCCGCTTCTTGATCGAAGGCGAAGAGACAGTGTGGCACGACGGGCCGCTGACCTCGGCGGTTCGTCATGGAGCGATTTGTTACCTCGACGAAATTGTTGAAGCGCGCAAAGACACGGTCGTAATCATTCATCCGCTCACCGATCATCGCCGGCGTCTGCCGATTGAAAAGCGCGGCACGGTCCTCGACGCGCCGACCGATTTCATGCTCGTCCTTTCCTACAATCCGGGCTATCAATCTATTCTTAAAGACTTGAAGCAATCAACGCGGCAAAGGTTTATCGCGATCGATTTCGACTACCCGCCGCCGGAACTGGAAGCCGCGATCGTCGCGCGTGAAGGCGGCATCGACGAAGGCACGGCGCGGGATCTCGTCTTAATCGGTCAGAAGGTGCGCAATCTGCGTGGTCACGGATTGGAAGAAGGCGTCTCAACCCGTCTGTTGATTTACGCGGCGCAATTGATCGCCAACGGTATCGCTCCGACGCGCGCCGCCGAAGTCGCGATGTGCTCGCCGATCACCGACGATCGCGATCTGCAGCGCAGCATTCGAGAGATCGTGACGACGGTGATCTAAGGCGAATCGATTTCCGTCTTAGAAAAATCTTCCATGTAGTCCCGGACATTTCGCGGGAGGTCTGCGTCGTTGCCCTTTGAACTAAACCATCTCGCATTCTCATCGATGGCCATCCGCACATAGAAGACTCCAGTTGTGAGATTGATCGCGAATGCTGCCTGCTCGGGACAATTATGCGGCCGGCAAACTTTGACGGTGAGATAGTCTCCGGCCAGCATGATCGGCGTTTCGACTGAATATTCTTTCGTAAGTAACGCGAAGTCGCCGGGACTCAAAAGCCTGGCGAGCGAGTTCCGTAGCGCCGCGTCGCTGAAAAAACGGCGCGTGATTCTTCCTTTCTTCTCGGTCGGGTACTTACCTGCCCACGCTTTTAAACGCGCCAGATGGGTTTGCGCACTCGCCGAAGTAAAACAAAGCAAGAGACACGCTACTAGTCCGATTAGTATTCGTCGCTTCATTGTTGGGCTCCTTAAGGTTACCGACGTGATGCTAACACGAGTCGCGATTGGATTGGGTCACGGCTGGTTCTATACTTGGCTCACGGCGCAACGCGTTTTCCTTTTGAATCTTCCAAGTGTCTGAACATATCAAAACCGGCGAAGAGCCGAACCTTGCAGGCCAAATCGAGGAGCATCTGCGTTCGGTTAAGAACCCGCAGGAGCGGCGCACGATTGCCGAATTGCTTCGCGCAATTAGTAACTTGCCGCTGGAACATATGCGCGCTGCATTCGAAACCAGCGCTTCGGTCGCAGGAGTTTCTCTGCGCGCGAGCATTGAGTTTCTCCGCGCAACGCCGGAAGCGGCACGTGTGCTGGAACCGGCAGAACTACGAGCGTGGGGCGAGTTGGGACGGCGGCTGACGGCGAACGACGTCGAGAGCGGCATCAGTTTCTTTTGTGCCGGGACCGCCCACTTCGCGCGTGTACCGGCGCCTGTCCGGCCTTTCGTGTTCCAGGTTTGTTCGCGGCAGATGATTCTGTCGGCAGCGATTGCCGCCGAAACATTTCGCGAGGCGCCTGCGTTGGCTGACGCGGTCACAGATGCCGAACTGCTTCGCTCGATCTATGAAATCGCAGCCAGCATCTCGCGGCGATCGGCGAAACACAGCGCGGAGTTTTTGAGCGCGACGCCGGCGGTGGTTGAGGGGGTTGGAGGTAGGGTGTTGGGTGTAGAAAAGAACGAGGGTGTTGGGCGGGCGGGGGTGCGTGTAGAACAAGACGCGTCTCATCGACACCCGACACCCGAAACCCAACACCCTGATTCCCAACACCCTACACCCGCCCCCCCACACCCTCTTCTTATTGCCGCTGTCGATCTCGCGAAATCGTTTGCCGAACACACCGGCGGCATCGCTGCGGATGCGTGGGTTTCGATACCGGCGGCAACTGCGCGACTCGATCCAGACAACGCGCTGAAATTAATTCGGCGCGCACGCGGTTTTCTCGAACGCGGTGGGGGAGCAGCGTTGCAGGTCTTAATTGCCGGTGGCGACATCCTGCGGACAGTTCCGGAATGTTTTGATGAGTGGATCGAACTTCTTTGGGCGGTGGCGGCGCACGGCAATGCAGGATTGGTGGCGTTCACGCGCACCTGCCCGACCGCTTTTCAATTGATAGTAACTGAGACTCGGCACGAGCTGGCCGTAGATCTCGTGCGCCGAGTAATCAGGCTCACGCGCGATGTGGCGCGCGTAGATGGTGAGAGCGCGTTGGCCTGTCTGCGTTCCAGCGCTAAGGCGCTCCGCACCGTTTCGATCGACCAGTTCGAAGCGTGGGCACGCGCCGGTTTGTTCACTAGCGACACGCGCACGCGGCGAAGTTATTACGCGCTTGAGACGCGCACCAGCAACGATGCGCTGCGCGCTAACGATCAAGGCGGCGTCACGCTTGAATCAATTCAGCACCTGCTGCGGCTGTACGTCGAAGGGTTAACCGGACGCGCCGTCGAGATCGCTTCGGTTGCCGCGGTGCCGGTTGAAGCACGCATCGGCGATGGCAGCACGATCTATTTGCCCGCGGCCGTATCTGATTTCGGTGATGACGAACTCGACTTTCGGCTTTACAAAGTGCTGGCGGCGCATGCTGCCGGACAAATCGAATTCGGCACGTACGAGGAAGCGACGGATGACCTGCGGGCCGCTTACGTCTCGCTCGCTGATCGTTTCGATCCGGCCAAGCAGGACGAGCGCGCCGCATTCGCGGATGATGGATATGTACCGCAAGCTGCTAACTTGCGCTCGCCGGATCGGACGAGGACGCAAGTTAACAACTTGCGCTACTCCGATCTCCTCCAATTATTTCCGATTCCCGCCCTCGCTCGACGCATCTTCGGCACGCTCGAGAATGGCCGCATCGATCGCCGGCTGCGGAGGCAATATCGCGGGCTGAATCGCGACCTCGATCTGATTCGTGCACACCTACGAAGCCACCGGCCGAAGATAATCGATCTGCCGGCGACGCTGGTTCCGTTCGAGTTGCTGTTTCAGATCACGATGCTCGGCGGCGCCCTGGATGACGCTCGCGATTTCTACCGCCAAATCGTGTCTGAGCTAGAGACCGTGGTCGCCGACTACCTAAACGATCTCACCGCTACGGTCGCGGACACTTTGATGGCAACAGGTCGCGTGTACGACCTCTTCCAATCGATTTCTCTCGATGATTCCGGGAAACAGATTGAGGTTCCGGACGAACAGGATCAGGAAGATGCAAGCAAAGTCGCTGAAGAAATGATGGCGCAGCGTGAGCGCGACCAGAAGCCGCAGCGCCGCGACGCGCGCGAACTATTCAATGCGTGGAATACTGAGGCGGACGGCGAATTCGACGAGTTCGACGGCAGCGAGGCGTGGAGCGAGGGCGAGACGCCTGAGCACGGCCTGGAAGAAGGCGAGGTTGCGTTCAATTACGACGAATGGGATCGCGAGCTGACTGACCACCGCGTCGGCTGGTGCCGCGTCGTCGAAAAGAAAGTGAAGCGCGGCAGCCGCGCGTTCGTCGATGACACGCGCGAACGCTACAAAGGCGTCATGTCGTCAATCCGTCACCAGTTCCAGTTGCTGAAGCCTGAAAACCTGACGCGCATCGTGAACGAGTTGGATGGCGAAGACTACGATCTGAACGCCGTCGTCGATTACTTCATCGACCGTCGCGCGGACGGTCAACCATCTGAGCGCATCTACACCAAACGCTTGCGCCGACGTCGCGACGTGGCGGTTTCTTTCCTGCTCGATCAGTCGTCATCGACGGCGCGCACAATTGGCCGCCATCCGCTTCAGCCTTACACACACCCGGGCCGCCGCATTATCGAGATCGAAAAGGAAGGCCTCGTGCTGATGAGCGAAGCACTAGAAGCCGTCGGCGATGTCTATTCGATCAACGGCTTCACCTCCGAAGGCCGTCGTAATGTGAAGTTCTATGTGCTGAAAGACTTTGACGAGCACTACTCGGATGAAGTCATGCGACGAATCGGCGGTATCACTTATCAGAACAACACGCGTCTGGGGGCCGCCATTCGGCACGCGACTGCGAAGCTCGAACAGCAGGAAGCGCGCACGCGTCTGCTGATCGTTCTGTCGGACGGCCGGCCGTACGATCACGATTACGGCGATGCGCGTTATGCGCGTGAAGATACGCGCGAAGCTCTGGTGAATGCGAAGGTGCGTGGCATCACGCCGTTCTGCATCACGATCGATCGCGAATCCGAAGCGGAATTACGCGATCTCTACGGCGAGGTCGGCTACACGATCATTGACGATGTGCTTTCGTTGCCTGAGCGATTGCCGGGGATTTATCGAAGACTAACAACGTGACGTACAATCCTGAGCGCGCTTGGTCCTAATTTGAGCGCCCCAATTCCGACGCGTAGCGGCGCAATGAATTTAGCCCGGCCTTTCAAGGCCGGGCCCCATGTGGGAAAACCGAATAGGTCGCGTAGCGACGCTTGAAATGACAGGATTCAATCGTCGCTATGCGACGATGAGGATACTCCCAACATAATCCCAGCCTTAAAAGGCTGGGCTAAAGTCACGACGACGCTACGCGTCGCATTGTTTTGTGGCAACCAACTCGAGGTGAAACTTATTTGAGCGACAAACAATTTTCCGGCAAATCGGCCATCGTGACCGGCGCGACGCGGGGCATCGGTCGCGCGATCGCGCTTGAACTCGCCCGGCGCGGCGCGGACATCGCGTTCAATTATGCGAAGAGCGCCGAAGCTGCCGAGAGTTTGAAATCCGAAATTGAGGCGGTCGGCGTGCGCGCGCTCGCGACTCAGAGCGACGTCGCCAGGACGGATGAAGCGGCTGAGATGGTGAAGCAGACGAAGGAAGCCTTCGGCCGGATCGACTTTCTCGTCAACAACGCCGGCATTGTGCGCGACACTTTGATTCTGCGCATGAAAGAAGAAGACTGGGACGCGGTGATCGACACGAACCTGAAAGGCGCCTGGAACTTTTCGAAAGCAGCTCTACGTGTGATGCTACGTCAGGACGGCGGCGGTTCAATCCTCAACATCACTTCGATCAGTGGCGTCGTAGGCATGGCCGGGCAATCAAATTATTCCGCGTCGAAGGCAGGGATGATTGGATTGACGAAGGCTTTGGCGCGCGAAGTCGCCAGCCGCAAAGTTACCGTCAACGCGCTCGCGCTCGGCATGGTCGCAACCGACATGGCGAGCGGTCTCGACGAAAGTTATCAGGCGAAGATAATTGAGCAAATCCCGCTCGGCCGTTTCGCCGAAGCCGACGAAGTCGCCCGCATCGCCTGCTTCCTTCTTTCAGATGACGCGCGTTACATCACGGGCCAGGTTATTCAGGTGGACGGCGGGCTGGCGATGTAGCTGTCTTAACTCGGTCAAAACCCGGCGACCCCTTCACCTACTAAAGTTTTAGTTGACATCGCCCGCCGCGTCGTGTATACACCTACTAAAGTCATAGGAGGTTTAGCACGTGCCGCGCCAGAAAAGCGACCGCATTACGCCACTCGAGCTGGAGATAATGAATGTATTGTGGCAGCTGGGCTCGGCTAATGTGCAGACTGTACAGCGTGAACTGAAGCGGGAGCTGGCTTATACAACCGTCCAGACGATGCTGACCGTGCTTCATCGGAAGAAGAAGGTGAAAAGGACGCTTAAGGACAAGGCATATGTTTATCGGCCCGCGGTCACTCAGAGCAAACTTACCGGGCACGCAGTCTCCGAATTAATTGATCGCTGGTTCGGCGGTTCGACGGAAGGCCTTCTGATCAGTCTGATCGAGACTCGGCATTTAACGCCGAAACGGCTTGCTACCCTCAATCAAATGGTCGAAGAGGATTCTCAGGATGATCAGAATTAGCGAGTTTCTTCTGAACTTTGTGGTGAACGCAGCCTGGCAGACCGCATTGATCCTGGTCGTGGCCTCGCTCGGCGCGCGCTTTCTGAGAAACGCGCCGGCGCGTTATCGCCACGTCTTGTGGATTACAGCTTTGGGATTCAGTTTAATAGCCCCGGCAGTCAGCACAATGCGGGCAAATTCCTTCAACGTTTCAGTTCGTAAAGCACAATCGTCAGCAATCCACCTTGTAACTAGCCCACAGCCTCAGACCTTCGTCATTGAACCTGATGAATCGACCGGGATTGAGCGCCTGCTTACTCGCCGCCGCCAAACTCTTAGCGTAACGCCCGCTTGGTTATTCGTTCTGAGCGGCGCCTATCTTCTGGTCCTTGTGCTCCAGGTTGTTCGTTTGGCGCGCATGTGGCGCCGCAAGGAAAAGCTACGTCAGGAAGTATCTCGATCTGCCTCGATTCCAATGCTCGAAACCATCGCACGTCAATGCAGGCACGCACTAGACTTGTCGAATGCTCAAGTTGTCTGCTCCAAATTGATCGAAGTCCCAGCCACGCTGGGCGTGATGCGCCCTGTGATTGTATTGCCTGAACGTCTTTGCGCTGAACTCGATGAAGAAGCACTGTCCTCGATCGTTGGTCACGAGATGGCTCACGTAGCGCGACGCGACTTCTTAACCAATTTGTTATGCGAGTTGGTCTGCGTGCCCATCTCGTTTCATCCGCTAACATATCTGTTCAAACGTCAAATCCGGCGGACCCGTGAACTGGCGTGCGACGAGTTGGTTGCCAGGCACATTTTGAAACCCAGGGCTTACGCACGATCTTTAGTCCGAATCGCAAACACAACGTTTCAGCGCCGGGCGCAAGCTTTAACGCTAAGCATTTTTGATGGGAATATTTTGGAACACCGAATTATGAAACTGACTCAAAAACAGCGCCAACTTGGGCTTCGAGCCGGCCGAGTGTGCATGGTAGTCGCGATCCTCGCGTTGTGTGCGGTTTGTATTTCGACTTCAATGCTGGCGTTGGATTTACGCGCCTACTCAAAAGTTTCTCATGCCCAGCAAGCTGAGCGCGCGGCTTTTCCTGTCTCAAATTCTCAAGCAGAGTCCGTAAGCAGCCCGAACCAGCGCGCCGCGCTCAAGCAATTGCTGGACTCTCGCGGCTCGCAGGCGGTCGACTCTTCCAGCGCGCAATCGATCGATTCGCCTACCGCGCAAGAGCTCGCTCAGGACGCGTGCGCGGCCGGACTAAAAGGCGATGTTGAGGCAATCCCCAAATTGGTTTCGCTGCTCGGAGACGATCGCCGGATTGAACCGATCAAATGCTCTTATAGTCGTTGGAGTCCGGCGTTGGAAACCTTCAAGCATCCTTCACCGGGCGAGCAAGCGGCGATTGCTTTGGCCTCGATGGGCCGTCGCGCGTTTCCTGCGTTGTCGGAGCAGCTAACGAGCTCGAACTCCACCGTGCGGTATAACGCAGCCTGGGCCATCGGCGAATTGACCGCAATGATTCCAGGCGAACGCGCGGCCGCCGTCCCGCAGCTAATCTTCTTGCTGAGAGATGCGGACAAACGGGTGCAGATGGCCGCAGCCCGCACATTGGGTGAAGTAAGAGACGAGCGCGCCGGCGAACCGCTGATTGGGACGCTGTTGGATTCGGATCCGCGTGTGCGACAGATGGCAGCCTGGGCCTTGAGCGAACTGAAAGATCGGCGAGCAGTGCAGGAGCTTTGCCGCGTGCTGCTTTCAGACGCGCAGCCCGAAGTGCGACGTGGCGCCGCAGAGGCATTGGGAGAGATTAACAGCTCTGAAGCGCTACCTTCGCTCAAACAAGCGCTCAACGATCCAGAAACGAGCGTTCGTGCCAAGGTCGGTTGGGCCATTTCAGAGATCGAAGGTTAGCGACGCGCAACTGAGTCAAAGATTTTAGTCCGTGACGAGTTTTGAGTTCTCAGACTAACTGTCTTCACGGCGCATAAACAGTTTCCCGAAGAATTCCTATTTCAAGGAGGCATCGCGTATGTCTAGTTCGAAGTGTGTCTGGTCGTTTTTGGCCTTGCTGATATTAGTCACGCCGGTATCAGCGCAATTGAAAGCCGGCGACCTGAAAATCAAGCCCTACACTTTCAATAATGCGGCCGGTGAGAAAACCGAAAGCGAGTTTGGGACGTTACTGGTTCCGGAAAATCGTTCCGATCCGCAAAGCAATTTGATCGAACTGGCCTTCGTCCGTTTCAAGAGCACATCGAAAACGCCGGGTCCGCCGATCGTCTATCTCGCCGGTGGCCCAGGCGGATCGGGAACTGGCGCCGCGTACGGTTCGCGTTTTCCTTTGTTCATGGCGCTGCGAGAGATTGGCGACATGATTGCCTTCGACCAGCGAGGCATCGGATATTCAAAACCAAATCTCGGTTGCGCTGACCGTCTGAGCATTCCACTTGATATTGCGCCGTCCAGGGAAGCAGTGATCAAGTCTTTGCTCGACGGTTCGAGGAACTGCAAATCCTTCTGGCAGGATCTACAACGTGTCGATCTCAACGCCTATAATACAAACGAAAGCGCTGACGACCTCGAAGACTTACGCAAGGCGCTCGGCGTGAAACAGATTAGCCTTTGGTCGATAAGTTACGGGACGCATCTCACGCTGGCGACGATTCGCCGTCATCCGCAAAGCATTCACCGTGCAATTCTCGCCGGCACTGAAGGCCCGGATCATACTTACAAGCTGCCGAGCAATATTCAGAAGCATCTCGAGGATTTGGCTGTGGTCATCAAGGCCGATCCGGAAATTGGTAAAGACATTCCCGATTTTCTCGGTCTGATGAAGACAGTCTTCGATCGCTTGGATAAAGAACCGGCCAAGGTGGAGATCACCGATCCGCGAACCAAACAAAAAGTGACCATCATCGTGAACAAGTTGGTGCTCCAGTACATCATCGCCAACAACATCGGCACTACGGTAACCGCGTCTTTCCCGGCGCTGTTGTATCGCGCGTCGCAGGGCGATTTCACGGACCCGGCGCATTTTTGGCTCAACATTTCGCGCCAGGGAATTAGTTCGGCGATGTCTTACATGATGGACTGCGCTTCCGGTATGACCGCGGCGCGCCGCGAACAAATTCAGCGCGAAGCGAAAGGCACTCTGTTGGAAGACGTTTCCAACTTTCCTTTTCCGGACGTTTGCGAGGCGTGGAAGGCGCCCGACCTGGGCGACGCATTTCGTTCGCCGGTGCGATCCGACGTGCCGGTACTTTTCATCAGCGGGACTCTCGACGCGCGCACACCCGTTAGCAACGCCGAAGAATACCGCAAAGGCTTTCCCAACAGCGTGCACATGATCATTGAAAACGCCGTGCACAGCGATCCGCTGTTCCTTTCCTCGCCTAAGATCAAAGACGGAATGCTGGAGTTTCTGAAAGGACAAACGGTGAGTGTGACGAAGATCACGGCGCCGCCGATGAAGTTCGCGCCGCTACGAAAAGCTCCATAGGTATCGTGTCAGACGCCCGAGCGTAAGCGAGGTTACGATGCCCTCCCTCACGGTCGGGCTTCTGACACTTGTATCAACTCAAAAACTCGTCCGGCTCGACAATCTTTCCGGCAATCGCCGAAGCAGCTACGACATAAGGAGAGGCGAGATAGAGTTTGCCGGGGCCGCTGCGACCCGGGAAGTTTCTGTTCTGCGCACTGACGGTAACTGTTTCCGCCGAAGGTGAAGCGCCGGGGCCGGCGTTGATGCAGGCGCCGCAAGAGGGATCGATCATTTCAGCGCCGGCCTTTTCAAAGATTTCTATATATCCCTTGCGACGCGCGTACTGCTTGATCTTCTGCGATCCAAATTGCAGGTAAAGATGAACGCCGGGCGCGACGTGCTTGCCTTGCGCCAGTGCGTGCTGCAAGACCGTCGCGTACATATCCATGTCGGCCATCTTGCCACCGGTACAACTGCCGCCGTACGCGGCATCGATGCGCACTTCTTCCGCCAGCTCGTCAATCGGAATTCCGTTGCGCGGATCGCCGGGCAAGGCGACCATCGGCCTGATTTCGTCTAAATCGATCTCGAACACGGCGGCGTACTCGGCATCAGGGTCGCTGTAAACAAATCCTTCGCGCACGGTTTCCGCATCCAGGCCGCGCGTGGAGACGATGTAGGCGAGCGTCGCTTCGTCAGGTTCAATGATGCCGGTTGTACCTCCGGCTTCGACTGACATATTCGTCAACGTCGCGCGCTCATCCATCGGCCAGTTAATCAAATCTTCGCCTGCGAACTCCAGAACCTTGCCGATGCCCTGACTCGTTTTCATGTAATCGGTCGCAAGGATATAGAGCATCACGTCTTTCGCCGTGACGTCCGCGCGCTTCTTTCCCGTCAGAAGGTACTTAACGGTTTCGGGCACGCGAATGCGAATGTCTTTCGTGTACCAGGCGTTCGCCATGTCGGTCGAGCCGACGCCAAAAGCGAAGCAGCCGAGCACGCCCGCCATGCACGTGTGCGAATCGGTGCCAATCACGATCTGTCCGGGCAAAGCGAGATCTTCAACCACCGCGTTGTGGCAGATAGCTTCCGATCCTCCGTCCGGATTCTCGCCGTAAAGCTTGATGCCTTGCTTCGTGGTGAATGTCTCCTGCGTCGTCGCCAGGCCGTCGGCCTTTTCGAGCAGACCCATCTCACGATGTTTTGGCGACATCACTTTGTTAAGAAACGTCAGGTGATCTCGAAACGCGAAGACTGATTGCGGCTCAGTCACTCGCGCATCAGGTCCCAGCGCCTGAGTCAAAAGCGAAGCGGCCATCGGCGTGACGTATTCATGCGAGAAGCGTACGTCGGCAACGGCGAACAAAGCATCGCCGGGTTTGACTGACTCGACGCCGACGGTTCCCGCTTTGACGAACGCGTGACGCGCAATGATTTTTTCGACGATGTTCATGGGGCGCTGTGGGGTTTCCAGTGCCGGCGGCGAAACTTCGCCCGCCAGACGCGCCTTGTTGTAATTGAACAGCCCGCCGTACTCGACGATGTTCTTTGAAATCGGATCGAGTCCTTTAGTGAATTCGCGAAGCGGAATTTCTTCGCCGCGGCGAACGCGATCAATCAGTCCGAAGTCAGTCGAAGTCAGCAACCCGATATTCTGCGAGTTCTGCCCGTAGATCTTTTCAATGCTCTGGGCGATGACAAGCTGAACGCCGGCCCACTTCTCGGCGTAGGGCGCCGTCTCACGTGACGAGCCACAGCCTTTCGACAAACCCGAGACGACGACGGCGAATTCACCGTTCTTCACTTCATCCTTCCGGACTGCGGCATCGCGCATGCCGACGTAAACGTACTCGCCCAACGTCTCGTCGTAATGAAAACAAACCCAACCCGGCGTGATCTCGTCCGTCGAGATGTTGTTCATCAGCGGCAGATCGTCGTTCGCGAGGCGCGCCGCTAACTCATCTTCAATTCTCTGAGCTTCATCGCCGGTGGCTTCAAGCTGGGTTCGAATGACCGACGTGTCTTCGGTAAGAAACAGAATGCGGCCGTTGAACTTGATTTGGTCAGAGCGTTTTTCGAGTCGATTAGCTGACATTCTTACTCCGCGAAAAATTGTACGAGAAATTGTAAACCAGAATTATAAACCGCGGCAGTGCAATTGTCGGAATCGACCGAATGCGTTGGTGGGGCAGTAGCCCGACCGTGAGGGAGGGTGTCAACCGGTCGAGCTACGCCCTCCCTAACGGTCGGGCTACTGCACCGTTCTTACGGTGCGGGCGTCGTCAACATGTACACCGCAAACGAGGCGAGCCAATGTTCGCCTTCATAGCTTCCGCTGGCGACGTGCGGCAGGGCGGCTCGCGCGTGGGCGGTCGCAGAACGGGCGAGGACGGCGCGCGCCGGATCGTTGCGCGGCAAAGCAGTTGCGATACTGCGCATGCACCAGGCGCGACTGAGATTCAAGCCGTCGAGATGCACCAGCTTCGGATCACTGCGGTCGGTGACAATGGCTGGTTCCAGCAAAGCCTTCGGTTGATTGCGCGCGACGCCCGGCAGAAAGCGATGAAACCAACGCGCGAATTCCCTTCCCTTCATTACGCGTCGCATTAAGTCGGCTTCCATCAGCGCCGCGGAAAAGAAATCCTCGCCGCCCGGTTCCCACGCGCCCGGATAGTTCACGTCTCGTTCAAAGTACGTGCGGCTGCGCTCTGTAATCAGCGTCTCCAGCTTTCGATTTCCCACCGCGCGCGCGTAGTCCAGTGCGAACGCGAGCCCAAAAGCCGTGTTCGGATGTACGCCGGTGCGAATTGGATAATTCTGCTTCGGCAGAAACGCCACGTATCTCTCGGCAAAGGCATCAGCCAGCGGCTGAAGATTCCGTGACCACTTTCGACCATCTTCGTCGCTCCAGCCGTGCAGTTCCTCCGCCAGCTTCAGAAGCCAGGCCCAACCGTAGGTTCGTTCGAACGACGCGCGGCTCTTTTGATTCAGATAAGCAACTTCGGCGGCGATGTTCTTCGCGCTCAGGTTGTCGTCCAATGCTTCGCGCATCTGACGCCCTTCGGGAAGGGCCGGAAACGCCTTCAGCAAATGCACGAGCATCCAGTGGCCGTGCACCGTTGAATGCCAATCAAAGCAACCATAGAACGCCGGGTGCAGTTGCTTTGGAGTGCGAACCTCTGACGCATCGTTCATCGTGTGATCGAGCTTGTTTGGAAATTCTTTCCTGACACACTTCAAAGCGAGGCGCGCGAAATGCGCAGCTTGTGTTTGGTTCAGCGAAAGCTGTTCGGTCGTTGCTCGTTGCGCGAAGGTGTTAGCGGTGACGAGCAGACCCAACACCACGGTTGACGCGATTGTTACCACTCGGGAATTTTTCATAGAGGGATCAATGAGCATTCATGAAGTCAGAATCCCGACTCGTCGGGATAGCGGCGGGTTGATCTTATCGATGACTGCTTTCCAGTTTAACGGCCCGCATCCTGCACCCCACGCGGGATGCCCGCGCGGGGACTTCGCGCTGCAGGCCGTTCTGACTTCACACCAGCTCCGCAGTCGTCGTTAGCGCATGATCAAGAGAACGTCTGTCAAACGGTTGACGACGCCCAGCAGCGTGCGCCCCGATTGATCGAACTGTCCCATGGCCGCTTGCGCTTCTGCATCAGCCGCACCCGAAGCTGAACCGGCGAGCTTCAGATAGTAGCTTTGTAATCCGGGCGTGCTCCGAAAGTAAATTTCCAACGAATCGAGACCTTCGCGCACGTTGCGCAGACTGGTCTTCACAGTTGTTTTGTTCTGCTCGTTCTGCTGAAGAGCCGTGGGCGACGCTTCGTTCTTCTTCGCCGCTTCATCGATCTGCTCGATTCCTTTGGCGACTCCGCCAAGCAGATACAGGAACCTCGTCAGAATCTTCACCTGATCGGCGACTTTCGTGGCGCCGGCCATGCGGATTTCCGCGGCCTGCGCGGCGATGGATGCTGATTTTTGTTGCGTGCTGGCACTACTCCTCCGGTTGCGGCTTTGTGCGAAGCTGGTGATCGGCAAAAGGAGTAGGCAGGCGGCGGCAATAATTACGCAACGGTTCATGTTTCCTCCGGTCGTCACTAAAACTGCGGTGCGGTACAATCGCGATTCTACTCTGTCCATGAGCGAACGGCGAACTCTGAAAGTTGAACGTCTGGGCCGCGTCGAATACGGCGCAGCACTGGATATTCAGAAAGCTTGCGAGCGCGAAGTGTTGGCCGGCCTACAGCCGGACACGCTGCTTTTGCTCGAGCATCCGCATGTGCTGACCATGGGGCGACGTTCAGCGCCGGGCGCCATAATCGCTCCCGATGAAGTGTTACAGGCGCGCGGCGTCACGGTCTTCGAAACAAACCGCGGCGGTAAAGCGACCTATCACGGACTGGGCCAGGTCGTCGGATATCCGATCATCAACCTTAGTCCGGACCGCAAAGACGTGCATCGCTTCGTGAGGGATTTGGAAGAAGTGCTGATTCGCGCGATGGGCGACTTCGGCATCGAAACGTTTCGGATTTCCGGCTTGACCGGAGTGCATACGCTGCGCGGGAAAGTCGCGGCCATCGGCGTGCACATCGCGCGCTGGGTGACGACGCATGGATTCGCGCTGAATGTGAATACCGATCTCAGCTACTTCAACCTGATCGTCGCGTGTGAAGGCGAGCCGGTGACTTCTATGAAAGAGTTGCTGGGGCGGGAAATCGAGTTGAGCGAAGTAGAAGATCGTATCGCGGAACGCTTTGCGGAAGTCTTCGAGATGGAATCCGAGGCGGCTACTTTGCCAGTGTGTGACGCGGCTCGGCCGCCCGATGGGCGGAAAGGCTCTGCCTTTCCGGCATCTGCTCAACCAGGAGTTGAGGTTACGCCTCAACTTATTGACTGAGGCATAGCCTCAAAAACAATTTTGGACTCTGTCGGAAAGGCAAAGCCTTTCCGCACATCAGGTGGCCAAGCCACCATCCAACATGCTGACACTCGACTTAATCAAACAAGCCGCCGAACGAATCGCCGGCCGTGTGCATTGCACGCCGGTCATGACTTCGCGCGCTTTCAACGAAGTCGCGGACTGCGAAGTTTTCTTCAAATGCGAAAACCTGCAACGCGCGGGTGCGTTCAAAGCACGCGGCGCGACCAATAGAATCCTCTCGCTCACCGATGACGAAAAGAAGCGGGGTGTACTCGCCGTGTCTTCCGGCAATCACGCGCAGGCGGTCGCGCTCGCGGCGCGCGAAGAGGGTGTGCGCGCGGTGGTCTGCATTCCCGATGACGCGCCGAAGATGAAGGTAGCCGGCATGCGCAGCTATGGCGCCGACATTCGCGTCTTCGATCGGCACAAAGACGACCGCGACGCCTTTGGCCGCGACATCGCCGGACGCGAAGGCTTAGTGCAGGTCCCCGCCTACGACGATTATTTGATCATGGCCGGTCAGGGAACATGCGGGCTGGAGCTGGTGGAAGAATTTCCGGACCTGGATTGCATCTTGACGCCTTGCAGCGGCGGTGGATTGTTTGCCGGAGTCAGCACAGCCGCGAAGGGATTGAGTCCTTTCATCAGATGCTTTGCGGTTGAGCCCGACACGGCGAACGACACGCAGCAATCGATCGCCAAGGGTGAGCGAGTCAAGATCTCTCCGCCGCCGACAATCGCTGACGGATTGCGCGTGCAAAAGCCGGGCGAGCTCACTTTTCCAATCACGCGTCAGAACGCCGAAGCAGTTCTGACCGTGACTGACGACGAGATCATCGCCACGATGAAATTCTTCTTGTTTAGAATGAAGATGGTCGTTGAACCGTCAGGAGCCGCCGCGGCGGCCGCGGTTTTTGCGAAGAAGCTTCCGCAAAACTGCCGGCGCGTGGGCGTCGTACTATCCGGCGGCAACGTAGACAGCGATGTACTCGCCAAGATTCTGAAGGACTAGCAAACGATGAATCACATCTTATTGCTCGATGTAGCGCCCGACCCGGTCTCGGCTGGTGTGGGTATCGCCGGACTGATTCTGATTGGAGTCGTCGTATTGATGATAACGGCGGCGGTGTTGGTAGGATTCGTTTTCCTCTTCAAGCGATTAAGACGAAATAGCTCCGGCGGAAGCACGCAATTGGTCGTGGGTGACATCTGTTTGAATCTGGACACGGCCGCTTCTCAAGCTGGTCATCAGCCTCAGAGCAGTCCAAACCAACCGTAAGCATTCATAACTTCACCGGCCCCGAACGAAGCGAGATTCGCGACGACGATAGCGGCGAAGTCTCGCCACATCGAACTCTTTCCTAATTCTGTCGCCGTGCCGTAAGCCAACCAAAACAAAATGCATTCCGCCACCGGTGCAAATGTTTCAGCGACGACGAGGTACGCCGCGCGCGAACGACTTTCAAAGAGCGGCGGCAGCACGAGCACGACGACGGGGTAAGTACACGCCGTCACCCACAGTCCCGCAAACAGTCTTCGCCTAATCGAATGCCGTTTCGACAACCCGATCAGGAGAATCGGAGTTTCGATCAGAATTGTGAGCAGATAACCAAGCGGCAGGAAACGCCAAAGAGCGGAAGACGACATCACAGCATTCTCAAAAGGAACGGCGCTTCGGCGAGCACGTGCGCGATGGCTACGGTGAAGTAAATGTCTCGCGTGGCAGTGTAGTCCATCGAAAAGCCCAGCCACAGTACCGCTACGACAAAGAGGCTGAAGATGAGAACACTGGCGATCAGTTTCGGAAAACCACGCGAGTGACCAGCGACCGGAATCGTCTTCACTTTCCAAATCGCGCCGGTGGCGCCAATCAACGGCAAGGCCACGATCCAGACACCGTAGTGCAGCATCTCGAGAAACACATGCGTCGAGACCAGCATGTGACTCGAAACGTTCGGCAGCAGCTCAGCGCCCGCGTGTTGCGTGATGCGCCAGAACAAACCGTTGTCTTCAGCCAGCGACGGCGTGCGTGAAAGCTGCCACAGCATGCCGGCCAACAGTACCGGCAGAAGCATCAGACAGCGGCGATACGTCTTAAGCCATTCCGGCTTCGCGCGGCGCAAGTGCCGATCAAGAAACCAGAGGGCAACGAGTGGGTGTAGGTAGACGATCCCCAGGCTGAACAAATCGGGCACTAGCCAGTTGATTGCGCACAGGCCAAACGCGACCGGCAGAGCCCATGACCAATCGCGTCGCGAGGTTTGTTTGCCGCGCATCGCGACCAGCACTGCGATCCATAACAAGAGCCCCGTGTTCCACGTCGCAATCGCGGTGGGCCAGTTCTCTCCCGACCAAAGGTTCGCGTAATAAAGCGCCGGGAGCGAAACGTAAGCGAGAGTGAGCACGAAAATTCCGCCGAATGCGACGATGAAGAAGTTTCGGGAGCGGCCAAATCGCACCGGCAAGCGCGTGAGGAAGTAACGCAGCTCAAACCAGTTGTGCGGACCGGCGAAGAGAAAAACGGTCGCGATTGACGCCGTCAACGGCACCCAACTGGCAAACGCCGCCGATAAAAGCGCGCTGCCAATCAGAATGGCCGCGAACATTCTTGCAGAGACGCGCGCTCGCTCGCGTGCTGTAACGCGCGACCAGGTTGCGATCGAAATGTTTTCAGCTCGTTCCATTTGGAGCGCACGCATCCTGCGTGCGGTACGCAGGCATCTTGCCTGTGTTTTTGCCCGCCCGCTACCGCAGGCGGTTCTGACCCCTACTCGCCTGGTCGATTCGTATTGCGCAGCGGAACGATCAACTTAATCTGACCATCGCCGGGAACGATCTCGATATCGACACCGGCGGTCGTCGCTTTCCCGTCCTTCAAAGCTTGCGGAAGATTCTGCCAGCGAACGTATCCCGGAGGTCCGGCGTTCGCGCGCACAATGACCGTCGCCGCTCCGAATGCGAACGCGATCACCAGCACCGCGGCGATGGCTTTCACGTTCCGACCTTGATTCGAACGGGCGAGCCAAACACCGGCGAACGAGACCGCGAGAAACATGAACAGTCCGGCCATCATCGTGCGCGTCGAGCTGTGTGTGATGCTTTGCATCAGTGACGCCGAACCTTCTCTCTTTTGAGCGGCGTCATTGATCGCCTTCAAGGTTTCCGCCGGGATTTGCAGTCTCGCGTCCCATGTTTTGCTGTCCGAAGTAATGGTCAGCCCGCTGTGAAGGACTATTTGTCCGTGCGGTTCAGTCGGCGTCGTCGGCTTCGGCCGCGCAATGTCGCCGAATGCAAACACAAAGCTCGTTAGCAAAGCCCCAATCGCCGCGGTGGAAATCAGAATTCGTTTCATATGTCCTCCTAGAAATTCGGCGCAGTATAACGCAGTGAAGTCAGAACCGCCTGCGGTAGCGGGCGGTTGATCTCCACGGGCCGTCAACGCGCGTTCAACCACCCGCTACCGCAGGTGGTTCTGACTTAAGGCATTCGTTAGATGCCGATTCCGAGACGCGGATGCTAGAATGTTTTTGCACACTTTGAGGCAAACAAAACTTGGCCCGCGAACTTCGAGTCCTGAACACCAAACCTCGTCAGCCTAAACCTGATTGGCTGCGGATACGTCTGGGTGATCCGACGAATCAGAATCATCTGCTGAAGCTGATCGAAGGATTGAATTTGCATACGGTCTGTCAGGAAGCACGGTGCCCAAATATCTTTGAATGTTGGTCGGATCGGACTGCAACTTTCATGTTGGGCGGCGACATCTGTACCCGGCATTGCGGTTTCTGCGCGGTCGGCAAAGGCGCGCCGAACGCTTTAGACACGGACGAGCCACGTCACGTAGCCGAAGCCGTGCGCCATTTGAATCTCGCGCATACAGTGATCACTTCCGTGAATCGCGACGACTTGGCGGATGGCGGCGCCGCGCATTGGGCTGAGACGATTCGCGAAGTACGCGCGCTCAATCCCGAATGCAAAGTCGAAGTCCTGATTCCTGATTTCAACGGCGATGAAGACGCGCTGAACACCGTGCTCGATGCCGCACCCGACGTGTTGAATCACAACACTGAGACGATTGCGCGGCTGTATCGTCGCGTTCGGCCTGATGCTGTTTACGAGCAGTCGATGACGTTACTGCAGCGCGCCGGCGCCCGCCGCGATCGTGAACAGAATTCCATGTTGACGAAGAGCGGCATCATGGTCGGCCTCGGCGAAGAATTCGATGAAGTAGTCGAGCTGATGAAAGATCTGCGCGCCGCGTCGTGCGACATCATGACTATCGGCCAGTACCTGCAACCGCACGCGCGCCGCTTGCCCGTCGAACGTTACGTCACTCCTCCGGAATTCGATCGCTGGCGCGACATCGGCATGTCAATGGGATTCAAGCACGTGCAGTCCAGCCCGCTGACACGCTCCTCTTATCACGCGCGTGAGCAAGCCTCGTAATTCCAGGCGAGCTTGTGGTGCAGTGGCGATGCTCTTGCCGCTGCTCCTAACTGCCTGTAATTCAAAACAGCCTGCCCGGAACCGCCTGGATGAAAACTATTTTCCGCACTTAGTTCTGTGGGCATGGGAACGGCCGGAAAATTTGAAGACAGTAGATCCGAATCGTTTTGCGGTCGCTTTCCTGGCGCAAACGCTCGCGCTGAAGAATGACGACGTCATCTTGAATCCGCGTCATCAGCCGCTTGATGTCTCGCCTGAGACGAAGTTGATGGCGGTCACGCGCATCGAATCGCAGAAAACGACGGGCCAATACGTCTCGTTGAGTGACGCGCAACGAGACAAAGCCGTCGCACTCATTCTGCGAACGATGCAACTTCGCAATGTCTCAGCGATCCAGATCGATTTCGACGCGACCAGTTCCGAACGCGATTTCTATCGCGCGTTGCTGCACGACGTCCGCGCGAAGTTGCCGGACAACCTGGCGCTATCGATGACAGCACTCGCATCATTTTGTGTTGGGGATCGGTGGCTCTCGGATTTGCCCGTGGACGAAGCCGTGCCGATGATTTTTCGCATGGGCGCCGACGACCGAACGATCAAGAACTTCTTGTCCTCTGGCGAAGACTTTCGCGAACCGCTCTGCCAAAAAAGTTACGGCATCGCGATTGACGAGCCGCTCGAGATTAAGTTCAAACCGCGTCGCCGCGTTTACGTCTTTAACGACCGCTCATGGAAACCCAGCGACATCACCTCACTTAATGAACGGCTCGCGAAATGATTACAGCATAATCAATGGAGGCGCGCTGAAGGTGGCGTTCTATAAAGGTAACCGCGAAGCGGTTAAATTGAATAGCCGTGGGCAGCGCCCACGGTAAACCGTCAATACGCGCGCTGGACCCTGAAAGGGTCTAAGATGCGGCTTTTGGGATTCGACCCTTTCAGGGTCGCATGCGATGGTGGACTCAGATCCGGTGGCGTTGCCACCGGCTATTCAATCCGTTCGCTGCGCGAACGTGAAGCGAGGGCAGAGCCCGCTGAATCTTCAGGTCAGTGTGTTCACCGCGAAATCGATCAGCCGGTTCTGCCAGTTCAACCAACGAAGGTCGAACGCGCTCGCGTGGCAATCGACCGCGACGCTGTTCGCCACATCTGGCAGCATCACCCGTTGGCGAAAATCGGAAATCAACGCCTGGTCCGTGAAGACGCCGAGCACTTCCTGATAAAGCCGGTAACTCAAGTAATCAAAATTTGAAGAGCCGGCAATTAGCACCTCATCATCGATCAGCATCGCTTTTAGGTGACTCATGCCCCGTTGGTAAAACCTCAGATCGATTTCCGATCGCGCCGATTCACGCCGCGCGTAATTCGCGAAGTAGCTCCAGTTGTTTTGACCCGGCGTCACGACTCTCACGTTGACGCCGCGATCTGCCGCCACGCGCAAACGTTCGTAAAACGGAAAAGTGATGTAAGGACTCTCGACAAAGACACTACGGCGGGCGCCATCAATCAGGTTAAGCACGCGCTGGAACGCGCGCCGGTTGTCGCGACCATCAAGCGTGAATAGTTCGAGTTCGGGAAATTCACCGTGCGCGAGGCGGTCCTCGCCGCTCCAGGTCGAAAGCAAATCTTTTCGCAGGAACGCGACCGCGTCCGCATCGTCAATCCGCAGCATCATGTCGTGCCACGCCGCGTTGTGCTCACTGAAATTGATGCCGCCGATGTACGCCGTTGATTCGTCGATCACGATCAGCTTTTTGTGATTGCGGCTGAGCAGGGTGCGTGGCGTGGGATGGTACGCGTTCGTGAATCTGAACTTGATTCCCGCCGCCTCTAAATTCCTTCGCATCGCGACAGTTTCTCGCGCTTCACTCCGCAATTCGCGGTCGAGCATGTTCCCCGGCGAATAGCGAAACCGATCACTTAAAACAATCCGCGTAAACGAATCGGCCAGTACTCGCTTGTCCGGCGCCGGCGACGACAGCAGAGCTTCAGCCAATTGTCTGCCGACTGAATCACCTTCAAACGCAAACGTCTGGACCAACACCGACTCGTGCGCGCGCGCGATGTCTGCGCGCAAGCGCGACCAGAATTCGTTGAAATTGACGAGAAGTTCCAGAGCCATTGAGTCAGTACCACCTGCGGTACGGAGCGCGGGCATCTTGCCCGCTCTTACCCACCCTGGAAGCCTGCGGACGGCGGGCAGGATGCCCGCGCTCCCAGCGGGCGCCACGATTGTATTCGATTCGCCGCCAGAACCCGAGCGATTTCATTCGTCGGAAGTGGCACGCGCATCCTGCGCGTGATTCATGGGAGGGACGCCCGTGCCACTTTATTGGCGGAGAGGCTCACCATCAGTTTGCCTAATTCCAAGACTCGCCGCTATGATGCTGTCCGCAAAAACGAAAGCCTGGTCCGAAACGCTCTGTGAGGTGAACTAATGAAACGGATTCTCATCGCATTGACCCTGATTACTGCTGTGTTCGCATCGGCGACCTGCACGCGCCGTGGCGGTAACTGCGCCGATCCCGGCGGCACGATCAAGATTGGCGTATATGGCGACCTGACGGGACAGACGTCCAGCTTTGGCCAATCAACGAAGAACGGCGCGCAGATGGCGGCCGATGAGATCAATGCAGCCGGCGGCATCAACGGCCGTCAGGTGCAACTCATTCATGAAGACGATCAGGGCGAACCGGGCAAAGCCGCTACCGTCGTGACGAAACTGATCAATCAGGATCAGGTGCGGGCTTTGATTGGTGAGGTGGCCTCTTCTAATAGCCTGGCGGCAGCCCCCCACGCCCAGGAAGCCAAAGTGCCGATGATTTCGCCATCTTCGACGAATCCGAAAGTCACGCAGGTTGGCGATTACATCTTCCGGGTCTGCTTCATCGATCCGTTTCAG
Organism: Acidobacteriota bacterium; assembly: GCA_052389795.1. GTDB lineage: Bacteria > Acidobacteriota > Blastocatellia > Pyrinomonadales > Pyrinomonadaceae > UBA11740. The sequence goes on along the minus strand of JBQTHO010000013.1, from coordinate 88,534 downwards.
GGCGAAGTAATGGCCAAGTTCGCGGCCAACAGTTTGAAAGCGAAGAAGGCCGCGATTCTGTTCGATTCGAATTCTGACTACAGCAAGGGCCTGGTCCAGTTCTTCAAGCAAGCGTTCACAAAACTGGGAGGCGAAATCGTTACTGAGAAAGCCTACGCGCAACGCGACCGCGATTTCACCGGCCAGTTGACGGCCATTCGCGATCTGAAGCCGGATGTGATTTACGTGCCCGGCTACTACCAGGAAGTTGGCGTCATCGCCAAGCAGACGAAGCAATTGGGAATCGCAGCGCCACTGCTCGGCGGCGATGGTTGGGATTCTCCTCAGATCTGGGATCTGGGCGGCGAGTCATTGAACGGCAGCTACATCTCGAACCACTATTCGGTTGACGATCCGACACCAGCGATTCAGGACTTCGTCAATCGCTTCAAAGCGAAATACAACGGCACCGCGCCTGACGCCCTGGCGGCGCTCGGCTATGACGCCATGATGGTCCTGGCAGATTCGATCAAGCGCGCGAACGGGACCGAATGCGCGGCCTTGCGCCAGGCGATCGCCACGACCAAGGACTTCAAAGGCATCACCGGCATCATCAGTCTTAATGAAGAGCGGAACGCCGTGAAGTCGGCAGTCGTGCTCGAGCTTCGCAACAAGCAGTTTGTTTACAAAGAAACGATCGCGCCGTAATTATTGCAGAACCGCGAGCGGTAGCGAGCGGGTTAAGATTCAATCGTCGTGCCCTTAACCCGCTCACTACCGTTCGCGGTTCTGTAGAGTCTTCCGATGGACACTTTCGTTCAGCAGCTAATCAACGGCCTAAACATCGGAGCCATCTACGCGCTGATCGCGCTGGGCTACACGATGGTTTACGGCATTCTTCGTCTGATCAATTTCGCCCACGGCGACATTTACATGGTCGGCGCGTTTGCCGGCTATTTCATTGCGCTAAAACTCGGATTAGGGCCGTCGTGGGGCGGCCTTCTTTTTGTGTTGATCGGGTCGATGGTAGTCGCGGCTCTAGTCGGAATGGCAATGGAACGCTTGGCGTATCGACCAGTCAGAAAGTACGCTCGGATGACGTCTCTGATTACGGCGATCGGAGTGTCGCTGTTGTTGGAAAACCTGTTCGTCGCGCTGTTCGGCGGCCAGGGACGCGGCTTTCCGCAACTGATCAATGACACCAATTTCCCTCTGTTCGGAAACGCCGCCATCTCGAAATCGCAAATTCTGATTTTCGCCGTTTCGATCGCGCTGATGGTGATCCTGCAATGGATTATTTTTAAGACGAAAGTCGGCACGGCGATGCGCGCAGTTTCGTTCAACCTGAATTCCGCCAAGCTGATGGGCATCAATACCGATGCGATCATCATGTTTACGTTCGCGCTGGGTTCGGCGCTGGCGGCGGCGGGCGGCGTCCTGACCGCGCAATACAGCCCGACAATCGATCCGTTGATGGGCATCACGACTGGATTGAAAGCGTTCGTCGCGGCCGTGCTCGGCGGCATTGGAAACATTCCCGGCGCGGTGCTCGGCGGACTGCTCATCGGCGTCGCCGAGACGATGGTCGTCGGCTACGGCAGCAACATCGGCATCCAGTCAACTTATCGTGATGCAGTCGCTTTCGCTATTCTGATTCTGGTTCTGTTAATTCGTCCGTCAGGCATTCTGGGCACGACCGTGCAGGAGAAAGTTTAAAGCCATCCGAAAAATCACAGCCGTGGGTTCAACGGCGGTGTGACTCGCGTTCTTACCGAAAACATGATTTCGTTCGTCAAACGCTTCCTCATCGCGCTGATCATCATCGCCGTGCTCTACGCGCTGAACCTGGCGATGAGCAAGGAGGGTCTGTTTGGTTTCGGCGTTCCGCTCTACCAGGTTGATCTCTGGAAGATGGCGGGCATCAACATCATCCTCGCCGTCTCTCTCAATCTGATCAACGGCTTCACCGGTCAATTCTCGATCGGACACATCGGCTTCATGGCCGTCGGCGCGTATTCGTCGACGTTTATGACTGTCTATTACACGCAAAGCCTTGAACAGTCACTCGCCGGCATACTTGGCGCCTCAGTCGCGGCCGCAGTCGTCTTCGCGTTAGTAATCATCATGGGCGCGCTGGCCGCAGCCGTAGCGGGATTGATTGTCGGCATTCCGACTCTGCGCTTGCGCGGAGATTACCTGGCGATTGCGACACTCGGTTTCGCGGAGATTATCCGCATCGTCATCACGAACATGAATAAAGTGGGCGGCGCCACCGGTTTCCGGGGCTGCGTCGATCCGATCACGAATATTACGTGTTCCGATCCCGCACTCGGCCGGCTCACGATACCTGCATACACAAATTTCTTTTGGATAGGTTTCCTCGCGGTCATCACGATCGTGGTCATCTACAACATCGTGAATTCGGACATGGGCCGCGCGTTGATTTCGATTCGCGAAGACGAGCTGGCGGCCCAGGCGATGGGCGTCAACACGACGCGTTACAAAGTTACGTCGTTTGTGATCAGCTCAGCGTTCGCCGGAGTCGCGGGCGCGCTTTACGGCCACTGGCGACTGCCACATCCGAACGACTTCACCTTCGTGCGCTCGTTCGAGATCATCATCATGATTGTGCTCGGGGGCATGGGCTCGATTACGGGGGCCGTGCTCGGCGCCCTGGTGATCACATTCGTGCCGGAGGTGCTGCGTATGCTTCCCGGCGGCGTTTACAACTATCGCCTGGTCATTTACGCGCTGATGCTAATCATCATCATGATTACCCGCCCCCAGGGCATCCTCGGTAATTACGAGGTCGCGTCCTGGCTCAAGCGCGCGCGCAAACGTTCGGAAGGTGGCGGGGCTGTCGGCGGATCCGCTGGCGCGCCAATCGCTGAGCAGAGCGATTCGACCAGGAAGAGTGAGAAGGAATTAGAGAATCGATGAGTGCGCCAAATCCAAAGGCCAACGGCCAGCATCCACTGCGCACATCGAAGGCGACGATTCGCTTCGGCGGCCTGGTCGCCGTCAACGAGTTGGATATGCAGGTCAAGCGCGGCGAGATCTACGGCCTCATCGGGCCGAACGGCGCGGGCAAGACAACGATTTTCAATTTGCTGACCGGCGTTTACGAGCCGACTTCCGGCGAGATTCATTTCGAAGACGAGCGTATCGACGGCCTGCGTCCTTATCAAATTGCGCGGCGCGGTGTCTCGCGGACTTTTCAAAATATCCGTTTGTTTCCCGGCATGTCCGTGTTGGAAAACGTAATGACCGCGTGCCACATTCACGCGCGGCAAAGCCTGATCGACGCGGTGTTGCGGCTGCCGCGCTACTACCGCGACGAGGAGGAACATCGGAAGTTCGCGATGGAACTGCTCGAGATTTTCGATCTTGCCGGAGTTAAGGACGAAGGTGGCACAAGTTTGCCTTACGGCAAGCAGCGCCGTTTAGAGATTGTGCGCGCGCTCGCGACCAGACCGAAACTTCTTCTGCTGGACGAGCCGGCCGCCGGTTTGAATCCTTCGGAGCAGGAGGATTTGATGAACCTGATTCAGCAGATTCGCGATCGATTCGGGCTCACGATCCTTCTGGTCGAGCACAACATGAAAGTGGTCATGGGGGTGTGCGAGCGCATTCAGGTGGTCGATTATGGCAAATCAATCGCGCTCGGCTTGCCGGAAGAAATTCGCAACGATCCGAAAGTGATTGAAGCATATCTTGGGGATTAGTTGATATTTGGAGTGCGCTGACTTGTCAGCGCTTTAACCATAGTTAGATAAAGCGGCGACAAGTCGCCGCACTCCAAACCTTTTTATGCTGACTTTAGATAACGTTTCAGTTAATTACGGCGCCATCGAAGCGCTGCGCGGCATCTCGATGCATGTCGAGAAAGGCGAAGTCGTGACGCTCATCGGCGCGAACGGCGCCGGTAAGACGACGACGCTGCGCACGATCACCGGCTTGCTGTCGCCGCGTGAAGGCAAAGTCACTTTCGAGGGCGACGACATCGGCGGCACGGCGACGCACAAACTCGTGGCCCGCGGCATTTCGATGTCGCCCGAAGGCCGCGGCGTGTTCGCGAATCTTTCCGTGCGCGAAAACCTGAACATGGGTGCGTATCTGCAAAAGAATCGGAGCCAGATAAGCGGCGACTTGGCTAAAGTTTTCGAAATGTTCCCGCGTCTTGAAGAGCGCGAAAGTCAGAAGGCCGGGACCTTGTCCGGCGGCGAGCAGCAGATGCTGGCCATGGGGCGAGCGCTTATGTCTCGTCCGCGTTTGCTTCTGCTTGATGAGCCTTCGTTGGGTCTGGCGCCGCTGGTGGTGCATACAATCTTCGAAGCGATCGATTCGATTCGCAGCGAAGGCACAACGATTCTTTTGGTCGAACAGAACGCCCACGCCGCCTTGCACCATTCCGATCGAGCTTACGTTTTGGAAACCGGCGGGATCACGATGGAAGGCAATTCAAAAGACCTCGCCAACGATCCACGAATTAAAGAAGCCTACCTCGGGGAATAGTAAGTAGATTCAACGGTAATAAACGCAGTGTGGAAGGGAGCTTGCCCCCGCTCTATCATTGAGCGGCGGGGGCAAGCTCGCCTTGCTGACTGCATTTGATTACAGTTGATCAGTTCAGGTTCTTCATTGCCAGCACTTCTCGCGCCGGCACGCGACTGCCGTCCGAGCTGATGCGGCGCGGCGCGTCGAGAAACTTCAAACGAAAACCGAGCTGCCGATATAAGCGGACGATGCGCGGCGTCACCTGATTGGAAAGCAGTACCGGTCCGCGATGTTTTGCGAGCCACTCCGCTGTCCGCACTTGATCGTCCCACGAAAAACCGCCGGCGCTGTAGCTCGTGAATTCAACATCGTACGGCGGATCGGCGTAAACAAAGTCGCCACGCTTAATCTCGGTCTTCTCAAGATCTACGCGCGTGAATTCCCAGGCACGCAGCAGCTTTCGATAACCAATGAAATCGGACGCGTAGTTTACCGACTTGTACTTTCCGAATGGAACATTGAACTCGCCGTTGCGATTGAACCGGCAAAGTCCGTTGTAGCAGGTGCGATTCAAAAAGTAGAAGAGTTGCGCGGCCTCCGGAGATTTCGTGCCGCCATTCAGAATCATTTCATTGAACCGGGCGCGGTGTGCGTAGAAAAGAGCCGCATCGTAACGGACATCAACCGACATCCGGAGTCCGCGTTGTATCTGGCGATAGAAATTAATCAGGTGCGGGTTAAAATCGTTGAGCAGCGCGCGTTTCGGCCGCAGTCCCAGCGCCACCGACAAACCGCCGCAGAATGGTTCGACGTAACGCCGATGCTCGTGAAGCTGCCAGATGGACGCGATGTGCGGCAGCAGCCAACGCTTGCCCCCGGCCCATTTGAGCGGCGGCCTCAATGTCACTAATTGTGTTTCGGTGCGTGGTGCCGGAGGAGAGACTCGAACTCTCATGAGTGTGACCTCGCCAGATTTTGAGTCTGGTGCGTATACCAATTTCGCCACTCCGGCTCTTGCGGGACCGCCTTTCGACGGCGTCAGGCCATATTAAGGAGACGGCCGCTTAGCGTCAACTAGAACCACACATTAACGGGTTCCCGAACCCGATCCTGCCGAATTCCAGCAAAAACAGGCCATTTAGCCGTGAAAAAACTTGTTGGCACACTTAGCGCGGTATTGTACAATCCCTGTGCGAGTGTTTCGCCTGGAGAAATTCCGCTATCAAAGCTTCGGAGTCCAATCCCGACCCGGCACGACCCCCAGATTTAGAAGTTGCCCAATCGCGTCGTCGCGCCTCACTTCAACCGAATTCATGTCGCAGGAAAAGCCTAAGCCCCGCCTTCTAATTGTCGATGACGAACCCGTCGTTCGTGGCGTCTTGCACGATTTGCTTGACGGCTCGTACGACTGCGCCGAAGCGTCTTCAGCAGAAGAAGCCCTGGACCAACTCCGTCTCAGTACCTTTGACCTGGTGATCAGTGACATCACGATGAGCGGTATGAGTGGTTTGGAAATGATTCCGCACATCAAAGACATCTCGCCGGACACGGTCATCGTGATGATTAGCGGCATGCAGACGATGGAGAGTGCTATCAACGCGCTGCGTCTGGGCGCGTACGATTACTTGATGAAGCCGTTCGATCTACGGCAAGTTGAAGCCGCCACCCAGCGCGCTCATGAGTATCACGAACTGATCGCCGCCAAGCAGCGCTACGAAAACCTCCTCGAAGACTTGGTCGTAGAGCGGACCGCGGAATTGGACGACGCGCTGGAGTCAGTGGAAAGCGCATACCGATCAACTTTGCAGGCTCTGACCGCGGCGCTGGAAACCCGTGATGCGGACACGCATGGCCATTCCGAGCGCGTAGTCACTTTCAGTTTGCGGCTCGGCCGTGAATATGGCTTGAGCGCGGCTGAGTTGAAGGCGCTCGAGTTCGGCTCGCTGCTTCACGACATTGGAAAGATTGGCGTGCCCGATGCAATCCTCCGCAAGCCGGCGAAACTCACTGAAGAAGAGTGGGTGCGCATGCGCGAGCATCCGGCGCACGGCCAACAAATTTTGCGTGGCATCAAATTTCTGGAAGGCGCCGCGCGCGTGGTCGCGCAGCATCACGAGAAGTGGGATGGCTCAGGTTATCCGTTGGGATTAAAACGTGAAGACATAGACATCTGCGCGCGCATCTTTGCTGTCGCCGATGCCTTCGACGCGATTACCAGTGACCGTGTGTATCGGAAAGGACGACCTTACGAAGCTGCGGTCGCAGAGTTGGACGAGTGGGCTGATCGCCAATTCGATCCAAAGGTAGTCTCTGCCTTCCACCGCGTACCGCCCGAAGATTGGGAAGAACTGCGCCGCCGCTCGCTCATGCGCCAACCGAACGACGCTGAATGGCAGCCGGTTGGCACTTCTATCGAATCGCGTCTCACCGCCTAGGTCTCTCTTTTACGCTCTTCTAATAAGCATCTTCACCGCGCCACATCACGGGCAGCGTCTGAAGAATAATCTTCAAATCCAGCAGCAGCGACCAGTTTTCGATGTAGTAAAGATCCATCCGCACCATCTCGTCGAACGGCAGACGGTTGCGTCCCGAGACCTGCCAAAGGCCAGTGATCCCGGGTTTCATGTCGAGCCGCTTGCGGTGCCAGAGTTCGTAGCTTTCCACTTCATAAGGAATCGGCGGACGCGGACCGACCACGCTCATGTCGCCGCGCAGCACGTTGAAAAGCTGCGGCAGCTCGTCGAGACTGGTCTTCCGCAAAACTTGTCCCAAGCGGGTGACGCGCTCGTCACCGCGAAGCTTGTAAGCAGGTCGCTCGTCGTCGCCGAGATTTGAATCGGCCTCGCCCTTGATGTACTTGCGCTGGAACTCACGATGTCGCTCGTCGTCAGAGCCCTTCTGCATCGAACGAAACTTGTAAAAGAGAAAAACGCGGCCATCCATGCCGACGCGTTCCTGCTTGTAGAACACGGGTCCGCGCGAATCGAGCTTGATCAGCAGGGCTACGAGTAGCCACAGCGGCGCCAACAGCACCACTGCCGTGGTCGCGATCATCAAATCTGACGCACGCTTCACAAAACGCGCGGCGTTCGACAAAGGCGATCGGAACAGCGTCACCATCGGCAGCGAACCGACTTGATCGATTTCCGTTTTGCTGGGCAAGCAATTCAAGAGCGTCGGGGCAATGCGAAACTCGACGCCACGACGACGGCCGGTCTTGATCATGACGTCAAACAGATCTTCGCCAGGCACGTTTGGATCGGAAATGATTACTTCGTTCGCGTGCGAGTCGCGAATCGCCTGCGGCAAGGACTTCAGATCCCCGACGATCGGCACACCTTCAAACGTGGCGCCGGCCGAAGCGACGTGTCCGTTCTCGACGATTCCGATGACGCGGTAGCCAAGCTCCGGGCGGGCGCGCATTTCGCGAATGCACAACGCGGCTTCGGGTCCACGGCCCACAATCAGCGTTGGAATCAGATTCACGCCGCGCCGGCGAATCGCGATTTGAGCAGCGCGCACAACCACGCGGAGCAAACCAACGCTGGCAAACGCCAACAGGAAGTCGAGGGCAAAGATCGCGCGCGAATACGAGAACGTGCGGTACGCCACTCCGCCGCGGTACATGAACGCGGCCGCCACGATCAGGAGCGAGCCGATGGCGGTGGCTTTGAAGACGCGCGCCGCATCATCAACAAACGAGAATTCGCCGCGCAGGCGATACAAATCGTAGTAGCGGAGCAACAGCAGGCGGATCGGAATCACCAGCGGCAAAAGGACTGCGTACGGGGCGAATTGGGTTGACCATGTGAGCGCGTCTTCAGCCGTGCGAATAAGGACCGGTTCGTTGTGACGGACGTAAAACGCGATGGCAAACGCGAGCGTGATGAGGATGATGTCGCTAACGACCACAAGCACCTTGACTAGCGGCACCACCCAGCGCGGCGCGCGCGCCGGAGCGCGAACGGCTTGCGCGGTTGCTCGAGTTTTGGCGAGTTCAGGCTTCATCGAGGATTAGCTTGACGACCTCAGCACGGGTTGTTTCGTTGGCGCGCGGCGCGGTGCTCGTTTTCTTCTGCACGACCAAAGAATCGATGTCCGCGAGTGAGGCGATCTTTTGCAATCGTCCCTCTGCGACCAGTTGCTCATCAATCGCGGCCCACTTGCCGGCGTAAATACTTGCGGCCGGGACACCTAGCGCAGCCGCTTCACGATTCATTGTGCCGCCGGCGCTGACAACCAGGTCGGCGGCGGCCACAAGGTTAGCACCGTCCAGTGCTTCACGGGGCATGATTATGTTCGGCAGCTTTCGAGCTTCGTACTCAGCGAGCTGCGCATCCGTTCTCGGTAACAGAACGGTTGTGACAGTTGGCTTGGAACTCAAGTGCGCCAGCAGATCTTCAAACAACTCGTTTTCGAATCGGTGATACAAAGCTTCGTGGGCCGGTGGGCGCGCAATGACGAGCACATCTTCGCTGGCGACTCCCAGTTCCCCCAGCACTTCCGCGAACTTTGGGTCGGGAGTGAACTCGGCAAGATAGACATCCTCCTTCAGCCCGTCGTAACGCGCTACTTTGCGCAGCGACGCGCCGTATTTTTTCAGCTCAGCGGATGGAAATGCGCGCGGAACGATCACTTTCGAAGCCAGCCGAAAGGCGAGATGATTTGCCGGCTGATGCTCGTAATCCATCAGCGTCACGCTTCGTATTCCCAAAGCCGCACCCGCCGAGATCTGTGCGTACGAATTATGGCTGACCGCGAGATCGAATCCACGATCACGGGCCCACTTGCGAAGCGCGGCGGCGCGGCCAATCAAGTTTCCGGCTTTGCCCGTTAGCTTGCCGCCGCCATGCCTGCCAATGACGTGCGGCAGCATCCCGGCCTTCGTCGCGAGTTCGACTGTCTGCGCGAAATCACGCGCGCTAAGTTCGACTTGATGACCGCGCGCGACAAACTCCGGAATCAACGCGCGAAAGAACGGCACGTGCGGAGAGTTGGCGAGATCGATCCAAATGCGCATCCGTTTACAGTGTAATGAGGTCAGTCCCGGGAGCGATAGCGACCGGGTGAGCAAACGTTGATCGTGACCCGGTCGCTACCGCTCCCGGTACTGACTTCCTTCTATTAGCCGCGCCAGCGCGTACGCCATCCACGCTTGCGACCAGCGCATGTAAGGAATGCGGTTCGTGTGAAATCGATGACGTTGATAGTAAAAGTATCCATCCGAGCTGCGCATGTTCTCTATCGACCAACTGGCGATCCGTTCTGCCAATTCCAACGTGCCGGGAAAGCGGCCGCGCAGCTCGACGAGCGTCACGATGGCCGCCGCGGCTGAATGTACATCCGCCGGATAAAGCCGGTTCGGGTAATATTTGGGCCAGCCGTTGCTGAGAAAGAACCGCTCTTTCCAAAATTCATATCCATGTACCAAAGCCGGCTCAAGTTCATTGCGTGCTTCGCACCCGCTCATGATTCGCGAAAGGCTCGTAAGAATGAACCCGGTGTGAAAGTTGTCGCTCCACGTTTGATGCCCATCAGCGCCATACGCCCACGAACCATCGTTGAGCTGGCGGCGAACAACGTAACGCGTCGCGCGCATCGCCCCTTCGCAAAGGCTCTGTTCGCGCAGCATCCCACCGACAGTCGCGAGAACTTCCGCGGCCATGAGACTGGCGTTGAAAACACGCGTCTGGTCGAGCGGCGAATAGCTGAAACAAACCTCGTCGCTGGTCTCGTCCGACTGATTCAGATCGTTGAGAATGAAATCGCAGATGGTGCGCGCAACCGGCAGGTACTCATCGCGGTCAATCACTTCGACCGCTTCGCACAAGGCGCGCGCGGCAAAAGCGGTAGGCACAATTGTCGGCGTTCCCTTCGGCGCAAACAACGAACGCGATTGCCAATCAAAGTTGTAGCCCCAGCAGGCGCCACGGAAGCCTTTCAAGCTCATGCCGATTAGATCGTCAAGCAACTCGCGCGCTGTGACTTCAGCTTCTTTTGTTTGCCGCCGCCGGTAATCCGCAATCGCCGCCAACGCAAACAGCGCCATGCCTTTGGCGTTCCGCTCTGCGGGTACGCCGGCGATTTTACGAAGGTTGATTGGTGAGCGTTTAAGAAACTGCGTCCACGCCAGACGCGCGGTGCGTGAATGCGGAAGAGGTGTGGCTTGAAATAACGAACTGTTCAGGCCGTCGTAAGGATCGTAGCCGGCGAAGCCCTGACTGCGGCACCATTTCCAAAGCTCGCGGTGAACATCTGTGAGATCGGTCGGCATTTGGAGTGCGCCGGCAGAGCGAAGCGTCGACGGCGCTTTGGTTAGTCAACTTATCAGCAAATCCAAAGCGGTGTCGCGCTACGCTTGCCACCGCACTCCAAATCACTGCGCAGTCAATGACGTTTCGATCCGTCGCGGTGTCTCGACAAAACTCTCGCGCCACAACTCGAACGACAAGAGTGTCCAAAGGAGCTTGCGGTGATTAGCGACGCCGCGCTCATGCTCGTCCTGTAGACGCTGCACGTAATCCGGATTGAACAAGCCACCGCGGCGCAAACGCCCAGGCGACAGAAGGTCACGCGCCAGCGGACGCAACTCGCCTTTCAACCATTTGGCGAACGGCACGCCGAAACCTTTCTTGACGCGGCGCCCGACGAATGAAGGCACTAAGCCTTTCGCGGCACGCTTCAGAATGTACTTCGACGTGTAGCCGTGCAGTTTGTAATGCGACGGCAGCGAAGCCGCGAATTCAGCCACGCGCGGATCGAGATACGGCGCGCGCACTTCCAAACTCACCGCCATGCTCGCCCGATCGACTTTCGTCAGGATGTCTTCGGCGAGATAAAGCTGCGTGTCGAGGCTTTGCATGCACTCGGTCAAATCGTTTGAGTCGCACTCAACAAACATGCGCCGCGCGTCGCGATAAATGTCGCCGTCACTCGCCGACCTCACTTCATTGCTCAGCAGCAAATCCTGATCGCGCGGCGTGAACGAGCCGAACCAGACGTGATGGCGAGCGACTTCGTCGTAATGCGAGGCGCTCACGAACCGGCGTGCGCGGTAATCGAACGACAGGTTCTTTGTTTTCACCGGCAGCCCATTCACGATCCGTTCGATGAGTCCGGTCCGGACGAGTCGCGGAATCAGTTGATACGCGCGGGCCATCCGGTGACCAAAATACATCGGGTAGCCGGCGAACAATTCGTCACCACCGTCACCGCCCAGGGCCACCGTCACGTGCTTGCGCGTGAACCGCGAAAGCAGATACGTCGGCATGAGCGAAGGATCGCTCATGGGCTCGTCCATCCACGCGCCAATTTCACTGACGAGGTTTGCCGCCAGGCTCGCGCTGAATCGTTCTTCGTGATGATCCGTGCCGAGATAAGCCGCGACGCGACGCGCGTACTCCGATTCATCGAACGAGCTTTCGGCAAATGATATCGAGAAGGTCTTGACGGTTTCTGAAGACGCGCGCACCGCCAGCGCCGTCACCATCGAAGAATCGATACCGCCCGAAAGCAACACCCCGAGCGGCACGTCCGAGACCAGGCGCATGCGTACCGAGTCCTGGAGCAAATCCTGGAGCTGCGCTGCAGCTTCCGAAACGGTGAGCGCAGGTTGTTGTGTTTTGTAACTGAGTTGCCAGTAGCGGCGGACTTCGACTCGACCGTCTTCCAGCGTCAGATGGTGCGCCGCCGGCAGCTTGCTGATGCCGTCATAAATCGAAAGCGGCGCCGGAACATAATCGAACGAAAGGTACCGCCGCAGCGCGTTAAGATTCAGATCCGGGCGCACTGACGGGTGCGCGAGCAGCACTTTCGGTTCGGAGGCGAACAGCAAAGCGCCATCGAACACACCCCAGTAAAGCGGCTTCTCACCAAATCGATCACGCGCCAGGAACAAGCGGCGCCGGCGATCGTCCCACAGCGCGAACGCGAACATGCCGTTAATATGTTCGACCATGCCGCGGCCGTATTCTTCGTAAAGGTGCGGCAGGACTTCAGTGTCAGACGCGCTCCGGAACGTATGACCGCGAGTTTCCAGGTCCGCGCGCAGCTCGCGATAGTTGTAAATCTCGCCGTTGAGAATTACGGCGACGCTCTGGTCCTCGTTGAAGGTAGGCTGTTCGCCAGTCAACAGATCGATGATGGCAAGACGACGCATGCCCAGGGCGACTCCATCATCAATCACATAGCCTTCAGAATCCGGCCCGCGGTGAACCATGCGATCGCACATCGAGCGCAGAAGCTCTTCCGCGCCGTCAGGTGGCGGCGTGCGTGGATTGAGATTGGCCCAGCCGGCAATTCCGCACATAGATCGTTAACTGGTGATGGGGTCAGTACCGAGAGCGGTAGCGACCGGGTCTCGCCTGAGCAAAATGGTCTGGATCGCGAGGAACTGACCCGGTCGCTACCGCTCTCGGTACTGACTTCATGCTGTGTCCTCTGTGGTGAACTTTCTTACTCAAAACCAATTCTTTCCCGGACGGCATAGATCCTTTTGGCCTGTGATTCGTGGTAAGTCCGTACCAACATCTCCGCGAGTAGCCCCATTAAGAAAAACTGCACGCCCAGAACCAGCAATACCATCGTCAGCACCGGCAAAGGCGTCTCGACAAAGTCCGCGTGATGCGGCCAGTTTGCGAATTTCATCACGAACGCGAGCACGGCGCATATCGCCGAAACAGCAAACGTCAGCAGCCCCGCCCAGCCGAACACGTAAAGCGGCTTTGTCTGATACGACGCCATGAATTTGATCGTCATCAGATCGAACACGACTTTGATCGTGCGTGACAGGCCGTATTTCGACTTGCCCATCGTGCGCGGATGATGCTCGACGGGGATTTCCGCGACGCGCGCCCCGGACCATGACGCGTAGATCGGGATGAAGCGATGCATCTCGCCGTAAAGCTGTACGTCCTGGAGCGATTCGCGCCGATAAGCTTTCAAAGAGCAGCCATAATCGTGCAGCGGCACGCCGCCAATCTTTGAGATCAACCAGTTCGCCATTTGTGAAGGAATCTTTCGCGTGATTAGCGGGTCGCGCCGATGCTTTCGCCAACCGGAGACGACGTCAAAGCCCTCGTCTAATTTTTGCAGCAGCCGAGTGATGTCCGCCGGATCGTTTTGCAGATCCGCGTCCATCGGAATCAGGACTTCGCCGCGCGCGGCGTCGATGCCGGCGGCCATCGCGGGCGTCTGGCCATAGTTTCGCCGCAAAGCGATCACGCGCACGCGACTGTCGCGCGCCGCGATTTCACGCAGCACCGACAGACTGCCATCGGACGATCCGTCGTCCACGTAGATGATCTCAGCGCTGCGACCAAGCTGCCGGAGCGAGCGATCCAGCTTTTCGTGAAGCGGTCTCAGGTTCGGCTCTTCGTTGAATACCGGCAGAAAAACAGAAATCTCCGGCGCGTCGCCGCCCAGCGAGGATTCTGCCAGACGTGGCGGCGCTTTGAATTCAGTCGTAATCAAATGCAACTCCTTTGAACCGTCGCATTTTAAACTGAATGGCGAGGGATTGCAGTATGGGCGGGCCGATGGGGTGAGTCTGTGCGGCTATTCCGGGGCAGTAGCCCGACCGTCAGGGATGGCTCAGATAGGGCACATTGGAGCCCTCCCTGACGGTCGGGCTACTGCCCTTGCTGGCTCGATTTGAACCATTCAACGAAACGCCGTATGCCGTCTTCGATTTGCGTCTGTGGGTCGTACCGGAGCAGCTTGCGCGCCTTTGAAATGTCCGCGAATGTCTGCGGCACGTCGCCGGGCTGTGGTGGCTGCCAATCAATTTGCGCGCGCGTGGCAAGCTCCGTTTCGATCAACGAGATCAGCTCGCGCAATTCCACCGTGCGCGATTCGCCGAGATTGATGACTTCGTAGTTCGTCTGGTCGTAATCAATCGCGGCACGCACGCCGGCGATGATGTCATCAACGTATGTGTAATCGCGTCGCGTCGTGCCATCGCCGAAAACGGGAATTGGTTTTCCTTCGCTAATCAGCTTCGCGAATTTGTAAATCGCCAGGTCGGGCCGCTGGCGCGCACCATACACGGTAAAGAAGCGCAGGCAGACAATTCGCATGTCGTAGAGATGCGAGTAAGCATGGCAGATCAACTCGCCCGCTGCTTTCGTGGCGGCATAGGGCGAGATCGGATTGAAGATTGGATCGTCTTCGCTGAACGGAACTTTGGGATTGACGCCGTACACGGAGGACGATGATCCGAACACAAACTGCTTCACCCCATGAGTGCGAGCCAGTTCGAGCAGATTCACCGTGCCATTCACGTTAGTTTCGACATACAAACGCGGTTCCTTCAAAGACGGCCGGACACCCGCGCGCGCGGCAAGATGCACAATGCATTCGTACTTCGTGTCGTCAAATGCTTTGGCCAGCGCATCCGCATCGCGAATGTCAGCTTCAATCAATGCGAAGTTTGGATTCGAAAGATGCGGGCCCACATTCTCGCGTTTGATTGCGGGCGAGTAGAAGTCGTTGAAATCATCGACGACTGTGATTCGCCAATCGCCGTCGCCGAGCAATCGCTCGACCAGGTGCGATCCGATGAAGCCAGCGCCGCCAGTGATTAGGATGTTTTTCATGTACTTAGTGCTTTGTACTTTGTACTTTGTGCTTTGTACTTTGTACTTAGCACGATGTCCTAACTCCGTTTGGAAGAACCAGAGGTCTTCGTAAAAACATCAAAGCACAAAAGACCTAAGCACAAAGATCATTTTTTAGCATAGATCCACAAATGCCAGCCCCAACGCGATGCAAGCGCGGATTCAACTGAACGCGGCAGCAAGTTGCCGATGATCGGAATAAATCGTTTATTCAAAAAATACGCTCGCAACTCGACGCTGGAAAAATCTTTGAACAACTCGCGGGCTTCGCGTCGCGAATAGACGCGGGCGAGGGGGTTGCCGGCCCCGTCGGTACTCTGGCTGAGAAAATCATCAGCCGAAGAGTTGCCGTTCTTTGCAAGTTGCGCATGCTCCCTTAGCGAGTCGATTGGTTCGCGCGTCAGCAGGTTGATCAGTTTGATTCCTGCTTCGCTTGTCAGCAACCCCGCTCCGGCGCGCCGCAAAACCCGAATCCCGACGCGATAGTTGTAGCTGCCGCGATGATACAACATCACCATCGCCCGGCCGCCGGGCTTCAGCACACGATGAATTTCGCGCACCGCCGCCCCGATGTCAGGCGTGTGATGCAGAACCCCGTGCGAGTAAACCAAATCAAATGACGCATCGGGAAAGTCGAGACGCTCGGCATCAGCAACGTGAAACTCACCTTTCAAGCCTGACACCTGAAAACGTTTGCGCGCCAACTCGACGGCGGCGTCCGTCAGATCAATGCCCGTATAATTCGCGCCGGCCTTCGCGAACTGCGCGCCATCGGTGCCCATTCCGCAGCCAATCTCCAGCACCCGCAGGCCGCGGGTACTCGCGAAGTTCGCTGCCGCCGGAATGTGCCACTCTTTTTCGTAACGATGCGCTTCAACGCGTGCGAAGAATTCTGGCGTGCCGATCTCTGCGTCACTGAACTTCGTGCCGCAGGGGTGCGCCTGCCAGAAAACGCGCACGCGCTCTTTCAATTCTTCACCGCCCGGTTTTTGACTCGGAGTGGACATTCAAGGTAGAAGGTGCAAGTGGCAGTATAAACTGAACGAGAGGCGCAGGCATCTTGCAGGTTGAGGTACTTCCTACTTTGCGATTTTTGCTTTGCGGACTTGGCGGCTTGGCGTGAGTTAAGATCGATCAACCGGCGATTTCACGCAAAGGCGCAAAGACGCAAAGGATCGCAAAGCTCGAATGGACACTACCCGAGTCGCGCGCGTTAATGATTACTTTTCAAATTACGGGCTATCTGACTGACTTCACTGGCGGCGACGCCGAAATAAAGGTGGATGCGCAGCCGGCAACGGTACGCGAAGCTTTGAACGAGCTTTGGAACCGCCACGGCGGGTTGCGCGATCGGGTCTTGACTGAGCAAGGCGAGGTCCGGCAACACGTGAACATTTTTGTGAACAGCAGCGTCGTCCGGCGCGACGACGTGCTGGATGCGTCGCTCGACGGCACGGCGGATATTTGCATCATGCCCGCGGTCAGCGGTGGATTTATCAATCAAGATTCAGTTTAGAAGCCGACTTGTCCGGCGAGTCGCTGTCTGGATCAGTTTGAAGCCGGACTTGTCCGGCGGAAAGAGCGGGATAAGTCCTGCATCTAAACCACTCGGAGGCTCTCCCGTCGGAACCGCTCGCCAATCGCGGCCGTATAACTTTTCAACATGTACTGTCCAAGTTGCGGATCCGAAGAACGCCAAGGTGAATCGAAGACAAGCGCGACTGCAGACAATACGGCTATTCGACCGACGGTCGCTGCAACACTATTGCTTACGCAGCCATTCACGGCCTGCCAAACAAAAACTCAAAAAATTGCACATCCGGCAGTGCGTATTCGCAATCGGCGGGAAATCTTCCATCTGCAACGTGCCGTCAAGCGACGCGATCTCTGACATCGCGCCGTCGATGGCGCGCGCGCACGTTTCGTATTCCAGGAGGTCGTTTGGCACGGTTGCCTCAACATTCGGATGGATGAAATGCAGCGTCGCGCGAAGAGAATTGATGCGCGCATCTGGCGGCAGCAGCTCTCGCAAAGCGAGGGCGTAGCCTTGCATCTGCAAACGGTAATCGCGCGCCGCATTGTCGATTTGATCTTCGAATGAAGACGCAACCGCTGTGGCGGGAACTTCGACGGCGACTGGTTGCGCGGCGGTTTCGAAGTCGAACGCCGCTTGCCCGTGTGGCGTGGTTCGCGCGAACGCGCCCCTCTCCGCTTGCGGAGACGGGGAAAGGTCTCTTTCCCTAAAACGGTTCGTCTTAAAATCGATGATCTCGACGTCCAAACCGTCTGCGGCCGGTGAGATCAGCAGTTTGTCGATGGTGCCAGTCAGAATTCCAAGCGGCCGACGCAAACGAAAACGCAATTCGCTCCAAAGACCGGGGGAGGATTTCGGACTAGCACCCCAGCCAGGCTGCCCGGCCGGGGACCCCGCATTTCGAATTGCGACTTTTGAATTTTCGTCCACGTTGATTCGAGCGGCGTCTTGGACGCGGCGAAAGACTTCACTGGCGAGATAGTTCTGTGCCAGCGGCAGCAAATCAGCCACGGCCGTCGCGTCGTCGATGCCCAATTCTCTTCCGGCCAACTGGGCGCGCCGCATCGACCGGACATGCTCGAAACTCTCGCGCAAGCGGACCTCGGCGTTGTCGCCTTCGCAAAACGTTTCGCAGAAACGGTGGATGACGGCGCCTTTCAGAGTCGCCGTTAAATTCGCGGGTGGCTCAGGCGCTTCGGCATCGTTCCACACCGCAAGCTCTTCCGCGCCCGGCGTGCGCAAAAGTCGCTCGAAGTAATATTGCCGCGGGCAACGTCGGAAATTGATGAGCTGCGTTACGGTGAACCGGCGCAGCGTAGTTCCGCGTTCAGCCTCGACCGGTCTTAATAGCGGAAAAACTCTGTCGAGCGGCTGAGATGGATCGATCGTTGACGAAACCGTCGAATTTGCGGGCAGGATGCCCGCGCTCCCAGCCGGTTCGCGACTCACGCGTAGATCAATCTGCACGTCATGCCCGAACTTCAGTACTCCGGTTTGCAAATGCTCATCGAGTTCCAAAGCTTGCCACACCCAGGCCAGCCATTGCTCGCGCTTCGTCTCTTTTAAGTTCTTTAACTCTTTCTCGGCGGCAGCGCCGGAGAAGATCAGACGATCTTCTGCGCGCGTGGCGGCGACATACAAAAGTCGCATGCTCTCGAATTCTTCGCGCCAACCCGCGCGTTGCCGCAGTTCTTTGAAGGTCGCACCGCGCACGACGCCGCCGCGGCCGTCAGGCACAGCCACACTGAATCCTCGGTGCCGATCCAGGACAAATAGCGAATTGTCGCGCTGCGATGATGCGTAACGCTGCAGCTCAGGGAGGATGACCACGGGAAACTCGAGACCCTTTGCCTGATGAATAGTCATCAACCGCACCACGTTCGCTGTTTTGTCGATCTGCCCTTCAGTCTCGCGCCCGCCGATCTCTTCGAACTTCTCGACGTAGTGCACAAAGTCACGAATAAGCTCGCCTGATTTTTCAAAAGCTTCCGCCAGGCGAAAGAGTTTCTCGACGTTCGCGATTCGATGCGCGCCGTCGAAGTTCGCGGCGATTACGGCCCCGAAATCTGCCGCCGCGACCGCGTGACGCAACAAGTCGGCGATCGAGTAGCGGCTGCGTCGCTCAATCATGTCTCCGAGGAACGCCGCGACGCGATCGAGTTCCGCATGCTCTTCTTCATCGATGAACTGAATCTCGCGATGCTGTCGCACTGCGCGCCACAGGTTTCTGCGCGGCAACTTTTTGCCGTCGGTTGTCTCACCAACCAGGGGCGCCGAACGCAGCGCAAACAGCGCGTTGTCCGAAATGCCGCCCAGTGGTGAGCGCAACACGGCCGCCAACGCGATCTCGTCCGTCGTGTTATCGAGAAACCGCAGCAGTTGGATCAGGTCAGTGATCTCTTCGCGCTGATAAAAGCCTTTGCCCTGAACGGTGAGGTACGGAATGCCGGCGCGACGCAAGGCGCTTTCGTAAATGCCGACGCCGGTGAGCGCGCGAAACAGCACGGCAATGTCGCCGAAATTGACGGGTACGCACGCGTCACGCGTGCTCTCGGAAGCGAACGAGACGTCCGCGCACCAGACTAACTCCTGAATTCTCGCAACCAGTTGGGCGGCGTCACGTTCGCGAGCGTCGCGACTTTCGTAGCGATTCTGGACTTCGTCTTCGGAATAATCTGCTGATTGGCGATCGGGCAAAGTGCTGAAGAGAAACTCAACCAAGGGTGGCGCGTCGCGCGCTGCGCGTTCCGCGATGCTGGCTTCGTGTCCCACGTAACCGAGCTCCGGTAACTCTTCGGGCGGAACGTCGGCGCGCGGCTGGAAAGTTTTTGCGAAAACGAAATTGAGACAGTCGATCAACGGGCGCTGGCTGCGAAAATTCAAATGCAACGGCTGTTCGACTCCGCCCGCGACTTTGATCGCGTCAGTCATTTCGCGAAACACGTCAACATCCGCGCCGCGAAATCCGTAAACTGACTGCTTCCGATCGCCGACGATGAAGAGATTCGCGCCACGCCGCAGCCCCAGCTTCATCATCAAGTCACGCTGCAAGCCGTTCGTGTCCTGAAACTCATCGACAAGGAAAAAACGGTAACGTTCCGAAATCCGAGTCATCAGTTCCGGATGCTCGTTCAGTAATTTCAGCGTGCGGAGCTGCAAGTCATCGAAATCGACCACGGAAAGCTTCTGCTTCTCTTCAGCAAGTCGGCTTTCGATTTCCTGCATCAGGTCCAGCACGGCCAGCGCGTAATCCTTTGCCAGCAGATCGAACCCGACACACGGCAGCTTTCCGGCCAGACGATCGTCAGCGGTCGAATCTTCTCCCCACAGTAGCCGATCGATCGTGTCGATTTTCTTGATCACGTTTTTGGCGGGACGAACGTCGCGGAAGTCTTCGATTGCCTGGCAGTACTGCGCCATGGTTTGCTCAGACGGCGTTTGCGATACGAGCGCGCGTACGCGTGGCCACCCGTCGGCGACCTTCGCCTGCTTCTCGCGAGCCGCCGGCGTCTTTACTCGCTCACTCAGCAACTCGGACATGCGCGCGTCGAGATCGCGAAATGCCGCGGCATAGTCTTCGGGTGCCAGGTGATTCTCCGCCGCGCGTCGTCTTATCTCGCTGAGTGCGAGTCCTTCGCCGCGATAGTCTTTGTAAAGCTCTGCTAACACAGCGGACAAAACGCCGCGACCGCCGACGCCCTGCGCCAGCTTCACGATCTTTTCGTTACCGTGATGGATGGTATTGCTCAACGCGTCATCCACCGCCGCTTCCAGCATCATCGTCGCTTGCTGTTCGTCGAGCAGCACAAACTGCGGATCGATGTTCGCTTCAACGGGAAACTCGTGCAGGATGCGCGAGCAGAAACCGTGGATGGTCGTGATGACCGCGCCTTCAAGCGTGCGCTTGTGACGCAGCCAGCGCTGGCGCTCGTCTGGCGTCGCGCTGCGCAGCAACGCATCAATCGCGGCGCGCACACGCTCGCGCATTTCATTCGCCGCGCGATTGGTAAAAGTGATCGCGACTGTGTTATCGACCGAGACGTTTTGGGTGCGGAGAATTTCGAGGTAGCGCTCGACCAGAACTCTCGTCTTGCCCGCGCCAGGCCCGGCAGTCACGGAAAGGTGACGATCGAGTGTGTGCGCGGCGACGGCCTGTTCGGGTTTGAGTTCGGGAGACTGATCGGCACCGTTCATCTGATGACTGTCCACAGCGAAATTACCTTCACTTAAACACGCGTGAGTGTCAAAGCTCAACGAGCCCGCGAAGACATTGCCGGCATGGCGCCCTTCAACTTCGAGAAACCCTGATGAAGCCGTCCTGCGACTGCGACGCGCCGTCAGCATCTCGCCGGAAAACCCACCGCGGTAACGTTCATCGATGTGGCCGCGGCATGAACGATCAGGCGTTGCTTTATTACATCAAGAGCTACCTCGCCTTCGGACCCGACCCGACGCGCCGCTCAGTGATCGAGAATCTCTACACGAGGTGAACGGCACGCTGGATGACAAGATCGGGCCCGCATTTTCATCAGCAGGCGCCAAAACCTTCGCCAAGTCCGCCGCCGGAAGGTTAGCCGCAATAAAAACTGCAAAGCAGTAGAAAACTGTTGACATGAGTTTTATTAGGCGTACCGTGGCGGCTATCGCGAACTCACCTTAGTCTAAAACTGCACACTCATTACGAGGAGTTATGAAAAAGAATTTAATGTTTTTAAGCGCGGTTTTGGTCTTGAACTTATCTATTGTTTACCTAACGGTATTCTCTGGGTACGCAACGCCACGAAAACGACTATCTGTTGAATTGGGCCAATCGAAACAGAAGAAACTAAGCGAGATTGCGAAAGAACGCGATGTGGAAATCGAAGGCTTAAGTGGATGCGAAGGACTCGACATGAACCTCGCCGATCTACGTGAAAATTCCAAAGCCATCATCTACGGGAGAATTTTTAGTTCTAAATCCTACTTCGATGATTCTGGAGGGCCCGAGCAGTATGGGGAAATCATTACCAGTGAATACATCGTCGAAGTCCTGCGCGTGATTCGAGATCGGACTTCTGAGTCTCTACCGGCCCCAGACAAACCACCTCCCTCACCGCTGATCACTCCCTTAAAAATCGCTCGAAATGGTGGATTCGTTTTCGTCAACGGACATCGTGCCTCAGTAAAAGTGAAGGGTTACGAAGATCTCTCAGAGGGACAGCAATACGTGTTCTTTCTTAATTGGAGCCCGAGTTACAAGGCCTACAACCTAACTGGGTGCATTTTAGGTGCAATACACGTAAGTAGGGACAGAAGGCTAAAGACACTAGGCTCTTCTAAAACGCTGGGCCACGAACTTGAGATGCTGACTCTTGAAGGACTCGTAACGAAAATTCGATAACACCGGGCAATTCTTGGACGAGGAGAAACGATGTCCAAACTCTACTTGGCTTTGTCGCTGCACGCTGCCTGAGTTGGGCGTTGAATCAATCGCGCTTGATTATCGCGAATCACGACGGCGGGATCGGCACGGCAACGTCTTCAGGTACCGCGCAAAAGTTTACGGAACAAATCATACTCAACTGGGTCGTTGGGCGTGGGATGTATTTCTAGTGAGTGGAAACTAAATCACGCCACAGATAAAAGTACCCGCAGCGCGATTGCGTCTGCGGGTATTTTGCTGTTTACGGATTATCAATTAACTACCGGGCGTGGCCTGTACTGTTTCAGCGGGAGTCTTCGGATCGAACGGAGTCTCGATGAATTTTTTGGCGACGGCTTGCGCGTTGTCGTAGTCGCTGCCGGTTTGCAGGGCCTTGTTGTATTCAAACACCGCCTTATTGCGATCGCCCTTCGCATCGTACGCATTGCCGCGCTTGATGTGCGCCCAAGCGTCGATCCAGGTGGGCTTGCTGCTGGAGGAATCGATGGCCGCCTGAAAATTGTCCAGCGCCAGTTGCCAGTTCTTCTGTTCGAAATAGATCAGCGCGAGGTTGTAATAAACCCAGGCGTTGTTTCGATCCAGCTTCAGCGCTGACTCCATCTGCTGCTGGGCTTCGGCGTACTGGCCCTCCTTGAACAGCTCGATGCCGCGACGAGCGACGATTGAAACTTTCAACTCGTCGGACATGCGCAGAATTTTGTTGTTTGGATCGACTTCGGCCGCGATCGGCTGGCCGCTTGATTCAAAATCAAAGTCCTCGCTGCGGCCGGCGAAAATCAGTCTCTTAGTCTGCGCGTCGCCGCCTTCAGAACGCAGCGTCAGCTCAACGGGCATGTTGAGATTTTCGAAGTTCTGCCGGACCGTGCCGCGCGTGCGGAACTTGCCGTTGCGCGTGCGAATGATTTGATAATCCACGCTGAACTCAGGTACGCCGGTGCCTTCCAACCACTGCGCGAAAAAGTAGCGCATGTTGCGGCCCGCGACCTGAGACGTCAGCCGCTCGAAATCGTCGACCGAAGCGTTTTTGTTGCGGAACTGTTCGACAAATCGCGCCAGCAGCTCTTCAAACTTGTCGGCGCCCAGGGTCTCGCGCAACATGCTGAAGACCATTGCGCCTTTGTAGAAGACGATCGACTGGTAAGCCGCCGACTGATCGTCGAGCGACGCCGGCGCGCGCGCGATCGATGAAGTCTGTTCAAAAGTCAGCGCGCGTTCCTGTTCTTCGCGCTGCGCCGCGTCGAGTTGCGCTCCGGTTAGTGTTGATTGCCGGAAGGCAAACGCGCTCCACTCGGCGAGGCCTTGCGAAACCCAGGCGTCGTCAAACGACTTCAATCCGACGGTCTGCCCCCACCACTGATAGGCAATCTCTCGTTGTAAACGATCTTCGGGAGTCGTGCGGCCTTCGAAAAATTTTGACGCGAGGAACAACAAGCCAAGTCCCGAATATGCTTCGAACGCTTCATCATCAGTCTGCGCGACGATCATGCGCGTGCCGAAGGCGGGCGTGCCGTACTGCTTCGTGTAGAAGTCGAGCGCATGACCCATCAACTCGCCGAACGGCGCGATGCGATTTTCACTGCCGGGCCTAACAAAGAATTGCAGCTCGTACCGCCCGAAACGAAGACTCTTGGTAATGAATTGTCCGGCGACGAAGTTCCCAACTAACTGCGGCGTCTTCTGCACGAAACGAAACCTGGTTGTGCCGCTCTTATCAACTTGCGGATTCACCGGCTCGTCGCTGATACCGCCCACCTGCACTCCGGTCGGGACGATCACGGTGATGTCCGACGTCGCGCGGTCAGCCATGTAGTCGTGAAACGGGAACCAACGCGCCGCGTACATCAGATACGAGCCTTCCGTGCCGACATACGCGAGCCGCTTGCTCGCCAGCGGGCCACCTTCCGGCGAAATCAAGGCGCCGCCCCAGCGAATTCGCAGGGTCACCGGCTGTCCCGCGGGAACCACTTCCCCTAAATCGATTCGGACGTTAGGTCCGAGAGCGCCCGCGCCGACGGGGTCCTGCACAATTCCCGGCAGGGGGCGGCCATCTTTCTCGACCGTGTTCACCTTTAACGAGCCGTTCAGCTCGAAAACAACGGAACGCGTCGCCTCGAGCGGCGTTAAAGTGACGTCCGCACCGGCTCGGAGTGTGTGGTCATCCGGCTGAAGTTGCACTTCAATCCGGTAATTCGTGATGTCGTAGCGCGTGCCGGCGACTGCTGGTTGCTGGGCATTTGCGGCACTCGCAAACGCGACGAGGCCGAGAGCGGAACCAATCAGGAAAAGCAGTTTTGTTCTAAACATAGCTGACGAGTCAGGTTCTTCCGTGCATTATTGCACGGTTTAATGAGCCGTTAAATTCGAGGCACCTTGGGCCTCGTTTTGATGGCTGGGACGGTGCGGCGGTTGCCGAACTAACTGACAAACTGTCCGCGCTGTGTCTACTCGCGCCGTGCTTGACACTGCACGTAGTCACGATTAGATTCTCAAGTACGCTTTCGGGTTTAGAAAA
This sequence comes from Acidobacteriota bacterium, assembly GCA_052389795.1. Taxonomy (GTDB): domain Bacteria; phylum Acidobacteriota; class Blastocatellia; order Pyrinomonadales; family Pyrinomonadaceae; genus UBA11740. Next base: position 63,974 of record JBQTHO010000013.1, on the reverse strand, counting down.
GTGGCGTCGGCCCACGGGCGCCAAAACGTCTACCAATTGAACAATTCAGGAGTTTTCAGTCATGAAGCTGCATAGGAGATTTCTCGGTCTCGCCGTCGTGTCGGCACTTGTTTGCGCGGCGTTACCACTCGCCGTTTTTGCGCAAGGCGCCAAATCGGCGTCCGCCACCAAGTCGAGCAGAATTCCGATTCGCGAATTCAAGCTTAAGAACGGCCTGCGAGTGATCATGTCTGAAGATCATTCGGCGCCGACTTACGCGATCGCGATCACGTACAACGTCGGCTCTCGCGACGAGCGCAAGGGCCGCACTGGCTTTGCTCACCTGTTCGAGCACATGATGTTTCAGGGCTCAGAGAACGTTGGCAAAGGCGAGCACTTCATCCTGGTTGACATGAACGGTGGCTCGATGAACGGCACGACGAACCAGGACCGCACGAACTATTTTCAGGCGCTGCCGGCGAACCAGCTCGACCTCGGCCTGTTCCTCGAAGCCGATCGCATGAAGAGCCTGGTCATCAACCAGGCCAACCTGGACAACCAGCGTAATGCGGTACAGGAAGAGCGACGACTCGGCGTTGACAATGTGGCGTACGGCAAAACTTTCGAGACGATTCTCGACACCGCATACGACAACTTCGCCTACAAGCATTCAACGATTGGATCGATGGCCGACCTGAATGCTGCGGAAGTGAAGGACGTGGCCGACTTCTTCCGGACTTACTACGCGCCGAACAATGCAGTGCTGACTTTGGTTGGCGACTTTAAAACCGACGAGGCGCTCGCGAAGGTCAAGAAGTATTTCGAGTCGATTCCAGCCCAGCCCGCGCCGCAACCCCCTGACATGACCGAGCCGGAACAGAAAGCCGAGCGGCGAGTGAATATCGATGACGCCTTCGCGCGCACGCCTCGGGTCGATGTCGTTTACAAGATTCCGCAGGGCAACACCGCTGATTACTATGCGCTCAGCCTGCTGGGACAGATTTTGTCCAGCGGCCAGTCCTCGCGTCTGTACCAGAAGCTGGTCAAAGAGCGCGAACTCGCGGCGCAAGTAGGCGCAAGCGCGCAGGAACGTCGCGGCCCATCACTCTTTTCGGTCGTCGCTATTGTGCCGCCCGGAAAACAACTGGCGGACGTCGAAAAGGCGATGTACGAAGAAATTGAGCGCGTGAAGAACGAGCCGGTCGCCGACTGGGAACTCGAGAAGGTCCGCATGGGCATTCGCCGGTCGCGCGCCCAGCAGTTGCAAGGCACTTTGAGCCGCGCGGTGACCCTCGGAATTCTCGCGGTGTACTACGGCGACGCGAATCTCATCAACGAGATCGAAGGCAAATACAACCGCGTCACGAAAGAAGATATTCAACGCGTGGCGCGCACTTACTTTAAGGATACGAACCGCACAGTGGTCACTACGACGCCGAAAGCGCGCGCGACCGCACCGGCCGCCGGTTCGAACTAACGAAATCATGCCTGCTGATTCATCGGCGGCTTAAAACCTGATCAGGTAGATTTGTCAGGAGGAGAAATGAAGTACCTGAATCCATTGAAGCTTAGAACAATTGCCGCGACCCTGGTCGCCTTCGCTTTCATCGCCTCAGCCGTGGCTCCTGTGCGAGCACAACAGCCCGCGCCGGGACAAGACAAGGGAACCTCGCGCAGCACGGTCGAACGAAAGAACCGGGCGCCGGTCTCAAAGGAAGTCCTGCGCGTTAAGTTGCCTAAGGCTGTCGAAGCGACACTCGACAACGGCTTGACGGTGCTGGTCCTCGAAGACCATCGCTTTCCCGTCGTCAACATGAGTTTGCAAATGAGCGGCGCGGGTCCAATTTTTGATCCGGCCGATAAGCCGGGATTGGCGAACCTGACGGCGCAGATGCTGCGCGAAGGAACGAAGACGCGCAACAGTCGCCAGATCGCTGAAGAAGTAGACAAACTCGGTGCGACACTTGGCGCCGCTTCGGGCTTCGGCTCAACGGCCGCGACGATCAGCACGTCAGGTTTGTCCGACAACTTCGATCAGTGGTTCGGGCTAATGGCCGACATGTTGATGAATCCGAGTTTTCCGGCTGATGAGTTTGGAAAGCTGAAGGCGCGTCAGAAGACCATTCTAATGCAACAGCGCACGCAGCCTGGTTTTCTTTCCCAGGAACGGTTCCGACGCGTCGTTTACGGCAATCATCCCGCGGCTGTTTTTTCGACGACTCCGGCGGTGCTCGATTCGCTGACGCCCGAGATGCTCGCTGCGTGGCACCGCGAACGCTATGTGCCGCAGAACGCAATTCTGGGCATCGCGGGCGACGTGAAGGCTTCAGAAGTTATTGCGAAGCTAAAGACGGCGCTGGCCGGCTGGAAGCGGACCGATTACAAAGAAATGCTGCCGCCGAATGCGAAGCCTGCGACTGAGGGCAAGATTTATTTGATCGATCGGCCGGACTCAGTGCAATCGACAATCACGATGGGCAACATCGCCATCGATCGCCGTCACGCCGACTACTTTCCGATGGTAGTGATGAATAGCATAGTCGGCGGCGGCGCCTCGGCGCGGCTGTTTCTGAATCTGCGCGAAGAAAAGGGCTACACGTACGGCGTGTACAGCGGCTTTACGCAACTGAAGTATGCCGGCCCGTGGTCAGCCGGCGGCGACGTGCGCACAGAAGTCACCGAAGGTGCGATGACTGAGTTCATGCGCGAGCTGAATCGCATTCGGGACGAAAAAGTTCCGACAGCTGAGTTGGAAGAGCAGAAGCGCTCGATCGTTGCGAACTTTGCGCTCTCGCTCGAGAGTCCGACGGACCTTCTGAACTATTCCATCATCCGCAAGATCTACGGATTACCCGATGACTATTGGGAAACTTACCCGGCGAAGATCATGGCCGTCACCGCCGGTGACGTGCAGCGCGTCGCGCGCCAGTACGTCAATCCGCAGACACAGCAGATCGTCGTCGTCGGCGACGCCAAGAAGATCAAGGCGATCCTGGAGAAGTTCGGAACGGTTGTGGTCTTTGACGCTGACGGCAAGCCGCAGGGCACCGGCAAGTAGCCGTGGCGTATCAGTACCCAAGGCGATAGCGACGGCGTGTCAGAACCGCGAGCGGTAGCGACCGGATCATAAAGCGACCAGTAGATCACCACCCACGAAAACACCCGCGAGTTCTTACGAGCCCGCGGGTGTTTGTTTTATACGACTCTTGTCACGCGCGAGTTTACGGCCGGCTCACGAGGAACACTCCCACGTTGTACTTTGCGCTCCTCTTTTCCGCATGAATCTCAGCAATCTTCCGCCTGAGTAACCCCCAAAACTGCAGTTCCGTGAGATCGAGAAGCGGTTCTCTATCACCGAAGGTCTCTAATGGAATTACCTCTTCCTTAAGGTTGCGTTTCTTCCTTTCCGGACCCGAAGAATTTGCGCGCGGCGATTGGCCCCAGTAAAAACCGCTGGCAATGGTGACCACCGCTAAACAGATGAACGCAACGGCGAGCAGTACCCTTTTAGATTGCATGGTTGATTTCTCTTCATTCGAGGTTTCTCGAACTGGTGGAAGCCTCATCAATAGTGTTCTCGAGGTTCCGATTATGCGTACAAGTTTGGTGTTAGGACGCGACTTCAAGGCCGGAGCAAAACTTTCATCACGTCTCGTTCAGCGGCGCGGCGCATGGCGGATACTCCATCGGATAACAAGAACTCTTCACTAATGAGGCTGTCTACATCGATGGCATTTTGCTTGAGGAGTTCGAGCGCCGGCGCGAAACGGCCGCAGCGAGATCCGACGACGCTGATTTCGTTGACGACCAACGGAGCCGCTTCTATCTCCGTCGCGCCGTGAAATGTAGATTTCAAAACGAGCACGCCGCGCGGATGCAGCAGCTTAACCGCCGTCGCGAAGCCGTCGGGCGATCCGGATGCTTCGACGGCGACTCCAAATTCCCCCGTGCGTTGTTGAGCTTCCGCGATCGTATTCGTTTCGATCCCACGACGCCCGGCGATGGCGAGTTTGTTTTGATGCTTTCCGATTAGCGTGACTTCGGCGCCCGTGGTGGCGAGTACCTGTGCGCACAGCAATCCCAGTTTCCCATCGCCAATCACAGCGACCCGTGTGTCTTCAGTAATCGAAACCCGTTCGAGGATGCCGCAAGCGGCAGCAAGCGGCTCGGTGAACACCGCGCGCTCGTCCGGGATCTCATCAGGTACCGGCAGTAAATTCCCGAGCGGCAATTTCAAGAATTCAGCATGGGCGCCATCGCGGCCGACAATGCCGAGCACGGTTCGCTTCGAGCAATGACGTGGATCGCCTGCGCGGCAGAGATCGCAGACGCCGCAGCCAGCGTTGATTTCGCCGACGATGCGGTCGCCGGGTGTCAGAAGCCCGACCGTGAGGGACGGTTCGGTGAGGAACGATGCCCTTGCTGACGCGCGGGCTTCCGACACTTCCTCAATCACGCCGACAAACTCGTGACCCGGCGTTCCTTCGAAGCCCGCATAACCGCGCGCGATCTCCAAATCGGTGTTGCAGATTCCTGAGAGTGTCACGCGCACCAGCGCTTCGCCAGCAGCAACAGGCTTCGGCGCATCGCTGACGGATAGCGCGCCGTTTTCGTAGCGTAGTGCCCTCATAAAAACAGATATCAGAAGTCAGATATCAGACGTCAGAGCTGACTTCTGATCGCTGACGTCTGACCTCTGGTTAAAACTTCTTTGTTCGCTCGTAGGCGTTCTCGAATAACAAATCTACGGACTGGTCACGAGCGTTGAGTGCAACCGGTAAACGCCACTCAATCTCTTCGCCGCTACTCAACGTCGCGTGCGCCCGCAGCCACCAATCCCCTGACCAAAGCTGCGCAACCACATAGCCGTCACCGCTTACATCGGCCTTCACCGGCGTGACATCGTGCATGCGGCGCATGAGAAAGTCATCGAATTGTCTCGCCAGTCTGGGCGACGCTTCGTATTCACGACGCGCGGCGGCCAGATTGAAATGAAAAAACTCGAGCGGCGAACGTAGAGTAGCCCCGGCGATCTTGTTCTGCACAACCAGTCGCAAAGCCCGGCGCGTGCGGCCGTCCGCGAAAACTGTCTGGTTCGGGCTTTCGGTCGGCAGGCGACGGTAGACTCTCCAGCCGGCAAACAGCAGCGCGCCAATCAGCGCGACCGCCAACAACACACGCAGGATCAACATCAGAAAGCCTGACCCGAGTTCGGTCGTATTACTCATCACCTTCTCAACCGGCGAACGTACGCAACCAGCGCATCGATATCATTCTCAGAGATTTTCTTGCGGAACGCCGGCATCTTGCCGCGGCCGTTGCTGATTGAATTGAACAGCCGCTCGTCGCTGACATCGTCCTGCCATGACGCGTCAGCCATGTTGCGCGCGTGAGTCTGTCGTCCCTTGCGTGTGCGGCCGCGGCCATCGCGCCCATGGCACGACACGCATTGCCGGCTGTAGATCGTTGCGGCATCAGCAGCCGCTGCTTCATTTGGATTTCCCGCGCCAAACACGGTGAAAAGTGAAAGACCGCCCGCGGCGGCAACGGTAAAAATGAAAAGCAGGAAGCGTCGAGGCGCTCTGTTCATTCGTCCTCCGGAAGAACCAATCGGATCACGCTGGGAGCGCGAATAGTTATAACTCCAATTCATTTCGTTTGTCGCGTGCGCGGCCCCGGCAGGTCTGGGTTGAAAGCCGCGCGCAGGCGCGATAACCTTCACAGTTCGTGAAAAACATTTTGGACGACAAGCTGCGCGAAGAGTGCGGCGTCTTTGGCATCTACGGGCACGCGGACGCGGCGCGCCTGACGTATCTCGGTTTGTACGCGCTCCAGCATCGCGGCCAGGAATCGTGCGGCATTGTCACGTCTGACGGCGCGCAACTCATTACCGAACGTGCCATGGGCCACGTGCGCGACAGCTTTGACGAGCAGCGGCTCGACCGGCTGAGGGGGCACAACGCAATCGGCCATGTGCGGTATTCGACGGCCGGGGAAGTTTCGATTCGCGAGTGCCAGCCGTTTTCCGTCGTCTGCCAGCACGGGCCAATCGCCATCTGCCACAACGGCAACCTCCCGTTCGCCAGCGAAGACCGAAAAGAACTGGAGAAAGAAGGCGCGATTTTTTCTTCGACCTCGGACACCGAAGTTGTTCTGCATCAGGTGGCCCGCTCACGCGCGGCGAACTTCGTTGAAGCGATTCCGGAAGTACTGCGCGAAACCGAAGGCGCTTTCTCGATGTTATTTTTAACGCCGAAAGAGCTCATCGCCATCCGGGATCCGCGCGGCTTTCGGCCGTTGGCGCTCGGGCGTCTGGACGAAGCCTGGGTAGTCGCGTCTGAAACCTGCGCTTTCGATCTAATCGATGCGAAGTACGTGCGCGATGTTGAGCCGGGCGAGATGATCGTCATCACCGACGAAGGTTTGCGCTCATCGCACCCGCTCAAGCCCGAACGACATTCGATGTGCGTCTTTGAGCACGTTTATTTTGCGCGTCCGGATTCGATCATCTTCGGCCAATCAGTAAATCGCTCACGTCACAAGATGGGCCAGCGCCTGGCGGTCGAACAGCCCGCGGACGCCGACATCGTCGTCCCGGTACCCGACTCAGGCGTGGCGGCCGCGATTGGATATTCGGCCGAGAGCGGCTTGCCGTTTCGACTGGGTTTGGTCCGCAATCACTACGTCGGCCGCACGTTCATTGAACCGAAGCAATCGATTCGCAGCTTTGGCGTCCGCATTAAGCTGAATCCGGTTCGTCACCTGATCGAGAACAAACGTATTGTGCTAATTGATGACTCGATCGTCAGGGGTACGACTTCGAAAAAGATCGTGCGCATGGTGAAAGAAGCAGGCGCGAAGGAAATTCACGTGCGGATTTCCTGTCCGCCGACAATCAGCCCGTGTTACTACGGCGTCGATACGCCGAACAAATCGGAACTAATTGCGGCGAACTATTCCATCGAAGGCATTCGCGACTTTATCGAAGCGGATTCGCTCGGCTATTTGTCGTTGGAAGGAATGTTGAGCTCGACGGGATTGAATCCCGACGAATCCTGCGTCGCCTGCTGGAACGAAAAATACCCAACCCGCATCACGCGCGAAGCTGAGACGATGCATTCGCGCGACGAAATGGCCGCGCGCCTGGCAGTTGAAATTTGATCTTGGCGGAACTTGGCGGCTTTGCGCCTTGGCGTGAAATTACTACGGGATCTTAGTTCACGCAAAAGGCGCTAAGCCGCAAAGAATCGCCAAAGAAGATCTGAATCATCATGACTGAAAGAATTTTTAACTTTAGCGCCGGGCCCGCCATTATGCCGGTGCCGGTTTTGGAAGAGGCGCAACGCGACATGCTCTCGCTGCCGGGTGTCGGCATGTCCGTGATGGAGATTAGCCATCGCTCGAAGACGTTCGACCAGATCATCGACGGCGCTGAGAGCGGGCTGCGCGAACTCCTGAACATTCCGAAAGATTACGCAGTGCTCTTTCTGCAAGGCGGCGCCAGCTTGCAGTTCACGATGGTGCCGATGAATTTTCTTTCGCTCGACGGCGGCGCGGATTACATCGTCACTGGAAGCTGGGGGAAAAAAGCCGTCAATGAAGCGCAGAAATTCGGCAGCGTGGACGCGGCGGCGAACATGGCTGACGGTGGCTTCACGCGCGTGCCTACTCAGGCCGAACTGCAACTGAATCCGGGTGCAGCCTATGTCCACTTCACTTCAAACGAAACGATCGAAGGCGTCGAATTCAAAGCTGAACCTGAAGTCGGCGAAGTGCCACTTGTGGCTGACATGTCTTCGAACATTCTTTCAAAACCTATTCCGGTCGAGAAGTACGGACTCATTTACGCCGGCGCACAGAAGAACATGGGGCCGAGCGGCGTCACGCTCGTCGTTATTCGCGAGGACCTTCTGCCCCGCGTGCGTCAAGGCCTGGCGACGATGCTCGACTACAACACGCACGTGAAGAACAAGTCGCTCTACAATACGCCGAACACGTGGGGCATTTACATTCTGAATCTTGTCTGCAAGTGGCTGAAGGGCAAAGGCGGCCTGGAGGGCATGCAGCAGGAGAACGATGCGAAGGCTGCACTGATTTACGCCGCGATCGATGCAACCGATTTCTATCGTGGCCATGCCGATCACGATTCACGTTCGGCGATGAACGTGACTTTCCGTCTGCCTTCCGAAGATTTGGAAAAGAAGTTCGCGAGCGAAGCGACGGCGCAGGGTCTCGAAGGCTTGAAAGGTCATCGCAGCGTCGGCGGCATTCGCGCATCGATCTACAACGCGTTCCCGAAGGAAGGGTGCGAAGCGCTGGTTGAATTCATGAGAGAGTTTGAGAAAAAGAATGGGTAACATTAACCACAGAGGACACAGAGGAAAACAACAGAAGAGAAAGATTGGCACCGGCAGATACGGTCTGGCAGTTGTTTGTCTATTTGTTCTCGGTTTTCTCTGTGTCCTCTGTGGTTCAAATTTGCTCTGTGGTTCAAATACCAGAGCGCAAAACAAAACGCCGCTGTCGCACAGCATTAATCCGGAGCCAGGCGAGAAGCATCTGCGCAATATCCGGCAACTGACGTTCGGGGGCGAGAACGCGGAAGCCTATTTCTCAGCCGACGGCAAGAAGTTGATCCTCCAGGCCACGCGCGAGGGACACGGCTGCGACCTCATCTACACGATGAACATTGACGGCTCGGAGGTGCGGCTGGTTTCCAATGAAAAAGGCCGGACGACATGCGCGTATTTCTTTCCGAACGGCAAGCGCGTGCTGTATTCGTCAACACATCTCTATTCGAAAGATTGTCCACCCCGGCCTGACTTCTCGAAGGGATACGTCTGGGCGATCTATCCGTCTTACGACATCTTCACTTCGAAGCCTGACGGATCGGATCTGAAACAAGTGACGAACACTGACGGCTACGACGCTGAGACGACGATTAGTCGCCAGGGCAAGTTGGTTTTTACATCGGTCCGCGATGGCGACCTCGACATCTACACGATGGACTCGAACGGCAAGAATGTGCGCCGGCTGACGAATGAGCTTGGCTATGACGGCGGGCCGTTCTGGTCACGTGACGGCAAGCAGATTGTTTATCGCGCTTACCATCCGCAGACCGAAAAAGAAAAGGCCGATTATCGCGCGCTGCTCAAACAAAACCTGATTCGGCCCACCGTGTTGGATATTTGGGTGATGAACGCCGACGGATCGAACAAGCGGCGCGTGACGAACCTGAACAAAGCGAGCTTTGCGCCGTACTTCTTTCCCGATGGCAAGCGCATCATATTCTCGTCGAACGCGCACGATCAGCGTGGTCGCGATTTCGATCTCTACAAGGTGAACTTTGACGGCAGCGGCTTGGAGCGCGTTACTTTCAACAACACGTTCGACGGTTTTCCAATGTTCTCGCCGGATGGCAAGAAGCTGGTGTTTGCTTCGAATCGCAACGCCGCCAAGCAGGGCGACACGAATATTTTTATTGCGGACTGGGTTGAGTGACGTGAGTTGAATCTCGTTCGGAAAATCACGCTGGGCTTGTTAGCGATCACCTTCGGACTTGGGCCGATAGGGTCGGCTTCGTCCGCTCTCACCCGCAACCTCGACGAATTCGGCGACATAAACTGCGAAGATGAGATGGCGCGCCTGGATAACTTCGCTCTAAACTTGCAGAACTCTCCGGCGGATATAGGCGTGATTATCTTTTACGGTGGGCGCCGATTCAGAAAGCGACTGCCAAAACGTGGGGATGCTGCGGCGCGGGCAGCCCGACTTAAGACATATTTAACGCAAAGACGCGGCATCCCAACTGACCAAGTGATAGTGATCGACGGGGGATATCGTGAGGAGTGGTACGCCGAGCTTTGGATAGCTCCACCGGGGGCGGATTTGCCCGTTGGGCGCCCGACGATTCCAATCAAAGAAATCAAGTTCCGCAAGGGCAAAGCTCGCCTACGCGATTTTCGCTGTCAAATCTAGGAAGTAATCATCATGACTAAACTAAGACGCCTTCAAAGCTTTATCCTCGCGCTCGCGCTGACCGCAAGCGCATTTGCGCAGCAACCAAGCACCACGCCCAGCGTCGATCGGCTACGGAAGGACGTGACGTATCTCGCTTCGGACATGCTCGATGGCCGGCGCACGGGCACGCAGGGCGCGAACGATGCGGCGAATTACATCGCTGATGAATTCAGCTTGTTGGGTTTGCGACCGGGAGTGCAGGTCACGAAGCCGTCGCGCACACGCGGCGAGACTCGGGCGCGTTACCTGCAACCGTTTCCGTATGTTGCGGATGTTGCCCTGGGAAAGAACAATCAGTTCCACTTGCACGGTCATCCGGTTGACGGCGTCGACCTCCGCGTCGGCGAGGACTGGATGCCCCTGGGCTTTTCCTCAAACGCGTCGCTCGTAACTTCGCAAGTGGTGTTTGCGGGGTACGGCATCTCTTCATCGGAATTGAAGTACGACGACTATTCGGCTGGGAATGCAAAAGACGCCGTGGCAATTGTGTTTGCCGGCACGCCCGACGGAGATAATCCGCATGGCCAGTTCGTCCAAGCCGGCCAGATTCGGTTTAAAGTTGCCGCTGCGCGAGCCGCGGGCGCGCGGGCATTGCTCATCATCTCAAAAGAAGAACTTCTTAAAGATGATCGGATGTCACGGCTTTCGTATGACAACTCCGGAGAAGCCGGGATTCCGGTTGCGGTCGTCTCGAGAAAATTAGCCACTTCGCTTCTCGGCAACTTGTCGGATTACGAGAAGGGCGCAGATGTGCGGACGCTGGACTCGAACCTGGGCGTCAAGGATGCCGCCTCACCTGAAGCCGACGCACTCGTTAAGCGAATGGTCCTACGAATCCCTCACGGCGGCGTGTCGGTAACCTTGAGAACCGACGTCGTTCGCCGCGAATCGCCTTCACACAACGTGATTGGCATTTTGCCCGGCAGCGATCCGAAGTTGAAAGACGAAGCGACCGTGATTGGCGCGCATTACGATCATCTCGGCCGGGGTGGCGCGGGAAGTCTGGCGGAACGTGAAGGCGAGATTCATCACGGCGCTGATGACAATGCTTCCGGGACCGCGGGATTGCTCGAGCTGGCGCGAATGTTTTCCACGCAAAGACCAAAGCCGCGGCGCACGATCGTCTTCATCGCTTTCAGCGGCGAAGAAGAAGGACTGATCGGATCGAACTATTACGTTAATCATCCGGTTGTACCCGTGGCGAACACCGTTGCAATGATCAATCTCGACATGGTTGGGCGGCTGAACAATCAGAAGCTGGTAATCGGAGGCGTCGGCACTGCGTCAGAGTGGCGGTCGATGATCGATCGCGCGAATTCCGAAGCTAACATTCGCCTGGCTGTCTTCAACTCAGCAGCGGAGGGCCGCGGCTCTGACTTGCGCGTGAATATGGATCCAAAAGCGAACTCGACAGGTGCTCCCATCGTCGTCGGTGCTAACGGAAGGCCGGTCGTAACCACCGATTTTCCGAAGATTCCGCGCGATGCGATAACGCCGTTCGCACTTACTCTGAACGAAGACGGTTACGGCCCAAGCGACCATTCCTCGTTTTACGCGAAACAGATCCCGGTGTTGTTTTTCTGGACTGGCACGCACGCCGATTATCACAAGCCTTCGGATACGGCTGAGAAGATCAACTACGACGGCCTGGCGCGCATCACTTCATTCGTCGCAAACATCGTGCGTGACATCGACAAGAGCGACAAACGGCCTACGTACAAAGTCGCGCAAGTGCAATCGACCGCACGTTCGACTGGGTTCCGCGTCTATCTCGGGACCATTCCGAACTACGCTGACTCGAGTGATGGAATGTTGCTCGACGGCGTCCGCGATGGTTCGCCTGCGGCGAAAGCGGGCCTCAAAGCCGGCGATAAGATCGTCAAGATGGCAGGCAAGGACGTGAAGAACGTTTACGATTACACATACGCGCTGGGTGAGATGAAAGGCGGAGAGGAATACGAAGTAGAAATTATTCGCGCGGGTCAGCGGATGACGCTGAAGTTAGTTCCGGAAGCGAGGAAGTAGCGCAAGTTGTTAACTTGCGCTTCATTGGTTGGGACACCGCAAGTTAGCAACTTGCGCTACACAAAAAAGGCCAAAGGTTGAGGACGCGTCGGCGCCAACTCACCTTTGCCTTTTGAATGTCAGGAACCAGGTCAATCGCGAGAAAGTAAACGCCTTCCTATCGACCACCCTACGCGGGATGCCCGCGCGGGGACCCCGGTTGTCGGGCTACTGCCCCGCTTTACCACCTGGGTTCGCGGTCATTCCGGCTGGGACGGCGATCGCGATCCCCTTTGTCCCGGCGGCCGCCACCACCACCGCCATAACCGCCCCCGCCGCCACCACCACCGTAGCCGCCGCCGCCGTAGCCACCTCCGCCGCGATCAGTTCGCGGGCGAGCCTCATTAACCGTCAAATTGCGGCCGTTAAAGTCCTTGCCGTTGAACTGCTCGATGGCCGCAGCCGCTTCTTCCGCGGTCGTCATTTCGACAAAGCCGAAACCCCGCGAGCGACCCGTCATGCGATCTTCTACGACCTGAGCCGATTCAACGTTACCCGCCTGGGCAAAGTGCTCGCGCAAATCATCGCTGGTCGTCTGGAAAGGGAGATTTCCCACGTAGAGTTTTGTAGCCATTTCTATCTCGGTCCTTTGATGTTAAAGGAAGCGCGGAACCAATCACTGAACGAAGGCAGGAATCTGACTTTCTTTCGGCGAAGCGATGTCCCGATGCTCTATCTAAAAGCGAGAGCCGCTCCTAACAATTGTCAACTAACCTAACTCTCTTGCGGCCGAATGCGTCACTTCGCAGCAGGGGAAGCACCTCGCCGTCGAGGCGCGAGAGCAGGATCTAAACGCGGAAATTATGAGCACAATCCCTGGAAAGCGCAAGGCGATCCAGGGATTACGCTCAGCAAAACAGGTCTTGCGGCGAATTTGGCTAAATCAATGATCCAAGCCGATCGATTCGCGATTTCTGTCTGCGCGCAGACCGATTACGGCAATCGTCAAGACCGCTGCAATAACTCCCACAGCGATCCAGGTGCCTTTGCTACCGCCACCACCGCTGTCGTTGTCGGGATCGTCCTGAGGGGCCGTGCCGGTCCGGGCCGGCGCTTTGAATGTGTCGCGGCCGCTGACCTTCGCGTTGAAAAACGTGTGGCTGGCAGAGGCGCGTGCCTTGATTTCGCTCTTTGCAAAGATGCGGTTGAAGTCAATCTTCGCATTCGGCGCCAACGGGAGCTTCTCCGCGGCCACCGCGACCGGAGCTGCCGTCGTCGCAATCTCGGCGCCGGCGAGGTCCGTCTTGATCACGGTCGTCTCTGGCGCGTCAGCTTTCTTCGGATCTGTCGATCTCACCGGCGCGCCCAGCACATAGATGTTCGCGACGGCGATCACGAGGACCACAGTTAGCAGTTTAAAGACCCTTGAAAATCTGGTCATGTTTTTTCGTTTTCCTCCTCGGTGTTGCTGCATACGAAATAGCTAAAGTCGTAGTCTGTATTGCTTTTGAGTTGAGCAGGAGTCTAACGCCGGAGGGGACAACGGTCAACCACTTTTGCTAAAAGCCACAGAAAAACAGCACTTTCAGAATCGCCTGCGCCGCCGCTCCTTGCGCTGGACGGCGCGTTCAAACAATCGCTTTGCGTCCAGAATGAGGATTTCTTCGCCGGCGTACCGGACAACTCCGAGGGCCGCGCCGTCTGAAGTCGCGCTGGGCGGCTCGATGTCGTCCGTTGAGATGGTAATCGTGTCGCGGCAGCTCTCAGCCGCCAGGCCAAGCTGATCATCGCCACGCAGGACCAGAACGTAAGGCAGCGTTTCCTCCCATTCCTTAGTCGGTTCCTTCAAAGCAGCGGCGGGATCGAGCACGGTCAGCATTCGGCCGCGGACGCAAACGACGCCCACGACGGCGAGAGGTGTTCGCGGCAGCCGCGCAAAAGGTTTTCCTTCCGCGGTGGCGTCAACCTGGTCGGTGAAAACGGCAAACAGCCGCTCCGCGATCGCGAACGGAAGCAGATCGTGCAGCTGGGCGGAGGCCGCAGCCGCTTTGTCGCTGTCGGAAATGTTCTCAGGTTCAGCCATGGGCGAGCGGGTAAAGGCGAGCCGATGAAAGCACGGGCATCGAGTAACCGTCAACAGTTTTGCGCGACCATTCGGCAGTCATTTCTGCGTGTGATAAATTCACGCAGCAAAGTGAAAGGATCCGGCCATGGACGACTTTGATCAGTATCGCGCTGAAATGAACGAGAAGCTGCTCGGCAGCGGTCATTTGGGAATCAAGCGCTTCTTCGCGCTGGACACCCAGGCTTATGAAGCTGGGGCGCTCGACAAGAAAACGAAAGAGCTGATGGGATTGACGGCTTCCATCGTTTTGCGTTGCGACGATTGCATCACTTATCACATCAAACAGTGCGTGGATTGCCGGGTGACGCGTGAAGAATTCATGGACGCCTTCAATGTGGCGCTCGTCGTCGGTGGCTCAATCACGATCCCGCATCTAAGAAGGGCGGTTGATCGATTGGATCAGGTTCTACAGAATGAATAACCACAGAGGGCACAGAGGAAGACTTAGGAAAAACCTAATAACCTTAATCGGTTTGTGTCTTTCTCTGTGTCCTCTGTGGTTAATCCTTACTTCGGTAACCGCCGCTTCATCGAAAGGTTTCGTCATGCCGACACAGGAACGCCCACGAATTCGCGCGCCGGAACTCAACGGCCATCGCGGCTGGCTCAACACGGACAAGCCGCTTTCGCTCGCCGGCCTGAAGGGCAAGGTTGTCCTGCTCGACTTCTGGACCTACGGCTGCATCAACTGCATCCACATCATTCCGGATCTGAAGCGGCTGGAAAAGAAATATCCGAACGAGCTGGTTGTCATCGGCGTTCATTCCGCCAAATTCGAAAACGAAAAAGATACCGAGAACATTCGCCGCATAATCCTGCGGTACGAGATCGAACATCCGATCGTCAACGACGCGGATTTCAACATTTGGCGATCGTACGCCGTCAACGCGTGGCCGACACGCTATCTGATCGACCCGGCAGGCTACATCATCGGCCGGCTGTCCGGTGAAGGCAGTTACGACGTTCTGGACCAGACGATCGGCGACACGATTGCTGAATTCAAAAAACGTGGCGAACTAAACGAAGCGCCCCTGAAGCTGGTTCTGGAGAAAGCAAAAATCGGGGATCTGCCGCTGGCGTTTCCCGGCAAAGTTCTTGCCGATGCAAAGAACGATCGGCTGTTCATCGCTGATTCAAATCACAATCGAATCGTCGTCGCGAAGTTTGATGGAAGCTTGCTCGAAGTGATCGGCACCGGCGCCGCCGGCTCCGTCGATGGCGTGTTTCATCAGGCAACTTTCTTTCGGCCGCAGGGCCTGGCGCTTGACGGCGATCGCCTGTACGTCGCCGACACTGAGAACCATTTGATTCGCGAAGTCGATCTGAAGACAAAAGCCGTGAAGACAATTGCCGGCACGGGACAGCAGTCGCATGAGTACGGACAGCACGGTCCGGCGCGGCAAATCGCCTTGAATTCGCCCTGGGATTTACAACGCGTCGGCCGCACGCTCTACATCGCGATGGCGGGGCCGCATCAGATTTGGAAACTCGACCTGGATAAGCAGGAAGTCTCAACATTTGCCGGTTCAGGACGCGAAGCGCGGATCGACGGGCCGCGCGCTGAAGCCGGTTTCGCGCAACCATCGGGGCTGGAATCCGACGGCAAGACGCTTTTTGTTTCCGACGCCGAATCGAACATCATTCGCGCCATCGACCTGGCGGCAAATGGCGAAGTGAAAACATTAGTCGGTGGCGATTTGTTCGATTTCGGTGACAAGGACGGACGCGGCAACGATGTGCGACTGCAACATCCACTCGGGCTGGCCCGATGGAACCAGAAGCTCCTGATTGCCGACACGTACAATCACAAGATCAAAGTCCTCGATCCGATCGCGCGAACTGTTAGTTCATTAGCGGGCACAGGCAAGCCGGGACAAGCCGACGGGGTGGCGCCTTCATTCTACGAACCAGGCGGATTGGCCGTGGCCGGTGACAAAGTCTTCGTCGCGGACACGAACAACCACGCTATCCGCGTCGTCGATCTGAAAACGAAGCAAACGAAAACGCTCAACATGAAAGGCCTCCAGCCGCCACAAAGCGCGGCGACAGAAACAGCTGAAACGGCGCCGAATCAGGAAGAGATAAAACTTGCGCCGCAACGAGTGCGTCTGGGCGACGTGTCGATCCTGGTAAACGTACAGCTTCCTGCCGGGTATCATCTGAATCCGATGGCGCCACAACGCTACCGGGTTTCAATCGAAGGCGGCAGCTCGCTGCTTAATATCGATTCTCAAAACAGCGGTCGGACCCTCAAGAATGAGGCGCTGCCGATTCGGATTCCCGCGCGCGCGACCGCGCCGGGCCGGGCTGACGTGGTTGCGTTATTTACCTTCGTTTATTGCCGCGAAGACAACACCGGCGTTTGCCGGATCAAGACGTTGCAATGGCAAGTGCCCGTCGAGATCACTTCGGAAGTGAATGCGCCCGCGGAAATCAGCCTTACTGCCAAGGTGGCGGCCGACTAACGAGCCAACAACTCACGTTTTTGTTTCAAAATTGATTTGGATCACCTTAAACAACCGCGTCGCTTGCTCCGGCTTTCCGCTAGTTAGTAATATCCTGCTTTCCTTTTGTACAACTGAAGATAAGGAGTCACTACCGTGGCTGACAAACCATTTCTGACCGACATCAAAACTTTGCGCGAGCGCGCGCGGAGACATATCGAACAAGGCGCGGTGACCGAAGGCTACACCGCTGACCGCGAAACCGTGAATAAGATTTTGAACGAAGCGCTGGCAACCGAAATCGTCTGCGTGCTGCGATACAAGCGGCACTTCTTCATGGCGAGCGGCATTCACGCAGAAAGTGTCGCGGCTGAGTTTCTTGAGCACGCTAACGACGAACAGGGCCACGCCGATTTAATCGCGGCGCGCATCGTGCAACTAGGCGGCGAGCCGAACTTCAATCCTGAAGGTCTGCTGATGCGTAGTCACGCCGAATACGTCGAAGGTGGCAGCCTGACCGAAATGATTAAAGAAGATCTCGTCGCTGAACGAATCGCCATCGACAGTTATCGCGACATGATCCAATACCTCGGCAACGATGATCCGACGACGCGACGAATGCTCGAAGGCATTCTCGCGGTCGAAGAAGAACACGCCGACGATTTGGTGAGCCTGCTCGGAGAACTGAGTTAGCGAAGATTTGGAGTGCGCCGGCTTGACGGCGCTTTTCTGCTCCGTCCGAATCTTGGCAACGAAATATCAAAAGCGGCGTCAAGCCGCCGCACTCCAAATTCTTGGCTGACAATCCACCAACCCATACAGGACGTCCGAGCGTCTGCCGCAGTTGTGGCGCGCTGATCGGAGCTGGCGAAACCGTTTGTCAGGTGTGCGGAGCGCCGTTGCAACCGGCTAACGCGCCGCCGCTTCCGCTGCGCGAGCGCTATGCGATGAGCTATGCGCGTGCGATTCTGTCGCGACCTTACATCTTCACCATTGTTTTTCTCGTCGCGAACTTCTTCGTCTTTCTGCTGATGTGGCAGGAGAGCGAGATGTCCTCGACCGCGCTGTGGGGTGCTTTCGACCCCGGCGTGTTGCTGCAGTTCGGCGCGAAGACGAATTACAACATTAAACTCGAACACGAATACTGGCGCTTCGTGACGCCGGTGTTCATTCACGGCAATCTTCCTCACCTGCTGATGAACATGTACGGGCTGTGGGTGCTGGGGCCGTGGGTCGAGAAACTCTACGGCTCTGCGCGATTCGTAGTGTTTTGGGTGGTCACGGGAATCGCGGGCGTGGTCGCGAGTTACTTGACGGTGATTCCCGGAGCGCGGCCCGGTCTGTTCGGCAGCTTTCTGATCAAGTCTGCGGACGAACCTTCAGTGGGAGCATCGGGCGCGCTCTTTGGCCTGATTGGCGTCCTCTTTGTGTTCGGGATCAAGTACCGGCGAGAACTACCGGAAGGTTTCAAGCGTGCGTTCGGCACGGGTTTGCTGCCGGTGATCCTGCTTAACGTGGTGATTGGTTTTGTCTTGCGAGGCATCATCGATAATGCTGCGCACATGGGTGGGCTCGTCGCGGGAATGGCGCTGGCGGCCGTGGTGGACTATAAACGTCCCGGCCAATCAACGCGCGTCACGATCGCCTGGCGCGTCGCGCAAATTGCGGCGCTGCTGTTGGTCACGGCGTCGTTCGTTTTTGTGATCAAGAGTTTCAGATAAGTAAATTTCGCAGATTACGCGACTGGAGCGCGAGCATCCCTGCCCGCATGAGCGCAAAGCGCGAAAACTTAAACAAAGCGCCCGCGGCGCTTGCGGCCAAGGATGGCCGCGCTCCAGTCGGCGTAATCTGCGGATGATATTCAGGAGATAACAATGGAATTCAAAAAAGTTGGAGTACTCGGTTGTGGATTAATGGGGGCCGGCATTGCGCAGACCGCGGGGATGGCGGGCTACGAAACAATCGTCCGTGAAGTGTCGGACGATTTTCTCGCGAAGGGTTTCGCCGGCATCGAGAAGTCTTTATCGAAGTTTGCGGAGAAAGGCACCATCACCGCCGATCAGCAAAAGGAGATTCGCGATCGTTTGCAAGGCACGACGTCCTTCGAAGACCTCGCGGACTGTGACATCATCATCGAAGCCATCATCGAGAATCTCGAAACGAAACGCGAAACCTATCTGCGCCTTGATGAGCTGTGCAAGCCGGAAACGATTTTTGCGTCGAACACTTCTTCACTTTCGATCACGCAGATGATGACCGTGACTTCGGCTGAGCGGCAGCAGCGCTTCATCGGCATGCACTTTTTCAATCCCGTGCCGCTGATGAAGCTGGTCGAGGTCATTCGCACAATCCTGACTGACCAAGCGGTGTATGAAGATGCCGTAGCGTTCTCAGCAAGCCTCGGCAAAGTGCCAGTGCGTACCGACGATCGCACGGGATTCATCGTGAATCGTTTGCTGGTGCCTTACTTGCTTGATGCGATTCGCGCACTGGAAGAAGGCGTTGCTTCGATTGTGGATATTGATAACGCGATGAAGCTGGGCTGCGGTTATCCGATGGGGCCTTTGACGCTGGGAGATTTCGTTGGGCTCGACACGACTTACTACATCTCGGAAATCATGTTCAACGAATTTCGCGAGAAACGTTTCGCCGCACCGCCGCTCTTGAAACGAATGGTGATGGCGGGACTGTATGGTAGAAAATCGGGCCGGGGATTTTACGACTACACGAAAGATCCAAAGAACCCGACGCCGATGAATCTGGTTTATACCTAGCCACAGACGGACACAGATAAACACAGATTTAGAAACAACGAACTGGCTGGCCGCTGATTCAGATCAGTGTTCATCCGGATAAAACTCTGGCTTCTCCTTTCGCCGTCGATTACAATCCCCGCCCATGTGCACTGATCGAAGAGATTTTCTGCGGGCGTCCGCGGGCTTAGCCGGCGCGGCGCTACTCGGCAACCATATCGCCTTCGCGGACACCAGTGGCGTCGCGGACGTTCCGCAGCGACAGGACGTTCCCGATCTGATTGAACGATTGAAGAAAATGACCGCCGGCATCGTGCCGATCACCGATGACGAGCGCAGAGCACGTATCGCCAAAGCGCAACGGTTGATGGTGGGACAAAAGATTGACGCGATCTTCATCGAGTCAGGATCGAGCATGTTCTATTTCACCGGCGTGCGCTGGGGCGCGAGCGAGCGCATGTTCGCCGTCGTGATTCCGCAGCGCGGCGAATTGGCGTGGGTCTGCCCGAAGTTCGAAGAGGAACGCGCGCGCGAGCTGATCAAATTCGGCACCGACATCCGCACCTGGGAAGAGGACGAAAGCCCCTATCGACGGGTCGCGCAAATCATCCGCGATCGCGGCATTCGCTCTGGTCGCGTCGGAATGGAAGAGCGGACCCGCTTTTTTCTCTTCGACGGTATTCGTCGCGCGACGCCGCGGCTTGAGTTTGTCAGTGCGACGCCGATCACTGCCGGGTGTCGCATGTATAAGTCACCGGCTGAACTTGCTCTCTTGCAGAAGGCAAACGACCTCACGATTGTTGCTTACCGCGCGACTTGGGCCACGATGCGTGAAGGCATGACGCAGGGTGAGTTCGCGGGGAACTGCGCGGCCGCGTTTCGTAATCTCGGTGTGCAAGGCGGAGTTTTTTGCAGCTTCGGAAAGTACACGGCGTTCCCTCACGGTTCCAGCACGCCCCAGACGCTTGCCGAAGGCGACGTTGTTCTCATGGATGGCGGATGCAACGTCGAAGGTTACCAATCCGACGTCACTCGCACGTTCGTGTTCGGCAAACCGACAGAACGTCAACGCGACATTTGGAACCTCGATCGCAACTCACAGGATGCCGGTTACGCGGCCGCGCAGATCGGCTCGCCATGCGAGGCCGTCGATGCGGCGTCACGCAAAGTGATCGTCGATGCCGGATTCGGACCCGGTTACAAAGTTCCGGGTCTCCCGCATCGCACTGGGCACGGCATTGGTTTGGATGGCCACGAATGGACGTACATCGTGAGTGGAAACAAGACCCCGATTCAGCCCGGCCTGTGCTTCAGCATCGAACCGACGGTCGTGATTTACGGCGAGTTCGGCATGCGCCTCGAGGACGTGGCCTACATCACACCGCAAGGTCCGAAATTCTTCACGAATCAAAGTCCTTCAATCGACAAACCGTTCGGTTGATATGCGTCCACCCCTCTTGACCGCGATTTGTCTGGAAAATACAGTCGATTTGCTTTTGGAATAACGCCAATCTTCTGCCTTTCCTACACTTGAGGTTGCCCGCCTTGTTAGGACGAAAATCAAGCAACCCGGGGACTGTTGAGGAGGAATAAACGAGTGAATAGGTTCTTAACCAAAGGTTTTCTGATCCTGGGAGTGCTAATGACAGTGTCTTTAGCCAGCACAACTGCGCGGGCTGACGCTTTCACCTTCATGGGAATAAACACGGGTGTCACAGGCACCGTAAATATCACTCATTTGAGCGATGGCCTGATGACCGTGACGATCACGAACACCTCCGTAAACAGCACGCTTGGCAAAATCACCAGCATAGGATTTGATTTGCCCGGGAGCGGCGCAGGCAGTTTTACGCTGGTCGATGCCACGAACGCGAACTACAGATTGGTGGAGCAAGTTGCTGGTAATGCCAGCGGGATTGGCCGGACTTTTGAACTGGCGCTACTGACCGGACCAAATTTCAATGGCGGCGGAAACCCCAATCGCGGAATTGTGGAAGGCGCGAGCGCAACTTTTACTATCTCAGGTGATTTCAGAGGATTCAGTCAACTGCAGCTCGCGCAAGGGATGTTCCTGCGTTTTCAGGATGTGAACGCGGGCGGCGGTAGCGATGTGGCAAGATTTTGCGGACCCACACCTGAAGTTCCCGAGCCTGCCACTATGGTTCTGCTGGGCACTGGCCTTGCCGGAATCGCCGGCGCCGTGCGTCGCAAACGCAAAGCTGCAGCAGCCGCGAAAGCTGAAGCCGACGCTAATGTAGTCTGAAGTTACTCAACGAAAACGATTCGCGAGCCGGACGCTTGAAATGCGCTCCGGCTCGTTGCTTTTTTTGGACGCAAGTCTTTGACATCACGCGTTGCGCGGCTTACAAATAGCGCTAACTGGCAGTCCGAACTCATGCGGAAAACAATCCTGCTCACGTCGCTAATTGTCCTGATGCCGCTGGTGGCGAAAGCTGCGCCGCTGAGAATCGTGAACGTGGCCGCGCCGGCAATCAATTGCGTGTTCAGCAATTCGTGTTCGGTGCGGGTCAAAGACACGAAAGAAGATGTGCCGTTGACCACCGGCGGCAAAGGCGTTTTGCGAACGCGCACCTTTAAAGGCGCGAGCGGCTCGCCGGCCGAAGGACTGTTCGCTTACGAGTATCGTTTGGATTTGACTGATGCCGTCGGTACGAAGACGTCGTGTATCGATTGGATTTCCCTGAGCTTTGGTCCGGTCGTCAGCACTTTAGACTTTGGCGGAGACGCCCGAGCAGATCAGGTGTTCGTCATTACGAGCGGCGGCACTGGCAGCATCGGCCTGGAGTCCGCGTTGCAAACACGCGACACGATTAGGTTCAGGTTTCGATCACCCGTGTGTAGCGGCACTGAAAAGGGCAAAGGCACGAGCACCTTCTTCTGGGGATTGGTTTCAACTTCAGATCCCGAAAACATCACCGCACTAATTCACGAAACCGGTCGCGCGACGCACGTCGTCAAGACGCGATCGCCAATGTAACTCACTCCTCGTTGGGATGAGGCGATCAGCTTCTGTTCCTCAGTCACCTGTGTGGTAAAACTTATCTAAACAGTTAAAAGAACAGAGGGATTTGTGCTCAACTTTGCCATTCAGACCGCGCGTGACGCGGGACGCGTGCTGGCCGAACGGTTCGGAAGAAACCTGCGTATCAGCAACAAGAGCGAACTCGATCTGGTCACGGAGTCCGACCTGGCGTCGGAACGCCTAATCATCGATCGCATCAAGACTCACTATCCTCGCCATACGATCCTCGCGGAAGAATCCGGCACTAATCCGCCGGCCGCCGAAGGCGCGCAAAGCGATTGGCGCTGGATCATCGATCCGCTCGACGGCACGACAAACTACGCGCACGGCTATCCATGTTTCTGTGTTTCGATGGGCCTCGAACGCAACCGAACGTTGGAACTCGGCGTCATCTACGATCCGCTGCGCGATGAAGTGTTCGCCGCCGAACGCGGACAAGGCGCGGCGCTGAATGGGAAGCGCATTCACGTTTCGCCGACGCCAAGCCTGGCGAGCGCACTGTTGTGCACAGGCTTCCCGTACGATGTGCGTGAGCGCGGCCAGTTCGCGCGGCACTTCACCAACTTCATCATGAACGCGCAGGGCGTGCGACGCGATGGCGCAGCCGCGCTCGACCTCGCGTATGTTGCCGCGGGACGATTCGATGGATTTTGGGAAGAAGGCTTGAAGCCATGGGACGTGGCCGCCGGCGTATTGTTGATTGAGGAAGCCGGAGGAAGAGTTTCAGACTATCACAACCGACCGCTGGACATTTTCACGCCGCCAATTCTCGCCACCAACGGTTTGATTCACGAACAGATGATGCGCGTGCTGGCGATCTAATTAATCCGCCCCCGACTGCTTTTCATCGAGCGCTGATCCAACAATTTCCTGCAGCACCTCGGTCGCGCGCCGGGCGTGGCCCCGCTGATCCTCGCCTTCTTTCTGATCGACGACAAACAAGGGATGGTAAATGATCTCGACGCGCCCAAGTCGCGGGAAACGACGGTTTGACGGCCACACTCGCTCTCCGCCGCGAACAGTGACGGGTAGAATTGGCACCCCGGCTTCCATCGCCATGCGCACTGCCCCCGGTTTGAACCTGCGCATTGTGCCGTCCTCATTTCCACGACCGCCTTCCGGAAAGATCACGACGGCGCCGCCTTCGCTGACCCATTGGATAGATCGGCGAATCGGCGCGGGATCGCTGCCCTCCAACTGTAATGGCCAGGCCCCGACCAGTCGCAGGAAGTATCCCACTACGGGCCAGTTGAAAGCGGCATCCCACGCGAGAAAACGCACCGGCCGTTTGACTTGAGAGGCAATCCAAAAAGGATCCAGGTAGGTTTGGTGATTGGCCGCGATGATCACTCCGCCACTCGCCGGTATGTATTCCTTGTGTCGCCAGCGGACGCGCCAAAACACCCGGACAATGATCAAGGTAATCGGCCGGATGATTTCGAGCGCCCATTGCGGGAGCATGGGCGGATACGGACGCACCCCGTTCGCCGTCCGCGAATTTTCAAGCGTGGTGGTAGTTTCGCCCAAGTTAGTTTGCTGTCTCGCTGTCGTTCAGCGGAATCGCGTCGGCCCAGGAGTCAGGGACAGCGTCAATACCGATGGTGTCATCATTCCAGCGTTGGCACTTGCGGCACTCGAAGCCACGGTACTCAATCGCTTCCGCCTTCGTCAAACCAATGTGATTTCGCCCCGCACAGTCGCGGAAAGAACAATACCGCTCGATTTCGACGAGCAGGACTTCGCGTGGAAAATTGAATCGCGTCCCTGTCATAAGCTTGTTCCCTGTCTCCCTTTCCCTCCCAACCGTTTTAGATACGGGACTTGTCCCGCACACGTCGCCGCGGACAAGTCCGCCGTCTAAACGAGGAAAGGGACTGATCATAAAGGCCATTCACTGCCGATAAATTCGAGGTGAAGGCGCGTGATCCCATCGGCCCCTTCCCGTCGCCGTCGCACGACTCCCAGGACTGAGGCGTTGTATCGTGCATTGCTCATTTTTACGAAAGTCCCGGGTTGGAGATCGAGGGCGGTGAAAATTGCCGCACCTTTGCGACTAATGTTCTCTGTGACCGATTGTTCGGTGCGGACGATTTTGTCCGCTTCATAAACCTCGATCAGCACGTCGACCGGAATAAGTTGCCGGCTCTCCTTTCGCTTCTCGTCGATCATGATTTCGGCGAGTTGCTCAACCGAATCTTCTTGAGCGGCCCACAACTGGCTTTCCTGCTTAGTCTGGGCAATCTCGTATCGCCGCGCCGGATTCTCCGCGTAACTCTTCGGCGGCCGCTTACCAATGAAGGCCACTCCGACTTCCAGCAAACTATCTTTTGGTGTCTTCTGCTCGAGCAGGCGCGCGTTTCGCACGATTGACCAGACGCGATACTGATCTTCGACGTGATCGAACACCCGCAACGGGCGCGGCATTGCTAAACTCAGTTGCAAAAGCCGGCCAATATCAAAGGGCCGCATCAGCCTGAACCGCGCGCCGAACGGAGTGACGTCAACGAGGCGCGTCATCTCAGTCCACTCGCGATTGCCGCTTTCGCGTGCGTAGACGCGGGCCGGCAACGCGACCCGAAGTCGCTCGCGCAGACGTCGTGATTTTTGATCGAACTTCGTGACTTGTTTCGCCAAAATGCTGAGCTGGTTTCGTGCGGCTTAACGAGCCGACAGGAAAGTCGAATTCTCCAATAATTATCGGCCTTTCAGTGCTTTGAAAAGCCCCCGGCTTAGGGTAAAATAGCGCCCGCAATTAACCGCATGAATGGCTGCTTCCGCGAACCCCTGACGTCTTCAAAAAACTCACACGTTCGTGCCGGAAAAACGAGAGCTATTACGGTGGCGCGCCAGTGTTACGCGCCCGCGGAGTTTAACGGAAAGGTCTGATGAATGGAAACGCTTGAACGCCACCACATAACGATTGAAGACGAGATGCGCCGGTCCTACCTGGATTATGCGATGTCGGTGATCATTGGCCGCGCGCTGCCTGATGTTCGGGACGGAATGAAGCCCGTCCATCGCCGCGTGCTGTGGGCCATGCACGAGCTCGGCAACGTTTACAACAAGCCATACAAGAAGAGCGCTCGTGTGGTCGGTGATGTTATCGGTAAATATCATCCGCACGGCGACACCGCGGTTTACGACACGATCGTGCGCATGGCGCAGGATTTCTCGATGCGGTATCCGCTGATCGATGGCCAGGGAAACTTTGGGTCAGTCGATGGCGACGCGCCGGCCGCGATGCGTTACACGGAAGTGCGCATGGCCAGGTTGACCAACGAAGTGTTGGCCGACATCGAAAAAGAAACAGTTAATTTTCAGCCGAACTATGACGAAAGTTTAAGCGAGCCCACCGTGTTGCCGACGCGGCTTCCTAATCTGTTGCTGAACGGATCAGAAGGCATCGCCGTCGGCATGGCCACCAAGATCCCGCCGCATAATCTCAACGAGGTCGTGGACGCCACGATCGCGGTCCTGAAGGATCCGGAGATCGACATCGAAGACCTGCTCAAGATCGTGAAGGGCCCTGACTTTCCCACGAGCGGCTTTATCTGCGGGCGCGAAGAAATCAAAGAGTCTTATCGCACCGGTCGCGGCATCCTTCAGATGCGCGCCCGGGCGTCAATCGATCGCATCGGTCGCGGTTCGCAAGAGCGAGACGCAGTGATCGTCACTGAACTGCCATTCCAGGTTAACAAAGCCAGACTGATCGAGCGCATCGCCGAACTGGCAAACGAGAAAAAGCTGGAAGGCATTGCCGAAGTGCGCGACGAATCCGATCGCCACGGCATGCGCATCGTGGTCGAGCTGAAGCGCGACGCGGTGCCACAGGTCGTGCAGAACAAACTGTTCAAGCTTACGCCGATGCAGTCATCGTTCGGCGTAATCTATCTGGCCATCGTTAACGGCCAGCCGCGGGTGCTCAATCTAAAAGCGATTTTGGAGCACTTCATCGACTTTCGTCGCGAAGTGGTGCGCCGGCGCACCGAGTACGAGCTGCGCAAAGCCCGCGCGCGCGCCCACGTGCTGGAAGGTTTGACCAAAGCGATTGACGCACTCGATTACATCGTGACGTTGATTCGCAACTCGCGTTCGGTTGATGAAGCCAAGCAGTGGCTCACCGGGAACCTGAAAACGACCAGCGAAGTGAAGACGTGGAACGGCATCCCGTCAAATGAGCCGCCCGCGAAATATCTGCCGAAGCTTAAGAAGACAATGGAGCGTCTCTCGTTCTCAGAGATCCAGGCGCAGGCGATTTTGGATTTGCAGTTGCGGCGGCTGTCGGGGTTGGAACGTCAGAAGATCATCGAAGAGTACGAATCGATCATCAAACTGATCGCCGAGCTCGAAGAGATTCTGGGCAACGAAAAGTCCCTGCGGCGGGTCATCGTTAACGAACTGGAGGACGTTAAGAAGGAATTTGGCGATGCGCGCCGCACGGAAATCACCGAAGCCGGCACCGACTATTCGATCGAAGATCTGATTGCCGACGAAGAAGTCGCGATTACGGTCACGAAGAACGGCTACATCAAGCGCACGCCGGTAACGACTTATCAACGTCAGGGACGCGGGGGCAAAGGCCGTTTCGGCGCGATGGCCAAGAACGAAGATTACGTCGAGCATCTGTTCATCGCATCGACGCACGCTTACCTGATGGTCTTCACCGACGACGGCCTGGTTTACAAAATGAAGGTCCACGAAGTTCCGGATGCGGCGGCCGCCTCACGCGGCAAAGCGATCGTGAATCTGATTCAGATTCCATCGGATCGCAAACTCGCCGGCGTCGTACCGGTACGGGAATTCTCGGAAGGCCGCTTTGTCCTGATGGTCACGCGCAAGGGCGTAATCAAAAAGACGGCCCTGTCGGATTTTCAGAACATCCGGTCGAACGGCATCATCGCCATCAACATCGACGAAGGCGATGAATTGCTTGACGTAGTGCTGACTGACGGCACGAAACGCATCTTCATCGCGACGAGCAACGGCTTCGCGATTCGCTTCGACGAAAAGAACGCGCGACCGATGGGACGCGCCACTCGCGGCACTCGCGGCATCGACCTGCGTAAAGACGATTTCGTGGTATCGCTGTGCGCGGTATCGTCCGACGACTCGGAGAAGATGCTTTCTGTTTCCGAACAGGGTTACGGCAAGCAGACTCCGATTTCGACTTACCGTCTGCAGTCGCGTGGCGGCAAAGGCGTCATCAACATGAAAACGACCGACAAGACCGGCAGGGTTGTCGCCGTGTTTCCGGTCGACGCAGATTCGGAGATCATGATCATCACGCAGCAGGCGAAACTCATTCGCCTGGAAGCGGGCGCCATTCGCAAGACCGGCCGCAGCGCGCAAGGCGTGCGCCTGATTAAGACCGACGATGGCGACAAGGTAACAAGTGCGTCATTAGTTGAGGCGGCGGTTGAAGAAGAAGAAGAAGAGTAATAGATTTTAACTGAGAGCCCCGTAGGGGCCGAATGTTTATAGTCCGACCAAGGGGTTTAAGAATTCAAAGCTCCTTTAGGAGCGAAGTTTGATGGTTTCCGTTACATCATTTCGCTCCTAAAGGAGCTTTGAGTCTTACATGGGGTTGAAGTTGTTATAAACATCTCGCTCCTGACGGAGCGAAGACGAACGGTCCGCAACCCAGGAATGCACATGCGGCATTCACTCTTGGCGTGCTGATCCCTCGCCTTCCACCCAAACTTCGCCGTCTTCGAAAACTTCTTTCTTCCAAATCGGGACGGTGCGTTTGAGTTCGCGAATCGCCCATTCGCATGCTTCGAATGCCGCGCGGCGATGAGGCGCGCTGACGCTGATGACGACGCTGGTCTCGCCGATCTCCAGCCGGCCGGTGCGATGCACGATACCGATGTGCGCGATATCGAATTTCTCGTGAGCCTGCGCGCCCAAACGTTTCATTTCGCTCAGAGCCATTGGTTCGTAAGCCTCGTACCCGAGGTAAAGCGTGCGCCGGCCTTTAGTCCATTCGCGTGCGTAGCCGTCGAGCGTGACCGCGGCCCCGCACTGCGGAAGGACAACTCGACGCGCCACCGCGCCCACATCGATCGGGTCGGTCGTTAGTTCGAAGAAGTCTGGGACTTCACAGACTGAAGTCTGTGCCACTTCGCTCCCGCCGCTGACGGGTGGAAAGACGGCAAGTTCGTCGCCCTCGGAAATCTCACGACCGCTTTGTGCGTATTGCTGATTCACCGCAAACAAGAGCGACTTTCCGAAACGTTGCAGCGATGGATAATCGGAAACCAGTTTTGCGCGCGCGCCGTCGGCATTGATCGGTGATTCAAGCTCGACCTCGATCTGCTCCTGTCCGACAGCGTCGCGGGCGGCGCCAAAGAAAAGTACCCGAACTTTAATGGTGGTCGGTGACACAACAGTTGGGCCTTTGCCTAAGAGGCAGTGAATGGTAAATCGGCTATGCCGTTTGATGTGCGGAAGCGCTCCGCGCTTCCGTCCGACTCCCTAAAAATCGATCGGGGCTGCGCCCCGCCAACTGGGCGGAGCCCAAGTTCCATTTCCTGACTTGCCGGAAGGCCAAAGGCCTTCCGCACATCAGGCGGCCAAGCCGTTTAGCTGGAAACATCTTAGGCAAAGCTTGCGACTGCTACTCATCAAGATCGACTTGTTTACCGCCGTGCCCATTTCCTTTGGCGATAGAATGCAGCCGCGCGCGTTCTTCGTAATTCCTTACGACGCGCGCCAGAAAATCCCGCAGTCGATCGAGCCGCTCGGACGTTGAGCGCAGCTCAAGCAGCTCCTGCTTCGTCTCGGCTTCAAGTTCTATCGCCGCCGCCACGAGAAAAGAAAGTCGCTGCGGTTCCGTGTCCGTTATGTCCGGGAGGTTGCCTCGTTCATCGTTGATGAGCCGGATGGAATTCGCCACCCGCATGAACATGGCCGCCACGTCTCGCGAACTGGCGAGCACCTTCTGACTGGTTTCTTCTTCGTCTTCAAAAAAACTGACGCGCACGACCAGATACGGATCGTCGCGCTCAACGTAATCCTCAACCTGATAACGGATCACGCCTACGGTCAGCACATTCGATCGGCCGTCAGGCAGGTTTTGCGTTTCAGTCACTTCGGCCACGCAACCAATGTGGCCGGCCGGCGGAATGTCCCGGCCCGGCGACGATGCGACGTCAAAATACGAGAGGCCGAACAGATTGTCGCCCGCGCGAATGTCCGTAAGCATTGTGCGATAGCGCGGCTCGAAAATGTGCAGCGGCATCGGCATGCCAGGAAACAGCACGACTGGCAACGGAAACAGCGGCAGTTCGCGCACACCGCGCACTTTGTCCAGGGCCTCACTCATATGAGCTTCGACAGACTTGATTTATGACAACGTGAATTCATTATCGCAGACCGAATGGCGGAAGTCAGCACGGATTGCAGGCCTTCGAAAGCCATGCGCCAACTGTGATACTGTGAACCTACATTGAGGAGAAAACGGCCGGCATGAGTGGATTATCAGCGCGTGAGTGTGTGCCGTGCCGCGGCGGCGTGCCGCCAATGAAAGGCGCGGAGATTCAGGACCTGCTCAGCCAATTGTCAGGGTGGGAAGTAGCCGGCGAGCATCACCTGCACAAGGAATACAGGTTCCAGAACTTTCGCGAGACGCTCGACTTTGTGAGTCGTGTGGGCGAACTGGCGGAACAGCAGGGACATCATCCGGACATTTGCTTTGGCTGGGGCACGGCTGAAATCACGATCTGGACGCACAAAATTGATGGCCTGACTGAGAGCGACTTCATTCTGGCCGCAAAGATTGATAACTTACAGTAGCATAGACTTCAGTCTGTGTTTTTTTTCGCTCTTGGTTGAGGCAATTTCGCAGGTCAAACACAGACTGAAGTCTATGCTACTTTAGGGCAACTGGCGAACGTCGCACGGGCATCGAAATCCCGGTTGCGATCACCCCAAACCTGGTTCTGAAATAATCATGAACAGATTGTTTGCGAGTCTTTCCATAGTTTTGTTGGGTCTGTCGTTGGCTTTTGTCTCGTCAGCCCAGAACCCCCAACCGCCGTCACGGCGGCCGACGGCTTCGCCTACCCCAAGTCCAACGCCCGACTCAGACATCGTCGATGTCAACATCCGGCGGGTGCGGCTTCCCATTACCGTCCAGGATAAAAAGAAGCAGTTTGTTTCCGGCCTGACTCAAGGCGACTTTCTGATCCTGGAGGACAAGGTTCCCCAGACAATCGATTCGTTCACCAGTGAAGCGAACAATAATTTGCCGCTTTACGTCGCGGTGCTGATGGATACGTCCCCCTCAACCGCCGCGAAGATGAAGTTCCAACAGGAAGCGGCGATGAACTTTATCCAAACGGTCGTCAGGCCGCGGCGTGATCGCGTGCTGTTTGCGACTTTCGATCATGAAGTGACGCTGCGACAGGATTTCACCGACCGGCTGGAGTTGCTGGACAAAGCCGTTTATGCGGTAAAGAAGACCGGCGAGAAGACCGCGCTTTGGGACGCCATTTGGCAGTTCTCCGATCAGAAAATGCGCTCAGTGCCGGGGCGGCGCGTGATTGTCGTCATCACCGACGGCACAGATACTTACAGCCGCGCGGATCTTAATGATGCGATCGATATCGCCCAACGCACCGAGACGACGATCTTCGCCATCTCAACCAAGGCCGGCTTGCTCAGTACGGTCGTGGGCGTAGAGGCAGGAACGGTAAAGGGCAAGTCTGATAAAGATCTGGATCGGTTGGCCGAAGAGACGGGAGGCAGCGCGTTCTACAGCGGTGACATGCTCACGCTCGAGCGATCGCTGACCGCCGTTGCAAAAGAGCTCCGCTCCCAGTACCTGATCACTTACCGTTCGACGAATGACAAGTTCGACGGCAGTTATCGACGCGTCGAGGTCAAGCTGACGAACCGCGACGGCCTGAAGCTGCGCACGAAGAAGGGATACAAAGCAGTTGCTGATGCAGTTAGAACAGGTGGCTAAATGAAGTTGCGTCATCTTAAACCCGTGATAGTTCTGATCGCCGCTGCGATTTTCGCGGTGGCTTTGTGCACGAGCGGCTTGACCGCCCAAAGCGCGAACGACGCGCCACACCAACCGGCATCGCAGACTCGTCCATCGGCGCAGGCAAGTCCGACGCCACCAAAGGAAGAGGAAACGATTTCTTCAGATGAAGTGTTACGCGTCGAAACCAATCTGACGAATGTCTTCTTCACCGCCGCCGACAAGCACAAACGTTTTATTTCAACGCTCAAACGCGAGGACGTGCGCGTTTTGGAAGACGGCGTCGCGCAGGAGATCTTCACGTTTCAGAAGAGTCTTGAGTTGCCTCTGTCTCTGGCGATCCTGATCGACACCAGTCGATCGGAAGAGCGCGTGTTGCCAGAGTTGAAGGCGGCAGCGCAGTTGTTTCTCCAAGCCGTGATGCGCGCCAACAAGGATGAAGCGGCGGTTGTTTCCTTTACCGGCGAACCGACGCTCGAACAAGGGCTAACCGGCAACGTCTCTCGGTTAAGACGTGCCATTGAGCGTGT
The DNA here is from genome assembly GCA_052389795.1 of Acidobacteriota bacterium. Classification (GTDB taxonomy): domain Bacteria; phylum Acidobacteriota; class Blastocatellia; order Pyrinomonadales; family Pyrinomonadaceae; genus UBA11740. Next base: position 32,087 of record JBQTHO010000013.1, on the reverse strand, counting down.
CGAGTATGTCCCGCCTTCAGGTTTGATCGGCGGCGGAGTGGTCGTCGGAGGCACCCCACCAATTTCCGATACACAGCAAATGCTGGCCGGCTCAACCGCTATTTGGGACGCGGTGTGGACCACCTCGAATGAAATTCTCCGCGATTCAGCGGAGCATACGCGGCGTGCGATCATTCTGCTGACCGACGGCCAGGACACAACCAGCCAGATGCACTTGCGTGACGCGATCGACAGCGCCGTCAAGGTTGATGCGTTGGTCTATGCGATTGGAATCGGAGACCGTTACTCGTACGGAATCGATGAAGGCTCATTAAAGAAGATCACAGAGGCCACTGGAGGTCGCGCGTATTTTCCGCGAAACGAACGCGAACTGCGCGATGCTTTCGCGCAGATTCAGCGGGACCTGCGCGAACAGTATCTGATTGCTTACTCGCCCTCCAACAAGGGTCGCGACGGCGCTTATCGACGTGTCACTATCGAAATTACTAACCCGGACCTGCAAAAGCAGGCACTGAAACTCACCTACCGCCCGGGCTATTTCGCCAAATCGCCCGTGACTCCCGCGCCAAAAAACGCACAAAAGCCCTGAATTTCCCTCAAATATCGCTAGTGACAAACTTGTTTTAGCCTTGCTATACTGGCTTGGCCTTGGCCTTCCTCGTCGTGGCCCTGACCATAGTCCCATCTCTCTGCGCAGTCTCGTCACGATCAACGCCCCGCAACCATGCCAACCCAACCGGAAATTCGCCCAATCATTCTCGTCGTCAAAGACGATCAGCAGGTGCTCGAGCTGCTCGTGGAACTGCTTGAGCCCGAGGGTTATCACGTTTTGTCCGCAACCTCGGCGAAACGTGCGCTCGAGCTTACGGCAACTGTGCGCGCGGACCTGATTCTGTGCGATGTGGTCATGCCTGAGATCAATGGCTTGGACTTGTGCCACCGGCTAAAGTCCGATCCGGAGACGGCAGCGATACCGGTAATGATGGTTAGCGCTGTTCGCAAAGAGGAGGCAGCGCGCCTGGAAGGTTACACTGCCGGCGCCGACGACTACGTTGAAATTCCTTTTCGCCATGAAGAGCTGTTGATCAAGGTAGCGCGGCTGATCGAGCGGCATCGCGCGCAACAGGCTCTAAAGAAATCGGAAGAAGAATATCGCCTCCTGTTCAAAGGCAACCCATGTCCGATGTTCTTGTGCGATCAGAAGACGCTGCAGTTCCTGGCGGTCAACGACGCCGCCATTGGCCACTACGGGTATACCCGCAAAGATTTTCTCTCAATGACAGCCAAAGATATTCGTCCACCTCAGGACGTGCCGGCTTTGCTTGAGCACGTTGCCACCAGCAAAGCACTGAGTATGAGCGCCGGAGTGTGGCAGCATCGCAAGAAAGACGGCGCGCTCATCGATGTCGATGTCACGTGGCACAAAGTCGAATTCAGCGGCCATCCGTCCTTCCTGGTTCTCGCAAACGACATAACGGAAAAGAGAAAGTCGGAAACAGCTTTGCGCGAAAGTGAGCAGCGCTATCGCGAAATTTTCGACAACGCAAACGACCTGATTTACACGCACGATCTGGCAGGCAACTTCACTTCACTTAACGAGACGGGCGAACAACTCACCGGCTACTCGAAAGCCGAAGCGTTGTCCATGAACTTCGCCCAGGTTGTCGTACCTGAACAGGTCGAGCTTGCGCGCCAGATGTTGGCGCGGAAGCTGCACAACGACGACGCGGCAACTGTTTATGAACTGGACATCACATCCAAAGACGACCGGCGCATGACCCTCGAACTAAGTACGCGGTTGATATATCGCGACGGTAAGGGCGTGGGCGTGCAGGGAATCGGACGTGACGTCACTGAGCGAAAACGCGCACAGGCGGAACTCCTCCGGCGCAACCAGGAACTGGCAACGCTCAACGAGATCTCGCACGAACTCAGCAAGCTCGGCGAGCCGGTCGAGATTGCGCAGAAGATTCACGCGCTGATCGGCAAGGTACTCGACAATCGCAATTTGTACGTGGCGTTGTATGACTCACAAAAAGGCGAAGTGTCGTTCCCGGCATACACGATCGACGGTCAGCCTTATCACGCGCCCACGCGCAAACTCGGTCGTGGCCTGACTGAGTACGTGATTAGCACGAAACAGCCGTTGCACATTTCTCGTGACCTTGAAGGTGCGCTGCGGAAACTCGGTTTGCAGTTGAGCGGCCGCAGCGCCCAATGCTGGCTGGCCGTGCCGATGCTCGTTGGTGAAAAAGTTGTCGGCGTGATCACCATCCAGGACTATGAACGGCCTGAGGCATACGATCAGGAGCATCTCGATCTGCTGCGTACGATCGCTGCGCATGCGGCGATCGTCGTGGAAAATGCGCGACTCTATGCGGCGATGAAGCACCACGCCGATCGCGTCGCCCTGACAAATCGAATTTCACAAGCGGTGCGCTGCACTCTTGATGTCTCGGAAGTCTTTACCACGGCCGTGCGCGAGTTGGGTAGCCACTTCAACGTGGATCGCTGTTCGTTGTTCATGAAAGACACGCGCGTCGGCCGCGGGACAAATGTTGCCGAGTATCATCGCCCGGACGTCGGCCCCGCGGCGCACGGTTTTGACCTATCGCAGGTGGATGGATTAACGGCAGCGCTGGAGAAGTTCGGCGTGTTGGCTTTTGATAATGTCGCCGAGGACGAGCGCATTCGGGATTTGTATGAGTGCATGCTGAAGCAGTTCAACGTCAAATCGATCATGTATGTGGGCGTGACCATCGGCAACGAACTACTCGGCGCATTCGCGCTCTCAACGACGCGCGAGACGCGGCAGTGGAGTGAAACAGACGTTGAAATCGCCAGGTCAGTGGCGGACCAGACCGGCATCGCAATTCGGCAGGCGTGGCTGTATGAGAAAGCGGAAGCGACTTCGGCGCGTGAAGCGCTGGTCAACAAGCTGGGTGGCGCGATTCGTTCTTCGCTAAGGTTGCCGGACGTGCTTGCGACAACCGTGCGCGAGTTGGGCAAAGCCCTGTCGGCTTCGCGGGTCCAAGTTCGACTTTGCGATGAGGCGAATCACGAGCTATTCGTAAAAACCGAATACAGTGCGGATGGCCGCCAAACCGAGGGCAACTTCGAAGGCTACTACGACCAGTTGCTGCGGGATCATTTCCGCGACTCGACTAAATCCCTCGTAATTCCCAATCTTCACGAATTCAGCAGTGACGACGCCAGACTGACCGACGGCGTTGCTTTTCACGCGCGCGAGCAGGGCCTGCAATCAATGCTCGTCTCGCCGCTGACGGTAAACAACAAGTTTCGCGGCGTCATCTGCATCGAACAAACAGACACGGTCCGACATTGGAGCGAAGACGAAGTGCTGCTTGTTCAATCTGTCGGCGCCGAACTCGCGACGGTCATTGCGCAGGCCGAGCTGTTTCAGATCGTCGCGCGCGCCAAAAACGAATGGGAAACGACCTTCGACGCGATGTCGGACGGCGTGTTCATATTCGATCCCGCCGGGAGATTGATTCGCGTTAACAAAGCCGGCGCGGCGATGGACAGCGAAGATCCCCAATCAATTTTGGGACGGAAATGTTGTGAGATTCTGCGCGCAGATTCTGACGCGCTGGAATGCATCGTCGAACGTTCGTTGCGTGAAGCTCAAAGCGTGAATCTCGAAATTGTGCCCCACACATTGAAGCGTCCGGTGCTGGTTACGGTTGAACCTGTTTTCGATTCCGGCCAGGAGGTCGTGGCCGCTGTATGTACGGCGCGCGATCTTTCGGAACTGCGAAATGTCGAGGCCGTCGCACGCGAGCGCCAGTCGCTCTTGAAAAACATTCTTGAGAGCGCGCGCGAAGCCATCTATGCGCTCGACCTCAATGGGCATTACCAATGGTGTAACACGGCGATGCTCGATCTGACCGGGTTCGAGATGCGCGAGTTGATTGGCTGTTATTTCCTGGAAAACGTTTACGACGCGGATCGCGACATGCGGCGCGCCCGGTTCGCAACAGTGTTGCAGGGCGAGCCGCAGAGTTTCGAATCGCGCTACGTTACAAAGGACGGCACGGTCCGACACGCGCTGGTTAACACCGCGCCGATCGTCGTTGACGGACAAACCACCGGAGTATTGGGCATCGCGCACGACATTACTGAGCAGAAGCAGGAACGCGAGCTCGCTGGCCGGGCGGACAAACTGCGGGCTTTGGGCCAGCTCGCTTCGGGTGTCGCCCACGACTTCAACAATTCGCTTGCCGCGATCCTGGGACGCGCGCAACTGATTCTGCGCCGCGCGCACGACGAGGAATTGATTCGCAGTCTCGGCGTGATCATGACGGCCGCCGAAGACGCCGCCGCGACGGTCCGGCGCATTCAAACCTTTGCGCGAAAGTCCTCGGCCGCTGAAATGGAACTGCTGGATATCAGCAGCTTGCTGCGCGATGCGGTTGAGATTACGCGCACGCGTTGGCAAAACGAAGCGCGGGCCGCAGGCCGCAGTATCGCGGTCGTGCTGAATGCCGACGAGCGTTTCTCCACGCGTGGCAACGCGTCTGAGCTGCGCGAAGTTTTCGTGAATCTAATCGTAAATGCGGTCGATGCGATGCCCGACGGCGGCACCTTGACGCTTTGCTGCAAGCGAGCAGGCGAGCGCTTGAAACTTCGATTCGCGGACACCGGTCTCGGTATGGAAGAAGAAGTGCGCGAGCGAGTCTTTGAACCTTTTTACACGACGAAGGGCGTGCACGGCACAGGTCTTGGTCTGGCGGTGAGCTACGGAATTATCGAGCGTCACCACGGCACGATCAGTGTATCGTCGAAATTAGGCGAGGGAACGACGTTCCACATCGATCTGCCCTTTGATGAAACTTCCGAGCCGAAGGCGCTTGCCGAAAAGGTAAACGCCGAAACCTCGACTTCGCTGTCCGTGCTGGTCATTGACGACGAACAAGTCGTGCGCGAGACATTGGCTGAGATGCTTACTGAGCTTGATCACAAAGTCGTCACCGCCGATTGCGGCCGCGATGCTTTGGAAAAGATGACTCACGACGAGTTCGATCTGGTGTTTACCGATCTGGCGATGCCGGAAATGGACGGCTGGGAGACCGCGCGCGAGATTCACAAACAAAGACCTGAACTGCCCGTGGTGCTGGTGACCGGCTACGGCGCTACCGCGCAGCCTCCGAGCGGCGAAGTTGATCTGGTCGCCGGCATCATCGGCAAGCCTTTCGATTTCGATCAGGTAACCGGCACAATCGCGCGCGTCGTCGCGCCTTAGTACGACTTCCAGGTTCTGCCTCCACGCCTCCGCTGGATGGTTCAATTTGACGTGGCACGCGCATCCCGCGCTGCCACGGGCGGGACGCCCGTCCCTTTTCGCAAACTGAACAGATCCTCCACTGAAATCCTTGTTATCTCTTGCGCACAGCCGTAATATTCCGGTCACTGTATTGGTCTGGCTCGATGAGAACTCCCGTGCGGCTCACAATTCTCGCTTGCATCCTTGGATACGCAATCTGTGTTGCTGCCCAAGCGCCGCCGCCGCCGCCGCAAACCGCTGACGAGTATGGCCGGGCCGGATTTGCAGCCCAGCAGGCAGGCAAATTTGAAGAAGCGCTTGAGTTTTACCGCGCCGCTCTTCGACTCAATTCGAAGGATCTGCTTTCCCAAGTGAATTCCGGCACCTGTTACATGGCGCTGGAAAAATTCGAAAGCGCGATCACCGCTTATAAGGCCGCGGTGGGGCTGAGCCCGGACGAAGCACATCTTCAATTTAACCTTGGCATCGCGTATGCGGCTGCGGGCAAGACTCTCGAAGCGATCGACGCGTTGAAAGAAGCCATTAGGCTTGATCGGCAGATGGGCGAGGCCTATACCGCGTTGGCTGGTTACTATGGCCTTCTCGGTCGAAAAGATGACGCGCTTCGGCTGTTGTTAGACGCTATTCAAGTCCGACGCAACGATGCGCAACTGCACGCGGCCCTCGGCAGGTTTCAGGTCGAACAAGGGTCACTGCTCGCCGGGCTTGATAACCTCAGGAAGGCAGTCGCATTGGCGCCGGATGTCTCGGCGACTCACTTGAGCCTGGGGGGCGCGTACGAAAAGCTGGGACAGATGGACGACGCGGCTTCCGCGTTCCGCGAAGCGGTGCGGCTTGATCCGCTCGATGCGGCCGCGCATTTCAGTCTCGGCGTGACGCTACAGAAACTCGGCACCCATACCGATGCGGCGGCCGCGCTTAAACGCGCCATCGAATTGAACGAAAACTGGGCTGAAGCTTATCACTATCTCGCGTCGGCCTACTCAGACCTGGGCCAGCACGAGAAAGCCCTCGAGGCAGCCAAAGAAGCAGCCCGTCTGAAACCAAACGACCTGCTAATCCTGCTTGGGTTGGGCGATGCTTTTCGCGACAACCAGAAGTTTACGGAAGCGATCGAACCAATCAGGCGCGCGGTGCGGATGAGCCCGGATGATGTCGATCTGCTTTACCTTTTGGGAAACACTTACCTGATGGCGAGCCAGTACGATCTGGCGATCAAGACCCTCGATCAAGTGCTCGAGAGGAAACCGGATCATGTCGATGCGCGAGACCGTCTGCGTGCGGCGACGGCCCGCAAGAACATTCGGCCTAAGCTCGATGAATACAGACGTTATGTGATTGAACGTCCCAATGACCCGGTGGCTCACAGTTACCTGGGTGAGACTTACAACGGGCTGGGGATGTTTGCTGAAGCCGAGATTGAATACTTAAAGGCCATCGAATTGGATCCCAGGGACGCTGATACCGTGAACCGGCTTGGGATCAACTATTACGAATGGGGGAAAACTGATAAGGCGGTCGAGTCTTACCAGAAGGCCATCGCCTTAAAACCCAATCACGTTCTTTATCTAAGTCTGGCCCGTGCTTACGAGAAGCTTGGGAAGCTTAAAGAAGCGGCCGAATCCTACCGAGAATCGATCAGGATAAAACCGACGTTTACTCTTGCTCTTTACAATTTGGCGGTGCTGTATTCAAAGCAGGACCGTCGGCAAGATGCCATCGAACTCCTGCGTAAGGTGGTCGCGTTGGAACCGCGGAACGTCTATGCCCAACACGCGCTCGGCGTGATGTACGTAAGCGTGGGTGATAAGACGGGCGCGATGCAACAGTATTACATTCTGCAAACATTGAATCCGAGTCTCGCTGCCGACATGCGCAAGATGATTCCGCAGTAAGATTACTGGTTCAGTTTTAGGTGGCCCGCGCTCCTACGCGTGGACTTCACGGGCGGACGCACGATTAGTCTTCCGCATTGCGGTTTGAGTGTGTCGATTGAGGCAGCTCAATGGTGAATTGTGTTCCTTCACCAATTCGCGAAGTGACGCTGACTTCACCGCCATGTGCTTTCGCCAGGTGCTTCACGATTGCCAGGCCCAGTCCGGTGCCGCCCAGATCTCGGGAACGCGCACGGTCAACGCGATAGAAACGTTCGAACAGACGATCCAGATGTTGCGGGGAAATTCCTTCGCCCGTATCCGTAACGGAAATTCGCTCACTACCATTTCGCCGGTGCTCGACGGTAACCGTGCCGCCTTCGCGATTGAATTTGATCGCGTTATCGATGAGGTTCGTAAGCATTTGCACCAGGCGGTGAGGATCGGCAGTAACCTGTGCATTCGTCGGCACGAGATTACGCAGGGCGACAGTTCGCTCGGCCGCGGCCATCGCCAGAGAGCTCATCACGTCATCGACCAGTGATTTGAGTTGCACGGTCTCTGGGTTAACGCTGACGCTTCCACCCTCGATTGCGCCTAGTTCCAGCAGATCGTGAATCAGCCGCTCCATACGCTTTGCGTTCTTTTGAATGATCGAGAGAAAGCGCCGGCTGTTCTCGGCATTTTCCACGGCACCCGTTTCAAGAGTTTCTGCCGAAGCCAGAATCGAAGTGAGCGGCGTGCGCAGTTCGTGCGAGACGTTGGCGAGAAACTCCTGCCGCACAATTTCCAGACGATCCAGCCGCGTGACATCGAAAAGCACGCCGACAGCGCCGGCGATGCGGCCACTTGCGTGAAAAGGAACGACGCGCAGATCGAACACTCGGCGTCCGCTCACATAAGTTTCGACTTTGACTGCGTCGCGCTGCTGACCTTTGAGCGCATCGAGGAAGGCATCGTAGATGGCCGGGTTTCGCGTCAGTTCCGTGAGCCGCCGCGCTTCGATTGGCCCGGTCTCAGAGAGCACATCGCGCGCCGCTTTGTTTGAAGCTACCACGCGCATGTCCGTATCGATCACCAACAGACCCTCGCGCATTTCGTCGAGCGCGACATCCAGCAGCTTGGGAGCGAGTTCCGCGGCGCTTTCACTCGATTCACGTCTTAAGTGATGTGAGTGCGAATCGCCCCGCGTTGCGAGCCCGATTAACGCCGCTATGACCAGAGTTAATCCGGCCACCGTGGTCCACAGGGGCAGAGCAAAAACGACCGCGCCGAACAGCAGCGCCGCGGCGGCCGCCGCCAAAATCAGAACCGGCACGCGTGTCATCAAATTATCCGGGTGGCGTTTGCGAACTCTGGGCACAACCGACAAATCGGTAGCCGACGCCGACGACCGTCTCGATGCAATCAGCGCAGCCACTGAGTTTTTGTCTGAGGCGTCGGATGTGGACGTCCAGAGTGCGCGCGTCGCCGTAATAGCTGTAACCCCAAACCTGATCGAGCAGTTGCTGCCGGGTAACTACGCGGCCGCGCTTTTTTGCGAGTGCGCACAGAAGCGAGAACTCTTTGTTGGTAAGTTTTATTACGACCTGATCGCACGAGGCGCGCACGTCGTCAAAATCGATCATCAGCCGTCCGTCATCGTAAATTTCTGCCGGACCTTCCGCGCGTCGTAGCACCGCACGGACGCGCGCCAAAAGCTCGCGGACGGAGAACGGCTTAGCAATATAGTCATCGGCCCCGAGATCGAGGCCGGCAATGCGATCAGTCTCGGACGCTTTCGCCGTCAGCATGATAATCGGCGTGTGGCGCGTCTGATCTTCGCGGCGCAGACGACGACACAGATCCATGCCGCTCATTCCGGGTAGCATCAGATCGAGAATGATCACAGAAGGCGAACTATACGGGTCAAGCGCGAGTGAAAGGCCTTCTTCGCCCGTCACTGCTATCCGAGTAGCAAAACCTTCGGAGACAAGATTGTAACGAACAGTCTCGGCGATGTCCGGGTCGTCTTCAATAATTAGAGCCCGTTTTGACATTAGTTCAAGCAGTTTCCAGCTTGTCGCGTTGGTGTTTGATGATCGCAGCTTCCGCCATATAGACCGTCAACTCGCTGATGTCTGTGACGTAATCGCCGATTCGTTCCAGGTGCTTCGCCACCAGCAGTAGTCGCGCATTGCGTGTGGCCGTATTGGGCGACGTAACCATCATCCCGATGAGTTCGCTAAAAATCTCGTTGTAGAGAGTGTTGATCTCGGCATCTCGCAGAATGATTTCGCGTGCAGCGGCAGCATCGGATTTCGTAAACGCATCGAGGGCCTGGGCCAGCATTGATGACGCAATCTCGCCCATCTTCGCGATCCGATGGGCGTTCGTAACTTCCGGCTCATCAGCTAGATCGATTGCCGTGCGAGCAATGTTACAAGCGTGGTCGGCGATGCGCTCGAGCAACGGCGCGATCTTCGTCACCGACATCACAAACCTAAGATCGCGCGCGGCGGGCTGGCGCAGTACAAAAATGTCGATGCACTGCCGATCGACTTCGACTTCCAGCTCGTCGACGACATCGTCATGATCCAACACTTCGCGCGCCGTGGCCGGGTCACGTTCGGTGAGCGAGTGCATCGCCCGCCGCAGAGCGTCCTCTGACTCGCCGCCCAGCCGCAGCACCGTGTCGCGCAGTCTTTCCAGCTCCTCATCGAAATGTGTATGAACTTTCATGGTTAACCAAAACGTCCGGTGATGTAGTCTTCAGTCACTTTTTGAGCCGGGGCCGTGAACATTTGCTCCGTCGTATTTACTTCAATCAGCTTGCCGAGCAGGAAGAAGGCGGTGAAATCCGACACGCGCGCCGCCTGCTGCATGTTGTGCGTGACGATTGCGATTGTGTATTGCTTCTTCAGATCGAAAATCAGCTCTTCGATCTTTGAAGTGGCGATCGGATCGAGCGCTGAGGCCGGTTCGTCCATCAGGATCACTTCCGGTCGAATCGCCAACGCCCGTGCAATGCAAAGCCTCTGCTGCTGGCCTCCGGAAAGCCCGAGTGCCGACGACTTCAGACGATCCTTCACTTCCGACCAAAGCGCCGCGTCTGTCAACGCCTCTTCAACGCGTTCCGCCAGCTCGCCGCGGCTGGAAGTCAGCCGGTTAATCCGCAGGCCATAGGCGACATTGTCGAAGATCGACTTCGGAAACGGATTTGATTTCTGAAACACCATGCCAACCTGGCGCCGCAGGTCAACCACGTCTGTCTCCGGTGCATAGATATTCTCGCCGTCAATCAGCACCTCTCCTTCGACGCGCGTTCCGGCAATCACGTCGTTCATTCGATTCAGAGTCCGGATAAAAGTGGACTTGCCACAGCCTGACGGGCCAATAAACGCGGTCACCAGCCGCTCGCGAATCTCCAGGGAAATGTCAGAAAGCGCTTGAGACCGTCCATAGAAGAAGTTTAGGTTGCGAACACTAATCTTACTGGGGCGTGCGGTCAGATCACTCTTGCGCAAATACTCGACCCGCGGCTGTGACGTTCGTATATTTTCCTGTGCTTGAGCTGACATGCCGTTCCAGTTTAACCAAAATGGCCGGTGATGTATTCCTCGGTCAAACTTTTGCCCGGGTTCTCGAACATCACATCGGTGGGGGCGATCTCGATCAGCTCTCCCAAATACATAAAAGCTGTGTAATCAGACACGCGCGCTGCCTGTTGCATGTTGTGCGTGACGATTACTACCGTGATTTCGCGTTTTAACTCGAATATTAGTTCTTCAATTTTGCCCGTTGCGATTGGATCAAGTGCCGACGTGGGTTCGTCGAACAAAAGCATTTCGGGCGCCGTTGCCAGGGCGCGGGCGATACACAGCCGTTGCTGCTGGCCGCCGGAAAGCGCGTAAGCAGAATCGCTCAGGCGGTCCTTTACTTCGTTCCAAAGCGCCGCGCTCCGAAGGGCGCGCTCGACTTCCTCCTCGAGAGGTTTTCCTCCAACTCCTGCCAGTCGCAAACCAAAAGCTACGTTCTCAAAAACTGATTTGGGAAAGGCGTTCGGCTTTTGAAAGACCATACTCATACGCATGCGCATTTCAATCGGATCGGTCTCGGGCCCGATCACATTGATGCCGCTCGGCTGGAGGATAATCTTCCCTTCGTAACGCGTATCAGGATAAAGATCGTGAATCCGATTGAAGCAACGAAGCAGAGTGGACTTCCCACATCCGGATGGCCCGATGATGGCGGTGACGCGCTTGTCCTTGAAGGCCATGTTGATGTTCTTAAGGGCCTGGAGCTTGCCATAAAAAAAATTCAGCCCTGAGACTTCCGCCTTGACCTCAGCCGATTGATCGGAGCGCTGACGTACAGCCGAGCGAAGCGCGGCGTTAACCAAAGATTGTTCGAACTCACTTGTCATTGCCATGTGCGTGGCGCGCTCAACAGCCAATTCACAGTTAATGCTCATCGCGGTCTTACCACTTGATTCTCTTGCGCACCCGATACCGGATAAAGATCGCAATTGCATTTAGCGACAGCGTAATCACGATCAGCACCACGCCCGCCGCCGCGGCATTGGTCACAAAGGCCTGATCAGGTCGCGACACCCAATTAAACATCTGAATCGGAAGAACAGAGAATGGCGACCACAACCACTCGAGTGATAGAAAAGGTGGCGCGGTCTTGACCGGAGGCGGCGGAAGAAAGGCGATAAACGTAAGGGCACCGATCGTAATTAACGGCGCTGTCTCGCCTATCGCCCGTGACAGCGCGATGATTATGCCGGTCAGCGTTCCGCCTATCGAATAGGGTAACAAGTGATGCCTGACGACCTGCCATTTAGTCGAGCCGAGCGCGTACGCTGCTTCGCGTATTCCTTGCGGAATCGTGCGCAGCGCTTCACGCGTGGCTACGATTACGATCGGCAAGATCAAAAATGCGAGCGTTAGCCCGCCGGTGAGAACGCTTTGCCCGAGGCGAAACTGATAGACCAATAGTCCCAGCGCCATTAATCCGTAGATAATCGACGGCACGCCCGCAAGATTGGCAATGTTGATTTCAATAATGTTCGTGAGCCAATTCTTCCGCGCATATTCTTCCAAATAAACTCCGGAGGCGACCCCGAGAGGGACAGCAGTGAACGCGGTCACTAACATAATTAAGAGCGTGCCGACCCAGGATGACAGAATTCCGGCTTGTTCTGCGAAACGCGACGGAAATGAACTGAGGAAAGTCGGCGTGAGCCGTGGCAACCCATCAAGAAGCAAATCAATTAACAAAGCCCCTAATGTCACAATGCCAACCAACGTGCACAGGATGCCGACTATATTGAACAGAAAGTCCTGCCGTTTCCGCTTCGCGATGATTCGCTTAACGTCGTTCATCAATAGACCTCACGGAAACGCCTGCGCAACACATAGCCAAAAATATTGAAGATCAGCGTCATGATGAAAAGCGTAATACCGGCCGCAAAGATTGATTGATAGCCGATGCTGCCGTGCGGGAGGTCACCGAGGCTTACCTGAACGATGAACGCCGTAATAGTGGCAGCAGGTTCGCGCGGATCGGCAGTCAAGTTTGGCTGCATCCCGGCGGCGATGGCTACGATCATCGTTTCGCCAATGGCGCGCGAGATTGCAAGAATGTAAGACGCCACGATGCCGGACAGTGCCGCAGGATAGACAACCTTCAAGGACGTGATGATGCGATTAGCGCCCAGCGCATAAGCGCCTTCTCGCAAAGACATGGGCACGGCGCGCATTGCGTCTTCACTTAACGAGCTGACATAGGGAATGATCATTATTCCCATCACTACACCGGCACTCAACATATTGAATGTTGGCAAACCAGGAATGAGTTTTTGCAGAAGAGGCGACATGAATTGCAGCGCGAAATAGCCGTACACAACGGTGGGAACCGCACTCAAAAGTTCCAGCGCCGGTTTAATGATCTCGCGCACCGCGACGGGCGCGAATTCACTTAGATAGATCGCCACGATGGTACCGATCGGCAAAGCGACCGTCAGTGCGACGGCCGTCGTCACCAGAGTGCCGGCAACCAACGGCAGGATCCCGAAGCGAGGGTTAGCGAAAAGGGGCGTCCACAGGGTGTCTGTAAGGAAATCTTTGATGGGAACGTGGGCAAAGAAAGAGACCGACTCAAAGATCAAAGTTCCAACGATGCCGAGGGTGATGGCTACTGAGGAAATCGCCGCAAGAAAAAGCAGCGACTCAATGATTCGTTCTTTTACACGGGACAGCCGTCGAGCTGCTGATGATGTCGATTCTGGCGACCGCGGCGGCGAAGCGTCGGCATCGGCCGCCGAAGCCGTCGGATGTTGAAGGGCAGGTATGTCTTTCATAGCGATTCTATTCGCCTCCGAGGGTGTCGGAGGCTAACGAGTCCTTCACCAGCCTTTGTTCAAGCCTTGGGCGGTCGTTTCAAAATCTCTTCAACCGGCAAACCGACTTCGGGCACGCCGCCAAACCCGGTCCCGGTTTGCATCGTGCGCAGACGCTCAGTCGCCATTTGGTACGCGGTATCAGGCAGCGGCAGGTATTTCACTTCTTTAGACAGCGTGCCAACATTCTTGAGAAAGAAATCCGCGAACTCTTTAACGGCCGGTTTATCCAGCGACCTGCGGCTGATGTAAATGAACAGCGGACGCGAAAGCGGATTATAAGTTCCCGCCAGGACATTTTCCGGGCTGGGCATAATAGGGCCGGTTACTTTGTTCTTCTCCCAGTCAATTCCAACCGCTTTCATTCGGTTGCTGTGCGGAGCAAAGTAAGCGTAAGGAAGGTAACCCAGCGCAAACTTGTTTCCTTCGACACCTTGCACCAACACATTATCGTCTTCACTCGCAGTGTAGTCGCCGCGACTGGATTTCGCTTTTCCGACAATCGCTTCCGTATAGTAGTCAAACGTACCTGAGTCCGCGCCCGCGCCAAACAGAACAATCTTTTCGTTGGGCCATTCAGGTCGCACCTGGTTCCAATGAGTGATCTTGCCCTGCGCTCCCGGCTCCCAAATCTTTTTCAGTTCAGCTACGGTCATTGACGTTACCCAGTTGTTCTGGTTATTGACGACCACTGTCAACGCGTCAAAAGCGATGGGCAATTCAATGTACTCAATACCGTTGGCCCGTGCCTGATCCATCTCCTCTTTGAGGATGGGGCGAGACGCATTGGAAATATCGATTTCGCCGCGAACGAATTTCTTGAACCCGCCGCCTGTGCCGGAAATGCCGACCGTAACTTTTGTGGGTTTTTGTTTCTGAAATTCTTCGGCGACAGCCTCAGTGATGGGAAAGACGGTGCTTGAGCCGTCAACTTTTATTACCGCCGACTCTCCGCCACCGCCCGGGCGGCCACATCTCGTGAACCCAAAAACCGCCACCGCAACAACCAGCAGCGCCAATTTGACGCGCAGTAATCGGCCGTAAAAAAGCATGAAGAACCTCCTCGATTCAGTTCGGAATGTTCGAATTTAGGCGTCCAGTGTTACATCGGCCTGAACTGCGTATTAATTTGAGGTAAACAATTCTTTGGACTTTCCCCGGCGGGCGGACTATATTGCGGGTTCTAATCCCTAAATCATCAGAGGTTAAATCGTAGATGCTGCGTAAATTACTGCCGAGAGAGGATCAGTACTTTGATCTCTTTGTGCAGATGACTAACTACATCGTTGAGGCGGTGCGTGAGCTGCGAGACATGCTCAATGACAAGCAGCCTAATTTTGCCGAATACTCGCAGCGCATCAAACGGCTCGAACACGCCTGCGACGAGCTGACGCACACCATCTCAACCAAGCTGAACAAGTCTTTCATTACCCCATTCGATCGCGAAGACATTTACCTGATGTCCAGCGCGCTGGACGACATCGTCGACCTGATCGATGACGCCGCGCGCGCCATCATTATTTTCGATGTGCGCGAAATCAAACCGTATGCGCAGGATTTTGCGGGCGTGTTGGAGAAGATGACCGAGCAACTTCGCGAAGTCGTCGCCATGTTGCAGAAGCCGAAGAACCTGACGCAGCGGCTGGTTGAGATCCACCGGCTTGAGAACGACGGCGATGATATTTATCACAATGCAATTGCCGAGCTGTTTCATGAAGAGCGCGATCCCTTGACAGTGATCAAGTGGAAAGAGATTTACGAAAAGCTGGAAGCGGCGGTCGACCGCTGCGAGAATGTCGCCAACATCATCGAAAGCGTAATGATCAAGCACACGTAACGCCATATGACAACCGTAACCTGGTTTGCCATTCTGATCATTTTCGTCGCGCTCATCTTCGATTACACAAATGGTTTTCATGATGCGGCGAATTCAATCGCCACAGTTGTCTCCACCCGCGTGCTATCACCCGCGGTCGCGGTCGTTTGGGCTGCATTTTTCAACTTCATCGCATTCGCGATACTTGGAACGCGGGTCGCTAAAACGATCGGCGGCGATTTGGTCCGCATCGAGCTCGTTGAAAGCGATATGCGACTGTACATGCTGCTCGCAGGAGTAGTCGGCGCTATCGTCTGGAACCTCATTACCTGGTATGTCGGACTGCCGACTTCCAGTTCCCATGCGCTGATCGGCGGTTATGGTGGAGCCGCTATGGCGGCGTACGGTAGTTTCCTTGGCATCCTGAAGCCCGAGGGCTGGATCAAGACGATTATTTTTATTGTCGCCTCCCCTCTTATTGGCATGATGCTAGGCATGCTGTTGATGGTCGCGGTTTATTGGATCTTCAAGCGTGCCTCGCCCAGCCGCGTGGATGGAATCTTTCGCAAGGGCCAGTTGTTTTCCGCCGCGGCGTATTCGCTGGGACATGGCGGAAACGATGCGCAGAAGACGATGGGTATTATCACTGCGGTGCTTGTAGCCGGCGGCCTACTTGGTTCCGGGCCCGGCGGAACACTTCCGGACATCCCTTTGTGGGTTGTGCTTTCCGCGCATGGCGCAATTGCGCTAGGCACATTATCGGGCGGTTGGCGCATCGTGCACACAATGGGTTCGAAGATTACAAAATTAAAGCCGGTCGGCGGTTTTTGCGCCGAAACCGCTGGCGCCATCGCGTTGTTCGGTACGACACTCGGCGGTATTCCGGTGTCTACGACGCACACGATTACAGGCGCGATCGTGGGGGTGGGCTCAACGCGCAGGATGTCCGCCGTTAAATGGGGTGTTGCCAGGCGGATAGTTTGGGCTTGGGTACTCACGATTCCCATGGCTGGCACTATCGCGGCACTCACATTCTGGTTCATAAAGCTTATTCACTACGCTGTCCGCTAGGAAGGTTACTTCACCTTTTATGGCGCTTGTCCGCTGTGAAGTGGGGCGTCGCCGGCCGCATCGTGTGGGCTGGGATTTTGACGATTCCGGCCGCCGCCTTCATCGCTGCGCTATCTTTCTGGATAGTGCGGGGAATTCATCACTTGATTGGTTAACTCCGTATGATCTATATGACTTCGGAATAATTTTAAAGAAATGCACAGACGAAACTTCCTATTCAGCGCGGCGGCCGGCGGATTAGCCGTTTCGCTCGGTGGATTCTTGCGCCGCACCGAAGCGTTACTGTCGGAAGGCAGCTTCGCTAAATGGAAGGCGGCGGGCTATGGCGACCTCATCGAGGTGGCGGCGAAAAATACGGGCGAAAAGCTTCTCCTCCTGCCAAAAGGTTTTGAGTACACGGTTCTCGGGCGCGCGGGAGAAATAATGAAAGACGGTCGCAAAACGCCCAGGCTTCATGACGGCATGGCAGCGTTTCCCGTGAAGGGCGAACTTCGCCTTGTTCGGAATCACGAAGTCAACAACCGCACGCCGATCGACAACGCGGGGATCGGGAGCAGTAATCATTACGACCATCAGGCCGGTGGCGGCACGACGACTTTGGTCATCGATCCGAAGACGAACGAGCTAATCACTGACTTCGTTAGTTTAAGCGGAACTCTAACCAACTGCGCCGGGGGTGCGACCCCCTGGGGCAGTTGGATTTCATGCGAGGAGACGACGCGCGGAAAGACTCTCCACATCGACAAAGCCGGGGCCCGAGCCGGCGGCTTTAGCCAACCGCATGGTTATTGTTTTGAAGTCTCCGCTGCGGCGAACACGAACTTGCCGCCCGTGCCTTTGAAAGCGATGGGCAGATTCTCGCACGAGGCCGTGGCAGTCGATCCGCGCAGCGGTATCGTCTATCAAATCGAAGATTCCACCCCGTTCAGCGGTTTTTATCGCTTCCTGCCGAACCGGCGCGGTCATCTGGCTGAAGGCGGCAAACTCGAAATATTGGCGATCAAAGACAAGCCGAACTACAACACGCGATTTGGACAAAGAACCGGCGCGACCTTCGCCGCCAATTGGGTGACGATCGACAACCCCGATTCGGAATTGGCCGACACGGACGAACAAGCCGTTTTCAAACAAGGGGCGGCAAAAGGCGCGGCGCATTTTTCGAAACTGGAAGGCTGTCTCGTTGCGAATGGCCGAATCTATATCGTTTCATCAAACGGCGGCGATGCTGAAGGCGGGCAGATTTGGGTTTACGAACCAACGACGCGCGATGAAGGCCGTCTGACTCTCCTGTTTGAATCGCCAAGTCGCCAACTGCTCGACATGCCGGATAATATTTGCCTGCATCCCAAAAACAATCTGCTGTTTATGTGCGAGGACGGGAACTACGCGCAACTCGCGCCCTCAGATAACCATGTTCGCATCCTGACGCCCAACGGCAAGATTGCCGACTTTGCCAAGAACATCGCCCCGGGTTTTGAAGCCGCTGAATTTGCGGGCGCGACTTTCAGTCCGGATGGACATACCCTGTTCGTCAACATCCAACAAGCAAGCGTGACTTTGGCGATCCGGGGTGACTGGAACAAATTTACCGGCTGAGTAGTTCGCATAACCATTGCGTGACGCGGCGGCGCGAGCTAGGTCGAATAACCTTCGCCGCAAGAGATCAAAAGCAGAGCCATCGTTAAGGTTGTCTTCATCTTAGTCTTCTCTTTTACTTGGGCAAGCTCAAAGAATAGTTACTTTGGGGATGACTGAGCGAGCTATTGCCGCAGAATCTTCCCCATCGCTTTTCCTTTTGCGAGTTCATCAATCAGCTTGTCCAGATAGCGTACCTTTCTCGTCAACGGATCCTCTATTTCTTCGACGCGAACACCACACACTACGCCCTTGATGAGTGAACTACGCGGATTAAAGGCTGGAGCTTGAGCAAAAAAAGTTTCAAAATCGCTTGCCTGTTCGATTTGCCGCTGTAATCCCGCCTGGGTATAGCCGGTCAACCAGCCGATGATTTGGTCAACTTCTTCCTTCGTACGGTTCTTCCGTTCCGCTTTTTGAACATATAGCGGATATACCTTTGCGAACTTCATCGCAGATATTTGATGTTTAGGCATGTGAACCTCCACGCCGCCAGGGTCAGAGGATTTGTTAGGTTTCGGCGGTCAAGGCGAAGCTGTCACTCACCCAGATCACCCCTCGGCTCTAAAATCATCGCCGCCGCGAGTAGTCGAAGATCGCCTTAAAGCAGCGGAGCATTTTATCAAGTGAGACTTTTGGAATCAGCCTGCTGTGGACGATTACAGCAGTAATCCTCTTTGTGCTGCTGATGTTTTCCAGTGGGCTTGCGATGCCTGGGCAACCACGGCAGCCAGCAGCATGGCCGTGCCAATCAATTCAGCCACAATGCGAAGACTGCTATAAAGAGTCCGCAGGTTTGTCTTCAATCGCTCGCTGTTCGATCCGCAGGCCGTGTCTCAACCGCCACGCCGTGTTTGAAGACCAGCTCACCGCCCAGCCATCCGGAGATAGTAATCAAGAGTACACCCAAAACTGAGAGTGCCAGTGGAATTGTGAGGCTGCCACTGACCAGGCTCGAGCCGCTGGTCGTGCGCAGGTAAAAGCTCCCCGCGAAAACTAACAACGCAATGACGTTGAGGCGCGCGTGCCAGTTGGCAAGCTTCACAACTGCCTTGTCGGTAAGCGACAGCCAGTCAATAAGTCCCGGCACTGCCGCCACGGCTGCTCCAATGATGCCGCCCAATAGAGCGTAGAAGGCGACGTAATCTCTCCACACCGGATTGCCGCGCCATAGATAGATCACGTCAGCCACAAGTGAGAAGACCCAGAGAGCGATCGGAAATGGAATGATCATCGGATGAACAGGATGTCCACCAATGCTTGCAGGACTTGCCATGTTGGCTCCTTTCTGTTGTCACCTCTTTACGAGGGCGCGGAACGAAAACTAGATGTTGAACGCAGGCATCGTCAGCATACGGCAGAGTTCAAACAAACCAGATGTCCGCCATGCGAAGAATTTGCTAATGCACTGTCAGCCAGATATTTCTCCGAACATTGTTCGGCTGTAAAGGCGAGTCCACAACCGCATTGCGAGTGGAATCGGCTCCGAACAGGGGATGCTAATAGGGATAATTACGGATGAAACACCTTTAGGGTAAACCTCAATTGTGAAAAGTGTAAAGGCTCACTTGGCGTTCAAGAATCCTGCGGGTCACGTCGAACAACTTCCGCTCGTGCTCGGCTAGCGTGTGCCCGGTGTGCATTACCTGATACATCTGATCGGCGTACTCCTGAAGCCGGCTGCGATCCGACAGCGCCCCGCAGACGACACTAAGGATCTCATCGTCCGTCATTTGGTCGTCGATGTGGACATAACGATCCGCAAAGATCGCCCGGCCTTGCTCGTTCATGTTTCCGAGCACGACGCATCGGGATGCCGGAATCTCGAAGTACTTATTGACCAGGTAATCGAAGGTCGTGTTGGTCGACAATCCCAGCCACGACTGGTTGATCTTTCGTGCTAATCCTTCGCCGCAGATGTCGGGATGGTACAAGTGATCCTCCCGCAATACGCGCAGCACTTTGAAGCGGCGCGACTCGATCAATAACCGGCACACGCGATCGCGGAACGGATACACCGAGGGCAGCAAAGAGCCGTAGATGATCACGTCGTATTCTTTCGGCAACCCGTAATCCCTGAAGATCGCCGGGTCAAAGTGCAGATTGATGACGTAAGTTTGCAGGCTGGGACGCTCAACTTGCAGTTGGGTCAACTCCGGGCACTCGCAGGTCGTTATCAAGTGGCGGATGTCGAGCCGGTCGCACATCTCGAATAACTCATCATAACGATTATCCGCGGGCGTGAGTCGTTCGCGTGTTAACAGCTCGGGGTCAATGCTGTGCGGGAAGATCGACCAGTAATGAAGATCAGAGGTCATAAACACCAGGTTCTTTGTACCCTCGAGTCGCTCGATCAGGCTCTCGTACGACGCCCCTTCAAAGTACATGACCGCAAACATCGCGTAGCGATCCAGGATCGTAACTTCCCCCGTGTTCTCGCTCGCTTGGTACTTTCGTAGATCGATCAGCCGGAACAGCCGGTCGAATCCCCGATACGTGCGCCAGATGTGACGGTTGAAATATTCGTCCGCGGGACTGGGATCGACCAACGTAATTAACGTGAACATTTGATTCTCATTAGCATTATGACTTCACTAATAGCTTGAGATCGCTTCCAGGGCCGCGTCGCCGTTTTTCCGATACGCTGCGAACTCGGCGGGACAGAAATCTGCGGCGCAATCCAGGTGCGTTGATCCTGCGGATAACGAGGGCGCCGAACCTATTTCGCCGCGCAAAACGCCGCAACCTACTTTGACTGCGATACGAACGCGATGTCGTGGGCGAACCAACCGGCTCAAGTCCTAACTTCGCCGGTGAAGAAGACCCGTTCGTGCCACGACAAAGAGATTTCAGATTTAGCTACCAATGTCATGTCGCTCCATTACTTCGCCTCGACATTAGGTCAGAATCAACTTAAAACCAGCAACGATTAGAACCAGGGCAAGCAGCCGGCGAAGCTTCGCGCTGGCAAGACGTTTACTCCCAAACTCAGCCCCGATAAAGCCCCCGAGGATAGCCGCCGGGGCAAGGGCAAAGATAGAACTGGGAATTGAGCCGATACTTGAGATGTTGCCAAGCAGGCCAGAGATAGAATTGGCGAGAATAAAGGCTGCGGACACTCCAGAGGTTTGTCGGATCTCAGCCCAGCCCATAAAGAGCAATAGCGGAGAAAGGAAGATTCCGCCCCCTGTGCCTGTCAGGCCGGACAGCATTCCGATTACAGCGCCGGAAAGCAGTCCAGCCCAAAGGGGAATATGCCTAACGGCCCCCTGCCCTGTTGCCTGGCTCGCAATACGAAACAGCTTGTAGGCAGCCAAGAGCAAGATCACGCCAACGAGGGTTTTATACCAGTGGCCGGGAAGGGTTATGTAACCACCCAAAAATGCAAAGGGAATAGACGCCAGGGCGAAAGGCCAAAACAACCGAAACGAGAAGCAGCCAGCTCGATAAAACTTCACCGTAGCAATGCTGGCCACCAGGATGTTAAGGGTTAAGGCGGTCGGCTTCATCACGGCGGCGGAAACGCCGAGAAGCGCCATCGCTGCAAGATAACCGGACGCGCCCGCGTGACCGACAGAGGAATATAAAAGAGCACCGGCAAAAATGAGGACGGTGAGAATGCAAAGCGTCGACGGAGTCATGATTGAAGGTGGGAGCTTAATAGACAGTCACGCCGCGAGCAATTCCCGCAGCGTCCAAACGTCCTGAGTGATGCCCTTTCCATTGCCGGAGTGCAATGGATTGACCTGGGCGAGCGCCCGCGAAACAGGCATCCAAGCCTAGCGGATGAAAGCCCCGCTACTTAACCAGGCTTTGAAATCGTCTAACCCTATCGTACGCGCTTTCGCTCTAGTTGATCGTGGAGTCCGCTGAAGTAAGCGGCAGCGGTCCAGCGTTCGGACACATAGTGCTTGCAATCGAAAACACGTTGGCCGTCAATGGTGACCCACACCTTGTCAGCGCCGTCATGAGATTCCCGATAGCTGGTCAAATGAAAGTCGATGCGGTCGCGCAACTCGGGAGCATGAGTGACTTGACTCGCGACTTGAGTTTTGACCATTGCATCGAGCTTCGTTATCGCACGTCTAACGCTAGCCTTCAGCTGCGGCACGCGATCAGCATTCAAACTGAGCGGAAAAAGATTACTTGAGAAGCATTATCGCGCCGTCGGCTGCAAGGCTTTGTTGGGCGCGTCGTGGGTAAGCACGCAGTTTACCTGCGGCCCCGACTAACTAACTATTGACCACGGACTTCAGAAAACACAATTTTTTCAAAAAACTCGTCTCTCAGAGAAAACAAGTTCTCCGAGAGCCCTCTTAAATTTGAGTGATTTGAGAATTCTATTTGGACCACAAAGTCCTTAGTCTGCGGATGACCGCACAGATAGCCCTTGAAGTTAAAGTACTCAAAGTTAGGTGCAGAGGCTCCGTCGACTTTAAATATTCCATCATATTGCACGCACGATGAATCTTTGAATCTGACGTAATTGAAGTGAACACTATCCCTCTTTAATCTACTCAATTCTTGTTGTTTCAAAGATTCCAGGCTAATTAGCAGGTCTTGGTCGCTATCAAATATTTTTGTTTTGAAGGTTTTCACATTGGCAATTATGATCTCATCCTCAACTCGCTTCTGAAAGACCGTCTCCGATTTACTTGATTGTAGTAGTACCCATCCCGGCTGATTAGGTGACACCACAGTCACTCCGTGCTGATGATAAATACTCGCCGGGGTAATTGATGACTGCTTCTGCGCTATCGCGGCATTGGCAAAAGAAAGTATGACTAGGATAAGAATTAAATAGTTCATTGTGTTCGTTCACTTTTCATAAATGAGTGACTGATTTCTAACCAGAAGCGCCCAACGTCTGAGTTGACGCGGCGGCGCGAATTCAATCAAGTACTGCCGGACGAATCAAGTTGAGAAACACGCTTCCGCCGCTCGCGTCCAACGATTTGTTATGCGGCCCCTTCCCAAGGCATCGCTGGCCTGCGTCGATCAATTATGACGCTTTCGCATAGGCGACGACTGTTCGGTGAGCACCACGCCCTCCGGTGTCATCGGACCCTTCGTGCTCGGAAACATCGTCCGCGTGAACACTAGCCCGTCCATCTGACGCGTCCAGTCAGTCTCGATCGCCCCGTATCCCAGCGGGCGAGCACTGATCGGCGACCGAAGCCAATGCGCCGCGGGCAAAGTCCGCAAATTCACAAACAAGAACCGACGTCCCACGCCCATGCACAGATCCTCGAACGAGCCTGTAACTACCGGCTCCAGACCCAGCGTCTGGCCGCCGGTCGCCCTTCCGGCTTTCCCCTCGGCTGCGGTAAATCCGATCGTGTAAATCGCCTGATTCAACGACCTGCCCGCTACCTGACCCATCGTAATTATGCCTTGGTAACTGAACCCTGACCCAGGTCCAAGTTTGATTGCCGACGGCTCGCGCAGCGTGTGGAACGCTGCCGCCCAAACAATGATGCGCCGACCCTTGTACCGCTCGTTCGCCAGCCATACCAGGTTATCGCCCATCCGCTGATCGCGCAGATTGTTGTCCGCTGTCTTGAACTCTCCCTTCGCATCGCGGAACCGCGCAAGCCCCTCTAGGGAGAGGACGGCGTCGTCGACCGTCCGCCGCATGAGCCCAACCTCGCGCGTTCCATGCGTCGATTCGAGCTTGGCGCGGGCCTTGCCGAGGAGCTCAGGGAGGGCCTTCCACTTTTCCGCAACGAGACGGATGTCGGCGGCTTTAGAATCGGGTTTGAATACAATGTCGCGCGAGTCATTCAGGAGGCTGGAACGCAGCCGCTCGGGCAGGATCGATGGATCTGCCTTATCTATGAACGCGATCAGCGCCTGGCGCCAACGGGTGCCACCTCCCGTGCCCGAGAACTGGTGGTCGAATCCGATCATCTCCAGCGGCCGGTCTGTGCGGGCGACCGATCGCGCGTACTCAAACACAGGTCGGACCTGCGCGCTTATCGCCCAGATCGGAAAGAGCCCACGCCGCATCGCTTCCTCGATCGGCACGGCCGGGTCACGCACTGCAGCGTCCATGTCGTGGCAGTTGAACAGCCCCGCTTCCCACGCCAGCACGTCGAACCCCATCCGCTGATGAAGAAACTTGATCAGACGGCCCTTTGTCAGGAAGGTCGCCCCATCCCCGTGCGACTGCTCACCCAGCATTACGATTCGAGAGTCGCCGATCGCCGATATGAGTGGCTTCAAGTCCGCGAAGTCGTCATGGGCGACCGTCGGGTCGATCGAATGAATCGGGATAGCGTTGCCCGACAACCACGCGATCCGTCCGGATCGATTGTCCGATTGCAGACTGAAGCAGACGAGGGTTGCCGCCAGAAGTCTCGCGTGATTCCAGTGACGCGTCATCGGGGTTCTCCAGTCTGTACGGTGTTGGACCCAAACCGAGGCCGTGGTCCGCATAACGGTTGAGTTGACGCGGCGGCGCGATTTCATTCATCACTCATTACTCATCACGCATCACTGTTTTAAAGCTCCCGCCGCTCGCGTCCAACGATTTATTCGGCGTCTTTGGGAAATCAATCGGTCATGCTACGCACCAGATGGATGCCGACGTGCCGGCAAATGAGCCCGTCGCCCCAGGAGCAAATTATCTATCAGAAACGAGAGCAGCGCGACGTCGAATTCGTCATCGGCAATTTTGTATTCATCGGGATCGCGATTTACCAAAGCCTCCGTCACCACGATTGAATCGCCGTCCGTACGATCAAGCGTGATTTGATAAATGCACGTACCTGTCCAACTGCGGTGAAAGTAGAGTTGGTCGTTTTCCAGAAAAATAAACCAACGGTCGTCCATGCCCGCTGGAACAAGTCCGCGCGCGATTACATAATATTCCTCCCGAGTAAATGTCCGTGCGAATGGAAGCTGTTCATGCAACGCAGACATTGGTCGCACAGTATCCCAGAAAGAATAACGCGTGGCGATGGTATCTAATTTCATGCACAGACTGCCGGGTTAAGACGACGCCGAACGGTGGAGTTGACGCGGCGGCGCGCGTCAAAGCATCCTCCGCCGCACGAGCTAATTACGAAACACGCTCCCGCCGCTCGCGTCCAACGATTTGTTCGGCGTCTACGTCAGTTCAGATTCGTGTCGCACGCCGTTCGAGTCGATTTTGAGTACCCACTTAGATCCGTTGCAAGACAACCAATCAGGCGACGGTTCGACGACACCGGAGGCAAGGAGATCGTCGCGTTTGCCCGTTTCATCAGCGTCTTCGTCGAAGGCAATCGCTTCCATGCCAGCCGTGAGTTGAACGGTCGCCCCGTTCGCGTCAACGCACGAGTCGCCGTGCGACAAGCAAAGCACGTCACCAAACAATCCGTTGAAGTCAGCACGAAGTTTCGGGTTCGCCATTCAGTTCTTTGAAAGTCAGCGATGACGCCGAACGGTTGAGTTGACCGGGCCACGGCGCTAGCGAACAGCTTAGCCGGACGACGCTTGATGCGAAACTCGCTTCCCGTGGCTCCGGTCCAACGATTTGTTGGGCGGCGCGTCACAGTTTGTCATAGCGCGTTCTCATGTCTAAAGGACCGGACGAGAGTACGCCACGTCGGTAACGATCGAGTAAAGTCGCGACGAGAATATGCGCTTAGTACGACTGTCGCGACCCGGCCATTGCAACTGACAAGTGCCTCGGCCACCCAACACCCCTCGTGCTGACTATAAAGGTAGCGAACGTGCGCGAGGTGTCGGTCGAGCGTTCGTATCGGGCGTCCGCGGTTCGGGATGAAGGTTCCGGTGTCCTCGGACAAAACTGTTTCGATAGCCCGGCCCACGCGGATGACACCAAGCAGCAGATGCCCCTCACGCCCTCGGTTACCTTGAGCGAACGCCACATCAAAGGCGTCAGGCTGCTGACCGTCCGGGCTCGGCGTCCAGCCTCGCGGAATGGCAACCGAATAGGGGCACTCGTTACGGATGATGACCCTGCCGCGTGACACGGAAATCTGTTGCGAGCAAGCAGCAGGCGGCTGTGCCGCCAACAGTATGAACGCCACAGTTACCACGGTCGCGATGATTCGTAACATTAGCTTGAGCCGCCCAACGGTTGAGTTGACGCGGCGGCGCGATTTCATTCAAGCAGCGCCGGACCAGTCATGATGCGAAACACTCTACCGCCGCTCGCGTCCAACGATTTGTTCGACGGCGGCGACTACAACAGCGTCTCCTCGCGCAAGATCGCTTCGTTGGTTTGCGATAAGCGTAGCCTACGGATGTCCTTTGCGAAGGATTCCAAGGCAGCATACGACGTTTTGAGTTCGACCGTGGCTCGGTTCTGAGACTCGCGACGGTCATTTCGTTCAAGGCAATCGGCGACATGGATATGAGCGCCAACCTGTCCCTTCGCGCCGATGGGATAAATCCGGATGGACAAATGCACCTGTTCGAGCGTGCCGCGTTTTTTGGCGCTCCAATAACCGCCTTCGAGGCACACAGGATTGTCTGCGGAAAGAGGGATCGTCGCAAGCTGGTCGGCGAAATTGTCGAGGTCGTCAAGGTTAAACCATGCGGAGGCTTGGCCAGAAAAACCGGACGATGAAACGTGCGCAATCAATTGTCCGGTGCCATCCGAGTCAGGTTGCAGCGTGAGTCGTAGTTGACCCCGTTCTTCCA
This sequence comes from Acidobacteriota bacterium, assembly GCA_052389795.1. Taxonomy (GTDB): domain Bacteria; phylum Acidobacteriota; class Blastocatellia; order Pyrinomonadales; family Pyrinomonadaceae; genus UBA11740. The sequence goes on along the minus strand of JBQTHO010000013.1, from coordinate 5,346 downwards.
TGGTTCAAAGCCGCCCAACGGTTGAGTTGACGCGGCGGCGCGATTTCATTCAACCATCGCCGGACCAATCATCTTACGAAACACGCTCTCGCCGCTCGCGTCCAACGATTTGTTCGGCGCGACGAATTAGGTGTCCACGATTTTCTGGAGGTATTTTTCAGCCAAGTCTTTCTTGAAAGACTTCGCGGTCTCCAGAGCCTGTTTAGCTGGTTCTCTCAAAACCTCGTGCCTGTTAGCCAGCGTAGCGATAGCAGCGATAGCGGAGTCCTGGGATGCGTTGCCCACCGGCAAATAGATTACAGGGAACTCGCCAATCTTTTGCTTCATGGATTCCAGGTCATTGAAGTCAGCGTCAACGAATTTGCGTTTGAACAATTCTTCGATGACCTTTTCAGATACTACGTATCCGCCTCGGCCATTCGCGATGTCCATTAATTCAGTGAACGCTTTGACTAAACGAACATCTGTTTCCGCTTTTTCACTATTGGCGGCCCTCGCCTCCGCCTGCAATTTCAGACGATACTCTTTAAGAGCCAGCCAGGAACTGACCGCCACTGACACCAAAGCAAAACTTCCCGATACGACGAGAATCCATTCTTTGACATCCGATAAACTCATTTTTGATCAATCCGCGAACTAGCGCCGAACGGTTGAGTTGACGCGGCGGCGCGATCCCATTCAACCTCCGCCGGACCAATTATGCTGCGAAACACGCTGCCGCCGCTCGCGTCCAACGATTTGTTATACCGCGCCCCGTGTTAGTAACCAACAGGGTGGCGCAACAGCAAAAACGCAATAACGACATTGACAATCGTGGCGACGGCGATGATAACGGTCAGCCAAGTCATCCAGCGGGTATAAGAAAGAATCGTATCGGTTTGTTTCGTCTGTTGCCGCCGAACCTGTTCATCGCGAAAACACTGCGCCAACATTAGATGCCGTACGTCAGGAGTCATGGAGAATTGCTGATCGACTTTGCTAGCGAGATCCTCCGCTGACATAGTTTGTAACTCTGTCAAAGTAGGCATTCCGTTCTGATGAGGCATTTATCCGACTCCCAATCAACAAGCGGTATAACGGTTGAGTTGACGCGGCGGCGCGATTTCATTCAAGCATCGCCGAACCAATTATCTTACGAAACACGCCCTCGCCGCTCGCGTCCAACGATTTGTTCGACGGCGATTGTGTTTACTGGAAACCTCCAGTTTTGGTAAGCAGATTTCTTGCCTCGGTAAAGGCGAATCAGTTTTTCAAGACTCTCTTGGTATCCATAAGCAACGATGAAGCCATGTACCACAACCTCGCTTTGAATTTTGGCGACCCAATAACCAACGTCTTGCAGGTCAGCTACGAGAAAGAGTTTTCGATCTAGTGCGCTTGCGACCAGTGACAACCACGAAAGAAAAGAGTCCATTGATGTTCTGTAAATCTGAACGCGCGGATCATCCTCCATTTCGTGGAGTTGAAGATCTGGTCGTAAAGCTTGGGCAAAAACATGCCGATCATGTTGAATGAATTGTTCGCCATTTGGCATGTATGGTCGAAGGTTTTCAGGTAAGACAAGTTTGCCCCCGTTCCAGTCAAGACATCGGCCGGCAAAAACGAGTTCCGGGTTATTGTTAAAGTCTTTAAGATAATTATTCGCGAGTTCAGCGCGTTTCCAGAGCACGGCCTTCCGGTAGTTTAACCACGCGACCGCGCCGCCAGTTAGTCCGAGCACTCCGAGGATTGCTGTGAAGGCATCAGGCATTAGCTGTCATAAGAAAGCCGTCGAACGGTTGAGTTAACCGGAGCGGCGGAGATAACCAAGAAAAGCATTCGACGGTTCGGGATTTGAAGGAAAGCCCTTCAACCTGTTATCGCCGCTTCCGGTTCAACGATTTGTTGGGGCGCGCCGGTTATTTCAAAGGACGTGACGCGACAGCGCGAGCGTGTTTCCGCAACCACGCAACCGGCGAAACCCAACACCACAATTCCAATCACAAAGCCGCGCGGCGTCGCATTCACCAAGCCTCGCGAGATCCCACCCGCTACCGCAGGTGGTTCTGACATTAAGTTCATGCGCGCCCCAACGGCGGAGTTGACGCGGCGGCGCAAATTCATTCAACCATCGCCGAACCAATTATCTTGCGAAACACGCTTCCGCCGCTCGCGTCCAACGATTTGTTGGGCGGCGTTAATTATTACAACCGATTCGAATATCAAATTCGTTCTCTAAAGTCTCGCAAACGGCAAGAGCTTTCTTGCCGTCAACCGTTTCAGTTGAATCAATGTAGTGTGCGAGTGTATGGCGCGCACCGGTTTTCATTTCGAAGATGAGATGTTCCGCATCGGGATATGGTTCATAACGTTTGTCCGTCGCAAGGTTGATTGATGAATCAATGCCGTTTAGTTTTAAGGACGCCAGAAGATTCGGCCATCCGGAATGCGGTGCCTTTAGAGGTTTGTTCACGTAAACAAGATTGCCTTTTCGAATAACACTTCTATTTCCAACAATCTTCACCGATGTGAACGACGCGGTCGGATTTCCGTTGTCATTTTTCATAGTAAAGCACCGCAGGGATACCATGCCCAAGCCCTTCCACAACCGGAGTTCGGTCTGAGAATCTGTCAAATTCACATCTTTCAAGTTTGGGATCCCAGCCTCTTTTGCAAGACGAGCTACCTCGGGAAGCATTTGTTCGTAAGACATCGACGGAATACCCTCGTCTGCCGCGGGCGCTGAAGGCGAGGCTACGGGTAACTGCCTGTCCGCAGCGGAGCAAGATCCAAGTAAACCAACTACGACCAATGTGAAGATTATCCTCATGAAAGCGGAAGCCGCCCAACGGTTGAGTTGACGCGGCGGCGGTCAACCCGATTACGGACAAGTTGTCGGCGTGCGAGTGCGTGATCCCGCTCGCGTCCAACGATTTGTTATCCATCGCCCAAGTGGGTCGCGCCGATCATTCAAGCCACGATTATAGCGCGCGACTGCGCCAGGTTAATTCATCTTCAAAGTCAGCGTCGCGCGCGGTGCGATCCCTTCGACGAGAAGCAAACGCTTTTGCTTTTGCCAGTTGTCAAAAAGCGGCGATGGATAACGGTTGAGTTGACGCGGCGGCGCGATTTCATTCAACCTTCGCCGGACCAATTATCGTGCGAAACACGCTGCCGCCGCTCGCGTCCAACGATTTGTTCGACCACTGTGAAATTGTAAGCGCAATCACCGCGAGCTTCTTATACCGTCATAGATCTGTTTGACGTTCCGTTTGTTCCAATCGAATCCATCGTCAATGGTATTCATACAAGTGTGAATGCCTTCGCTGATTGTGCGAGCTACTTGTCGCATCATGCGTACTTTTTCGTCCGCCGTTGCGTTTTCGAGTGCGGCGATATCGTTAATTCTTTTGAGGTTGGTATTAATGTGCACGAGATTGTTGCGCGACGCGCGCAGTTTTTCAATAAGGGGGTAGATATATTCGTGACTCTTGAAATAAACGTAGACGGCAAATACTAGGCTGGCCAAAGAGGCGAAACCAAACACCCAAGCCCAGAAAGTAGCAGAGTTCATAGTTAGCTCCATCGCCGCGAGGGTTTAAGTTGTGGTCGAACGGTTGAGTTGACGCGGCGGCGCGATTTCATTCAAGCCTCGCCGGACCAAATACCTTACGAAACACGCTACCGCCGCTCGCGTCCAACGATTTGTTCGACGGCGTTGGAGCTAATCGAGTTTGATGTTAACAAGCTTCCATCCCCACAAACCGCGCCGCTCAAGGATTAATTTTGATCCGTTACCTGTTTTTGGTTTGTACGAGATGGCGAATTCATTGAATGATTCATAGCCGGTACTTACCGAACCTTTTTCCTCGCTAACGAAATCTTTATTAAAAGTCTGAGTTGTAACTACCGGGGCTTTTGTATCTTGGGACGACGATTTACTCGATTCAAAATCGCCTCGAAAAGCTTTCTCGATTGCTGCGGGAGAAACGTAGGCATCTATCATGTTATTTATCATCGCAGGCGCGATAGCGAATGCGAGGCCAGAGTATGGATTGTCTTTCATCTTCTGATCCTTGCTCATTTCCTCTAGCATTTTCGCATTAAGTTCCGATTTTAGATTCTCTTTCAGAACGGGAAAATCAATGTAGGAGCAGAATGTCTTAGCATCGCGGTTTTGTGCAGCTGATCGCATGTTGAGTAAGGCAAGATGTGGGGTAAAGTAAAACCAAACTCCAACGACCGCCATCACTAGCAAGACGGCCCCGACAGCGATGTAAGGCAACTTCGATTTGGTCTCTGTCGGTTGCTTTAGGTCGATATCAGAGCTAGGTACGGCAACGGCTGGCACGATTTGAGCGGACGTGGCTCTCGTCAGTGCCGTCCCGCAGTTTGCACAATACAAATCGGCGTCCGAGTTGATGAGGTCACAAGAAGGACAAAATGATGTACTCATCGGATTTAGAAGTCGTCGAACGGTTGAGTTGACGCGGCGGCGCGATTTCACAAATGCATCGCCAGACCAATTATCTTGCGAAACACGCTCCCCGCCGCTCGCGTCCAACGATTTGTTCGGCGTCGTCATGGTTTGAGCCATTGTTTTGTGTTGACGAGTTCGTCAATTGTTGACGCCAACGCGAAGAGTTCCGTTGGATAAGGGTGCCGATTCTGGTCAAGGCACCCGTAGTAATGAAAGATCGTTTTAGATTTACCGTTTAGCGTAATTGAAAGCTCCGCAGCAGGAGCATCAGTCCAGACGCCGCCAGGGCATCCGTCCTCGTTCTTTTCGTAGCGTTCCTTCAAGGAGAAGAAGTTCGCGCGTTCGAAGGCGGCGACCAGCGCTGTGACGATTTCGGACGAGACCTTCGATTGGACTGGTTCAGAATCGCGCGCTCGTGGATCGGATGCCGGAACGAAAACGCTTCGCGTCCTTTTGAACGTCACCATTCCGTCGGCTTTGATGGTCAGATTGTACTCCGGCGCGTCACCAAACGCATCGGTAAGTCGGTGCAACGTAATTACTGTGTCCATCGGTACGGATGATTGCGCGTTTACGGTGGGCGCTGCAACCACGAGAATGAAGACGACAATAGAGATAAGTTTAATCATTGTCACGAACAGACGCCGAACGGTTGAGTTGACCGGGCGGCGGTCAACCAATCAAGCATTCAAGTCTTGCGAATGGAAGACAAGCTGAACCCGCTCCGGTCCAACGATTTGTTAGCCATCGCCCCAGTGGGTCGCGCCGACCATTCAACCACGGATTATAGCGCGCGACCTGGCAGAAACATTCAACCATCGCGAGCCGCGTCGCGCGCGCAGCGTAATCGTGGACGAGAAGCAAAACGCTTTTGCTTTTGCCAGTTC
>JBQTHO010000012.1:0-16104 GCA_052389795.1 Acidobacteriota bacterium | reverse complement strand
ACGTATCGCCGTGCGGATTGCTCCCTTAACTCTTCGACGAGCGCTAATGACTCAGAACGCTTTTCCGCTAAGGCATAAGCGTGTCCAAGACTCTCCATAGCCAGATCGCCACCGTAGTTGTCTAAGGCATCTTGAAATTGTGCAATGGCCTCTTCGTGCAAGCCTTTTTGCTCATAAGCAAGACCAAGCGGGCCGGAAAGAAGCTCGGATCCATATCGAGGGTGGCCCGGGATTGTTCGATCGCCTGGTCATAGCGCCGTGCGTAGTAGAGATACCGTCCGATATTTGTGTTGACAATGAGGGAAACGGGATCAAGGCGCTGTGCGCGCCTTTCCACCGCAATGGCTTCATCCAGGCGACCCATCGCTGCTAAATAAAAAGAATCTAAGTTGTTGAAAGGATTGGTGGCCGGGGACGGAATCGAACCGCCGACGCCGGCCTTTTCAGGGCCGCCTACCGTATCGCGAAAGTGGTTTGAAATCAACGGTTAATTCTGGAAATACAGGACTTATGCTATAAGTGCTTTAGGATGGTTTAGGACGATTTAGGACGTTTTAGGCTCTTCGATGTACGTCTATTGTACGTCGCCCGTAGAGTCCCCCTTGGGTAGCGGATGATTCTCCCCCAACGGATTTTAAGTCCTAGAGATCACCCTCTAAACCTGTGCTCACCAAACACAATGAACCAATATTTACCGGAATTGACAGCCGTCATAGTCAGCTACATTCAGGTAGGTTCCAAATGCGATCACGTCATTTTCACGTCATCCAACCAACGGAAATCTCAGCACGTTTCGGTGGACCTAATGTCAATGCGCTGGGCCAACAGTATTTACCGGCGTTTCAGCCGTCAAAGCACGTTAGGTAATACTTTGGTCTCGACCATGTGGTTGTACATCATGGTGATCTGCGCGACCGGACCGCCGATGTTCATAAAACCGAGGAAGAGAAAATATAGAAACACCTCACGCCATGCAGCGATTTATTGTCCGTTGCCGTTTTCAATTTCCTGGTTGATGTCCGCGCCATAGCTATTTCTTGCGGGAGGCCTTCCGTTTAGTGGGGGTTCGTCCTTGTCTCTTGGCGGTTTGCTTGTCGAGCAGTCTAAACAGGCCGTCGAAGATAATGCTTGCCTGTTGCAGCCTTTTGCGATCATCGGGGAATGTCTCGCTTAAGCCGTCGACCAGGGCCTTAACACCGGTTGCTTCGAGGCGTTGGAATTTGTCGTCTTTCAGGTCGATGTCGTGAACGATCTCGGCCAATTCGCGTAAGCCTTTGACATCATTCAAGCCGAATCTTTTGATCAAGGTTTCAAAGCTGCAGTCTTCGCCATGATGAGTAAACTCCGCACCGAACATGTCGAATGGAATCGCACCTTCAACCATCTCGCCTTCCGCCACAAAATAGAAGCGCGGACGCTTATCGATGAATTGCTTGATCAGCCAGGCGGAAGCTAGCCGATCGATGTGGATATTTTGTCGTGTCATCCAACGTCGCCCTTGGTAATCCTGCAACGCGAGAGTGCTTGGTTTGCCTGATGATGTCGACTTCTTCGCAACCAACGGAGTTTGCGAGGCACGGATAACTTTCTGACAACGTTCGTAAGCGCTAACCGCAGTCACTCTGCCTTTCGCTTCAAAGAAGTCATTGGCAATTACGCGCTCAAGCTCGACATGAAGTCGATCAAGTTCAGCCTCGTGTGCGGCCAGACGTCCGGCGGAAAGATGCTTGTCCTTCATTTGTTCACGCACGGAACCGGATAAGGCCTCGAGACCCGCAGCGATCCCCGCAAATTCTTCGTCGCGCGCTTTGCGAAAAGCGGCGATAATCTCTTTGTCAGTTGTTCCCTCGACGGAATCTGCGCGAAACACGGCGGCTTCGCCGCCAGCGGACTCAATTTCCTGTTTCAACCATTGAAAATCCTCGTGAGTCCTTTCATTGGCTGGTAGGATGTAAACAGAATTTTTGATGACGATGGCACCGAGCTTTTGCAGCTTCCGCCAGATGCGCACCCGCAAGTTGGTAGGTTTGGGCGGCAACTGATGAATCAGCAGTATCCAGTCTGGCTTTGCCGGTTGCTTCGTCATTGATCTACCATAGGAAACGATACGGTAAGTGTAACTACTGTTACTATGGCGAGCAAGTTAGTGGTGAGAGCGTCTGAGCTGTCGACGCGCGATCGCTCAACTTCCTCTGGGCCCAATATCAAGCGTTGACTCGGCGAATAGCGATTCACTATTAAGTTTGGATACCAATAGCGATGCTAGGGATGAATGACTATAACCGGGAGTTCAAAAGGGCTGGCTTGAAACTCGCCTATTGTTTGCTGGTGGTTGTTTTCATTTCAGCGCCGGCTTTAGTGCAGACCGGCTCGCTGCGCGGTCAGGTCACCGATCAAAATGGCGCGATTGTTGTCGGGGCGAAGGTCACCGCGCGCGCTGCAAGTGGACAGATTAAGACAACAACTAGCGACAACAGCGGGACATATTCAGTCGCAAACTTGCCGCCGGGCGATTACACCGTTGAAGCGTTTGCTCCCAGTCTGGTGCTGCAAGAGTCAGTGAAGATCACTTTGAAATCCGGCGCGCAAACGCTCAATTTGCAGCTTAGCGTCTTCATCCCTGAGCAGAATATCACCGTGCAGGAAAACAATCGCACCATCAGCACTGATTCGGCAGCGAATGCGAGTGCACAGGTTTTGCGAGGTGAAGATCTCGATGCGCTTGGCGACAGCCCGGAAGACCTCCAGGAAGCTTTGCTCGCTTTGGCAGGTCCATCGGCTGGTCCAAGCGGCGGACAGATCTTCATTGATGGGTTCAGCGGTGGCCAGCTTCCGTCCAAGAATTCCATTCGCGAAATTCGCATTAATCAGAATCCCTTTTCGGCTGAATATGACAGGCTCGGCTTTGGCCGCATTGAGATCCTAACTAAGCCCGGTTCGGCCAAGTTTGGCGGCTCGATGTATTACAACTTTGCGAATCAGTTCTGGAACTCACGCAACCCGTATGCGATGCGCAAAGCGGCTTTCATGCTTCATGAATACGGCGGCAGCGTCACCGGCCCAATCAATAAACGTGCGTCATTCTTTTTGGACGTACGGCGGGACGACATTGACAACGGCTCGATCGTCAATGCAATGGTGCTCGACCCGCAAACACTCGCCGTTACCACTTTTACCGACACGCCCGTAACGCCCCAGAAACGCTTCGGGATAAATCCTCGTGTTGACTACCAGATTACTCAGAATCACACGTTAGTTATGCGCTACAACTTCAATCATAGCGACATTAGCAACACAGGGATCGGCGGTTTCAACTTACGTTCGCGCGCTTTCGAGACGAAGAGCACCAGTCATACGCTGCAATTAACCGAGACTGCGGTGCTCAATAGCACGACCATTAACGAGACGCGCTTGCAACTGAGTCATTATTTTATTGAGACACTGCCAACCAGTTCTGATCCAGCATTCTTCGTTCTCGGCGCGTTCAATGGCGGCGGCGCGCAGACAGGCCATGCCTCGAGTAAGCAGAATAGTTTTGAGTTACAGAACAACACCTCAATCGCCGCCGGAAAACAGTTCTGGCGATTTGGCGTACGCATGCGGAAAGATAAAGTGCGCGATGTCTCACCCCGGAATTTTGGCGGTTCGTTCACCTTCGGAGGCGGTAATGCGCTCGTTCCTTCAGTCGTTAACCCTTCCAGTTGCTCAACACCCGCTAATCCAACACTCGTTGCCATCACCTCAATAGAGCGATACCGACGCACGTTATTGTTTCAGCAGCTAGGTTGCTCAGTAGCGCAGATTCGCGCCCTTGGCGGCGGCGCGACTCAGTTCACCATTAACGCCGGCAATCCTGAGATTTCAGGGGGTCAGTTTGATATTGGCTTGTTTGTAGGCAACGACTGGCGAGTGAGTCCCGCGCTCAATATAAACCTCGGGCTGAGATACGAGACGCAGACCAATATTCACGATTGGCGTGACTTTGCGCCGCGCCTGGCAATTGCGTGGGCGCCCGGTGTGACTGCCAAGACCAAGCAATTGAAAACAGTGATTCGCGCAGGATTCGGGGTCTTCTACGATCACTTTGCGCTTGCAAATACTTTGACCGCCTTGCGCTATAACGGCATCGTCCAACAGCAGTTCGTCGTCACGAACCCTGACTTCTTTCCCACGATTCCATTGATTCCGGTCATCGCTGCCTTTCAAACGCCCCAAACTATTCAGAGGATCAGCCCAACCATTCGCGCGCCTTACATCATGCAATCGGCAGTCGGCGTCGAACGGCAATTGCCGCGCAATACCACGCTGGCGATTACATACGCAAACGCGCACGGCCTACACCTGCTGCGCTCGCAGGACATCAATGCGCCTTTGCCGGGAACGTTCGATCCGTTCGTGCCCGCGAGCGGGGTATTTCCGCTTGGCAGTTCAAATCCAGTCTTCCTCATGGAATCCACAGGGCTATACAATCAGAATCAATTAATAGCCTTCCTTAATTCACGTTACAGTAGGAGTCTCTCGTTTTCGGGCTCGTACGTCTTGAATTTTGCGCGCAGCAACACAGATGGACTCGGCACGTTTCCGGCGAAGCCTTACGACTTCACTGGTGAGTACGGACCGGCCGCGACTGATGTACGTCACCGTATCACCTTCAATGGCACGATCAATACCAAATGGAATTTCCGCCTCAGTCCATTTGTGGTGGTTCAGTCGGGTCCGCCATTCGATATAACGATTGGCCGCGATCTCTACGGGACGACATTATTTAATGCTCGTCCGGGCATTGCTACAGATCCAACAAAGGCCGGCTTAATCCCAACGAGGTATGGTCTGCTCGATCCGAATCCTATGCCCAATCAACCGACGCTCTCGCGCAACTTCGGACGCGGCCCTGGTCAATTGATGGTGAATCTTCGGGTGCAGAAGATATTTGAATTTGGCGGGAAAGGCGAAAGTGGCGCCACACCACAGACTGCGCAACCGGGAAGCGGTCCACGAACTACGCCGGCGGGAGTTTTCACGCCAACCGCAGGCGGACCCGCATCAAGTTCTGGCGGACGCAAATACAGCCTCAGTATTTCGATGTCGATCCGAAACATCATTAATCACACTAATCCCGGCCCAATCATCGGCAACATTACTTCGCCGCTATTTGGTCAAGCTAACCAGCCCTCGGACGGCGGCGGTTTTGGTTTTTCAGAGGCCGCAAACAATCGGCGACTTGAGTTGCAGATGCGGCTTTCGTTTTAGGAATGGAGGAGTCATGAAGAAATTAACTCTCATCGCGAGCGCATCTTTGGTCGCACTCTTAGTAGCTGCAGCCTGCAATTTTCAGGCAACCAGTTCCGAAGGAACGAACAGTGCCGCAGCGCCGGAAATGCCCGCGCCAACACAGGAAGCAGGCAAAGGCTTTACGTACAAATTCGACACCGATGCGGTGGGGAAGTTACCTGCTAAGTTTCACACCGCGCTGACTGGACGCGGCGCTGCCGGTGAATGGGTAGTCAGCGCAGACTTGTCCGCGCCATCACCTCCGAACGTCCTCGCCCAGACTTCAGCCGACACAACCAGCTACCGCTTTCCGCTAGCCATCGCCGACGAAGGTTCGTTCCGTGACTTGGACTTGAGCGTGCGCTTCAAGCCAATTAGCGGTCAGGTGGATCAGGCAGCGGGACTCGTCTGGCGACTCAAAGACGCAAACAACTATTACATCGTCCGGGCTAATGCGCTGGAGAACAATGTCGTGCTCTACAAGGTACAAAACGGCAAGCGGACTGACCTGCCGCTCAAAGGGGAAGGCCGCACTTACGGAAAGAAAACGAGCGTACCCTCGGGCCAGTGGAGCGAACTGCGTGTGGTCGCTGCGGGCAGTCTTTTCGAGGTCTATCTTAACGGCCAGAAACTGTACGAGGTTGAAGACAGCACCTTTCCGGAAGCGGGCAAAGTAGGCCTTTGGACGAAAGCCGATTCGGTCACGCACTTTGATGATTTGCGTGTAATGGCGAAATAGTTCAGATGCGAAGAAACCGTATCAGCCTGATCTAAAGCGCGCTTGAAACGCGCCTAGAAGACAAGGACAACGATGGCAGTTAGAGAACAGATTGTCGGGCGTGCAAACGGGTTCGATCCAAGACCAGCATGTGATTCCGAGACCGATCGACGAACCGTTGCTTTCAGTGAGGCGTTCCGCTTCTGGTTGAAGTTCGGTTTTATCTCGTTCGGCGGACCGGCAGGGCAGATCGCGATTATGCACCGCGAATTGGTTGACCGCCGCCGGTGGATCAGCGAAGAGAGATTTCTACATGCTCTCAATTACTGCATGCTGCTCCCCGGCCCGGAAGCGCAGCAGCTTGCGATTTACATTGGCTGGTTGATGCATCGCACTTGGGGAGGTATCGTCGCTGGCGCCTTCTTTGTCATCCCTTCAATCTTCATCCTGCTTGCGCTCTCATACATTTACGCGGCGTATGGCAACGTGCCGGCGGTCGCCGGTGTGCTCGCCGGGTTCAAGCCCGTGGTTGTCGCCATCGTCGTTGAAGCCGTGTTGAAGATCGGTGGCAGAGCGCTCAAAAGGCGCGCTCACTTCGTCATCGCGGCAGCAGCTTTTGTCGCTATCTATTTCTTGCGCGTCCCTTTTCCGCTCATCGTTGTGGCGGCGGCGCTGGTGGGACTTGCGGGCGCGCGGTTCTGGCCATGCATATTCGCAGCGAAACCCTCAACCAAGGAGGCGGCCGCGAAAACAGAAGGGCACCCGGAAGTAGCGGACTCCCTGCCGCTCGTCATCGACGACCACGCGCCGCCTCCCCCGCACACGCTTCCCTCTCGCGTTCGTAGTATGAAAGTTCTCGCGCTCGGTCTCATATTGTGGCTGCTGCCCCTCATTGCAGTGGTTATGTGGCGCGGCTGGGGGAGTCTTCACGCGCAGGAGTACCGGTTCTTCACACAAGCCGCACTTGTCACGTTCGGTGGCGCTTACGCTGTGCTCGCCTACGTGACACAAGCTGCCGCCGGCTCTTACGGCTGGATCACACATACGCAGGCCGTAGACGGCCTCGCGCTCGCCGAGACTACGCCGGGACCGCTCATCATGGTCCTACAATTTATTGGCTTTATGGCCGGGTGGAACCATCCGCAGGGTCTTGACCAAACAACAAGCGCGGTGCTGGGCGCGCTCGTGACTACCTACGCGACCTTTCTGCCGTGCTTCCTCTTTATTTTTCTCGGCGCGCCCTACATCGAGGTGCTGCGCGGGAACAAGAACTTGACGGGCGCGCTCACGGGTGTCACAGCAGCCGTGGTAGGCGTGGTGCTTAACCTCGCGATCGTATTTGGCGCGGCTGTGATCTGGCCGCGCGGTTTGGCTCAGGGAACGAATTGGTTTGCTTTGCTGATAGGCATCGCGTCATTCGTGGCGCTCTACCGCTTCAAGGCGGACGTGCTGTGGGTGGTGCTCGCCGGCGGACTCATCGGCCTTGGCTGGACGCTGCTTATCGGGTAGGTAATGCAAGGTGGCGAGTGATGAACAAAGAGGAGGGTCATTTCAGGGGGAGACCGAACAGCCAGCGAATAGCTGATTACTGACTGTTGAGCGCAAAGGGACTCAGCAGTCTCCGAGGTCGTCGTCCTCCTGGGCATGTACCGCTAGAATTTGCGGGACCCACATTCACCGAAGCGGCTAAAGCGGGCCGCTGGACCAACGCCGTGGGTCATGCACTTCGTTGACCTGCGGATAATGGATGATCCGGAAGGAGTGAGCAATGAAAACAGTTTGTCAGAATGGAAGCAAACGGCTCTTGCTGAAGATGGCTGACCGGAGAAATTCCGCGCGCCTTTTCAGTTCTTTCTTGGTGATTATTAGTTTCGTGGCGGTCTTGGGTACCGCGATATTCTTCGCCCAAGAGCCCAAAACGGCTAAAGCGCTCCGCCTCGTTTCTGCTCGCGTGACGACCGCGCCCACGGTGGACGGGAAAGGTGACGACTCGGTTTGGCGATCATCCGCTCCGCTCCAAGTCATTGCCAAGCGGGTGATGGAGCCTAATATCGGGCGATCCGCAAGCGTTTCGATCAGGTCGGTTCACACCGATACACACATCTACTTTCTCGTTTCATGGGAAGACGCAACCCAGGATATTTCTCACAAGACATGGGTCTGGAACGCCGGGAAGAAGGCATATGAGGAGGGGCCGGACCGGGAAGACATGTTCTCCCTGGGCTTCGAGCATACGGGGCCCTTCACCGCCGACATGCTATCGCCAGTCGAGAGCGTGTGGGAGATCTGGCACTGGAAAGCGTTTCGCACCAACCCTCAAGGCTACGCCATGGACAAGACCCACCGCCATGCACGCCAAAAGCCTGAGGGTAGGGCGAATCCGCACAAAGCCAGGGACGGCTCCGAGGTCTGGATAGCTCGACCGGAGGATGCCGGAGAGACGGTGGAGAAAAAACAGCCCGCGCCAACCTCCTATCAAGGGGATCGCGTACCACAGTATCTCTCGGCTAATCCGAGAGGGAGTACAGCCGACGTGCGCGCAAAAGGAAGCTGGGGCAATAGGCGCTGGACGTTGGAGTTCGAGCGACGCTTAGACACGGGTAATCCGGATGACACGGCCTTCGACACGGCGCGCTCTTACAAGATGGCGCTTGCTGCCTTCGACCAAACCGGCGAGATGGACAAGGCGTCCGGCCTCATCGAGTTGAGCTTCGGGAAGGCTCGACAAGGCGGTAAGACCAAGTAGGGCATTTGGCGGGCACGTGTGCCATAAGGGAGCGCGCGATAAAAGCGATGAAACTTATTTCGAGACGTAAAGCACTGGGAAACATTATAGCGGGAGGCGCAGGGCTGACGCTCACAAGCCTCACCAACGTTGACACTGTCAAAGCTGATGAAAGGGGAAATATGACGATCACTGAAGGACAAGGACGTGCCGACGGTCTGGCCCGCGCCTTTCGTGGGCAGCACCAGCCGAAACCGTTGCCGTTTGATCCCGCAAAGCTGAAAGGGCTGTCGGAGAAGCTCATCCGTTCGCACTGGGAGAATAATTACGGCGGGGCAGTCAAGGCGTTGAATACGATTGAGCAACGACTCGAAGCGATGCTCAAAGAGAAAGACTTGCCCGCGTACATTTATGGCGATCTGAAGCGCGAAGAGTTGGTGCGCACAGGCTCCGTCGTTTTGCACGAGCATTACTTCTCCAACCTCGGCGGCGACGGAAAAGCCGGCGGCAAGACGCTCGACCTGCTTAAGCAGTGGTTCGGCAGTTACGAGCAATGGGAAATGGAGTTCAAGCGGACGGCCAACGCGCTTGCAGGCGGATCGGGCTGGGTGATCCTCGCCCACAATCTGCACAACGGCGAGGTTCATAACTACTGGGCCTGGGACCATATGCATAATGCTCCGCTGGGGCGCCCACTACTTGTGCTGGACATGTACGAGCATGCATATCACATGGACTACGGAGCGGCGGCGGCCAAATACGTTGACGCCTTTATGCAGAACGTCAACTGGGAAGAGGTCAACCGTCGCGTCGAGGCCGCAATGAAAGCGAATTTGGCGTAACTGATCCTCAGCGGTTTCAGTCAAGCGCTGTGAGACCGCGATGACAGTTTCAGTGCTGCTCTGGTGCGGCATCAAGGGAGGTTTTGATGAAAGCGATACCTGCCTTCTTATTGCTTTGCGTTTTGGTGATAACAACTCACGCCCAGCAAGCGGGCGCGGATGCCCAGATCAGAGAACTTGAACTCAAACTCGACCAGGCCACGCTACAAATCAGACAACTTAGCGATCTAGTCGCGGCGTTTCGCGCAGAAATTGAAAGGATAAAAGCCGAGAAAACTGACCAACCAACTGAGCCAGCTAGGATCACTGACAAAACGACGCAGCCCCGCGTCGACCTCGCGTCTACCGCCTTTGTCCAACGCATCCTCGAACCACAACTAGGTGCAAACGAACGACCGGAAACGATTCGTCCAAAGCCTGAGATTTTTGTGCAAGCTCGTTATTCGGCGCTGCCAATCCGCGACGCGAATTCGGAGTTCGAACCAAACTTTAGTCTTACACGCATCGAGACGCGTTGGGCCGGTCGCGTAGCCAATCGTCTGGGCGCTGGTATCGAGATTCAGTTTCACCCTGCGATCGACGGTAGTCCTGAAGAGTTGGTTAATGACGCTTTTCTTGAATACTACCTGAACGATCACACAACCGTACGCGTTGGACAATTCATCAAGCCATTCGGTTTCGATATCCAACAATCAAGTTCGGTACGTGAGTCGCCTGAGCGCGCCATCTTTGCCGGTTACTTTTTCCCAGGTCAGAGAGATCGTGGCGTGCTGCTGTTTGGTGACCTGCGTTTCTTAGGTGTGGCCGCACTTCGAGACGTCGAGTATTTCGTGGGGGCATTCAATGGAAACCGATTCTTCACCGACAGCAACCGGCAACTCAATTACCTCGCGAGATTACGAAAAGTTTTCGACCGGCAACGATTAGCGGTCGGATTTTCAGCCCAAGTGGGCAAGCAGCTTTTACCTCCAGGCACGTCTGGGAACAACAACGAAAACCTATTCGGCTTCGACTTCCAATATGCAGCAACTGATCGCTTAGGACTGCGTGGTGAGTTTGTCACCGGCAACACACCCTCTACGCTCCTTTCAATTGAGCCCGAATTTGCTCCTGCGTTTCGCCCAGGCGCGCACTCCTCAGGTGGGCACCTTTTCATCAACTACAGGTTAACGAATCGTGACAACATCTATGCACGCTACGATCAGTTTAATAAAGATCCCGTCACGGGTCGAAAAGTTCGCGCGTTCAATTTCGGGTTCTTCCGGCCGATCGGCGAATTGTCGCGGCTGAGTTTTGATTACCAGTTCAAAAACCGGCGGTCGTTCAACGATGATGCCGTCAATGGAAGACTAAACATCACTTGGGCCATCGAATTTTAGAGGGGGGCTTTTGACATGTCTCTACAAAAGACAACAGGGCTGTTAACCGCGGCCTCGCTCGCCATCTGCCTGTCTCTCTTCGCGGCCTGCGGCTCTCCCCAAGGCGACGGAGCCACCGAAGCATCGTCGAAACCGGCGGACCAAGGCGGCGGACAGCGCGTGGAGATCAGCGCGAGCAAGTACGAGTTCAAGCCGCGCGAGCTGAAACTCAAGGCGGGACAGCCCATCCGGGTCGTGCTCACCAGCACAGGGGGCACTCACTCATTCCATGTTGACGCTTTGAATGTGCACAGCGCGGAGGCCGGAGAGGGCAAGACTATTAGCCTTGAGTTTACAGCTGACCGGCCCGGCACTTACGAGTTCTATTGCGCGCACGGCGATCACAAGGATAAGGGCATGACGGGACGGCTGGAGATCACGCCCTAGGATCACTAGTCTGAAAGACTTCGCCGCCGCATTACACGGGAGGGATAATACATGATACGCCGGAGCCATCATATTCTCGTCATTGCGCTTTGCTGTGCATTTATTTCCGCCGCCTGTGGCGGCGGGCAACAGTCGGGCTCGACAGGTCCGAGCGGAACAAATGCGCCCGCGCGTGAAGTTACCCTCTACGTCTCGACGGATCGCGTCTTTTCCGAACCCATCCTTCGCGGCTACGAGCAAAAGACCGGCGTGCGGGTGAATGTTGTCTATGACACAGAGGAGACCAAATCCACCGGCCTCGCTAACAAACTGCTCGCCGAGAAGAACCGCCCTCACGCTGACGTCTTTTGGTCCAACGAGCCGGTGCGCACACTGATTCTGAAACGAAATGGCGTGCTCGCGCCCTACAAGTCGCCGAGTGCCGAAGGCATCCCAACTACTTTCAAAGATCCGGAAGGCTATTGGACAGGCTTCTCAGCGCGCTCACGGGTAATCGTCTATAACACCAACCTGGTCAAAGCGGCGGACGCGCCGAAGTCAATCTTCGATCTCGTCGATCCCAAGTGGAAGGGGCAAGTTGCTATTGCCGACCCGCGTTTCGGTTCGACATCCTTTCACGTGGCGGCGCTTTATGCAGAGCTGGGAGACGAGCGTTCTGATGAATTCTTCCGCCAGCTCAAGGCTAACGACGTAAAGATCGTGCCCGGCAATTCCGTGGTGCGCGACATCGTGGCGCGCGGCGAGGTCAAGGTGGGATTGACTGACACCGACGACGTGAACGTGGCCCTCGAAGACAAACAGCCGGTGGCCATGGTTTTTCCGGATCGCGACGGGATGGGTGTGCCCATCATGCCAAACATGGTTTCGCTCGTGGCGAATGCTCCGCACGCCGACGCAGGTAAAGGCCTGATTGACTACCTGCTCTCTCCAGAAGTCGAGCGCATGTTGGCCCTATCGGAAGCGGTTCAAATTCCGCTGCACGCGAATGTCGAGGGACCAAAGAACATACCACCGCTTTCCTCCTTCAAGCCGATGACTCTCGACTATAGTAAAGCCGCAGACCGCGTAGAGGATGTCACGCGCCGCCTGCAAACAATTCTGAGACTCTAATGCGCAGCGGACGAGATGGAGCCCGCCACACATTACACAGCAGCGGTTCGACGCCTGCGCACCGCGCCGTCCGTGCGCGCCGTTTGCCTTGGCGTGGCCGTTGCCTTGTTCATCGCGCTGGGCGTGTTACCCGTGGTCTATATGTTCGGCCTCTCGTTCACCGGTGCCAACGGTAGTGTTACTCTTAATAATTATCGCCAACTATTCATTGAATCCCGCCAGCGCGAGTTGCTGTTAACCAGCGCGCTGCTCGGGACAGGCTCTGCGCTTCTCGCCACTGGCTTAGGTGCACCGCTCGGACTGCTTCTGGCGCGTTGCCCTCTTCCGGCGAAGCGGCTCTTGCGGATCGTCCTCGTTGTCCCGCTCGTCGTCCCGCCTTACGTGTTAGCTCTGTCGTGGATTCTCGTGAGTGGGCCGGCCGGACTCCTCGCGAAAGCTCTTGGACGCGACGTCCTCTCCGGGTGGACGTACAGTTTGACCGGCGCAATCGTGGTGCTCGGGTTGAATTTGTACCCACTCTCGATGCTCGCGACCGAAGCGGCAGCGCGTCGGGTAGACGGGCACCTGGAAGAAGCCGCGCTGCTGGTAAGCCGTCCACGTCGCGTGTTGTGGCGGATCACGCTCCCGCTCATCGCGCCGACGGTTGCGGCGGTGGCTCTCATCATCTTCGTGCTGGCAGTTTCTGAATTCGGCGTGCCGGGACTCTTGCGAGTGCGAGTTTTCACCACTGAAGTCTTTACCGCTTTCGCAGCGTTCTATGATTTTGGCGCGGGTGTGGCACTCGCCACGCCGTTGCTCGCGGTGGCGCTTATCGCCGGAACAGTGATCAAGCTCATTACGGGTGAGCATGTATTGGCGACGCGGCGGAGCACGCATACGGGTTTGTCTCTCCCCCTCCACCGCTTTCGCGCTCCGGTGTTGGCTGGACTTGGTTTAATAATTTTCACTTCGGTTCTGCTGCCGCTGGCGGCGCTCGCTGTTGAAGCCGGGGGCGTAAACCGCGTCGTGTTCACCGCGCGCGCCTCCAGCGACGCAATCACGAATAGTCTGTCGCTGGCCGCGATTAGTGCGACATTGATCGTAGCTCTGGCCGTCGTGTTGGGCTATGGCCGGGCGCGGGCGCGAACTCGCGTTCGTAGTTACTTTGATCTTGCATTCATTCTCATCTTCGCCGTGCCGAGCACGGTGGTCGGAGTCGGTCTCATCGCGTTGTGGAATAGACCGGGATGGTTGGGCTCGATTTATTCAAGTCCGGCGATCATTGTCGTTGCATACCTCGCGCGCTTCGTTCCTGTCGCCGCGCTGATACTCGCGGCGAGCGTGCGCCAAGTTCCAACCTCTTTTGAAGAGGTGGCGGAAGTCTCCGGCGCAAGTTGGCCGCGCACCTTCGCTCGCATCGTCGTTCCGAACATATGGACCGGAATCGCCGCGGCCTGGGTTGTCGCCTTCATCTTTGCTTTCGGCGAACTCGGCGCCACGATTCTCGTCGCCCCGCCCGGCGAATCCACCTTGCCGGTGCGCGTGTACACACTCATCGCGAACACACCACCCTCCGAAGTGGCGGCACTGGCCCTGATGCAAATCGGGGTCATCCTTATCCCGCTTGGTCTCTTGGGGACACTCGCCGCTGGTAAGAGAAGGGAACAGCCGTGAGCGAAGCTTTCCTCAGGTTAGTTGAAGTGACGAAGCGATTCGGCAGCCGCACAGTGGTTGACCGCGCGTCGCTCGATGTCGCCGAAGGTGAGGTCGTAGCTATCTTAGGCGCGAGCGGGTGCGGTAAGACGACTCTCTTACGCCTCATCGCGGGGCTTGAGATACCGGATGACGGAGAGATTTGGATTGCGGGCGAGCGCGTCGCAGCTAATAGGCACAACCTTGTTCCGCCGCACGCGCGTAACGTGGGTTTTGTTTTTCAGGATTTGGCGCTGTGGCCGCACCTGACCGTGGCCGGTAATCTCGATTTTGTTCTTGGAGCTGCCCGATGGCCGAGGCGTGAGCGTCAGAAGCGGATCGACGAGGTGCTACGGCTGGTTCACATTGAATCCTTCGCCCAAAAATATCCTGATCAACTTTCAGGCGGTGAACAGCAACGCGCCGCAATCGCGCGGGCGCTGGTCGCTCATTCACAGTTACTGCTACTCGATGAACCGCTGTCGAACCTCGACGCCGATTTGAAAGCGGTTCTGCTCCACGAACTCGCTGTCTTGCAGGCGAAGCTCAAGTTGACGACTGTATACGTCACCCACGACCGGGTTGAGGCTGCAACCTTCGCCCATCGCGTGGCACTGATGAAGAAAGGGCAGATCGAGCAGGTGATCACCGCGGAGTTGGTACGCGCGCAACGAAAGAGCCAGCCGTCTTAGGCACAATAAATTTGGTGATGCCATCACTACTAAAGCTGATTGAAGCGAGCCAACGCTCCACCTGAGAATGGATATCCTGGTCAACCTACCAGCCGCGGATTCTGGAAGGTTGTTAGAACCAACCTTCGAGGCGCCATCCGCGCGTGACAAAAAGCGGGACGAAAGGAGCCGGGATGAACAACCTATCCTCCGGGTTTGGAATGCGAAAGTAATTCTGTGGCTTAAGAATTACGTTGTCGTTTTTACTGAGATCAATTACCGCTCGGTTGGGTTGTTCACGGCGCCCAAGATAACGAATTTCAAAAGCCTCGAGGCGAAGCGGGTTTGCCGGGTTGAAAACGCCCGTTGGGGAGGGATTTGCGCGAGCTTGTTTGACAAAGTCGCGTACCCGTTTTAAGGCCGGAGTAGCCTCCGCAACCGTATTCGCACTACCTGGGGGAATAACCGCATCGAGAAGCGACGAGGAACGGAAGGGATCAACATTGGGCCAGATAAAATACGGCAAGACTGAACCGTTTTCCAGCATTCGTTCGTTGTAGGAAAGCGGCCGGGGGCTTGGGACGTTAGCATTGGGCTGGTTCCGATTAATGAAAGCAAGGAAACGACCGAAAGCATCGAATACCTCAAAAGAGAACGCGATAAAGAATCCGAAGGTGCTTGTGTCCTGCCCTAATGCATTAATATCCGATTGGACCAGGGACGTCAGCGCCTGTTCAGCATTATTAGCATGGAACCGATGGTTAATCCCGAGACCGGGTCCAATGCGAGTCCGCAAGTGATTAACGAGGTCATTCTCAAGACCGAATGGCCCAAATTGAGGGAGAAACGGATCGGTAAGATAAGTTTCCCACTCCGCTGAATCGAGGCTCGTTGGACCCGGACTGGGTCGTTCGAACGACTTTTCCGGCGAGTCGATACCCAAAAAACGGATCGCTCCGCTCCCTAAAAGATGAACCCCGATCGTATCGCCGTCGGGTATCGCCGCATTGAGCGTTTGAGGTACGCCCGTTGTTTCGCGTCGGAGGGAAGTAATCGCGCGCGGTACTTCGCTGACGGTAAAGAAAACATCAGGGAATTTCGCCATTTTGATCTCCTTTAAGGGTTAACATTCCGTTCAACGCGCATTGTGCTAACCCTCTGTCTGCGCGGCGGTGTCCCAGGAATAGTTGAAAGTTGAAAGGTGGCGGTTCACCTGCCCGACTCGGATAGAATCGGGTTGGAAACTTCAAAAGAAGAGGAGAACCGCCATGAGGAAAACTAACAGAAAGCA
>JBQTHO010000011.1:0-36017 GCA_052389795.1 Acidobacteriota bacterium | reverse complement strand
CCGCAGTATTCGCAAGCTTACACTTTCTATACGTGGACAGATGACGGCGTGCGGTTGTGGGTTAATGGACAGTTGCTCATCGATAAATGGATCGATCAAGGACCAACGGAATGGAGCGGGCAGATTACCTTAAGTGCTGGTCAGCGTTATGACCTGGTGATGGAATATTACGAAAACGGCGGTGGTGCAACGGCGAAACTGTCATGGTCGAGCGCGAGTCAAGCAAAGCAGATTGTCCCCGCAGCGCGTCTATTCCCGCTCGTGGCAGACGGAGCATCTAGCATTCAGTGGTTGGTGACGGACCATCTGGGCACGCCGCGCATGATCTTCGATCAGACGGGTTCGCTGGCGAACGTGAGCCGGCACGATTATCTACCGTTTGGTGAAGAGTTGTATGCCGGCACGGGTGGACGCACGGTGGGGCAAGGCTACACGTCGAGCGACAACGTGCGGCAGAAGTTCACCCGAAAAGAACGTGATAATGAAACGGGACTCGATTACTTCCTTGCAAGGTACTATTCATCGGCGCAAGGGCGCTTCACAAGTGCCGACCCTTCCAATCCTGGCCGTTTTCCCAGCGATCCTCAAAGTTGGAACGGATACGCATACGCTCGAAATAATCCGCTGAAATATCAAGACCCTGATGGACGGGAGTTCAAAATATGTGATCTTGAAGGCCGTTGCGCATATGTCTCAGATGATCTTGCGAAGGAATATACCTTCAACAAGGAATATCAGAAAAAGAGTGGGTACTACACTCGCGGCGATGGAAAGATCTACGGTGCCGATGGCAGTGTCATTGGGACATACGAGAACTTAGGCTGTGATTGCTGGACCACCTCTCAGCAGAGGATGGTAAGCGGTATCGCTGAGGAACTTGGCAAGCCGACTACATATCTTTTTGGAGCAGCCGCTGCGATTGCTCGGCAACGTATTTTTCCTAGACCGATCAAGCCGGTCAACTTGCCAGCTCCCCGACACATAACTATTGATATGGTCCATATTGCAGAGGGTCACATGCACGGTGGCGCGAGGGCGGTTCAAAGTGCAGCCGCCGGAAAAGGAAAGAATCTGTTCCCACAAGGGATGTCAATTGAGCAGGTCCAAACGGCGATCCTTGACGCCTACGGCCACTCTACGGTTACTAGGGTTCAGGGCACGAGGGTTGTGCTGGATGGTGTAACAAAAGACGGCACCATTATCCAGATGTGGTTCGATCGGGCGACAGATGTTATTGAAACGGCTTATCCTGTCGGGAGGAAGAAGCAATAGATTCCATGAGCGAACACAGCCTGATCCGACGGAGCTTTACTGTAACGGTTGAGCCTGAAGCATTTATTAAGCGCCGGCTAGTCTCTGGTCCCATTTGGCTCGAAGGAGATGGTAAGCATTTTCCCAGCAAGGACTGGACTGATTTCCCGGTCGCCGTCTTGGGATTTTGGCTGACTAACTTGACACCATTGATTCTCAATCAGCAAACGCTCTGCGAGTGTCCGTTCATGGACGGTCCGTATGAATTCGACGTGCGTGCGAATTCTGCTCAGGGGTGGATCCTATCCTTTGTCGAACATGATGCTGATGCCAAGATAATTGTGCATGAGTTCAAAGTTAGGCCGGAAGTTCTAATCGCAAGCGTACTTTCTTCAGCTCAAGCGGTCGCCAGGTTTTGCCGCCAAGCCGAATGGGTGGATAAAGACCTGCTCGAGCTTGAAACAAGGATTACTGAGACGAAAGAAATGCTTGCGGATGAAAGAAACTAAAAACGGGGTCATCTATGAAGTTGATCCGCACGTCGGGGTCATCTATGAAGTTGATCCGCACGTCAAGGCATACTGGTATCTCCCACACCGACTCGGTTGGGTTTGTGAGCTTGGGTTTGGTGTGACAATAGAAACAACCCTGGCCTCCTTTGATTTTGTTGGTTAGAGCTTTTTCAGATCCGCACCGCGCTGGTAAAGGCGATGCCATCATCTATTCGTGCAAGGCCGCGAAAAAACTGGAAAAAACTGAGGTCAGGCCTTCGATTCTTCGATTCGCATTCCGTGCAAGCTTTGGTGAGCAAAATCTGCTATGGATCTTGATCGTGCCAAAATCGAGGCGCGACTACATCTTTGACTCCCTCGCCCCGACGAGTCATTCGCTTTAGCCAGAAGATTGCTCTCTCCATCAGAACTGACACACCGTCCCCCAAACGTCCCCCAGCGACACGCAATTCAGGCATCGCATGCACGGTATGCGTTGCATGCACGTTGATTTTTTCTCAGTCATTTTGTAAGTATTGGAAATAAAGGAATGAAAATTTTGATTCCCAAGCTGAAAGTTGCGGGTTCGAGCCCCGTCACCCGCTCCAGTGCTGCCCGCGACACCAAACCCATGATCAGTGCGCTGCTGTCCGTTTTGCCTCTCTTGTTGTGCGCGTCGCCGGCGTTAGCACAGGACGTTGCGGCGGACGAAACTCCGATCGCGGTTCTCAGTTACAGATGGTCGAAAGACCGGCGAGCGATTGAGTTGGTTGACACTTCAAGTCGCAACAGTCCGCAACCGGCGATGATTCCGCAGAACAAGAACTTCCAGCGGAACGCACGGATTAACGATCCTGCCGGTGTGCGTGACCCAAATGCCGACACAATCGACGGGCGCAGTGCTGAGCTGGATCGAATCACCGCCGAGGCGCGCGATAGCAAACCACAGACTGATGGCTTCACTTATCAGACAAAAGTCCAGAACAACAGTGCGAAGCCTGTCGCGGTTGTTTTCTGGGAGTATCAATTTCGCGAGAAAGGCAACCCCACGATCCTTGCACGGCGACAATTTGTTTGCCAGGCCAAGCTGAAGCCTGATAAGGCGCGAGAATTCGAGGTTTTCACTCTCGCCGCGCCCAGTTCCGTCATCAGCGTGAAGACCTTGAGTAAGAAATCAGAACCCACTTTTGACGAGGCGGTCATCATCAATCGCGTCGAGTTCGAGGACGGTTCGAACTGGCAGCGCAAAGACTGGAACTACGACGAAGTAAAGCTGACCGCCAGGACTGTCTCGAACGCAAAGAACCAGCCGATGTGTCGGGGGCTGTAGAGTCTCCTGCCCGTTCGAGCTATTGAGGCGATTCGACACGAACGGTTTCTCCGTGTCGTTTGCGGGGCAAGTCTTTCGTAGCCAATCGCCTAAATGGTCTTGAGAAGACCGCTAAACCGTTAAAACCTTCACAAGTCCCCTCTGCTTCTCACCGGGCTAAAGCCCGGTGTGAATGAGGGCTGCCTTCTCAGACTTTTGAGCAGAGAAACCACAGATCTGTTTTCCACTGGAATCCCCAACTAATTCAACGTTTTAACTTAATGGAAGTTAAGTTATGACGCGCGAACTGACGACATCTGTCGGCAGACAGAACATCTCTATACGTGACGGGGCGGCTGCGTTATTTCGGCGCAAAGGCCTCGTTTTGCTTACTTTTCTGACGGTTATCGCCGGCACGGTTATTGTCACCCTCGTCCTTCCCGATAAATACGAATCGCGCATGAAGATTCTGGTGAAGAACCAGCGCGTGGACGTGGCTATTACTGCCGCTCATTCTGAAGCGCCGAGCATGATGGCCGACGGGGAAGTCACCGAAAACCAAATCAATTCCGAAATCGAGCTGCTGTCGAGCAAGGACCTCCTGACGCAGGTCGTCAAAGAATCAGGTCTGGCAAATGCGAAGCCCGGCTGGTTCTCGAGAACACCGCCTTCAGAAACCGTGCGCGTTGAGAGTGCCGTCAACCAGTTGGCTAAAGAACTGACGGTCACGCCGGTGCGCAAGGCGAACATCATCTCGGTCTCTTACGCGTCGAACTCTCCAGAGCTTTCGGCCAAAGTGCTGAAGCGAATCGGCGAACTCTATCTCGAAAAGCATTTGAAGCTGCATCACCCCGAAGGCGCGACCGATTTCTTTCAAACTCAGGCTGACGAGCATGAAGCAATATTGAAAACGGCGGAACAGCGGTTCACCGAGTTTCAGCAGAGCAACAACCTGGTCGTGCTTCACCAGCAGAAAGAGCTGACGCTACAGAAGACTGCCGAAGCAAAGGCGAACCTGATGGCCAGCG
Source organism: Acidobacteriota bacterium (assembly GCA_052389795.1). Classification (GTDB taxonomy): domain Bacteria; phylum Acidobacteriota; class Blastocatellia; order Pyrinomonadales; family Pyrinomonadaceae; genus UBA11740. Next base: position 31,938 of record JBQTHO010000011.1, on the reverse strand, counting down.
AAGCCGCGGTCAACGAAGCGACACAAAAGATCAAGCGCGTCGAACAGCAAATGGTATCGATGCCCGAGCGCGTCGTGACGAGCAGCCGTTCGCTGCCGAACCAGTTTTCGGCTGAGCGTCTGAACACGATGATGGTTGAGCTGCAAACCCGGCGCACGCAGTTGCTCACGAAATTTAAACCGAACGATCGTCTGGTGCGCGAGGTTGACGAACAGATTCGCATCACGGGCGAAGCGCTCGAGAAAGCAGAAGGTAAATCTGCGGTCGAAGAGGCGACGGGCCTGAATCCCCTGCGGCAAACGCTGGAGACAGAGTTGGCACGCGCGCGCCTGGATCAAAGCGCGGCGATGGCACGGCGCGCGACGCTGACGGGACAGTTACAGCAGTATCAGACGGCTTTGGATCAGCTCGAGTCGAACACGGCGACGCACAACGACCTGCAGCGACAGGTGAAGGAAGCTGAAGACAACTATCAGCTCTACGCGAAGAAACGCGAAGAGTCGCGCATTGGGGACGAATTGGACCGGCAGAAGATTACGAATGTTTCGATTGCGGAAACGCCCACGCCGGCCCAGCTTCCAACGTCGCCGAACCGGCCCTTGAACCTGGTGCTGGGCATCGTGCTCGCCGGTTTCCTGTGCATTGGCAGCGTGGTTTCGGCTGAGCTGCTCGACGACAAGGTGTATTCGGCTCGACAGCTTGAGGCGCTCACGGGCGGGCCAGTCCTGGCGACGGTACCGGAAAACGGAAAAAAGATGCTCAGCCGGGGCGCAGGCGCCTCGCGACCGGTGAAGGCAAAGCCGGTGCGGGCTGAGTTGCAAGCTTAACAAGAGCGGGCGAGGCGTTCGCGCTCCAAAGAAGTGCAAGCGGAACGCTTGCGCTTGAGTCAGTACCTTATGCAAGTTGAAGAACAAATTCCCGACTTGTCGGGATTGCCGGTGAAAGCGCCGGTCACGAATGCCGACAGGCAGGGACGACGTCACAACCTGCAACTGCTGCTGGCGAACCTGAAGAACACTTCGCCGGGTTTGCGCGGCGGCGCGGCGATCGCCTTCACGGCAGCTTCAGGGAACGAAGGCGTGTCGCACGTGACCCAACTCTTCGCGGTTGAGATGGCGCGTTACACCGGACGACGCACGCTCGTGATTTCTGCTGAGCGTCTGCAAACGCTCGGCGTCGAAGACTACCTGCAGATGCCCTGGAACTGTCATCCGACAAACGTCGAGAACCTCTGGATGCTGCCGGCGAATCGATCACGTCGCGTGAATAATGGCAGTCACTCTGATGTCGACCAGGATCTTCCCAAACGCTCGCACTTGATGCGGATCGGCAAACAGGAAGAGGAAGTGGACACGGGGTTGGATTCCGTCGACGCGTTGCGCGTCAGCTTTGACAACATCCTAATCGATTGCGGCCCGCTGCACGAATCGAGCGACGCAGCGGTGCTGGCGTCGAACGTTGATGGGGTAGTGATTGTCGTCGAGGCCGGGCGCTCGCGCCGCGATCAAATCGTAAATGCGCAGCGCACCATTGAACAGGCCGGCGGCAAATTCCTCGGCTTCGTTTTGAACAAGCGGCGCTATCCGGTGCCGGAGTGGTTGTATAAGCGGCTTTGAGTTTTTGCGCGCAGGATGCGTGCGAATCCCGACCTGTCGGGACAAGGATGCAGCCGCACCAATTTCCCTTGCCCTTCTGGGGCTGGGGATCGGGGGAGAGGGAATTTCGTCGCGCGTCAGGCCCTCTCCCAAATTTCTCAGATTGGTTCCGTTCCCCTCTCAGAGTGAGAGGGAGAAAGATTAGACATATGAAGCTTTTCTTCATCACCATTATCGCGGCCATCGCCATTTCAGCGCCGGTCGTCATTCGCGCGCAGGACGGGCGGCCACCGCGGCTCACGACGGTGACTGAAGAGCGTTACCGTTTACAACCCGGTGACGTGCTCGAAATTCAGTATCGCTACTCGCCGGAATTTAATCAGACAATGACAGTGCAACCGGACGGGTATGTCTCGCTGGAAATTGGCGGCGATCTCAAGGTTGCCGGGCTCACCATCGAACAGACCCGCCAGGCGATCCTGCGGCGCGCCAGCGCGCGTTTGCGGGAACCCGTGGCCACGATCGTGCTGAAAGAGTTTCAGAAACCCTACTTTGTCGTCGCCGGCGAAGTCACACAGCCCGGAAAAATCGAAATGCGCGAACGCGTCACCGCTATTCAGGCAATCATGCTGGCGGGTGGCATGAAAGAGAGCGCGAAATCCTCTCAGGTCGTCGTGTTCCGAAAAGTCAATTCGGACATGGCTGAGGTAAAGGTGCTGAACCTGAAGCGCATCCGCCGCACAAGCGATTTGGAAAACGATCTAACGCTGCAACCCGGGGACATGGTTTACGTCCCGCGCGACAAGCTTTCGAAGATTGAACGATTCATGAAACTGGCAAGCGTAGCGGCGTTCATGACGCCAATATTCTGATTTGGAGTGCGGCAACTTGGCGCCGCTTTCACCATCTCCAATCACCCGATCCGGAAACTAAGGAGCCGGGTCAAGCCACCGCACTCCAAAAGATATGACAGCACGATCCGGAGTCCTTTCAAATTTTGTGCTCAAGGTCACCGACCTGGCGCTGGTTCTGTCAGCGCTGGGGCTGACGATCGTGTTCCGTTACTCACCTTCGAATAATGTCGACTTCGCGGTTGATTATCTTTCCGAACGCATAAAGGTGAGCAACGCTTTGCTCGGGATTGGTCTGCTGATCACCTGGCATCTGGCGTTCGCAGTCCAGGGGCTGTATCTGTCGCATCGGTTCATGACGCAACCGCGCGAGCTGAAAGAGATCGCGCGCGGTGTTTTGATTTGTTCGCTGGCGCTGCTGGTCGCCGCCCAAGCCGGCAAATGGCCGACGATCAATCTCGCTACTGTTGCGCTCTTCGGCATCATCGCTTTTTCCTTAATCGCCGCGATGCGTTTGTTGCTGCGCTGGAACCTGCGCAGGTTGCGCCGGCGCGGACACAACATCAAGTCACTGCTGCTGGTAGGCGGCGGACTACGCGGGCGGCGATTCGCAGAGCGGCTGGAAGCGCGGCACGATCTCGGATACAAACTCATCGGTTACGTAGACAACGAACGCGCTTATTCCGAACAGCCAATTGCCGGTGCGATTTGGTTGGGAACGCTGGAAGACCTACCGCTAATCCTCGCAAACGAAGTCATCGACGAAGCTGCGATTGCCCTGCCCATCAAGTCTCAATACAGTGAAATCGAAGCGGCCGTGGGCTTGCTGGAAGAGCAGGGAATTACCACGCACCTGTTGTCAGATTTGTTTCCGCAGAAACTGGCGCGGTCCCAAACCGGTGAATTGAATGGGGCCCTGATCATTTCGCTCCACAGCGTGCCCCCCTTCAGTTGGCGCACTGAAGCGAAGCGCTTGATCGATGTCGTGGGCGGCACACTTCTGCTGTTGCTGCTGGCGCCGCTGTTCGCCATTGTCGCGATTGCGATCAAACTGGAATCGCCCGGGCCGGTGTTCTTCATTCAAGTTCGATTTGGCCTGAACAAGCGGCGCTTTCGCATGATTAAGTTCCGCACTATGCGGGCTGACGCCGAAGAGCGGATGAATGAAATCGAGCACCTGAACGAAAAGTCCGGCCCCATTTTCAAGATTCGCAACGACCCAAGGATTACGCGGCTGGGTCGTTGGCTGCGCAAGACGAGCATTGATGAACTGCCGCAATTGATCAACGTGCTCCTGGGCGACATGAGCATCGTCGGGCCGCGGCCGTTGTCGGTGCGCGATGCCGTGCGCATGGAACTCGCCTGGCAAAAACGCCGGTTCAGTGTGAAGCCGGGCCTGACTTGCCTGTGGCAGATTTCGGGTCGCAGCAATCTCTCGTTCGAACAGTGGATGGAACTCGATCTGGAGTACATCGATCACTGGTCGTTGAAACTCGACGCCTCGATTCTACTCCGAACTATCCCGGCGATTATGACCGCGCGTGGCGCAAGTTAATCTGAAAATGTCCCTGAGCTCAGATAATCAGAACAGAAGATTCTTCCCCGGCGACCTGGTCATGGTGCGTCCTCTGGATGAAATCCTGGCCACGCTCGATGAGAAAGGGACGCTCGCCAAGCTGCCCTTCATGCCTGAGATGCGAGCATTTTGCGGACGTGAGTTTCGCGTGTCGCGGCGCGCCTTCAAAACGTGCGTCGACGATACGGAGATGCGGCAGCTCGACGGAACTGTTTTTCTTGAAGATGTTCGCTGTGATGGCCAGGCGCATGGCGGTTGCGATAAGGCGTGTCTGATTTTTTGGAGAGACGCGTGGTTGAAGCCTGCAGGTTCAACCGGCCGTCCAAACCCCGGCCCGAGTCGAATCAATGAGTCGGATCTAATCGATCTCGCACAGCAAGACGATCAGTTCGTATGTCAGCTAAGCGAGATCATCGCAGCGTCGGAACCGCTGCCATGGTGGGACCCAAAGCAATACGCCCGCGACCTTCTGCACAATCGAACACCCTTACGTCGTTGGCTAAAGAGTCTGGCGATCGCTTTCTACAATAAGTTGGCCCACGTGAGCGGCCGGAAGAGCTGGCGATTTGTAGCCGGACCCGGCACTTACAACGGAACGCGCTCAAACCTGAATCTTCAGCCCGGCGACGTTGTGCGAGTGAAGACGCTCGACGAGATTCGCCAAACACTCGACCTGGAGGGCAAGCATCAGCATCTGCTCTTCGCTCCATCGATGGCTGCATTCTGCGGGTCAGAAATGCGTGTGCAGAAGCGCGTCGAACGCATCACGCTCGAAGGTAGTCGCCGCCAGCGGCAAGTCAAGGACACGGTCCTGCTCGAGGGCGCAACCTGCGACGGCGTGTGTCATCGCTTATGCCCGCGGCAGTCTCTGCTGTTTTGGCGCGAGTGTTGGCTGGAAAAAGTGAACGGTTCGAAGAATTAGTTATGGCTTCAGTACTGGTCTATCACTCGATTAGTTCACCGGCTGAACCGATGGACGGCGATATCGACATTTCTCCGGCCCATTTCGCGCAGCAGCTTCAATGGCTCGCGCGCACGAACAGGGTTGTGCCCTTGGAACAAACGATGACGCAATCACGCCGCGGCGCGATCGCGATCACCTTCGACGACGGTTTTAGAGACAACCTCACTGTCGCGCTGCCCCTGCTGGAAAAGTTCAACCTGCCGATGACGCTGTTCGTAGTGGCCGGCTTCGTCGATAGCGATGGCTATCTCTCGGAAGAAGATTTGCGCGAGATCGCGGCGCATCCGCTCATCACGATCGGAGCGCATGGGCTGTGGCACCGGCACTTCAATCGTCTCTCGCTCGACGACGCCCGATTCGAGTTAATTGAGTCGAAGCGCCTGCTCGAGGAAACGATTGGCAAACCAGTCGATCTGATGGCCTGGCCCTACGGCGAATGCACCGCAGAGGTCGAACAGTTAGCCGGCGAGTGTGGCTATCGCGCGGGGTGGGCGGTTTGGCAAGGGACGAACGGAACTTTTTCGCGCTGGCGTGTACCGCTCGGCCGGAACGATCACATGCTGCGTTTCATGGCCAAGTCCTCGGGCCTCTACGGCCTGACTGAAGCCCGATTGCATCGATATCACGAGGGGCGCCGGCAAAAGAAAGAGGGTCTCAGAGCCGACGGTAAAGTAACAGGGCTCGGAAGTTTGGACACATCTCTATCGAGAGAGAAGTACTGAAATGAACCACGGCGAACACACGTTTCAAGGAGGTCGAATGCGCGTATTACGTATTGCCCACGCAAGTCTGACGCCCAGACTGCGCGAGCGGGAAAGAGCCCTGGCCCGCAACCATCCAGATGTGGATCTCGAGGTCATAACAACTGAAAAATGGCGTGAAGCCGAAGTAGATGTCGAAATCACACGGGACGACCTGTTTCCCGTCAGGAAAGCGCGGCGCCTGCTATCCCGGCACGTGCAGCTCTTTGCCTACAATCCGAAACCCATCGTCGCCGCGCTGCGCCGTCACCGGCCACACTTAATCGACCTGAATGCTGAGCCTTACAGCGTCGCATGCGCAGAAGTGTTGACGTTGCGAAACTGGTTTGCGCCGCGCGCAGCCGTCGTCCTGCAAACCTGTCAAAACATTTTTCGGAATTACCCACCGCCATTCAACTGGCTTGAACGGCGCGCGCTGAAGCAGATTTCGGCGGCGTACGCGTGCAGCGAAACAGCTCGCGAATGGCTGGAGGCGAAGGGCTTCAACAAGCCTGCTCACGTCGTCCCATTCGGTGTCAACCTCGAAGCTTTCATGCCGAAGCCTTTCAAACGGGGGGCGGACGAACCGCTCACGATTGGGTATGTCGGCCGCATGCTACCCGGCAAAGGGCTAAACGTTTTGGCAGAGGCGCTCGACAAAATTCGGGCCGCGGATTGGAAACTGCTGATGGTCGGAGACGGTTCAGAGCGGAAGCCTTTCGAACAGGCATTGGCGGAAAGCTGTCTGATTGATCGAGCCGAATTTACCGGCGCCATCAGTTATGACACGGTCCCCAAGCTCTTTCATAGGATGGATCTGTTGGTAATTCCGACTGAGACCACGGCACGTATTCGCGAACAGTTCGGCCGGGTGATTGTCGAAGCGATGTCCAGCGGTGTACCGGTGATTGGATCGACCTGCGGTGCGATTCCGGAAGTGATCGATACGGCGGGATTGGTATTTCCTGAACGTGACGCTGAGGCGCTGGCGGCCGCCATACGGCGCGTTTTGAACGACGCGGCTTTGCGCGAAGAGTTTGCGCGGATGGGTAGACGAAGGGCCGAGGAGCACTACTCATGGGACTGCGTCGCCAGCAAAACGCACGAGTTGTATCGCCAGATTCTGAGGAAGCAGGCTTCAGCAGTCCGCAACCAGGAATTCGAGTTCGCGTCGTAATCTCATGAGCCAACGTGAAGACATCGACTGGAAGCTGTTAACAGACGACGAAGCGCGTCGTTGGTGGGACGCGAAGCTGGAGAGCTTTGCCGACTGCTCGCCATATCAGACCTTCAGCTGGGGCAATTATCGCCGGTCGCTCGGTTGGCACCCTTGCCGGTTTGCCGCGTTCAACGGAGCAGGCGAAGTCGTGGCAATGATGCAGGGGGGGTTGAAACAGCGTTTCGGCGTGGGCCTGCTGTGGAGCGAAGGCGGGCCGGTAGGCGATCTCACGGTTTGCGATGAACGTCTCCAGTCCACGATCAAGAGAACGACCGGATTGAAGCTGGTCTATTGCCGATTTCGGTGTGACCGCGAACGCGCGATCGAAGATGTGCTGCAGCTTAGTACTCAGGGTTGGAGCCTCCCGTGGGCGCCGATGTTTTCGAACTATTCGATGTCCCTGGATCTGTCGATGAGCGAAGAGAGTTTGCTGGCGGCATGTAACATCAGGTGGCGGCAGAACCTTCGCCGTGCGGGGAAAGAGAACCTGACGATCAGAGAATGGTCCGACGCCACTGCCGATCAGATCCTGTCCGTGTACCAGTCCATGCAGTTGGTGAAAGGGCTGGAAGAGCAACATTCACTCGATGAGATTGCACAGGTGCTCGAGAATCTTCGTGACCGAATGGTGCTCTATCGCTGCGACGATGAGGGTGGTGAACTAATTAGCCTCAGTGGTTCGTTCGTGATCGGAAACCGGGCCGGCAACTGGTTTGCAGCAACGAGTGAGCGCGGCCGAAAGGTGCGCGCTTCTTATGTGACCTTTTGGGCGATGATTCAGCATTGTAAGAACCTCGGTGTCCGTTACTACGATTTGGCCGGCATCGATCCGGTGCAAAATCCTGGTGGGTATCAATTCAAGAAAGGCACCGGGGCCACACACCTGGAATATCTAGGCGAATGGGATTGGGCCAGCCACACGTTCTTCCGGTGGTTTGGCAACTGGGCTATCGCGCGGCGAGGTCGCCTCACCCGCAGTAAGAAGGTGGCAGAAAAATCGGGTAACGAAAAGTCAGCGAGCGTACCACCGCTGGCCTCGCCGGTTGCTTCGAATCTCGGTCTTCCGGAATCAGCGAATTAATCCAGTGATTTTAAGAAACACAAGACTAATTCTAATTGCAGATGCGCTGAGCATCCTTTTTAGCGTCGTCTCCAGTCTGGTTGGCGCGCGCGCACTGGGCCCTGCCGGCCGCGGTGACTTGCTAATCGTCGTGCTGTGGCCGCCGTTCATAGCGATGTTTGCCGCAGTGGGAATGCCGACGGCCTATCGCTACTGGATCGCGAAAGAGCCGGAACGCGCCTCGGCTTTGTTTACAAACGCGGTTGTTTACACCGCCATCGTCGGCACCATCTGCATCGGCATCGCCGACATCATTATTCCTTACCTCGTTGGTGAACGGACCCCTGAGGTAATGACTTTGTTGCGCGTCTATCAAATCAACATTCCGGCAGCTTTGTTCCTGGATTTAATGCGCGGGATGCTGGAAGGCACGCGTCGATTCGGCTGGGCCGGGGCTGCGCGCGCTATTTTCTTTGGCGTGCAGGCACTCGGGTTCGCGGTACTTTGGTTTGCCGGCCACCTCACGGTTACGACCGCAATGATCTCGATGATTACAGCGCAAACGGTCGCGATGGGCGTTGCGTCGATGGGCGTCTGGCGTCAGTTTCGCCCGCGTTGGGAACCAAGCTGGCCGGATTTCAAGCGGACGATGAACTATGGAGCGCGCGACTACATGGGCAACCTCGCCGACTTCACGACGTTGCGTTTGGATCAATTGATGCTTGGCGCGATGGCTTCGAACGTGGCGATTGGATTGTACGTGATGGCCGTTCGCCTTTCCGAAGTTACGAACCTTGCCGGTGGCGCAATTGCCGCGGCACTAATGCCGGAAGTTGCTGCTGCCAGCACGCACGAAGCAGCTGAAGCTTTGTGGGCGACCAGTTTGCGTATGTCGGTTTACATCCAGACGCTTGTGCTAATCCCATTGTGGATGGGCGCACCGTACGCGCTGAAGTTCCTGTTTGGCGAAGAGTTTGTGCCGGCGACGTCCGCGCTTCGTTGGTTGTTGTTGGCCGCCGCGGTTTGGAGTTGGGGTTCGGTCGTGATCAGCGGCTTGCGAGGTTTTGGATATCCCGGATTAAGCACCACCGCGCGTTTTCTGGCGGCAGTCGTGACGGCGGTGTTGTTGCTGATCCTCCTGCCGCGAATGGGCATCACCGGCGCAGCGATAGCGTCCTTTGTCGGCTACAGTGTGATGTTTGTGGTGGCGCTGATAAGTTTCATGAAAAAGCGCCGGCTCAAATTCTGGACCTCGCTGCGTCCGCAACGCAAAGATTTTCTGATTGCCAACTGGAGATCCGTGCGCGCTTTCCTTTTTGAAGGCGCCTGACATTTCCTGCCGGGAGAAGCAACAAGGAAAACCTTTTGAGCGCTGTCATTCAACGTCCGAACGTTTCGCGCCGGTACCTGCCGCTTTGGCTGATCCCGGTCCAGGCCCTATCGGTTCTTACCGTCAGCGCAGCCGCGTTCGGCGGTCAGGTGCTGCGCGGGTGGTTGCTCGCGGGCGCGACCTGGTTACTGGCGATGCCGTTGCTCGTCAGTCTGGAGGCCGGTCTGATCGCGATGATGCTTTTTGAACCTCTCCGGGGACTGCTTCGGCGCGCGCAATACCTGTTCATTGAGTACAGCTCGCACGATCCAATTCATGTGCTGACGCCTGTGATCACGATCCTGGCCGTTATTGCGCTGTTGAAATCGCATGGACTCGGCATCGTGCGGGCCACGCCGATGGCCGGTTGGGTCTCAGCGCTCGCCGCGCTTTACTTTGTGGAGATCTTCAATCCGCTCCAGGGCGGATTGTTAGTCGGGCTGTCCGGCGCGATGTTCTGGTTAGCGCCCGTGGCCTGGTTTTATTTTGGCCAATTCGTGACCAGCGACTTCATCACAAAAGTGCTCAAGCTAATGGTTGCTCTCGGGCTGGTTACTTCGCTGTACGGCGTCTATCAACTGGTCATTGGCTACCCGGAGTTCGAACTGTACTGGATCAGGAATACCGAGTTTTACACCTCGATTGCTTTGGGCCACGTCGAGCGTGCGCTCGCGACCTTTTCCAGCGCCGAAGAGTGGGGTCGATACTCCCAATTTGCGGCAATTGCGGCATTCGGCCTGGCCATTGGACAAAAGCGACTAAGCGCGCGCCTCGGTTGGCTGGTTGCCGGCGTCGGGCTGATCGGTTGTGTCGCGCTAACCGGCCAGCGCGCCGCAGCTTTTGGATTGGGTTTTGGGCTGATAGTCCTCATCATGTTTACGGCAACCAGTATCAGTCGCGGAATTGTGCGCGTGATGATGTTCCTGCTGCCGTTCGTCATCGTTGCGATGTTGGTGAAGCCACCCCGGGCTGAAGAGGTTTGGAGCAACGACGAAACGCAGACGGTTTCGACCGTCTTGTCGCACACGCAACGCGGCATGCTGAAGCCTGCCGAAGAAGCCAGCTTCCAGGAACGGATGACGAACTGGGCATTTCTCTTGACGGAAGTCATTCCTTATCGCCCCCTGGGCGGGGGAATTGGCGCGGGGTCGCTTAGCGAATGGCGCTTCAACAACGGCGCCGACGAGTTGCCGCCCGTCGATAGCTCGATACTGATGAATGGGATCACCTGCGGCATTCCAGGCATCTTGTTGTTCGTGTGGATCTTGTTTCGGTCGACTTTTCTGTCAGTTGGAGTTGCCCGTCGCGCCGAGCGAGATCGCGGCGACTGGATCACGAAGCAGATTGTCCTGGCCCTGATGGTCGCCACGATCGTCAACAGCGTGTTCGGTCTGACCTTCACGCTGTATTCCATTGCGCCGCTGGTTTGGTTGTTTATGGGTTGGACCAGCGCTGAGACGCTAAAGCTTCGCTGCGAAGCTGAACGCGAAATAATCACGATCTGAAATCTGAGATCTGAAATTTGAAATCGGCCAACGTGAAGATTCTTTTCTACAACCATACCGGCAAAGTCAGCGGCGCTGAGCGTGTGCTGCTGACGATTCTCACCCGGCTCGACCGCGAACGCTTTCAGCCTTTGCTCGTATGCCCGGCGGGCGGGCCACTCAAAGCCATGGCTGAAGATGTCAACGTGAGAACGTTAGTGAGCGAGCCACTGCAGGCGCGCTTCACGTGGCGACCTGAGAGGCTGATCCAGTATCTGATTTCACTCATCCAAACTGTGCGCGAAGCTCGGGCTACAATCAGGGCTGAGGGTCCTGACGTCGTGCATGCCAACAGCATTCGCGCGGGCCTGGTAGTGACCGCAGCCACCACGGGAATGCAAATGCCGATCATCTGGCATGTTCATGATTTGCTGCCGCGGCATCCTCTCAGCAGCGCGATTCGCTTATTTGCCGTCCTGACGAACCGGAGCCGCGTCGTGGCCGTTTCCGAAGCTGTCGCACGTCGGTTTCGCGGGCGGGTCCTGCAATTCTTCCCCCGGCGCGTGCCGATTTTTACAATTCACAATGGCATTGAGCTCCAGAAGTTTGATCCGACTCGAAGTCGCCGTGAGCAAATTCGCCGCTCGCTCGGAGTTGATGCGCAGGCGTTGCTAATCGCAATTGTCGGTCAGTTAACGCCCCGCAAAGGGCAACTTGAATTGGTTCGGGCATTCGCCCGGGTTTCGCGGAATTTTTCCGAGGCTCGGCTGCTGATCATTGGCGACGCTATATTTAACAGTGACCGCGATTACTGCGAATTAATTCATCGGGAAACTCAGGAATTCGGGTTATCTAATCGAATTCAGTTTCTTGGTGCGCGTGACGACGTTCCCGAACTTTTGCAGGCCTTTGACCTGTCGGTCGTCAATTCGCGCGCGGAACCCTTCGGCCTCACCGTCGTCGAGGCAATGGCAAGCGGCACTTGCGTGTTGGCAACCGCCGTTGACGGTATTCAGGAAATCGTTGAGCACGGCCAAACCGGCTGGTTTGTACCACCTGGTGATCACGATGAATTAGTTGCTGCTTTGGGAACGCTTTTGGGCGATTCGACGCTGCGCTTGCGGCTCGCAACGAAGGCGCTGGACGAAGTCCACCAGCGGTTTTCGGCCGATCGATTGATTCACCAATTCGAGGTTCTGTATCGAGAAGTGGCTGATCGCCACGATCTGCCGGCTGAGATAAAGCTGCTGGCAACCTCGCGTACTTAGATCAAGTTGAAAAAAGCACGCTTTTGAGCGTTTCCTATGATGAAACCGATCGAGGTCAGGCATTTTGTCGAGAATAGCACTCGTACACGATTACTTTGTTCAAATGGGCGGTGCCGAGCGCGTGGCCGAGGCCATGCACGAATCATTTCCGTCGGCGCCGATGTATACGACCGTGGCACTGCCGCAGAACCTGCCGCACCGACTGCGCCTTGCTGACATCCGCACATCTCCGCTTCAACACCTGCCGGCGATCGAGCGTCGCTTTCGTCACTACTTCATGCTTTACCCGTTCGCGGTCGAGACCTTTGACCTATCGCAATACGACCTGATCTTCAGCAGCAGTTCGGGCTATGCGAAAGGCGTGCACCGGCGGCGCAATGCGATTCATGTTTGCTACTGCCACACTCCGATGCGTTGGGTTTGGCGATACGACGATTACGTAGCGCGCGAGCGGCTCGGAAGCCTCGCGCGCGGGCTGCTTCCGATGATGCTTTGGCCGTTGAAGAAGTGGGACCTGCGCGCATCGCAACAACCGAATTACTACATCGCAAATTCGCGTTTGGTCGCCGATCGTATCAAGAAAATTTACGGCCGTGAGGCCCACGTCATCCCGCCGCCAATCGATGTAAATCGATTTCACATGTCGAATGAGATCGACGATTACTACCTCGTCTTGTCGCGCTTGATGCCGTACAAGCGTATCGACCTGGCGATCGAAGCGTGCAAGCGAATGAACCGCCGACTGATCGTGATTGGCGATGGGCCGGATCGACAACGGCTGGAAAAGCTCGCGGACGATCGCATTGAGTTCCTGGGGCGGCAACCCGACAAGATCGTGAATTACTACGCCGCGCGCTGTCGCGCGCTGCTGTTTCCCGGAGAAGAAGATTTCGGCATGGCGCCGCTGGAAGCGAACGCGGCTGGTCGACCCGTCATCGCTTATCGGGCCGGCGGCGCGGTTGAAACCGTTGAGGAAGATGTGACCGGCGTCTTTTTTGATCAGGCAAGCAGTGTTTCGCTCGCCGAGGCGATCGAGAAGTTTGAAGGGCGGCGTTTTGATCAGTACACGATGCGTCGGCATGCCGAGAAGTTCGACCGCTCCGTGTTTACGTTCCGCGTGCTGCAATTCCTGGGTTCGGTCGCGCCGAGTTCGTGTTCGCCAGAGCTGCTTACCGGCGCGCGTTTGCTCTCGGAGAACATCTCCAGACGCGTCTGGCCGCGTCTCGCATTGGTTGGCTAGAAACAAAAATGCAAACCTCAACGACCGCAGATGTCTACATTCAAATGCTCAACGCGCCCGCGCAGGGTGCCGGGGCCCCTGATGTCTCGGCAATCTCGGAGCAGGAAGTGCACGTCTGGACTGTCGAGTTGACCCGGATACCTGTACTGGCAGAGGCATTTTCTCGCGACGAGCACGACCGAGCGGCACGTTTTAACTCAGAAGAGAGTCGTTGGCGTTTTAGAGCTGCACGTTCTGCTCTGCGAATGATTCTTGCGAGCTATCTGAAGCTGCCGCCCTCAACACTTGTTTTCGGACAGACCGAGTTCGGAAAACCTTTCCTGATCAACTCAGAAGCCGACGGACTTCTTTTCAATCTGTCGTATGCGGGAAACCTGGCCGTAATAGCCGTCGCGCGCGATCGCGAAGTCGGGGTAGATATCGAGCCGGTCCGCACAGAGTCCGTGTCGATGGATGTGGCCGCGCAGGTTTTCTCGGTCGCCGAGATCTACACGCTTTCAGGTTTGAACTCCGAACAGCAAAGGGGCGCCTTCGTCAACTGCTGGACACGGAAACAAGCTTACATAAAAGCCCGCGGCACAGGCGCCGCGCTGCCCCTGGATCAATTTGACGTATCGTTGGCTCCTGGGGTTCCTGCGGCGATGTTGGGCAATCGCGGCGACAGCATTCTCGCTCGTTGGGTCTTTCAGGATTTGCAACTCCCGCCTGATTACATCGGCGCGGTCGTCTTTGAGTCGCTCAGTTCGCGGCCGCAGTTATCGTACTTTGCGATCTCCCTATAGGCCAATCGCGATGCGCGGCGCACTTTTCTTTCTCTCGCTCTGTCTTTCCTTGTCAACGTGTACTCAGCGCGCCGCGGAGCGTTGCGCGGACGCATGGACGCCAGCCACTTTCCCCCAGTCAATGCCTCGCGGATCCGGAGTCAACATTCATTTCACCGATCCAGCGCCTGGCGAAATAAAGATGATTGCCGACGCCGGCTTTCGATGGGTCCGCATGGACTTCAAATGGGATCTAACCGAACAGCAGCGCGGGCGTTATGATTTTTCTCCCTACGAACGATTGACGAAGGCTCTTGACGAGCATGGAATTCGCGCGCTGTTTATTCTCGATTATGGAAACCCGCTCTACGGCGAAGAGTTTGCCGTGCGCACCGAAGCATCTCGACAAGCATTTGCGCGCTGGGCGATCGCGGCTGCGAAGCACTTTACGAACCGCGGAATAATTTGGGAACTGTATAACGAACCGAACCACCAGTTGTTCTGGCCGCCAAAACCAAACGTGAACGAATACATCGCGCTGGCGCAGATGGTCGGGCGCGCGTGGCAGGCGGAGGTGCCAAATGAAATGCTGATTGGCCCGGCAACGTCAGGCATCGATGCGGATTTTCTTGAAGCCTGCTTCAAAGGAGGCTTGCTCAATTACTGGGACGGCGTTTCCGTACATCCTTATCGTCAGACAAATCCGGAGAGTGTGGCCGATGAATATTGCGTGCTGCGGGAGACAATCTCCCGTTACGGAACCGCGAGCGGTAGTGAGCGGATCAAGAACTCAAGCCTGGACATGCCGATCATCTCAGGTGAGTGGGGCTACTCATCCGTTTGGCGCGGCATGAACGAACAAATTCAAGGCGAGCTGCTCGCGCGCCAGTTTCTCACGAACGTCGCGAACGGAATTCCTATTTCAATCTGGTATGACTGGCGTGATGACGGGCCGGATCCACGCGAGCCGGAACATCACTTTGGGTTGGTGCGCCATCGACACTATCCCGGTCGCACGCCGATTTACGATCCGAAGCCGGCGTATCATGCCGCCCGGACACTGAACACGTTCTTGAACGGTTACACTTTCGAGAGACGCATTAGTGTCGGCAGTGCCGGCGATTACGTTCTGCTGTTCAGGAGGGGCGGTGACTACCGCATCGCGGCGTGGACCTCTTCTCCAGTTACGCACCGAGTGACCTTGCCGGGGATGACCGGTCCGTTCAGGGCAAATACCTTCACCGGTGAAGTGACTCGCCAACCCCTGTCGAGCACCCAAGGTTTGACCCTGGAAATCTCCAGCGCACCGATTTACCTCACGGCTCGCAGGTAACCGTTTCGTTTTCGTACTCAAATCCATTCCGCTTGAGGAATTCGAAGCTGGCCGACCCGCAAAACTTAGTTAATATCAACAAGCTTGAAAGTCCCTTGCGGATTGCTGCTGGCATATCTATTGCCCATCAATTGTCCAAATATTCGTCTTTAGGGCTTACAGGAGGAACTATTGTGAACAGAAAACTGCTTATCGCCGTGATCGCTATCGGACTTATGTCCTTCATTGCTGGTTGTTCGTCCAGTGACCAGGCAAATACAAACGCAAATCAAACAACGACGACGACCGGTCCGGATAATTCCGAAATCGTTACGACGACGGACAGCACGGGCACGCGAACTGAGACGCGAACGTTTCGCGACAACCCGCGAGTTTCCCGTGTCGTCGTGACGACGCGTGACGGGCGCCGCACCGTGAAGGTCTATTCGAAGACCGGTGAAGAAAGAGACGTTCCTGAAACAGTCGGTGACGCTCTCATGGTGACCGGCGACACAATCGCCGATGCAGCCGGATGGGTCGCTGACAACGCTGTGGACAAGACCAAGGAAGGCATCACCGAAGCCGGCGACAAATTAGAAGACGTCGGTGATAAGGCAAAAAGCGGAGTCAGAGAAGTGGGCGACAAAGCTGAAGACGTAGGCGACAAAGCCGCGAGTACGGCCAAGACGGTGGGGAGGAAAACGGTTTCAGGAGCAAAGAAAACCGGCAGGACAATCAAGAGAGTAGTCACTCCTTAGTTGAGCTGACTATGCGGCTAGGCCGCTGGATGCGCGGAAGGCCTGTGGTCTTCGGAGTTGCTGAAGATAATTTGGGGCTACGCCCTCGATGGGGCGCAGCCCCTTTCCTTTAGCTTATTGGTGACGGAAAGGCCGGAGCCTTTCCGCACATCAAGCTGCGTAGCCGCGTTTTAGCCATGGGCTTTCGATGACGCAGGCGTGATGACCTCGACGATGCTATACTGTGGCGAAATCGACGTTGGAGTTGCAAATGGCCGACACTTCCCGATTCACAATCATTTGTCCGTGTTGTGAAGCTACTCTGATCATCGATGCCAACACCGGCGCGATGATCTCGCATGAAGAGAAGCAGAAGCCGCTCGCGTCGTTTGAAGTACTGGCCAAAGACCTCGACAAGCAAAAACAAAACCGCGAGCAAATCTTTGCGCAGGAGATGAGCTCAATGAAAGATCGCGAGCGTCTTCTGGAAGAAAAATTCCGCGAGGCGATGAAGCGCGCCGACAAAGACAAAGACAAAGTTTACCGGAATCCGCTCGATCTCGATTAGAGCGTAGCCATGAAACAGCAAAAAGCAAAACGAGTCATAGGCCGACACATTGTCGCCGATCCCAAGATTTGTCACGGACAACCGACTTTTCGGGGTACGAGAGTCCTGGTTACAGATGTACTGGATCAGGTGGCGAGCGGCATGGACTGGCAAAGCATCATCGATGATTGGCATGACAGCATCAGCGAGGATGCCATCCGAGAAGCCGGAAACCTCAGAACCCACCCTCGAAACTAGTCCTAGATGCACCGAAACCTTCGTTCGTTTCTCGATCTGCTGCGTCGCGAAACTGATCTTCTCACTATCGCAGCGGAAGTCGATCCATACCTTGAATTAGCCGAAATTCACCGGCGTGTGATTGAACGTGGCGGACCCGCGTTGCTGTTCAAGCGAGTGAAGGGAAGCAGCTTCCCGGTCGTCACAAACCTTTTCGGCACACAGAAGAGAATTGAACTCGCATTTGGAAAACGTCCGGAAGAGTTTGTAAAGGAGATGGTCTCAGTCGCAGAGACTTTGATTCCTCCCACTCCTGCAAAGCTCTGGCGTCATCGGAAGCTCGGCTTCGAGTTTCTGCGATTAGGAACGCGAAAGGTTTTGCGCGCGCCGGTCACAGAAAACGTTATGCAGCCCGCCCAACTCGATCATTTGCCCGTTATCACCACGTGGCAGGAAGACGGCGGACCATTCATCACGCTGCCGCTGGTTTACACGGAACATCCGACCACGAAGCAGCACAACCTCGGCATCTATCGCATGCAGGTTTACGACGCTGAGACGGCCGGGCTGCATTGGCAAATCCAAAAAGGGGGCGGGTTTCATTATCACACCGCCGAAGAGACCGGACAGGCTCTGCCAGTCACGGTATTCCTAGGTGGGCCGCCCGCCCTAATCATGGCTGCTGCGGCGCCGTTGCCCGAACATATTCCGGAACTGATGCTTGCATCGCTGCTGCAAGGGGAAAAGCTGAAGGTTACGCGTACACCAAACGGCGGCGCGCACCGATTAATTGCCGAAGCGGAGTTCGCACTGGTCGGTAACGCCCCGCCTTACGAACGGCGAATGGAAGGTCCTTTCGGCGACCATTACGGATACTACTCGTTAGCGCACGAGTATCCGGTCTTTCATTGCGACGCGATCTATCACCGGCGCGATGCCATTTATCCGGCGACGGTCGTGGGCAAGCCACGGCAGGAAGACTTCTTCATTGGCGATTATTTGCAGTCGCTTCTGTCGCCACTGTTTCCGTTGGTTATGCCCGGCGTGCGCGACCTGTGGAGTTACGGCGAGACTGGCTTTCATTCGCTGGCCGCCGCCGTTGTCAGCGAACGTTACGCGCGCGAAGCTCTGATGCACGGTTTCCGGATCCTCGGTGAAGGCCAGTTGGCGCTGACGAAATTCCTAATCCTCACTGATTCGGATATTGACCTGCGCGACTTTCCGCGCGTTCTGGAACACGTGCTGGCGCGTGTGAAGTGGGAGAGCGACCTCTTCATATTCGCGAATACTTCGATGGACACGCTGGATTACACCAGCGGCACGGTCAACAAAGGTAGTAAGGCAGTACTGATGGGATTAGGAGAGGCCGTGCGCGACTTACCCCGCGAGTTCCGCGGCGAACTGCCCAACGGAATTTCGCGCGCGGAAGTTTTCTGCGGCGGATGTCTCGTCGTGCAAGGCAAGCCTTATCTAGAGGACAAGGAGCAGGCAGGACGACTTGCCAATGAAGTGGCATTTCGCCGCTGGCCCCTGGTTGTGCTTCATGACGATGCCAGCGTCGCAAAATCGTCGTCCGATTTTCTCTGGTCAACGTGGACGCGCTTTGAACCCGCTGGAGACATCTACGCCGCCCAGACGAAAGTCGTGCGGCATCATCTTTCGTATCAGGCACCGGTAGTGATTGACGCGCGCAAGAAGCCTTCGCTTCCAGATGAGTTGGTAGTGCGCGATGACATCGCGAAGATGGTGGACAGTCGCTGGCGCGAATACTTTCCGAAAGGCTTGTAGTTTCCGGCTCCGTCAGGAGCCAGATGTTGGCGCGAACGTTTCATTAAAAATATTCTTGAATAAAAACGACAATTGAGCTGTGACGCTATAAACATTGAGTTCCTAAAGGAACGTTTGAGTTGAAGCGGCGGCGCGATTGTTTTTCCTTTTACCTTTTCCTTTTGCCTTTGAGTCTCAGCTCCCGCCGCTCGCGTCCAACGATTGTGTTATGTGGTGCCCTTCGCCTTTGCGAGTAGTTCGCCAGACACTAGCCGCCCCATTTCTCGAACAAAGTCCTTGTCGCTACCAATCCGAGCCGGCTTCGGTCCTGCCGCGCGCGCAGAATTATCTGATCGAGTTCAACGAGGATTTCGTCAATAGTTTGAGGTGGCATGTGGGGGCATCCTTTGTTTCAATTCTCATGGTTCAATCTCCATCAAATCCTTTCCGACAATAACGCTCCCTTTGAAATGTTTCCGCACATCTTCCGACCACTGCTCGTCGGTGATTGAAGGATCGTTGCCGGGCACAAAATGAGTTAACACGAGTGTCTTGACGCCGGCCTGCGCCGCGATTCGACCAACGTCTTCGGTCGAGGTGTGTGAAGCGAGCAGATGTTCGCGCAAGCGGGTCGCGCCCGCATTCTGTCTAATCAATTTGTCGATGGCCGGCAGGTACATCACTTCGTGAATTAGCACGTCAGCGCCTTTCGCGAAATCTGCCAGGTCGCGCAGGTAGGCGGTATCGCCTGAGATCACTATCGAACGATCCTTAGCGTCGAAACGGTACGCGTACGATTCAGTGATTGGCGGATGGCGAACGCGTAAACTGGTGACTCGCACGTCCGCGTTCTGGATCACGACTCCTGGCCGACTAAATTCATGCGCAGTGATCAGCTTGCGCGGGTCCGCCAGACCTTCGTCAGCAATGCGCGTATCGATGTCGAACTTCTGATAGGCAAAGAAGTCGCGGGTCAGCTTGCGCAAGCCTGTCGGCCCGTACGTATCGATCTTAATTGGTTGCGATGTGACGAACGCATTGTAAAGCAACGGCCCGTACTCAAGATTGTGGTCGGAGTGATGATGAGTGATGAAGATGTAACGCAGCCGGTTCAGCGCGACACCTGCATTGATTAGTTGACGCGAAACGCCATAGCCACAATCGATCAAATAGGGAACATCGTTAATCAGGATGAGCGTGGCGAAGTTGTTTCGGCCAATGGTGCCGAGCGTCGGCCCGCCTTTGGTGCCCAGGAGAATAATGCGCGTCCGGCTCTCGCTTGCTGCTGCTTTCGCTTTGGCACCAGCGAGCGCACAGAAAGCGAAACCGGCGGCTTCGGCCAGAAATTGTCGGCGACTTTGGGCGATCCACTTGCGCGATTCGGCTTCCATGTCACGCGCCCAGTTTCCGGGAACGTACCGAATCAAACGCTGGATGAAACGCAGTTTCTCTTCCATGTTCTTGATTCCGGCGTACGGCCCGCAACGGTGCCGTGTTACATAGCCGTTCTGAGTAGTCAGAGTCAAGCATGCTGGGTTCGCGAAAACAAAGCTCCGCCCGCCGGTTTCCGCCTCATAACCCCTGGCGAACCTGATTTGTTTCAAAAGGTGAAGAGAGCAGATGGAGGGAGGAAGGGCCGCTAAGGATTTAGCGGCCCTTCCGGCAATCAACTTAGAGAAAGGCTATGGTTGAACCGTCGAGGCGGTGCTAAGCCCACGGTTGACAAGCATCTTTACTTCGACGCGGCGGTTCTGCGCGCGCCCCGCGGGCGTTGTGTTGTCAGCCACCGCTTCGTTTTTACCGTACCCCAGCGGGGTAATGAAACGTCGAGCCGGAATCTTATGATTAATCGCCAGGTATTCGACGACCGCGTCGGCCCGCGCGCGACTCAGGCGAATGTTTTTCGCTTCGCCTCCGGTTGAGTCGGTATGTCCGGAAACTTCGATCAAGTAGCCCTTCGCCGCCAGGGCTTTTTCGGCGAACTCATCAAGTTGACCTTTGGCTTCCGGCGAGAGGACTGCGCTGTTCACTTTGAAAGTAACGGCGACGCTTGCCTGTTCGTCAACGTCATCGAGTGACGTGATGCGGTCGTTAACCTGAGCGACCTGTGTTCGTGCTTCCTGGGCGATGGCGTGAAGTTCGTCGATCTGTCCGGCAATCTTCTGCTGGTTTTCTTCAACCGGACCAACGCGTGTTTCGGAAGTAATCGCCGCGCGCATGTCAGATTCGCGGAACCTGATTTTATCGGCGACCAGTTGACCTTGGGCGTCGCCACGTCCT
Source organism: Acidobacteriota bacterium (assembly GCA_052389795.1). Taxonomy (GTDB): domain Bacteria; phylum Acidobacteriota; class Blastocatellia; order Pyrinomonadales; family Pyrinomonadaceae; genus UBA11740. The sequence goes on along the minus strand of JBQTHO010000011.1, from coordinate 10,931 downwards.
TCGACTTCGACAATCAAACCGCGCAGGATGTCCGTAACTGGATACTTTTTGCCGCTGCGCAGAAACCCGCCGTTCGTTTTGATGCTCGTGTGATCGGTGATCAGTACTTGATAATCAGCGCGCGAGCGATCGCGAATAGTGAAAGTGTCGGCGTTTCGTTCAATCACAACGCCCTGGAATTTCATCTTTGCGCCGTTCGGCACTGGACGGAAAATCTGCGCCGGACCTTGAGCCGTCTCAACGTCCGACGTTTGGGCGAAACTCAATGACACCGTGCTCAGCAAGAGGGCGGCTGCGAAAAAGAATGGGACTGCGCGTAGTTTTCTCAGTGTGCCAATATTCATTCAGGACTCCTTTTTAGATGATTGATGTTGTCTTACAAAATTCGCGCGCCAATTGAGGAGGGGACTGCCTGGGCAGTGATGACGCCACGAAAATCAAAATTCTTCCGTAATCGACCTGGCCTTGTGTTGCAAAAAGCAGATCGTTCCGTGGTAAATGGCCGACCGGCAATCGACCGGCGAATTTGGCAGCGGTCTAGCTGATGTCTTCGGCCCTCTTCGGCCAATCCTCGCGCAGCAAGCGCGAAAGTGCGCGATCCGCCAGCAACCGGCCGCCCGTCTGACAATTCGGACAGTAGTTCGTCTCGTTAGCCGCGTAACGAATGCGCTGGATCTTCGCGCCGCAGCGCGGACACGGCTTGCGGTAGCGGCCGTGCGTCGCCATGTTCTTGCGAAAGGCAGTGACTTTCTCAGGGAAGCGTTCGCCGGTTTCCTCGCGCAGCCGCTCGATCCATTCAATCAAAGTGTCCCGCGTGGCTGTGTGAAGCCGTGAGACTTCTTCTTCAGTAAGTTTCTGGGTCAGCTTCACCGGCGAAAGTCTCGCGTTCCACAAGATCTCGTCAGAGTAAGCGTTCCCGATGCCACTAAAGAGTCTTGGATCGGTGAGGGCACGTTTTAATGTGTGGTTTGCAGATTGAAGGATGCGCGTGAAAGTTGGGAGATCGATGAAGTCGCCGAGGGTTGAGTTATTAACCTGCTCGCTATCCCGACTCGTCGGGATTCTGTAAAACAGTTCAACGCCGCCGGGGTCGAATGCGCGCAAACCTTCCTCGCCCTGAACAATGTGAAGCGCCGCGCGGCGTTGTGTCCCGGCCTCAGTCAATGAAAGTTGGCCGTTTTCGAAGTGGAAGATGGCCAGTGTGTTTTTCGGGAATTTCAGCGCCGACTTCTTCTCCCGCCCGCTTACGCGAGCGGTACTGCCAATTTCTTTCCAGTGCAGCCGCCCGGCGATCATTAAGTGCAAGACCATCCAACGATCGTCTTCAAATCCAAAACAGATTCGTTTGCCCAGGCGGCGGAGTTCCGTGACTTTCTTCGCGTGAATAGCCGAAATTGGTGGCGAAGCCGTACGCAAAAGGAAAGGCGAATTCAACTGCACTCTCGTAAGCGCATGACCTGTGATTCGTCGCTCCAGCGCTTCTAGATAAATCGTAATGTCCGGAATCTCGGGCATGACCGCAGGGTAACGCTAATTTTCCTGGTTAGCACGGGCGGCTGAAACGGAAGGAAATTGGCGACAAAATGGGCGAGCACCCCGAAGAATGCTCGCCCCTGGAAAACCGACGCACGCTGCTTACTGACAGGTGCTGAGCTTGAACGAATAAATGTAGGTCGTCCAGTTAAAGTTACCGTCCGCCGGCTGGTACTGTGACGTAAACACCATCGTGCACCCATCAACTGGATCGACGCTGATGGTGCTGTAATCACCCCAACGCGACAGCGTGGCAGTTTGCACTCCCGGACCTACCAAAACAGTTGTTTCGTTGCCAAGGGTACCCAACGGATCGGCGGGCCCGCGATAGGCGTAACGGATGCTCGGCTTAATAGTCGTACTGTTCGAGATGTTGTAGCCGATGGCGATGCCGCCGGTTTTATCAATGGCGGCGCTGCCCATCCAGCGATGATCGGAACTCGGCGAGAAGGTGCCTTGTTGCCGAACCACAGGCGTCGCGCTATTGATGGTTTGGCCGGCCGCATTGGCCAGTTCGTACCAGCGGATTGCGGATACTCCGCCCGTCGCGACTGAGTGATTAATCACGAGCGCTTCGCGCGTGCCGAGATTGCGATAACTCAAGCGGTACATCAAACGGTCCGCAAGCGAATCGAGTTGCTGCGTCGTTCCCGGTTGCGGGATGCATGTGCCGCCGCTGCATGCTCGCGTGAACGAGACACCTGAAATCGCCGTCGGCCCCGACAGTGTGCCGGCGCCGGTCGACCAGTTCACTGCAAACCGCCAGAAGTTCAGGCCGGTAGACGTTATAGTCAGCAGGAAGTTTCTCGATCCCGTGGGTGGCAACGTCGAACCTTCGAGATCTGCGGGCTGAAAGCTGTGCGCCGAAGTCTTGCGCACGCACGCCTGACGGGCTGAAGCGCCGATTAACATTCGATCTCGTTCGAATGCGCAGACTTGACCCCCACTGAAACTGCGTCCGTTCTTGAACATGTTATAAGTGATGTAGTACGCGTCCGGCCACACGCTCAACTTCGGATAATCCGGAAAATCGCGGCTGTACGAGAAGGCGTAGCGATGATACGTGCCGGTTGGGTCAGGCCCGGTGGAAACTGCAACGCACTGCGTGTAGGGCGTACTTGAAACCGCGAACTGCGTCAGGATCCATCGATCTGCCAACTGGTCGTATTGGACAATGGGATCACCATCGTTGTCTGACTCGCAACGACCACCGAAGCCTTGCCACACGACATTGCCCTGCTTAGGAAATCCAGGCACGGGAGTGAAAGCAGTAATCCCGCTGGCGTCCCTGGTCAAGGTGTAAATCGAGTACCGCAGATTGACCCACTGAACGTAATGATTCGGCCCGACATCGCCTGTCGTGTCCGGTGGCGCGACCCGGAAATTTGGATCGACCGGTGTGCCTTCCGTGGCAGCTTTCGGGTCGGCGAACGCCGAAGGTGAACCGACACTCTTTTCAGCGAGTGGATCGATGTCGGGAGGATTCGCTTTTCCGACCGGCGCAGGCCGTCCCGGTTCGAAGTCTCGGCCGCCTCTGGCCGATGCTGGACGGTCTCCACGTTCAAACATCTCACGCAACGGTGTTGTCGCTGTATCATGCTTAACGGCTCGACTAAATTCAGCGCGATGTTCCTCCGCTTGTGGTGACGGCGAGTTTCTGTTTTGACCAAATAACAAGCCAGATGGCGTCAGCGTGGTCAAGCACAGCGCCAATAGCACAAAAACCGCAAAGCTTTTCTTCATATTTTCCTCCAGAAATCGTGAACTAAAGCGGATGCGAGCTTGCCCAAATAATCGCTGATAAGCGTAGAAGTTTGCTGCGGCAAATACTTTGCAAACAAGCTCAATGGCATTTAAACGAGCGACATCATAGGGCGGAGGCGGCACCCGAGTCAATAGTTTTTCCCAAAAATTTTAGTACTCATAAAGGACAACGTTTTTTGAGGGTCAGCTTTTTAGCAGGATAAGCAAAATTACTCGCCGAAAAGCGAACCTTGCCGGTTCTGGCCGACGACGAAGTTTATGCGGGCGAATCATCCAGAACTGTACGACCGTCTAACAAAGCTGAGATTCATGATGGCATCGAAACCAGCTTCAGGCTTTATACGTTTCTCAACTGAGCGCGTAAAGCGTTCCAGTCGGCGGAAGGCTTAAAACTTCTCTTTGCCGAAATTGTTCTTACTTTTGCGACGCGTGTCGTGTCGCGGCGAGTTACTGCTGCGGCAGGCGCAGCCTGAAGATCGCTCCGCCGCCCGACGCGTTGGCAGCGCTGAGCGTGCCGCCGTGCTGAGTTACGATCCGATGCGCCAGCGGCAGGCCCACCCCGTGTCCGGAGGCTTTAGTCGTAAAGAAGGGAATGAAGACTTTGGGAAGATCTGTTGCGACAATTCCCACTCCTGTGTCGCGGACGGTCGCGGTTACCCAACCGTTTCCGTCAACAACATCGTTTGCGGCCTCAACAATGACCCGGCGGTCGTTCTGCTCATCTGGAATCGCTTCAGCCGCGTTGCGGATCAGATTTAAGAGCGCCTGCCGCAGCAGCCTCGGATCGGCGCGCACTTCCAGGCTCGAGTTCGAGTAGTTCGTCGCCAGATCCACCCGTCGTTGCTCAAACAACGGCCGCAATTCCCGCGCGCAATCGTCGATCAGTTCGCCCAGCGAAATCTCCTCAAGCTGCAAAGGCTGTGGCTTTGCGAAATTTAAGAACGCAGTGGTCATCTCGGAAAGATTCCGCACTTCCTGAAGCAGTGCATCCGCCGCGCTCTTTGTGCGTTCGTCGGTGTCGATGCTTTGCAGGAACTGCGCGTAGCCGTGCAGCGCCGCCATCGCATTCTTGAATTCATGCGCCAGCCCGGCGGACATCTCACCCAGGCTCGCCAGGTTCTGCTTCAACGCGACCTGTTCGCGCAATTGCGTGACTTCGGTGATGTCTGTGATCAAGCAAAGCGCGCCTTTCGAACCTGTCGCCGAAGGATCGATAGGCGCGATGGTTGCGCCGAGCCGCTTCGGTTGCGGTGAAGCGCTGGCCTCGATTTCTTCACGCCGGAAAATCTGACCGCTGCTGAGGCACGCATCGACCAGGTCTGCCAGAGCGGGCACGTCGCGAAAGATAGTTCGAAAGTGTTCGCCCTCGAGTTTCGTGCCCCCGTCGAACAGTACATGCGCCGGCGCGTTTGCGACGGTTGCTTTCCCCGACAAGTCGAAGGCAATCAGACCCGTCGGCATGCTCGCGACGATCCGCTCGCTGAAAAGTTCGGCCGAGTCCGCGCGCTGGCTCGCTTCCGCGGTCAGGCGCTCCAACTCCTGCTGTTGCGCCTGAAGTTGCGCGACGACGGACTGAAATGTTTCTAGCACGAATGCCGCTTCATTTTGCGTCTTAGCGGATCTGGCGACGGGCACACGCTCGGCCTCGCTAATCAGTTGGTTGTAAGGGCGAAGAATTCCGCGCAGCAGCCAGGCGATCACGACCAGGCCAATGAAGAGTGCGACGATGAAACTTGTAAGCAGAAATGGCTGGTAAACGCCCGCGACGTCTGGAGCAAAAGCGAAGACTGCGAAGATGAAGACCGCGGCGAGCAGGAATGCCGCCGCCAGTATGGTGAGCGAAAGTTGCCGCCCGCTAATTCGCATGAGCTATCAAAACTGCGACGCGTACCATTGGATTATGCGATGACCGAAGAACAGACTGAAAATGGCGCCGATGCCCAGAAAGATTCCGAACGGCAGCATCATCTGCATGTTTCGTCCGCGTTTAGCCATCACCGCGATGCCCGCGAACGAGCCGGCAAAAACGCCAAAGAAGATCGTGAGTACTGCGAGGCGCCATCCGAGATAGGCGCCGGCCATGAACATCATCTTTACGTCGCCGAGACCCATCGCCTCAACCCCGCGCAGCTTCTCCCAAAGAAATCCCATCAGCCAAAGTGAGCCGCCACCAACCAGCGCGCCGATCCCTGCGCCGATCAACGACACGCTCCCCAACGGAAGCTGCGGCATCCGCGCTAAGAGCCCGGGCAAATCATCGAACTGTTCAGGCCCGACGAGATAAGGCACGGCAATACGCGTCAGCAGGGCGAAGATGATCCCGGGATAGGTGATCACGTTCGGCAGAATCATGTGCTCGCCATCAATGAAGATCAGCGCGACGAGTGCCGCTACGAAAGCCAGATCGAACGGCAGCGCGTACGAAATCCCTTCACGCAGGGCGACAGCAACGAAGAGCAGCGCGGTCAATGCCTCGACGATTGGATAACGAATCGAAATAGGATTGCGGCACGAGCGACAGCGGCCCCGCAGGATTAAGAAGCTCAGAACCGGAATGTTGTCGTACGCGCGCAAAGGCGTGCGACACGACGGGCAGGCTGAATTCGGAAAGACTATCGATTGTTCAAGCGGGATGCGATGAATGACGACGTTAAGGAAGCTGCCGATGATGGCGCCGAGAATTCCCGTGAACGCGGCCACGATTGGCAGCGGCACGTCAAAGACGTTCTCGATCGCCAACAGGCTCATTCGTGTGCGATTGTAACCCGACCGGTCGAGGCTGCCTACTGAATTTCTCTTTCGCCGTTTACGAGGGCAATTACATGCCTGACTGATCTATCAACGGTTATGTTCCTAGATTGGTTCAGCCCGAAGGGCTGAAAGAGAGTAGCCGGGGGTTGAGCGCACAAGCGCGATACCGCCGGATCGGGTGTCCATGGTTTTCTGACCCTGAAAGGGTCACAGAAAATCATCTGGCACCCTTTCAGGGTGCGAATTCTAAACCGACGTTTTTCCGGGGGTCTACGCTTCGCTCCGACCCCCGGCTACTTTCTTGCAACCCTTCGGGTTGCGAACTTCATTCGGGAGAGGGAACAGTCAATCGTCGTGACGCTGATTCTGAATCTCCAATAGCAGCTTATGCTTCAGTGACGCATGACGCGCCGCAAACTTTGCAATCATGAGTCCCGCCGAGCCGTCGCGAAAGCCGGACTTCAGGATGTAGCTGCCCACGAACGCTGCAGGACCAGCGGCGGCGGCTCGCAAGGAAGATGTGCGCTTGCCTTCGCGAAACATCTGTTGCGCGCCGAGCGGGGCGTAACGTTCTTCAATCATCTGCTGATGATGCGCTGCATCGCGCACCGTGTAGTGAAGCAAGTCCCCGGTAAGCGTTTCGACTCGCGATCCCGATTTCATAGCGAAGGATTCATGAATCAATCGGTCGCCCCAGCTTCCGTGCCGCCGATTAAAAAGGCGCAACTGAAAATCCGGGTACCATCCACCGCCGCGAATCCAGCGGCCCATGTAGAACGTCCGCCGCGGCAGCCGATATCCGTGTGCCCACGCCGTCTCGGGCCTGCGGCGCAAAGCTGCGATCGATGATTCAAGTTCCGGCGAGACGCGCTCATCAGCATCAAGGCTGAGCACCCAATCGTGCGCGGCCGCGTCGGTCGCGAACTGCTTCTGCTTCGCAAATCCGGGCCATTTGTTGATGAGGACTTTGGCCCCGCAGGCGCGGGCGATTTCGGCCGTCGCATCGGTGGACTCCGAATCGACGACGACAATCTCGTCCGCCCACGAAACCGATTCACAAGCGGCGTGAATGTTTTCTTCTTCGTTGAAGGTGATGATGCAGGCGGAGATTTTCATTTGGAGTGCGCCGGTCTCCCTCTCCCTTTGGGAGACTTACCTGACGCATCTCTCAACTTAATATAGTTTTCGGTCAGCCCGAAGGGCTGAAAGAGAGTAGCCGGGAGTTGAGCGCGCAGCGCGACACCCCCGGATCGAGTGTTGGTAATTTTTTGACCCTGAAGGGGTCACAGAATGCGTGTTGCACCCCTTTCAGGGTGCCAAAATCTACGCTGACGTTCCCCGGCTACTCTCTACCAATCCTTCGGGTTGCGAAACCTGGTGAGTTAAGTGCTAACCCTCGCCCAAAGGCGAGGGAACGTCAATCCAAAGCGGCGTCGCGCTGCGGTTGCCGCCGCACTCCAGGATGCTTCTACTCCTTGGTAGGTTCAACCGAAATATTATTGATGCGGAGCGTCGAGCCGGTCGCACGCTGAAGATCCGCGAGCGCCTTGTTGTAATCAGTCTGCGCCTGCAGTTCGGAGGTTTTAGCGTTGGTTAGCTCGTTCTGCCGCTGCAGCAAAAGGAACGTCGTCGAGCGACCCACTTCGTAAAGCTTCTCTTCGCCGGCGAGCTGTTGCTCAGCGCTCTCTCGCGCCATGCGCGAGGTCAGGACGCGACGACGCGCGGTGTCCACGGCCTGCGCTGCGTTGCGAACGTCCATCTCAATTGCCTGATCCTGAGAGCGGAACGAAGCGTCCAGCTGGTCGCGTTGAATGCGCGCGCCCGCGAGATTGGCTTCCGCAGTTCGATTCTTGAACGGAAATGAAATCGTCACCCCAACTGTCAGGTTGCGCGTGTCGCCGCTGAACAAGTTGCGGATGTCCTTTCCGTAACCGCCGATCAGGTTCGTCGGTGGCGGCGAACAGCGCGGGTTCGTAACGATATCGCAGGGCGTCCCGGCCAGACCGGTCAGCGCGAACGTTCCCGTAAGATCGACTTGCGGCTTCGTCTGGTTCTTGTAGAAGTCGAGGTCGATTGAATTGATTTCCTTCTGCAAGTTCAGCCGCCTAATCTCGGGCCGATTCTTATGCGCTTCATCGAGCGCGAGTTGCAGATTCACCGGCGACAAATCGAGCATCGGCGTATCAGTCGGCGTAATCTGGGCCGTCCATTCGGGCGCGGCCGGGTCGCGCAGCATCAACTGCTTCAAAGTGTTCTCAGCAATAGAAACGTTCTGCGTGGATATATAAAGCTGCGTCTCGCGCCCCGAAATGTCCGTCTGTACCTGGGCCCGATCGAGCGGAGCCTTTGCGCCGGCTTCAATCTGCGCTTCGATGTTGCGCATGTTGTGGCGCGCAACGTTCAGACTCTCGAGCTGGTTCTGCTGATTGCGCAGGGCAAACACCAGGTTCCAGTAAGCGGCCTGTACCTGCGAAATAATCTGAATCGTCCGCTGCCGAAAATCAGAGTCGGTTTGCTGAATGAACTTCTTCTGAATCTTGATCGAGCGGCGATTGAGATCGATGCTTCGATTCCGAAACAGCGGCTGGTTGAATTGCAGCGACAAATTCGACGAGTAGAAGGGACTCAGCGAGCTGAAGGTATTACTTGTCGTCTGCCGCGAATTCGCGAAGCTCGCAGTGTAGTTGCCTCCGCCTCGCTCGAAATACTTAGTGAGCGACGGGCTGAAGTTGAAAATTGTGGTGGTCGTCGTACCCGCCGCGCCGCCGCCGCCGAGGCTGCTCTGCTGCGGCGTGATGTTGTGAATTATTTGCGGCGTGACCGCGAACAGGGGATCGTAAACGCCGTAGAGTCCGCGCAGTTGTGTCTCAGCAAAGCGAACGTCGTCGCGCGCAATTTCGATCTCGTTGTTGTTCTGGAGCGCCTTGCGAATCGCGTCGTTCAGCGACAGGCTTAAGATATTGCTGCTAATGATACCGATACGCGTGAGATCCGGCATCGGCATAAGCGGCTGGGCCTGCTGCACGGGAAAGTTCGGCTCGGGCGGATCCTGAATAGTCGGATCGACCGGCGACGGAAACGGCGTCGGCTGCACGATAACCCCCCGCGGTGACGTAGGCGAAATGGGCTGCGTTCCCGGCGGCGCATTCGGCGCGGGCGTCGGCAAAGGATCCTGTCCCGGCGGTTGGACGGCCGGGTTAACCGGCGTCGGGCGCGGGGCCGGCGTTTGCGCAACCACGCTGCTCGCAGCCAGAGACAAAACTGTCAGCAGCAGCGCTAACGTCGCAATCTTTGAAGAGACTTTCATTGGGGTGCTCCTAAAAACTTGAAACTCGAAACTCGGAACTCGAAACTGCCCTTGGGCCGTAGGCGATTCAAACACAGATCGGCCACAAAAGGTCAAATTTCTACTACGTTAACAATTAGCGAGCGGTTTCAAGAAGCTTGGGATGAGCGGAGACGCCCAATGCCTTTATCGTGATTTGTGGGTGCCATTGCAGTTCTGAAGAGTTCTACACGCGAAGCCCAACACCCTAAACCCATCACGCTAAACCCTAGTTATCCAGCGGACTTCTCACGCCTCGCCCGCCTTTATTAAGCACGTGTGTATAGATCATAGTCGTGCGGACGTCCTTATGACCGAGCAGTTCCTGCACCGTCCTTATGTCGTACCCGTCCTCTAGCAGGTGGGTTGCAAACGAATGCCTAAATGAATGACACGTTCCGTTCTTAGTAATCCCCTCTTTGCGCAACGCCGTTTTCACTGCCCGCTGCACGTTCTGCTCGCTTACGTGATGCCGCCTTATCCTTCCGGAACGCGGATCGACTGACAGTTTGTCTGCCGGAAACAAGTATTGCCAAATGAATTCTTTCGCAGCGCTCGGGTATTTTCGCTCTAACGCGTAAGGCAGATAAACATCCCCATAACCTCGATGCAGATCCTTCTTATGGAATGCTTGCACGCCGGCAATTTGCCGAATCAGCGCGTCGCGCAGCCTGCCTGGCAACATCGTCACTCGATCCTGTTCGCCCTTTCCATCGCGCACCATAATTTCGTTGCGCCCGAAATCAATGTCCTTTATCCGCAAGCGCACGCTTTCCATTATGCGCAACCCCGCGCCATAGAGCAGCGCGACGATTAGTCTATTCTCGCCGTGCATTTGGCCGATGATTGCTTTCGCTTCCGCTTTGGTAAAGACCACTGGCAGCCTCCGCGAATGTCGCGCGCGCTCGACTCCCTCGATGGCGAACTCCATCTTCAGTACGTTTCGATAGAGAAAGAGCAACGCATTAAACGCTTGATTCTGGGTTGAAGCCGAAACTTGGAGATCAACGGCCAGGTGCGTTAGAAACGAGCGAACGGCCGCAGCATCCAGGTCCTTTGGGTGTTGTTTGCCGTGGAAGAAGATGTAGCGCCTAATCCAATTTCGGTACGCTTGCTCCGTGCGCAGGCTGAGATGTTTGAACCTCGCCACATCGCTTACCTGATCGAGCAGTCTTCGCCCTGCCATAGTGACGCATAATACCGTCGCCAGCGGATTATCGTTGGCTGATTTCTGATGGCAGCTAGTTCTTGTTCTGGCTTATCGTTTTACCTGGCGTTTCCAATTTTGGGCATGCGACGGTGAAAGGGTTTTGATGTCAGATCACGAGATCGGGAGTATTATGAGTCACCTCATAATTCCGGCGACCCGGCATTATGAGGCACGAATAATAATTAGTAGTTATGCCGCGCCGCTTTGAAAATTTGGCAGTCTGGTTTCTCTTTACGCGTCGCGCCCAAGTGGCCGCCATCGCGCGCGACGAGGCAGGGAACTCGTTTCAATCAGGTGTTGCGGTCGCGCGCTCGGCACCGCGTTGGGTGGTCAGCGCGACCCACTTGA
>JBQTHO010000010.1:0-76416 GCA_052389795.1 Acidobacteriota bacterium | reverse complement strand
AACGCGCTCAAGTGTTTGTTGCTTGAGCGTCACCCCGTGGCCGAGCTTGCTCAGGAAGTGAGGGCAGCTTAGGCTATGAACCAATCCGCCACCCCGAACACTTTCAACTACAAACGGGACACCGCCGAACACGCCGGACACTGTCCTGAATTGGGAGATAGGACATTCATATCGACTCGAGGACAGCGGGAGTCTACAAGTCTCCTCCACTTGGATCAAGTGAAACGGTGTCTATTTGTGGCCCGCATAAATGACAAGTTTGTCCGTAGCTGACTCTGTTACGGCTGAGTATTTGAAGTGTGTGGTGTTAGCATTTACGCGGCCGAGTTGCACTCAGCCGGGATTAAATCGAAAGAGCCCGCGAGAGAGATCTCGCGGGCTTTTTCAGTTATCTTCAATTCGCCTCTGATGCCGCTTCAGCGACCCGCACCTCGGCGGGACGGGCAAAGTCGTCCATACTCGCGAGAACATCTGAAACGAATTTTCGTAAACCTTCGCTACACTTGTTTGCGTTCAAGGCTTCCAAGGCTAAAACAATCCATCGGTTTTTTCGTTCTGATCCCAATTCCAGCCAACCTTCTAGGCTTCCGACGGGTACGACAAATAACCCATCAGCCACGAGATCATCAACCAGTGTCTGAACGGTCGCGCGCTGGTTTACCGGAAAGGCAGAGACTCCTCTCTTCTTTACGGGCGACCATTTTTTCGATTCGCCATAGATCCGATTGAGAGCACCGCGCACGCCCGACAATCCGTGCTCATTATTGCAAAGCTGATCGAACAATTCAGCGATCTTCGATGTGATATCATCAACGACTTCCTTCTCATCTCTATTCATCACGAAACGAGCGATTTCTTCTCGCATCCTTAGAGGTTGGGCAAAGTCTTTGTCGGGCTTCAATGCGAGCAATAACCTTTTCAGTTCGTCAGAAGAATTTAGTATGTCAATATCAGTTATTGCGCAGACGGGTATCGTAGCATCGCGGAGTAACCCAACCACTTCTCTTACCGTTTGTTTGTTGTGGGCGTGAACAAACAGAACGTTCTCGTTTCCAAATTCTTTGACTGCGACGGTCTGGTAAATGATTCGGTCGCTATCTGCTTCACATACAGCAACTCCTTTGTAGAAGAAGGCCTCCATCACCCGCTGACTGGAGAGTATTGGCGATTTGACAAGCCGCTCGGTTGCTTCTGCGGGAACGGGATTATAACTAGTATGATCTTCCCTGCGATTCAATCGGAAAATACTAGCGTCGGGTTTCTGTGCGAGAATGCCGGCAAGAAAATGGGCGTTATGAGTGGCGATGATAATCTGGCTATCAACCGCCTCTGAGTGAACGGCGACCCACCTTCCCAAAGTCCTCGCTTGAGCTGGATGTAAGAATGCTTCCGGTTCATCGAGGAGAATGATGCGCCCTCTGGAGAGAAGTAGGCTTAATACAACGCCCACGAAACTTCGAAAGCCATCGCCTTGCGTGTCGAGTTTGTTGTAATTGTTCATGACCGGGAATGCCTTGCGCGGGTCGTCGGATACCGGCTCAAACTCGCGAGCAACACGCAGAGTCAGTTGAGTCATTCCACTGTAGTCGAGCTTCACGTCCATTCCGAATGCGCTTTTGAAGGCGTTTCGAAGCTCAATTTCCACAGGTTCATCAGCAAAAAGCCCCTGAAGAAGATTGGCTGGTGGTTGCTCTAAAGGATTGAAGGAACCCGTCGTCTGTGCCACTGCTAACCTAGATGAAGCATCGAGAAATGAAACTCGGTATCTTGCAAGGTTTCCTAATATGAATCTCATGTCGGGCGAATCATCATATTGTCTTTTGAGATTTTCGAGATTCACCTGCATAACATCTCCGCTCTGAAGATTGGAGCGGATTCCTCGCACAACATGCATCTGTAGCCTCTGCGGATCTTCAACTACCTGGAGGCCGTCAAGTATGCCCTCAAACGCGGGAGGTTTTTCGAGATCGATGTCTGTAATCAAAGTGGTTCTGGCGTCAGCACCCGAATCCATTCTCATCTGAACATCGCGAAGAGTCTGCGACTTTCCGACGTTATTCGGCCCTACTAATACTGTAAATTTGCCAAGTGGGATCGCTTCGCCGTCTTTGGCGTGAAGTGCTGTAATTCTCATGATGCGAGTTTAGCGGATGCACCTTCCAAACTCCGAGCGCATTAAGAACGCAAGCCGCCAATTCAAATCGCACGCAATTGAGCGTAAGATTTGATGAACCCTTCAGTCACTTTACGGTTCCGGAAGTCTGATATGAAGCTCACGGTCATTGCGCTTCTGATTTTGTCATCCTGTAACGCGGGCGCGCTGCAGGGCTCGCTTTTCCGCCCGCGCGTCGTGATCCCGCTACCGAACAAACCCAGCAATGTGGCGCTGGCGGATCTGAATAAAGACGGGCGGCTGGATCTGATCGTCGCCAGCGAGGAAGCGCGCACCATTGACGTGATGTTTGGACAGGCGGGAGACGTGCCCTTTCAGGTCGCGACAGGGAGTGCGGCCACCGCGCAGACATTTAGATTACCGAAAGGCGTCGATACGCCCGGCGACATTGTACTCGGAGATGTCAATGGCGACGGCCGGCTCGATCTTGCCTGGGACTTTCACGACAGCTACAACGTGACGCTGCTGTTAGGCCAGGCGAATGGCGGTTTTGCGCTAGCGCCGAATTCGCCGATCGTGATGAAACCTACGGGTCAGCAGCCGCACACACATGGTATCGGGCTGGCCGACCTGAACGGCGACGGCAAGCTGGATCTCGCAACGGTAAACAATGCCGACAACGATATTTCGGTAGCGTTTGGCGATGGCCGCGGTGGATTCACGCTCGCGCCGCGCACGTTTTCCGTCGGGCCCAGTCCGTATCCGCTCACGATTGGCGACATCAACAACGATGGACGGCTCGACATTGTCTCGAACGCTTCCGCCACCGGTCCGCAGCGGGCACAGCAACTGGCACACAGTTGCGCTTTGACCTTGCTGATTAACGACGGGCAAGGCGGCTTTCGCCGAAGCGAAGTTCCTTTGCGGACAATGACACCTTGGTCAACGTCTATGGGTGACATCAATGGAGACGGCAAGCCCGATCTAGTCGCCACTCATCACGACCAGAGTAAATTGACGGTGCTGCTTCGCGATGGAACAGGAAATTTTCGTGAGGTTGCGGCCTCTCCATTCGAGATGGGCCGCAACGTCTGGCGGACTGAACTCGTGGACGTGAATCGCGATCGGCGCTTGGACGTGATCGCGGCGGGCGGGGACGCCGTTCGCGTGATGCTCGGCGACGGCGGGGGCGGCTTCAGACCCGCGTTTGGGTCACCGTATGTTACCGGCGCGGGTACCTGGCGACTTGCTGTTGGCGATGTCAATCAGGACGGTAAGCCGGACATCATGACCAGCAACACAGATAACAGAAGCGTAACCGTTTTGTTAGGGATGTAGCGTGTCAGAAGCCAGACCATAAGGAAGGTTACGTAATCCAGGACAACAGCCGCGGATGAATGCAGTCATCTTGGACAGGAAAGCCGCTTAGGTGTATCACGGTTTTTCTGTCGCCCGCTTCGCGGGCTCGGAATTATTTCCCTATCCGTGCCCCAGCCCTGAAGGGCTGGGCTATTATCAAAACGTCCGCTAACGCGGACCTCCCTGACGGTCGGGCTACCGCCCCGCCGACGATCAAACTCTCACGACCCTTGGACGAGTTTTCCTGATTGCGACAGATCGTGACTTCGACTTGCTGTTGTCCACCGGCTCCGCATCGTAAATAAACGCCGTGCTCAAAAACGCAGCCTCCTTCAGTTTTGGATTTTTAACCCAGTCCTTTGCCGACACGAACGAGATCTGGTCGTAGACGAGCACGATGGTGCCGCGCTTCAGGACACGGCTGACTTCGCGTGCGGCAAACATGGGGATCCGGATGCAGCCGTGACTCGCTGGCTGGTTCGGAACGTTGCGGCTGCCGTGAATCGCTACGCCGCCGCTGATGTAGTTGGGATAAAAAACCGAACCGAGCGGCCCCGTTTCCCAGCCCACGCTCTTGTCATAAACGAGAAAACGGCCGCGCGGTGTGTACGAGATGCTCTGCTGTCCATCGTCCATGAACGTTTTGCCGTTGCCGGTCGAGGTCGGGAGGACTCTGACGCTACCGTTGTCGGCAACCAACATAAGCACCTGGCGATCAAGATCTACTTCAACATGTTCGTATCCGAGTTCACGGGCTCCAGGCCTGGAGCTGGTGCGAATGACGTCAAGTTCGTCGATGGTGAGCTGGCCATTAACGTCGCGACCGTGCCATTTCTGAAAAGCGATCAGTGCGGAGCGTGAATCAGCGTCAAAGACTCCGTCGATCGGTCCGGTCCAGAAGCCCGCATCAGAAAGGTGTTGTTCGGCGTTCCTGATTTCGGCGCGAGTCACCCTGGCGTTGGTTCGCTGGGCAAAGGAAATTGCCGGCGCCAATACGGCCGTCATACAGATGGTGAGAAGCAGTTTCATCCTGTGCTGAGAACATATGACGGACGGTGAGCCGCAGTCAATGGTTCCATAAGCGACGCCGGCCGTAATTGATGGATAAGCGCCAAAGGCGCGAGGTGCTGTACAGGTGCGATAGCCTGGGGCAACGCCCCAGGATCTACGGTGACATTGATATTGAGCTCTGGGGCGAAATGCACCGAGGCGACTCAATCTAACGACGAGGTCATTTCGCCGCGTTGCGGCTTATGATTGGATAGTGGCGATTTCCCAGGGCCGCTGGCCCCAGGCTGTTACATTCCGCAGCCTTCGGCGCTCGATTTGACGCTCCCGCAGAGTCGGGCTACTGCCCCTAATGGCGGCGCATCCAACTGTCGGTTACACTCAACGCTTCACGACATCTATGCAATTCAACACCTATTTCCGGCTGACTTCCTACGCGACGATTGCCGCCGCGGCGCTGGCACTTTATGTCGCCGGCGGGGTCGGCCTGTGGCTGCTGGGCGCGTTTGCGCTGGTAATGATCGTCGCTTTCAAGTTTGAAGATAGCCGGTGGCAGTTGAGTGAGCGACTCGCGCTCGCCGTCATTCTGGTTTCGATTCCGTTTTTCTACCTTGATTGGCGGGTGCTTACGCCCTATCTGCAGATTGAAAATTTCGAGACCGGCCGGCGTGGCGGGGTCGAAGTAGCGGTTCTTTCGCACCTGATTCTTTTTCTCTCGGCAGTAAAGCTCTTCCAACGCAAGCACGATCGGGATTGGTTCTTTCTCTACCTGATTTCATTTTTCACGGTACTGCTGGCGGCGGGGCTGACGGCGAGTCCAATGTTCCTGGCGGTGCTGATTCCTTATCTTCTGTGCGCGCTTTCGACGATCGTCGCCTTTGAGATTCAGAAGGCCCGAAAGAAAGTCACGACCACCCAGACGCGCCTGCTCGTTCCGCCTGATTCGACACTTTTTCAAAAGCTGCCGATGCGGCTCTGGCGCCGCCGGTATCTCGAGACACGACGGTTGCCGCTGGTCTCGGTGGGCTTGTTGATCCTGATTGTGATTCTGGCGCTTCCGTTTTTCTTAATCGCGCCCCGTGCTGCATCCAGCGCGCTACGTCGGGGCGGGGATGGCGTGTCTGGTTTCGTCGGTTTCTCAGATAGCGTCACGCTCGGTCAAATCGGCCAACTCAAAGGCAACGACGAAATTTTCATGCGCGTGCGTATTGATGAGTTTGGCAGCGCTCCGCCCGCGCGTTTGCGCTGGCGCGGAGTTGCTTTAGATAGCTTTACGGGTAAAGCGTGGAAGAAATCGGCCGTTGCGGAACAATTTGAGAAGAAGGAGAGCGGGAGCGGCTTATTCCAATTCGGCACCGCCGCAAGCCGGGCTCACCTGACAACGCAGACGTTTTTCATGGAGCCGGTCGACACGCCAATTTTATTCGGCGCGCCCCGCGTCGTCGCAGTCCGGGGCAACTTGCCGTTCGTCCATGTTGATTCCGAAGGGTCGGTCCAGACGCGTGCCCATGATCAAGAGCGCGTCGTTTACCGGGTATATTCCGATACAACCGAGCCAAGCGCTAGCACACTTCGCAACGATCGGTTTCAATACCTGGTTGAGTCGGCGCGGTATCTGGAGCTGCCTGCGAATCTGGATCCGCGAATTCGCACTCTCACACGCGATGTCATTCAAGAGAGCGAAGCGCGAACCTGGTACGACGCGGCGCGCGCGGTTGAAGCTCATCTGCGGGAAAAATATGGCTACTCGCTCGAGATGAAAGCCGGTGGAGCCGATCCGCTTGCAGATTTTCTCTTCAACGTGAAGCAGGGTCACTGCGAATATTTCGCGACGGCCATGGCAGTCATGCTGCGGACGCAGGGCGTGGCGACGCGCCTGGTTAACGGGTTCCTTCCGGGTGAATATAACGAAGCGTCGGGCGCCTTCACTGTGCGACAGAGCGACGCGCATTCGTGGGTGGAAGTGTATTTCCCTGAGACGAAATCCTGGGTGACGTTCGATCCGACGCCGTCCGCGGGCCGCACGGCAACTGCGCGAACAGGCTTCGCCGGCATGCTGAGCAAGTATTCTGAAGCGTTTGAACTGATGTGGTTCCAATACGTCGTGGGATACGACAAGCAGGAACAGCGATCGCTGGTGACGTCGGCGCGGAACAAGCTATTCGATCTGCAGCGTGGCTCCGTCAACAAATTTGCGCAGGCGCGCGCGGCATTCCCCGCGCTCATTGGACCAATTCTGTGGGGAGCGACATTGCTGTTTGGATTGATGGCCGCCGTGCAGTTGACGCGCCGCGTGCGCCGATTTGGTTGGCGCCGCGGACTAAAGGTTTGGCGGGGCGGGGATGAATCTGAAGCGACGCGCGTCGAATTCTATGAACGATTGTTAAAGGCTCTGGAAAAACAGGGCAACAAGCGCGAACTGTATGAAACGCCTTTGGAGTTTGCCGCCGCCGTCGGCGTGGACGAAGCGCGAGACATTACCAACGCGTACAATCGAGTCCGGTTTGGGGAAGAGAAGTTGTCGGACGCGGAACGGGCGCACATCGGAGGTCTTTTGGCGCGCATCGAGAATAATAAAAGGAATAGGTAAAACCACAGAGGACACAGAGGAAGAAACGTGCAAAGAGCACAGGGGCCAAGCGCAAAGAGCAGAGCTCTGGCGCAATCCACGACAATCCTCGTCCTCAGCACTTCGCCCTTAGCTCTTGGCGATTTCGTCTTCCGCTGTGTCCTCCGTGGTAAATGATCGTATGAATAAAGTTGGATTTATCAGTCTGGGCTGTCCCAAAAACCTCGTCGATAGCGAGGTGATGATGGGACAACTCAAGCTAAAAGGGTTTGAGATTACTGCTGACGCGGAAGATGCGGACACGGTGGTCATAAACACGTGCGGCTTTATTGATTCAGCGAAAAAGGAATCGATCGAAGCAATTCTCGAAGCGGCACGTTTGAAGACTGAAGGAAAAGCCACGCGCCTGGTGGTCGCCGGTTGTCTGGTCGAGCGTTATCGCGATGAATTGAAAGCCGAGATGCCCGAAGTCGATGCTTTCATCGGGACCAGTCAGATAAACGAAATCCTCAGCGTATGTGATCCGCGAACGAATACGCAGTCGCTGCCGGTGATTCCCCTCGGAAATCAGAGCGCGACCTATCTCTACGACGAATCGACGCCTCGGGTGCTCGCGACGCCGAGTCATTACGCGTTCATCAAGATTGCCGAAGGTTGTGATCGGCCCTGCGCCTTCTGTTTCATTCCCCAGATGCGTGGTCATTTTCGCAGCCGCCGCTTTGGATCGCTTGTCGTTGAAGCTCAGCAGCTGGCTGAAGAAGGCGTAAAGGAACTGATTTTGGTGGCCCAGGATTCATCCCGTTACGGCGAAGACCTGGGCAAACCGGACGCGCTCGCACATCTTTTGCGCGAGCTGTCACACACCGATGGCATTGAGTGGGTGCGAGTGATGTACACGTATCCCACGCACATCAGCGACGCTTTTCTTGACGTGCTCGCGGAAGAGCCAAAGGCTGTGAAGTATCTCGACATGCCTTTGCAGCACGCTTCGCAGAACGTTCTGAAACTGATGAAGCGTGGTGGCAATCGTGCGTCGCTCGAACGATTGATCGAGCGTGTGCGCAGCCGCGTACCCGGAATTGGCGTGCGCACGACTTTCATCACAGGTTTTCCGGGCGAGACGGAAAACGACTTTAACGAGCTGATGACCTTCATCAAGAACGTCGAATTCGATCGCGTTGGAGTCTTCACGTATTCAGATGAAGAAGGCACGCCGGCTTTCGAACTGCCGCACAAAGTCGAGCCTAACATTGCCAAACGTCGACGTGACCAGCTGATGAAAGAGCAGTCCGTAATCGCCAGGCGCAAACACAACGCGCTGATCGGCAACACATTCGGCGTAATGTTCGAAGGCGAATCAAACGAGAGCGATTTGCTTTGGCAGGGAAGAATGGAAACTCAGGCGCCGGACATAGACGGATGTGTTCTGATCAACGATGCGCCTGAAGGATTCTTACCGGTTCCCGGTCAGATTGTGGATGTGCTAATCGAGGAAGCGCAGGAATACGATCTGGTTGGACGGATTGTCGGGGCGTAGCGCTTAAGGGTTTTTAAACAGCTTAACGGTAAGGCGGAGCCTTACCGCACATCAGGCGGCAAAGCCGCGCCAAAACCCTAAAACTTCACGAACTCAAACTTCAATCTAATGCCTCGGCGCGTGCTGTTGTAGAACGAACCGAAATCTGCGGCGTTCAGGTTGTTCTGGAAATCACGCGGGTTCCAGTGGTTCGTGAGATTAAACAGTTTAATGCCGAAGCGTCCGGGAAACTTCCGGCCCCGAAACTGCGCGGGAATGAATCCCCAATTCGGCACACGCGGGGTCAGTCCCTTCGTAATTTGCAGATCGAGCGAGAAAAAGTTCGGATAACGTCCGCTTCGATTGCGCGCTCCCACAAAGTTCTGGTTTTCATCAATCAGCGAAAAAGGAAAGCCAGTGTGCCAGTCCATCACGGGCGAAACCGTGATCTGTTTAGGCAGGCCGATGTCGCCCCAAATAAGCAGCCGGTTAGGTGCGTCGAACGGTTGCAGCGAGCGCTCGTTCGCGCGAATAACAGGATTTCGCAGGTTGCCAAAATAATTGTTGAAGGCATTCAGATCGCCGGTCGCACGCGAACGTACATAGGCGAGATATAGATGCCTTCGCTCCTGCAGGCGAAAACGACCGGTCAACTGAAACTCACGATAACGCGCTTCGCCGTCATTTCTCAGAAGCAGTCGGCCATCCGGTATTGGATCAAGAATGAAATCGCGCCGCGTGCGTCGTGCTTCAAAACCAAATCGGAGAAGCAGTCTCTGGATTTCATGATCGATCTGAAGAGTTCCAGCGACGCTAGAGGGATTACGCAAACCTGCCGCGGATACATGATTGAAAGTCCGCGGGCCATCGACGATCGTCAGACCGTCGGCGGCAAACGTGGTCACGACGCGCTGCTGATACTGCGGAAAGATGCCCACGTTGATCGGAATCTTGTCGTAAAAGAGACCGACTCCTCCGCGAATCACCGTCCGCTCATTTGCAAATGGCAGGAAAGCGAAACCCAGCCGCGGGCCAAAGTTATTGTCCTTGCTGATGCTGTCCCTGTCCCAGCGCAAGCCAAGATCAATCGTTAGCCTCTGGTGAGCATGCCAAGTCTCCTGCGCGAACGCGGCCAGTTCAGTGTTGTTTCGGGCTAATGCGCCGGCCCCCGCAAATGTGATTAGCTGACTCAGCGTTCCATTGCGACGGACAATCTGAACCGGCGCGGACACATCGCTGCCGTCGAAAGTCGTGTGGCTTACATTGATTCCGAATCTGATGTCGTGTTTGCCGTAGTACTTCTTCTCCGGCAGAGACAATGTCTCGAGCCATTCGGCGCGCCGGCTCTCGCGTCCTTGCCGATTGAACCAACCGCCCGCACGACGCGCCGGCGAGATCACGAACAAACCGCCGCTGTTTGCAAAAACATCGAGGTCAAACTGTTTCAGACTAAAACTTGATTGAAGCAGGGCGCCCTTTGCGAAAGTGGCTTGCTCGTTTACTGCGAAGAACCATCCGCGTTGGTGCAGGTTCGCGGCGGTGTCGAGCGGCGTGAATGTGTTCAGGTTAATGGCGTCGCGTTTCTGCGGGAAGAGCGAAAAACTCACGGCCAGACGGTTCGCGTTGTTCAGGTTGAAATCAAAACGTGTGAACGAATCAAAGCTCTCGAGTTTGCTGTCACGCTGGGCGGGCGGCAGGCTCGTCACTTCAGATCGAACGAAGCGATATTCGAAACTTTGAAAGAAGAAGATTTTGTCTTTTTTGATCGGTCCGCCGACAGCAATCCTGGGAGTCGCTGACTGAACGCCGTAAATCTTGCCGTCGCGAATCCGCGGACGCATTAGCACGTTCGTCAAAAGGTATCGCCACCGGTTGCTCCCTGAGCGAGTCTCGATCGCCGTAATCGCGCCGGTGAATCTGCCGTATTCGGCGGAAAACGGATTCGAGAAAACCTGCACCGACTCGACGGCTTCGAGCGGCAGATCGATCGCCGCATCGCCGGTCACGGGATCGCTAACGTTCAGACTCGATACCAGCGTGCCGCTTTGGTCCGGCCGCGTGCCTTTAATGTTGAGCGCGCCGTCGGGACTTCGCGTCACTCCGGGCAGCAGCGGCAGCGCGTCCTGAAACTTCTCGTTGACCAGCGGCACATCACGCAGCTTCGTGGCTGAGAGTTGGCCGGCGACGGTCGTGTCCGTGGTGTTGATGCGATCCTGTTCGGGCGAGACAGTGACAGTTACCTGGACGGTGCCGGGCTGCAACAACATGTCGAGATCGACTGTCGCGTCAATTGCCAGGGTTACTTTCTGCTCGAATCTTTCAAAGCCTGCATGAGTCGCCACCAGCGTGTAGTCTCCGGCCGCCAGGCGATTGAATGAATACTCGCCCTGGTCGTCGCTGATGATTGCGACTTTATTATCACCGAGTGCCGGGCCCGTGAGAACGAGCACGACTCCCGGTAAGCGCTCACGCCGATCGCCGGTGGCGGCGAGTGTTACTCCGCGAATGCGACCCGACGGTTGCCACGCCGGCTTGGCGTGAGCCGTGACGCGAGCCGCGTAAGACAAGCTCAGAACCATCATCAAGAGAATTACGATGCGTAACGAAATCAGGTGTGACCCGTTTGGCGCTAAATGATTCATCCAGATGTCGTAGTTTGATGGCACTCGACACTTCGAGAACTTGTCTGATAAAAGACTTGGAAGTTTTCGAGGCAGCATTGCGTGCCGGCGAAACGCGGTTGGTAAAGGGGAGGCCGTTGACAGCATAGGCTCAAGCCACAATCGAAAGCAATTAGCGAACCACCAAGGCAAGAAGTGGCACAGACTTCAATCTGTGTTCCAATGCACCCGAGACGTACTCCAATTGAATCGGAGAATTGAAATCAGTGCCACCGCCGGAGAGCGTGCCAATCAAAGAATCCAGTGATGAGTTAAATTCCAAGGTCGCTGTTCCGGCGACGGAAGTTCCCGCGCGGAAACGACGCTCAGCGAGTGATTACGTCGCGCTGGCGATTGCGACTTGCGGCGTTGGTTACTTGCCGGTTGCGCCGGGAACGCTGGGCTCGCTGGTGGGCGCCGGTCTGTCTCTGAGTCTTTCGGGCTGGTTTTACGGAGTACTAGAAGCCAATGCGCAACGAACAGGCTCAAGTCTGCTTTACGTGTTCACGCCTCAGTTAGCGTTCATGCTGCTGTTGACGTTTGCGACAACGATGCTGGGCATCTGGGCCGCCACGCGCACCGAGAAAGTAATTCAGCGTAAGGATCCGTCGATCGTCGTCATCGATGAAGTTGCCGGTCAGATGATCGCGCTGCTGTCAGGTCCGTTTTGGCTGCACACCTGGTGGAGCATCCTGTCGGCGTTCCTCTTGTTTCGCCTGTTCGACATCTGGAAGCCTTATCCGATTCGGCGGTTGGAAGCGCTGGAATCTGGATTGGGAATAATGGCGGACGACGTGCTGGCGGGAGTTTACGCACTGATCGCGAATTCAGTCCTAATCTCGATGTACCTGCTGCTCCAGGCGCGGTGATCTCTCATCTCCTTCCGCCGCCGAGCCAGCCTCGTAGCCAGAAAAAGATCAGCATTCCAGCGGCGACGATGGCCATAACCGCAAGCACCACATAGTAGCTGTATTGCCAGTGCAGTTCCGGGAGGTTGTCGAAGTTCATGCCGTAAAGCCCCGCGATGAATGTCAGCGGCAGCATGATCGCGGAAAAGATAGTCAGCACTTTCATGATTTCGTTCATGCGATTGCCGACGACCGTCATGTAAGCATCCAGCGAGCCGCTTATTAAATCGCGATAGCTCTCAGCCAGGTCTGTAACGCGAAGAATGTGATCATGAATGTCCCGGTAAAACGGCAGTAATTGGGGCGGAATCAAAGAGAATTCGCCGCGACTCGTGCGCAGGACGACTTCCATCTGCCGCGTCGAGATGCGCCGCAGTCGTAAGACCCCGCGCTTAAGATCCATAATCTCCTCGAGGATCGCTTTGTTCGGACGGCTCAACGTAAAAATGTCGTCTTCAAGTTTCGCAATCCGTTCATCGAAATCGTCGAGGACCGGCGAATAGAAATCCACAATCTGATCAAAGATTTGATGCAAGAGAAAAGCGGGTCCGCGCTGGCACGCCACCGGGCTGGTGCTTAAAAGCTTCTTCACGTTGTTGATACTGCGAAACATCTCGTGGTGATAAGTGATGACATAGTTCGGCCCCAGGAAGGCATCGAGCTCAATCGTGTTGAAATGATCTGGACTGGTGTCGGCGCGCACGCCATGCACGATGAAATAAAGATAGCCGGGAAACTCCTCGACCTTCGGATAATTCCGCGTCTCGCGACAATCCTCCAGCGTCAGCGGATGAAAACGAAATAAGTTCGCCAGAAGTTGTTCCTCCGCTTCAGTCGGAGCTTCCATGTCAATCCAGATGACAGCTTTTTCGTCTTTCAACAGATCCGGTAACTGTTCAGCGGTGAAGCCGGATTCGACTTGGTTCGCGCCTTCGCGATAGACAAAGATTTCCATCAGGGGTTTCTCTCTTGTTTAGTTGATTTTACTCGGCCGGCATCCGCGAGATTTGCCATGCGATGAACATAATAAAGGCCAGCAGCAATCCTACGATAACAATTACCACAGGTTCGATACCGAAGATTCCATTTCGGTCGCTTCGGTCAATCACATCTTGGGGCAACGCGGGCTTGTTACGGCCCACTACGATGGCGCCCTCTTCCTGGGCAACGACCTGGGAATTGCCGACTCGATCGGGCGGCTTCTTGGATTCCGCCGGAGCCAATTCTTCCAGCGGCGCCAACCGTTCAGCCAATTCACGCGTATCACCGCTCCGCCGCCTGAATCGATGTGACAGTAAGTACGAGATTTTCTCTTTCGTCATAGCCAATCAACCTTCTTCAGGTAGGCGTAAAGCGACAAACCTACGCCGACGATCGAGAGCAATGCGAAGATATAACCATAGCGCCACCTTAGTTCCGGCATGAACACGAAATTCATTCCATAGATCCCGGCGATCAAAGTGACGGACATCAAGATAGTCGCGACCGACGTCAGCCTCTTCATAATTTTATTCATACGATTACCGGAAACCGAAAGATATGCGTCCATGGTGGAACTCAACATATCGCGCAGCGTGTCGATGTTGTCGGCCACGCGAATTAAGTGATCGAACACGTCCTGAAAATACACGTGCGTCTCGCGGGGAAAGATCGGCTGTTCACGTCGTAGCAGGGTGTTGAAGACGTCGCGCAACGGCGTGATTGCGCGTCGCAGGTAAAGCAATTTCTTCTTTACCATGAAGATTTCTTCGATGACCTCGGCCCGCCACTGTCCAAAGATTGAATCTTCAAGGTCGTCCATCCGCTCGCTGATGATGTCGAGCAGCGGAAGATAGTCATCAACAGTTGCATCGATAAGCAGGTAAGCCAGCAGTCCCGCGCCCGCTTCCGATCGATCGAGCCATTCCTCCCAAAGGCGGCGCGCGGTCGTGACGGCGCGGATCGGGCGACTGTGAACCGTAACCAGATAGTTCTTCCCGAGAAAGATATTCAGTTCACGCAACTCGAGTAGGTCGTCTGGCCCAACGAGGCTGGCTTCATAGAGCACAATGAAATAGTAGCCGGAATATTCCTCGACCTTTGGACGTTGATGCGTGTTCCGACAGTCTTCGATCGACAGGTGATGTAAGTCGAACTCTTCAGCCAGATCCAGGAAATCCTCGCTCGTGGGATCGCTGACGTCGGCCCAAATCACGAGCTGAGAATCCTGCCGAAGGTCACTGATGTCCGGCACCGGACAGTTCTCTGTGATCTTTTTCGTGGCGGTGTTGAGGCAGGTAACGGTAATCAAGGTCGATCTCTCCGGATCGGCTGCTTAACACAAATCGTTTGCGGCAGTGTATCACTAGTGGCGCAAACGACGCGGCCGAAGAAAACCGATATAATCCGCGCACGATGAGCGTACAGAGGGTTCTGGTTTCGGATGACGTTAGCGACAGCGGACTTCAGCCGTTGCGCGACGCCGGATTTGAGGTCGACAAGCGAACAGGACTGTCGCCGGCTGAGTTGCAAATCGTCATTGCCGAATGTGACGGGCTGGTTGTCCGCAGTGAGACGAAAGTCAGCGCGGAGTTGATGGATTCCGCGCCGAAACTTCGCGTGATCGGCCGTGCCGGGGTGGGTGTCGACAACATCGATGTGCCGGCGGCGACTGCGCATGGAATCGTGGTGATGAACGCGCCCGACGGCAATACGATCACGACGGCCGAGCACACCATTGCACTTCTGGTAGCGCTCGCGCGAAACGTTGCGCAGGCCAACAGCAGTGTCAAAGCCGCGCACTGGGATCGAAAACGTTTTATCGGCGCGGAATTGCGCGGTAAAACGCTCGGCATCATCGGCTTGGGCCGCATCGGTCGCGCTGTGGCAGAGCGCGCAGCCGCGCTCGGAATGAAAGCTCTGGCTCACGATCCTTTCATTGCTGTTCAGCCGGCGGGTGAAGCGGAGGTCGAAACAGTTTCGCTGGACGAAGTATTCGCGCGCGCTGATTTCCTGACGATTCACACGCCGCTGACGAATGAGACGCGTGGGCTGATTAATGCAGAGGCGTTCGCCAAAATGAAAACCGGCGCGCGCGTCATCAACTGCGCGCGCGGCGGACTTATCGACGAGGCGGCGTTGCACGCCGCAATCCAATCCGGAAAGATCGCCGGTGCGGCGCTGGATGTCTTTGAAAAGGAACCGCCGCCATCAGATCATCCCTTGCTGCAACTCGATCAGGTAATTGCGACGCCGCATCTGGGCGCTTCGACGGCGGAGGCTCAGGAAGCGGTCGCTTTCACGGTCGCGGAACAAATGCGTGATTACTTCACGACCGGTGCGTTACGCGGAGCAGTGAATATGCCGGCGGTGGGCGCGACCGAACTGACAAGGTTGCAGCCGTACTTGTCGCTCGCAGAAAGTTTGGGACGTTTTCAGGCGCAGTTGGCCGATAAAGCGATTCGCGAAGTACGTCTTGAGTTTGCCGGCGAACTCGTGGATGTTGATGCAGCCCCAGTCACACGTTTATTCCTCGCCGGCTTGTTGCGCGATGTCAGCGCGCGCGTGAATGCCGTCAATGCCTTTCTCATCGCAGACGAGCGCGGCATTACAGTGACTACATCTTACGTTCGTGGTTCGAATGCCATCTCGGCGATACGAACTTCCGTTACTACAGCAACCGGCGAGCAGACCGCGTCCGGTTCGGTTTTCACCACCGCCGAAGGTTACCGCGAGGGCCGTCTCACCAGAATCAACGGCTTTCGTATCGAGGCTATTCCACGCGGCAACATGCTGGTGATGCACAACCGCGATGAGCCCGGCGTGATTGGGCGAGTTGGAACGCTCCTCGGCGAGGCTGGCATCAACATCAGCGCATTTCATCTTGGCCGGCGCGAACGGGGCGGGGAAGCGATGGCAATCATTCAAGTAGACGGGGCGCTGGATGAGCCGACGGCCGGAAAGCTTCTCCAATTCGAACCAGTGATCTCGTTGCGTCAAATCGAACTCTGAGTGTCTGTGATCGTGGCACAGACTTCAGTCTGTGTTTCTGCCGATCGAACGCACAGACTGAAGTTTGTGCAACTCACGCTCGAATTCATGGGAATTCTGCGATAAACTCCGCCCGCTTTTCCGAGTACATCACGCGAGCGAACTCCGATGGCTGAACAATCGACAGAGCCTCAACCCGCAGGCGCAGTCAATCCTGAACCGGCGAAGCCTGAACGGCGGCGGATCGATTCAATCGATCTGCTACGCGGCATCGTGATGGTGATCATGATGCTCGATCACACGCGTGACTTCGTGCATGCCGGAGCACTCGCTTTCGATCCGACCGACCTGACGAAGACAACACCGGCGGTTTTCTTCACGCGCTGGATTACACATTTCTGCGCGCCCGTTTTCGTTTTCCTCGCCGGCACCGGAGCGTATTTGCAACTGGCGCGCGGTAAGAGCAAGAAGGAACTTTCAAAGTTTCTGATCACCCGTGGACTTTGGCTGATTGTTCTTGAGCTGACCATTGTGAAGTGGGGTGTCTGGTTCAACTTCGACATTCGTCTGCTGGCAATGCTGCAGGTGATTTGGGTGCTCGGCGTTTCGATGATCGTGCTCGCCGCGCTGATTCATCTGCCGATTAGAGTGATTGCCGGGTTCGGCTTGTTGATGATCGCGCTTCATAACCTGCTCGACAGGTTCGAAGTGCCGGGCTGGAACGGCCCTGGAACGGCGGTGCCGACGTTTGCCGAGAAACTTTGGATAATTCTTCACGACGCAGCCTTCAAATACTTTCCGATATTCGGTGAGGGGACGCCGGTGGTTGCCGTCATATACCCACTCATCCCCTGGATTGGTGTAATGGCGGTGGGTTATGCGTTCGGCGTTTTGTACACGAAAGATGCGCGTGAACGCCGTCGTTGGTTGTTGATTATCGGCGGAGTTGGCACCACGCTTTTCTTTGCGATGCGCGGGGTGAATATATACGGCGACCCCGCGCAGTGGGCCCCACAAAAGAGTTTGCTGTTCACCTTGATGTCGTTTCTTAACACGACAAAATATGCGCCGTCGCTGCTTTTTCTTCTGATGACGTTGGGTCCCTCAATAATCGCTTTGGGGTTGGTCGAAAAACTGCCCGATGCGCTTGCGTCGGGAAAGTTTCTGCCGGGCCGCATGCGCGACGCGTTCGTGACCTTCGGCCGCGTGCCTTTGTTCTTCTACCTGCTTCAATGGTACACGGCGCATCTGATCGGAGTTATCGCCGGACTTCTTGCCGGCCAGCCCGTCGCGTGGCAATTTGCGAGTCCCGTGGATAAGTTTACGAGTCTGCCGAGTGGAATCGGTTTTCCGCTCTGGGTCGTTTATCTTTGCTGGATTATTGGCGTGTTGCTGTTGTACCCGTTGTGCAAGTGGTTCGCGGGGGTAAAAGCGCGCCGTCGAGATTGGTGGTTGTCGTATCTGTGACCTTTTTCTTTGAATTTCGAATTGGGAAGAACAAGGGCCGTGTGCCAAACTTCCAAGACAGAACTGAAAGGAACAACTTTGACGATGAGAAAGTACTTTGCGATTTTTATGCTGGCGTTCGCGTTGTCGATTGCGGCCTGCGCCAATCCGGCCGACGACAAACCGCACGCGACAGTTTCCGAAGCGAGTCAGACGCCGGACCTGGCGAAAACTGCCGGCGCTGAGACGCTTGCGATCAATCCTGAGAACTCGAAAGTTGAGTTCGTGGGCTCGAAAGTAACCGGCAGTCACACCGGGTCGTTCAAGCAGTTCACGGGCACCATTGAACTTGCCAAAGAAGGCGTTGAAAAAAGCCGCGTAAGGATCGACATCGACACGACCTCGATTGTGACCGACACAGATGGGCTAACGACGCACTTGAAGACGCCCGACTTCTTTGATGTCGCCAAATATCCGAAGGCGAACTTCACTTCAACAAAGATCGAGCCGGCCACGACCGCCGGCGCTACGCACACTGTCACCGGAAATCTGGATTTGCACGGCGTCAAGAAATCAATCAGCTTTCCCGCGACCATCCAGGTGGCGCCGGATGCCGCCTCAGTCAACGCCGAGTTCGCGATCAATCGCAAGGACTTTGGGATTAACTACACCGGCAAGGCAAACGATTTGATTCGCGATGAAGTAGTCATGAGATTAACCGTGAAGGCTCCGCGCAAACAGTAATCCCGGTTCTAAGTGAACTTTGCGGGGCTTTGCGTCTTTGCGCCTTTGCGTGAAACTTCTGAATTGCGATTCAATAGTTCACGCCAAGACGCTGAGACGCAAAGAACCGCAAAGTAAAACTATCCTCTACATCATCAATGCTCAACGAAGCCGTCGCTTACTATCACAAGCTGCTCGAAGATCGAGCGTTGGCCGATACGTCACTGGCGCTGCTCGATGAGGGGTTGGAGCGCTCGAAGTTGATTTTCGGCGGCCGGCGCCTCTCGCCGTATCTGCGGCCGCATTTCGTCAGGGAAGAGGATTTCGCGCGCGTTGTTCGCATCTGCGAGACGGTCTGGAACGCGATCGAGAAGGTCAAGGATGAGGCGGTCGCAAACACCCAATTGCTGGACGAACTTGGACTCACGCCGGTCGAGCGCGAGCTGGTGGCTATCGACCCGGGTTATCGGGCGGTGTCTCCCACCGCGAGACTTGATTCGTTCTTAACCGATGAAACCTACAGCTTCGTTGAATTGAACGGCGAAAGCCCGGCGGGGATCGCCTACGCTGACGCCGCGTTTGAGATTTTCGAATCTTTGCCGGTAATGAAGCGGTTCGCCGAAAGATACAACCTGCGGCGATTCCAGGGGCGGCCGTTGATGCTCAAGGTCCTGCTCGAATGCCACGAAGAGTTTCTCGGCCGCAAACCCGATCGCGCGCCGCAAATCGCCATCGTCGATCTGAAAGATCTGCCGACGCTGAAAGAGTTCGAGCTGTTTCGCGACTACTTCGAAGCGCAAGGCTATCCGTCAATTATCGCTTCGCCCGATGAACTCGAATTTGTGAATGGCCGGCTGCGCAAGCGAAATTTCGAGATCGACATCGTTTACAAGCGGCTGCTCGTTAACGAATACCTGCCAATCCTGGACGAACAGCCGGCGCTGCTCGACGCCTATCGTGCCGGCGCGGTTTGTATGGTGAACAGCTTTCGGTCGAAGGTGATTCACAAGAAGGCCCTGTTTGCCGTGCTGACGGACGCGCGTTACGCGAGGCTTTTCAGTTCAGACGAGCGCGAGGCGATCGCGGCTCACGTTCCCTGGACACGCCAGGTACGCGCGGGCAAATCAGATTACAAAGGCGACGAAATCGATCTGCTCGAGTTCATCAATGAGCGACGTGATCGACTAGTGCTAAAGCCGAACGACGATTACGGTGGCCACGGAATCTACATCGGCTGGAACATCGACGAAATCGGTTGGGATGAAGCCATTCGATACGCGCTCGGTAACGGCGACTATCTTGTACAGGAGCGCGTCCCTACTGCGCGCGAAGTGTTTCCCGCGCTCACACCTGACGACACAATTCAATTCGTTGAGCAGCTTGTCGATCTGGATCCGTTGCTCTTCAATGGCAAAGTTGGCTCTGCCTTCACGCGTCTTTCTTCCAACGAACTCGCCAACGTCACCGCGGGCGGCGGCATGGTGCCGACGTTTTTAATTAGCGAGAAGAGATAATCGAAATGGAGTCAGTACCGGGAGCGGTAGCGACCGGGTTGACCGTGCGGTCAATAGGCCCGGTCTAGTGAGTCGTAACCCGGTCGCTACCGCTCCCGGTACTGACCTCATTGACATAAGGATTGCGTCGCGTTAACGTGTAATCCCGTGATTCACACGGGTTCCAAATCCCAACCAAAAGCCGTCGCAGTAATCCCCGCTCGTTACAATTCTACGCGTCTGCCCGGAAAGCCTCTGCTCGACATTGCCGGAAAGCCGCTGGTCGTCTGGGTCGCCGAACGCGCGCGCGCCGCGTCGTCTATTTCGCGCACGATCGTGGCGACTGACGATCCGAGAATTGTTGATGCGGTCAGTGCGGCGGGCTTTGATGCGGTGATTACGCGTGCAGATCATTTGAGCGGAACTGATCGGATCGCGGAAGTAGCGCACAACCTAAGCGCCGATATCATCGTGAACGTTCAGGGAGATGAGCCACTCATCGATCCGGAGACAATCAACCGTGCCGTCAACGCACTGATCGAGGACCCAAACGCGCAAATCTCCACGACGTGCGAACCAATTACTGAAGCCGCGGACGTTTTGAATCCGTCCGTCGTCAAAGTGACCTTCGATGAGAGCGGGTACGCTACAGGCTTCGCGCGCAATCCGATTCCGTTTCCTAAGCAGGCAGTGGAGCAATACGGTTCCCTGGAAGCAGCGCTCGGGGGTCCCGAGGCGTCGGGACTGCTTGATAGTTTTAGGAAGCACACCGGCCTGTACGCGTATCGTCGCGATTTTCTCCTCAAGTTTGCGCGCTGGCCCGCTTCGGAATCCGAGACACGTGAATCGCTCGAGCAGTTGCGCGCGCTCGACCATGGGGTCAAGATCAAAGTTGTAGAAGCTGCATCACCGTCGATTGGAGTGGACACGCCGGAAGATTTGGAACGAGTCCGCGGGATGATGTCGGGAGCGGCACCTGATCGCGGCCAAACCGGGGCAGTAGCCCGACCGTGAGGGAGGGCGTTTTTCCCTCCCCCTATGGGAGAGAGGGCTTGGGTGAGGGTGCGAAGCTTATGAGTGCAAGTGATTGGATCGGAATCGGCGTTATCGCGCTGCTAATCATCGCGGCGCTGTTCGGCTTGAGCCAAATCAGCAAACCGTATGACGTTAAGACCGAAGAGGAATTTCAGAAGCGCAAGGAACTTGGAGCGCGGACGGCCGGCGTGATGGGTCTGCAGCAGATTATCGATCCGGCCGCAAAGAAATCCGTCGAGGTCCAGCAGGACTTGCGTCACGGAATCTACGATGACAGGGAAGAACCTGACGATCCGCCGGAAGCGGGAGCCGACGCGCGCGAGCGGTAAACAATCGGGGCAGTAGCCCGACCGTAAGGGAGGGCGCAAACATAAAAGGAAAAAGGCAAAAGGAAAAGGCAAAGGGTAAAAACGACGAGCGAAATGGTGGCAGCCGCTTTTTGCCTTTTTGCTTTTAACTTTTTCCTTCACCAGAGGTGCTTATGCCTAAATACATTTTCGTAACGGGTGGCGTGGTTTCCAGCCTCGGTAAAGGCTTAGCGGCGTCTTCGATTGGCGCCCTGCTTGAAGCGCGCGGCCTGCACGTGACGCTCATCAAACTCGATCCGTACCTCAACGTCGATCCGGGCACGATGTCGCCGTTTCAGCATGGCGAAGTCTTCGTCACCGACGACGGCGCGGAAACCGATTTGGACCTCGGGCATTACGAACGCTTCACGCATGCGCACCTTTCGCAGTCGAACAACTGGACGTCCGGCCGCATTTATCGCGAGGTAATCGAGAAAGAGCGGCGCGGCGATTATCTCGGGAAGACGATTCAGGTCATTCCACACGTTACGAACGAAATCAAAGACGCGATTCGCGCGGTTACCACGAACGGCGAAACGGACGTCGTCATCGTGGAAATTGGCGGCACGGTCGGCGACATCGAATCGCTGCCGTTCCTCGAAGCGATTCGCCAGATGGGCAACGAAGAGGGAAGGGAAAACGCGCTGTTCATTCACGTGACGCTGGTGCCGTACATCGCCGCGTCCGGCGAACTGAAGACGAAACCGACGCAACACTCTGTGCGTGAACTGCGCGAGATCGGTGTTCAAGCCGAAATTCTGTTGTGCCGTTCCGATCGTCCGCTGTCGCACGATCTCCGCTCGAAGATCGCCCTGTTCTGCAACGTAAAGGAAGAAGCCGTCATCACCGCGCAGGACGTCGATACGATTTACGATGTCCCTTTGGCTCTTCACGATCAGGGACTGGACGAGCAGATCATTTCATCGCTTCAGCTGAACGAACGCGCGGCGGGTACTGACCTGACTGCCTGGAGGAAGTTGGTTGGAACAATTCGCGAGCCGTCCGCCGGTGAAACTTCGATCGCGATTGTCGGCAAATACGTCGAACTGGAAGATTCTTATAAGTCTCTGCGCGAAGCGCTGACGCACGGCGGCGTGGCGAACAACCTGCGCGTGAACATCAAGTGGATCGAATCGGAAGATTTGATGGATGACAGCAATTTTGAATCGCGCCTGCGCGACTTTGACGCGATCCTCGTGCCGGGCGGCTTTGGCAAACGCGGCGTAGAAGGCATGATTCGCGCGATTTCCTACGCGCGCAAGACGCGCACGCCTTACTTTGGCATTTGTCTCGGGATGCAGACCGCGTGCGTTGAATTCGCGCGCAACGCGTGCGATTTGAAAGACGCCGATTCGACTGAATTCGATGTCGAGACGCCACATCCGATCATTTTCAAGCTGCGCGATCTGGTGAACGTCGAAGAGATGGGCGGCACGATGCGCCTCGGCGCGTGGGTGTGTCGCTTGGCTGAAGACTCCCTCGCGCGCGAGGTTTATAACGGCGCCGAAGAGATCAGCGAACGCCACCGTCATCGTTACGAATTCAATCCTGCGTTTAGAGAGACGTTAGAGAAAGGCGGTCTGGTGTTCAGCGGCATCTCAACCGACGGCAAGTTCGTGGAGATCGTAGAGCTTTCGCGCGACGAACATCCATGGTTCCTGGGCTGCCAGTTCCATCCCGAATTCAAATCGAAGCCTCTGGCGCCGCATCCATTGTTCGCTTCGTTTGTTCATGCAGCATTTCAGAACCGGTTGCAGACGGAAACGGCGCTGGAGCAGATGCCGGAGAGTGAATCGGTCACAAGCGATCGAGCGGTGGCGGCGAGTGAGAATTAGTTTTAGGTACTAGGAGACCATGGATTCCCCGCCGCTACCGAATTTCAAGATCTTCATGCTTGAGTCGCCGGCCCCTAGAGATTTACTCGAGGGACGATGCGAAGGTCGCGCCCTTTCTGAGGCGCTGCTACTAGCGAAAATTCCAAATCAATACTTCAGTATCGACAACAAAGAAACTTTTCTTAACTATTTGGGTCGAATACGCCAGGAAATTAAAGAATTTGACCGATCGTGCTCCTCAGTTGTCTTCCCGACTTGAGGGATGACATCACGGGTGCCAAATCGGACAGAATCAGAGCCCTTGCTGACGGTCGGGCTAGTGCCCCGCATGATACGCGCTCGTTGAAACCGCGACTAGGAAAGTGGCGATCGATGAAGTGCGGAGCCCTCCCTGACGGTGGGGCTAGTGTCCCGCGAGCAAGACACTACCTCACGTATTCCCAGTGCCAGGGCTCGTAGAAGTATGGGCGGAAGCCGAAGCGCTCGGCGTTTTTCACAAGCCACTTGTAGGCAGGGGTGTTGACCTGAATCGCGCGGTTGGCATCTTTCGTGTCAACGGGATCGCCTCCGACGTAGAGGTCCAAGGCGCGACCGGTGAAGTGCGGGCTGTTTACCGCGAGGCCGGCGCTACCGGCGTTTGGTGATTCACGCCGCAGCTTCTCTTGATATTCGCGTGAGCGGAACGAGGAAATGATCTTAAAGAACTTCTCGGTCGGCGCCAGTTCAGTGGGAGAAGTGTGCGCCAGCTTCAAAGTCGGATCCGCAATCGCGGCGGCGAGCATCGCTTTGTAAGCCGCGTACGTGTTGCGCTCGACCTGACGAAGCTCATCAAGTCTAGTCGGATCATAAAAGTCCGCAGTCGGCGCGGTAATCAGTTGATCAGGTGTCGCCGGTGTCTTGTCCTTCAGACGGTTCGCTTGCCATTGCATAACCAGGGCCATCCACGAGTCTTCATCCAGCATGCCGCTGGCGCTTAAACCCTTCTGCTTCTGCCAACCGGCAATTGTGGCCGCGAAATCAACTGAAGAAAAATTGTGAGAGATATTGAATGTCTCACTAATCAACAAATCGTAGAGGTACCAGCCGCGCTGGCCCTTCTTTCCGAAGGACCAAGTTAGATCGTTGCGGAGCGAGGAATTCTGTGCCGCGGCGTCTGCAAATGGTGCGATCGTGACGGCGCTCGCGTTTGCCGTAGAACGCTCGGTTGTGAGCACGGTGGGTTTGACCAACGATTCGATTTTGGGGCTCTGCTGGTCAGTTTTAGCGGCTGGCGATTGGCCGCGGCTACTCAACGTAGCGACAGAAACAATGATTGCCCCGACGCCGATAACGGTAAAAACGTGCACAATACGAAATCTGAGGGTGTGCATAACTGCTTCCTTTTCAGTCTTTGGTGAGGTTGTGTTGTCGGGCGAAGTAATAAGATGCGCGAAGGTCCCTCATGGTTCGACGCAAAATTAACACAAAGGACACAAAGGAAGGTAGGAAAAGGATTCCCCTCTCCCTCCGGGAGAATTGGGAGGGCGTGAGGGCGGCAGAAACCCGACCGTGAGGGAGGGTGCCGGTTCCTAAAGTGGCCGCACCCTCGCTTACGCTCGGGTTTCCGCCACATTTGTCGTGCGACTTACCGTTGCCGTCTGCTACGTGGAGTTGCGCTGGGTGGTTTCTTCGGCGCGTTGGCTGATGTCACCGGCTGGGTCTTTCCGGCTTCCAGCGCGCGTCCGGCTTTGATGTCGGCGACGCTGACGACGAACACCTCGTTAAGGGTGACGCGATCGAGCATCTGCTGAAGCGTGCGGTCATCCAGCGTCGAATCGTCAACGCCGGCTGCCTTCAATTCCGCGCGCAGGTTCTCGATGGTGTTCGTCTTCTTGCCGTAAACGTCGGGATAAAGGTGCAGCACGCCGCCCTCGACGACCTGAGTGTCGTAGCTGATGTCCACGACCAGCGGCGCGTCCAGTTTGATGACGAAACGATTCTTGCCTTTCTTTGAACGCTCAATTTGCTCGCGTGACGCGAGCAGGGAACGCGCGGCGATGATTCTATCAATCAATTCGTAAAGCTCGTCCAGGCGCACCGCACGCAACCATGCGAGACGCGGTGACCAATGTCAGATGCCTTGAAGGCCTGATGAATCAGGATACCGCCGCCGCCAATCGGAATCTTTATCTTCCCCAGCGGGTTGCGCGGGTCGTCGGCTTCAACACGCTCTCCGGGCTCAACATCATGCTCATACACCCACTCGCTGTCAGGCGGAATCCAATCCGGATTGAAAATGACTTGGCGCGCGTAGCGGAGGCCGCTCGGCAACGGAAACTCTTTGCGGCCGATGCCAATCTCGTATGTCCTGACTTCTTTTCCGCTCTGCCATAGCGTCAGTTGAAACGCGGGAATGTTGATCGTGATGCGAATGTCGCCCTTGCCCGGTTGCAGCTCGGTTCTCGCAATGCGGCCGCCGGTGAACTTGTCCGAGCGTGCCGATTCTTCGCTGTGTTTGTAAGAAGCGTCGGCGAGCTCTTCCGGCGTGACGTCTTCCGTCGTCAGCGAAATTGGTTTTGTCTGTTTCTTATCGCCGTTCGGGTACAAGACTTCAGCCCAGACCTCGCCGGCGAAATCGACAGGAACTTTCACCGGCGTCGTGAATTTGCTTGGGTCAGACTGAGACCCAGAGACCGCCTTTTTCAATTCAACGTGACGTCCTTCGGCAAACGCCGGCCGATACAGAATCTTGACGGATTTCGCGCCGGGCGCGTTGACGGTGAACGTTACATTGTCCGAGGTGATGACTTGCCATTGCTCGTCGACTCTGGTCGTTGGCGACGCTTCGATCGCGGGCCCCGATTGCGTGGGTTGCGCACTCGGTTTCTCGGAAGTGGAATAGGATGCCTTCTTGCACGCCGGTAAAGCCATCGCAACAAGGGCGATCGCCATTATTAAGCCAAGCCCGCGAACGACTTCGGGGTTTCTGAACTTAAGTCTGTGCACAATTGCGGTCAACGCCCTGACGGTGGGAAAGGAAGCGGGCTCCTCTCCCGCCCACGAAACATCCGATCGAGAATGGCGGCGCGACAAATCAGACAAATCGATTCCAGTGGTCGCGGAATGCCGCGCTCGAACGTCGAGCCACACAGGCGGCAGTGATTTGGCGTGTGCACTTTGCGGTCAGCGTTCAAGTTGAAGAAGCCCATAGCGTCGATCCCCTTGTTCGTATTTAGTTCAGTCGGGCTGGCAGAAACTATTACGGCAAAAACGATGCCAACGTAATTTGACGAGCGAGCCCGCGGGAGAGGGCGACTATCGTGGGTGTTAACGCCGGCGCCGAGCCTTTGGCTTAGCGCGAGTTGCCTTAGCGCGAGGCTGCCTGGCCTTTTTCGTGTTTGCTTTCGCGGCGACTTCCTCTTTATCCGCTTCCTTCAAAGAAGGACCCACGTCCTCGAGCGCAGCCGTCACCAACTCGTCGCTCGGCCGCGTACCGTCAATAAATACGAACACATGGATGTTCGCGGCCCGCTCGCGCAGCACTTCAATCCGGCCGGCTTGCTTCATTCGCGCGAGTTCAGTCATCACAAAGTTCTGTTCCGTCGCGCTCATGTAGCGATAATCGATGTCGAAAGCGAGGCCGGTTGAATGCGGTGGAGTCTCAATGACGGTCGCGCTGCGATTAACTCGGCGCAAAGAGTCCTGGTACTGTTCCGGTCGGACGAGCGAGCTCACCGGCAGCGGACGATCGAACTGCCCGTGATAGGCGGCCGCGATTTCTTGCATCAGCTTGAAAGCTTGCGGTCGCAGCGAACTGAGCAAAGTCACTTTCAAAGCCTGACGGTCCGCCGGCTTCTCGAGGTCGAATGTTCGGCCGCGGAAGTCTTTCGCCAACGTCTGTAACGATTCGTAGTCCCGGAACAAGCGCTCACGTGAAGCCGGCTGGCCGTAGAGTTCGTGCAACTGCTTTTTGTGTTCGTCGTTCGATCTCAGCTGCGCTTGCTGGGTCGCGAGTTGTTTCTGCAGCTCGCTGCGACGCGTTTTGTCGCGCCGATTCAAACCGGCTATTTGCTTGTTCAAGCTCGAGATTTCGGTTGCCAGACTCGCTCGCACGGTATCAACTCGCGCGAACTCTTCGCGCAACTGATGTTCGTTGTAGAGCTCGACATTGCGATCATTTTCGTGACGAGCAAATGCACCGTCATTGGCGATTTGTCCGACGCCGAACAAAACGTACGTGTCTGTGACTGCCGGCACGCCAACGAGGTCGCCGTTTTTGACCTTTGTCGCGAGATCCAGAAAGTCCCGCGACGTCACCAGGTTGTGCTTCCGAACTTCAGCCACCTGCGTCGCGAGAAACCAGCGGCGTTCGGAGTAGTGCCTCAGCTCGGGCGGAACTTCGAGGGGCGCTGCGCCGGCAACCTCAACGCGGGCCTCTTTAACTTTTGCAATGGCTTGTTCCCACAATTCGGTCGTGGAACGGCTGTCGACCGGGGCTGTGACTGTAGAAGAAATCGACCGCAGGAAATTCGGTGCCGTGAATCGCAGCCCTGCCCAGACAGCCACGCCGGCGGCTGCGCTCAGTAGGAAAACTACGAGAGTGCTGGCTTTTCGACTCATCAAGCAACAAGAGGAGAGGGCTAAGAGTATTTAGCGGCACGAAAATCGAATGCAAGTTTGGGACATTTTAAGCGACGAGCGAAAACCAAGGCATTGTCGCTCGTTGACAACATTACATGTGTTTCGATTCTGAACAACCGCGTGCATCGAAACGCAAGAGAACTGAAACCATTCCACAGGATTCCCGTGGGGTTCCGGTTCGCGTCAAAGTTTATGATGGTGTGATAATCCATCGAGTTTAGCCAGGGATCACTTATGACGACGTTTTATAAAACAGCTCTTACGGCGCTTTTGACGCTTATCCTAATTGCGCCCGTGCCGGCGCATGCCAGGAAAAAACCTGATAAGCGTAAAGTCGCTCAACCAACGCGTGCGGAGTTGAAGCAAGCGCAGGCGCGCCTGTCAGAGATGGGCTATGGCGCGGGACGGAACGCACTGGTCGCTTTTCAGAAATACGAAGGCAGGAAAGCGACGGGCCAATT
Source organism: Acidobacteriota bacterium (assembly GCA_052389795.1). Taxonomy (GTDB): domain Bacteria; phylum Acidobacteriota; class Blastocatellia; order Pyrinomonadales; family Pyrinomonadaceae; genus UBA11740. The sequence goes on along the minus strand of JBQTHO010000010.1, from coordinate 48,354 downwards.
CAGCCGCCCGGATGTCGAGGCGATCTTGAACGCGCGCGCGCCGCAACCGAGGGACTCAGGTTACAGGCACGTTGAAATTGATCTCGACCGGCAAGTGCTTTTGTTGATCGACGACAGTGGAGCGGTGCAGACGGTTCTGCCGGTCTCAACGGGAAGTAACAAGCAGTATCGCGAAAAGCGCATGAGCGGCCTGGCGTACACGCCGCGCGGTCGCTTTAGGGTTTATTCAAAACTGAAGGGTTGGAGAAAATCTCCGCTCGGACTGCTCTACTATCCGAACTACATCAGCGACGGAATTGCGATTCATGGGAATCCCTCGGTCCCAAACACTCCACAGAGTCATGGCTGCATTCGCATCCCAATGTCTGAAGCCGTCGCCATGAGCCGCGCGCTGCCGATTGGAAGCATCGTGCTGATCTACGACAGCCAGTCTTTCGTGTCGGCGAAAGATTGGGCTGGGCAGTAAAGCAGTAGCAGTGAGCGACCGTTACCTGCAAGCCTTGGCCCGGCGCCAGTCCCCAATTCTTCTCCTCCACTAACGCTCAGCCGTTGCTCTGGGCGATAATCACTTCGCTCTCCATCTTTTTATGCTCAAGTGTCCAAGGTGTAGCAAGCAATATCCGGATGACGTGCACGTGTGTCCGTTGGACCTGACACCGCTGCACGCGGACGAGACGGTGGCGGATCTAATAATCGATCCGCTGCTGCGCCGGGTGTTTGAAGGGAAGTATCGCCTGGACGAGCGGCTCGGGGGAGGCGGGATGGGCACTGTGTATCGCGCGACTCACTTGTTAATTGATCGCCCGGTCGCCATCAAAGTCCTGAGTCAGCGATTCGTTGGCGACAGCACCGCAAAGCAGCGTTTCCGCCGCGAAGCGCGCGCCGCGGGCCGAATGCATCACCCGAACGCCGTCAGCGTCACCGACTTTGGCGCGACCGCCGACGGCTATCTCTACATAGTGATGGAGTTGCTGGAAGGTCAAACGCTGCGCGACTTGCTCGCGCGCGAGGCGCCGCTTGATGTCGCTCGCGTTGTTTCGATCATGCTGCAGACGTGCGCCGCCGTTAGCGCCGCGCACGATGTGGGTTTGATCCATCGCGATCTCAAGCCGGCAAACATTTTTATTGAGCAACGCTCGAACACACCATCGGTCGTGAAGGTACTCGATTTCGGTGTCGCGAAGTTCGCCGTCGAAGAGCAAGCTGACGACGACTTTCAAACGTTGACGCAGGTCGGGTCAATCATCGGCACGCCGCGTTACATGTCACCCGAGCAGTGCTCTGGCAGTGGCGGAGTCACACCCGCGTCCGATGTCTACAGTCTCGGAATAATTCTTTACGAGATGCTCTCAGGCGTTGTGCCGTTCAATGCTGAGACGCCATTGGCGCTCGCTCTCCGCCACGTCAGTGAGCCGCCGCGGCCTTTGCGTGAGATCGTGCCGGACGTACCGGAGAAGCTTGAGGCAATTGCTCACAAGGCGCTGGCGAAACATCCGGGCGATCGGTATGCAGATGCCAACGAGTTACGCCGGGCGATCTCTACGGCGGGTCAGGAGCTTGGGCTTGAACACGCGACGAATGCCGCCGCGATGCCGTCGATCGAGGCATTACGAGATGCCGGACAACCGAGTCCGTCTGGGCGGCTTGTGATCGATATCGGAACTTTGCGAGAGGCGCAATCGTCAGGCGCGGCGATGGCCACGATTGTTGACGAATCCACGCAGATCGGCGAATCGGATACACGCGCGCCGATACGCCGCGAGATCTCGCGCTTGAATATCGGCTTGGCGTACTCAAGTAGAAGGAAGCGAGTCTACATTGTTGCCGCGCTTGTCCTGGTTATTGCGATCCTGGCTTTGGGCGTAGTGGGGGGACGCTGGTGGCGCGGCGACAACGTTGCGGGCGTCAGTGCTAACCCGGTAGCGGCCGCTTCACCGACGCCGACGCCAACCCCGGAAGTTTCGCCGTCGCCCAGCCCTCCATCGTCGAAGCCAAAGCCAAAGCGACGCCAGAAAGAGCCTTCAAAAGCGAAAAAGGTCTGGGACAAGGTGAAGGGAATTTTCAGATGAACACGAACGTGATCGTCAAAATCCCGAGGTTATGAGACGAAAGGATGAGACTATGCGCAAGCAGATGCTAATCGTTGTAGCAGCAACTTTGGTCTTGGGTGGCCTGACTAATTCTCGCGCGTGGGCGGATCGAGAGCGCGAAGCCAGTCGGCCCACGCGGCCGGTTCACACTTATTCGATCGTCGCCCGCGACCCGGCGACTGGTGAATTGGGTGTTGCCGTGCAGTCGCATTGGTTTTCAGTCGGTCCGATTGTGGCTTGGGCTGAAGCGGGCATCGGCGCGGTGGCGACGCAGTCCTTTGTCGATCCGTCGTATGGGCCGCTCGGACTCTCGTTGATGCGCGCAGGCCGCAGCGCGCCCGATGCTTTGAAAGCCTTGCTCGCCGGAGACGAAGCCCGCGACGTGCGCCAGGTTGCGATGATTGACTCGCAGGGACGCGTTGATGCCTGGACGGGAAAGAATGACATCCAAGCCGCCGGACATCAGATCGGGAAAAACTATTCGGTCCAGGCCAACCTGATGGTCAACGATAAGGTTTGGCCAGCCATGGCCGCGGCATTCGAAGCCGCGAAAGGTGATTTGGCCGACCGCATGCTGGCCGCACTCGACGCAGCGCAAGCGGTCGGCGGCGACATTCGCGGAAAACAATCGGCGGCGATAATTGTCGTTACCGGAAAGCCAACCGGCCAGCCTTGGAAAGATCGGACCTTCGATTTGCGCGTCGACGACAGTCCCGAGCCTTTGAAAGAACTGCGGCGGCTGGTGACGCTTCAACGCGCCTACAATCACATGAACGCCGGTGACTTGGCCGTGGAGAAGAAGGACAATGAAGGCGCATTGCGTGAATACGCCGCGGCGGAGAGACTGGTTCCGGATAATGCCGAAATGATCTACTGGCATGCGGTGGCGCTGGTGAACATGGGTCGAGTCGAGGAATCTTTGCCGCTTTTCAAGCGCGTGTTTGCGATGGATCGAAACTGGATTGAGCTAACGCCCAGATTGCCGAAGTCGGGTTTGCTGCCGAATGATCCCAGGATAATTGAGCGGATTGTTTCAGTCGGGAAATAAAACAGATTAATCCACAGCCTACGCAGATCGCCGATGCAATGAAGAGGAACTGAAAGGCGAGCCTTTTTCAAACAGTTATCCACAGAGCCGGCGGAACCGGCTGACAATCCGTCTTTGCCTTAACCCTTTCGTCGATTAGACTCAATCCTTAATAGTGAGTACAGATAAGAAAGCATTCCAGGTTGGCTCGGCGACGTTCGGCGACGGACGGCTCGCCCTAATCGCCGGGCCATGCGTCATTGAATCTGAAGAGCATGCGATGATGATGGCGCGCGAATGTCAAAAACGCGCGCGCCACGCTGGTCTGGATCTCGTGTTCAAGTCTTCGTTCGACAAGGCGAACCGGTCGTCGGGCAAAAGCTTTCGCGGGCTGGGCCTGAAAGATGGCCTTGAGATTCTCGCCGCCATTAAGAAAGATCTTGGCGTGCCCGTGCTGACCGATGTTCACGACATTGCGCAGATCGAAGCGACGGCTGAAGTCGCCGACGTGCTTCAGATTCCCGCGTTTCTTTGCCGGCAAACCGATCTCATCGTCGCGGCCGCAAAGTCGGGCCGCGCCGTTAACATTAAGAAAGGCCAATTCCTGGCGCCGGAAGATGCGCGGAACATTGTTGAGAAAGCACGCTCTGCAGGGAGCGATCGGGTGATGCTGACTGAGCGGGGCGTCAGTTTTGGCTACAATAATCTCGTCGTTGATATGCGATCGTTTCCGATTATGGCCGAGTTCGGCGTTCCCGTTGTTTTCGATATAACGCATTCGCTGCAATTGCCGGGTGGCCTGGGTCATGCAACCGGCGGCTTGTCGCAGTACATCGAGCCGCTCGCCCGCGCCGGAGTCGCTTGCGGCGTAGATGCCGTGTTCATGGAAGTTCATGATGCGCCTGAGCGCGCGCCATCAGATGGTCCAAACATGCTGCCGCTGGAAAGAATGGGGCCGTTGCTCGAAAGCTTGAGAGACATCCATGCGCTGGTGCGCGGTCCGCATTGAAAATTGAAAAAATGAAAAGCGCAATCTTCACAATTGTATTCTCCCTTCTTTGCCCGACACTGTTTTTGACGATGCCGGTTCAGGCGCAGGAGGAAGCACGCGCCGCCTGGCAAGTCACAAAATTCGATATCAACGTCGCGAATTTTGGCAGTGAACGAGCGCTAAATGCTCGCGCGGTGCTGACCGTGCGAAACATCGGTCGCGGCTCGGGTACGACTTTGACGCTGCGCATCAATTCGAAAGCTGAAATAAAGAACATTACGATCGGCGCCGCTACGGCCGTCTATCGTTCGCAGCCTGAACCTCGCGGCGGAGCTCAGCGCGTCATCATTACTTTGCCGAACACCGTCGCGGCGAATGAAAGCATTGCCGCGACGGTCGAATATCGACTGCCGGTCGATGAGAATGCAGGGGCGGCGGCGATCTCGCCTGTCGCGACGCAATTCCTGCCGTCCTCGATGTGGTATCCCGCCCCCAACACGGTGTTCGCGGTGCGCGGTCCCGACTACGCGCCGTTCCGCTTGACCGTGAACGGCTCAACCGCGATCACGTCCGGCGTTGAGAAGAGTGCGGGCGTGTTCGAGCAGACGCTTAACGCTCAACCCTTCTTTACGACTGGAAATTGGGATCGAGTTGATGGAACTACCAACGCAAAAGGCATCACCACGTTCTTGCCTAAAGGCGCCGGCGAAGATGAGCGCAAACAATCGGACAACTTGATGCGGCTGGCCGCGAACGCGCGCGAGTTTTACGCGGTGATGCTGGGCGCGGCCCCGGATGTCCCAATTCGTCTGGTGGCCGTGAAGCGCGGGGCTGGATTCGACGACGCAGGCACAATTCTCTTGAGCGAAGGCGCCCTGCGGCGAAAGAAAATCGATTCCGCGACGGCCCTGGGGGTGGCCGAAGGCGTCGCCCGAATCTGGATTGGTGCAAACACGGCAGTTCGTGGAGAAGGCCACGGTGTGGTACGAGAAGGTCTGGTGCGGTTCTTCGCTAACCAGTTTCTGGAAAAAGAATTCGGCGCAGAAGCCGCTGCCGAAGAGCGCGCTCGCCAGCGGCTTTCGTACGCCGCAATCGCCAAACGTGACGCCCCGTTATCGCGCACCACGCCGCTCGACCCGACGTACTTCAACTCAGTTGGCAACAAGGGGGCGATGATGTGGCGGCTGGCTTACCACCTCGTCGGTCGCGACCCGTTCATCGCCGCGGTGCGCGAGCTGTTGGCTTCAGGCAAGACCGAGACCGACGGATTGACGCTCGCGCGTCTGCGCGGGGTCCTCAACGATCGTGGAGGTGCGGCGGTCAAAACTATTCTCGATCAGGAACTCGATCAGCCGACCGATATGGATTTGTTGGTTGGCGTGCCGCGCCAAGAGGGGGGACAGTGGATAGCCGCCGTGCGAAACGTCGGTTCGTTTCCGGTTAAAGTTACGGTCGCCGCAGTCACTAACAATGGCCAGCGCGTGACGACAGAGACGACCATTCCCGCTCAGGATTTTGGACAAGTAAGTTTCCAGAGCGCCGCGCCGCTGACGCGTGTCGAGATAGATCCGGAAAAACTCTATCCGCAACTCGACTATACGAATGATGTGGCGCCGCGTCCGGTGGAAGCAACTGCCTCGATCGGGGAAGCGATGCGACTGTTCGGCACGCAAGAGTACGCCAGGGCCGAGGCGCTGACGCGGCAACTTTTGGCTGCGGCGCCAGAGATGCAGGAGGCGCGCGTGCTTTTCGCGCGCGTGCTGCTGGGGCAAACCAGGATTGACGAAGCCGAACGCGAGTTGCGCCGTTTGAGCGAAGAGCGTTTACCGACGCCGGGCGCGCTGGCCTGGTCGGCGATCGGCCTCGGCGAAATTGCGTTGCGCCGCGGTCAGGCGAAGGAAGCGGCGCGGCTTTTCACCGACGCGGTACGTGCCGACGCTGAATACGCTTCAAGCCTGAATGCGCGGGCGGCTCGCATTCGCGCGGAGGCGGCGGGCGGAGCGCCGCCCATAGACGAGTCCGCTAAGGCCTTCGTTGCGCAAATGGACACGGCGATGCGCACTGGTCGGCAGGCGGAAATCACGCCGCTGATGGTGCCGGGTGAACTGTTGAGATTCGTTCGTGGTGCGGTCGGTACTCAACCCGAAATTTGGCAGACGCGCGTTTTGCGAACAGAGCAGCTCGACGCAAACCAGGTTGCCGTCGATGTCTCAATGCAAACAAAACAGCTCGGCGTTGAGCACTCGGGCACCGCGGTTTTGATTTTGGCGCGGGTAGGGAATGGCTGGAAGCTGAACGCGATCGAATTGTTTGAAGTGAGATAGAAGAAAAGGTTTCGAGTTTCGAGTTGAAGCGTGAAACGTTAGAGCTTGAAACTTCGACTTTGAATCATGGAACTCCAAACTCGAAACGCGAAACTCGAAACTGAAGAGTTAGTTCGTCGCGCCAAACGCGTCCGGTTGTTGTTAATGGACTGTGACGGAGTGTTGACGGACGGGCGAATTTGGTTAACGTCGAATGGCGAAGAGCAGAAGGCCTTTCACGTTCGCGACGGACAGGGCATCGTGCTCCTTCATCGCGCTGGAGTTCAGACGGGAATTATCTCAGGTCGCGCCTCAGCAGCCACGGAAAGGCGCGCGCGCGAACTTGGGATGACTTTTCTGCGGCAGGGAGTTACCGAAAAAGTCCTGGCGCTTGATGAAGTGCTGCGCGAAGCCGGGGTAGATGCGGACGAATGCGGCTATATCGGAGACGATGTTGGTGACGTCGAAATCATGAGACGAGTTGGCTTCGCCGTGGCCGTTGCCGACGCAGCGGACGCAGCCAAACAGGTCGCGCATTTAGGTACGACCGCCGCCGGTGGAAAAGGCGCAGTCCGAGAAGTCTGCGAGACGATTTTGCAGGCCCAGGAACACCCGTAAAAAATCTCTCCGTAACCGTTTCCCTCGCGTCGCATCCTGCCCTCGTTAGACGGCACAGACTAGCAACGATGACAATTGACAGGAGGAACGTCATCCTTCATCCTTCATCCGTCTTCCTTGCTCTTGCGGGTGTAACTCAATGGTAGAGTGTCAGCTTCCCAAGCTGAAAGTTGCGGGTTCGAGCCCCGTCACCCGCTCCATTTTTCCTGCAGTTCGTCAGCGGTTGATGCGCAGGCTTGAATAATCTACGGCTATGCCACCATAAGACAGGGAGAGTCCCTCGACTTCTGGTCGGGCAAAACGGTACGTCTGCTCATGAAAGAGAGGAAGAAGCAGTCTCTCTCTCGCAATGATTTCTTCGATCTGACGATACACCGCATGCCGCGCCGCCGAAGATGTTTCTGATCGTCCCCGGGCTATCAGACGATCCACTTCGGCCGAACCACATAGCTGTCCCAACAACCCCTCGCTGGCCAGGATGTTAGCGAAGGTGTCGGCATCCGGATAATCAGCGACCCAGCGCCCTATCACCAGGTCGGCGGAACCTTGGGCCATTGCCTCCTGCATTTCACTCATCGTCTTATTTACCGATCGAATCTTTACCTGCTGCTCGCGAAAAAAGCGCGATATCTCGCGTGCGAAGGCCGCGTATTCTCCAAAGAACACCGGATTGAGAGCCGCGGTCAATTCGATTTCCCCGCCTGGCTGTGCAGGCGCTGACGCGGACGCCGGAGGCATTCTGGTCGTGTAGGCCGAATCATAACCAAGTAGTCCCGGCGGAATGAGTCCGTGCGCGGGGACGGCGAGCCGTCCCAGAGTTTGACGAACCATGGTCGCCACATCGATAGCCTGGGCCAGCGTTTGGCGCAGGCGTTTGTCTTTCAGCGGCCCGCGGTGGCAGTTGAATGCAGCGTAGTAGGTTATCAGCCTCGGGATCTCGTGATAGCCGGAAGCAAACTCAGGCTCGCGGCGCAAAGTCTCTGCGTCCCCAGGCAACAGATCCGACGCCAGCGAAAATCGGCCGGCGCGGAACTGAGAGAGGATCTCGGCCGGCGTCACACCGAAGTTGAAGGCGAGTCCCTCAATCCCGGGATAGCCGCTGCGCCAGTAGGTTTTATTTCTTTCGAGTTCGAGGCGAACGCCCGGCTCAAACTTCACCACCCGAAAGGGGCCAGTTCCCACGCTGCCCTGTTGCCAGCTGCCCCCGAACTTGTCACTACCCTCCGGGACGATGGCGGCAGCGTGATAAGAGATGAGCGCCGGGAAGAACGAGACTGGTTCATCGAGCTCGATCGTGAACTCATCGGCAGAGTGAATTCGGAAGCCGGCCAGGTCCGACCCCTCACCGTTAAGAAGCGCCTTAGCGCCGCGAATCGGGGAATAGAAGAAGCGGCCCGTGGCGGCGGGATTCAATAGAAGCCTCTCGAACGAATAACGAACATCGCGCGCGGTCAGTTTGCGGCCATCATGAAAGCGGACGTCATCTCGAAGGCGAAAGCGATATCTCTTACCCCCCTGCTCAGCCGTGAAATCAGCAGCCAGCCAGGGAACGATCCGCGCGCCGCCGATGTCGCGGGTTAGCGTCTCGAAGATGCTCGGCAGCACCTCGGCATCTTCTACGGTGCTCGCCAGTGAGGGATCGAGGTGGTGCAGCAATCCGGTTACCGGGACTTCAATAGTTCCACCGCCCGCCCTTATCGCGTCGGGCGCTTTGGCCACCGACTCTAATTTGCCTATCTCGGCATAGTTCACATAGGGAGCGCTGCCACGAAGGGTAAGACCGAGAACTTTTGAGCTGGCAAGGCGATAATCGACATCGTGAAATAGCGGTAACACCATTCCCGATTCCTGCAGGAAACTTTCGTACTTCCGATAAAGCGAGGCTCTGACACCGGGACGGCTCTCGGTCCGCGCCGCTTCCAGGATCTGATCTCCCTCGGTCGAGGAAATGTAGGCGCGGTAGATCCCCACGCGTGAATGGAAGAGCCCATAGGTAAAGTCGTCCGGGTCGTCATAGTCGGCATTCCACCTGCCGATAAACAGATCTATTCCGGTACTATTTTGGAAGGAGTCCAGGTAGGAGGCCATCGTGGGAGTTGCCACTTCTACCTTCACACCGAGCTCCGACCAGATCGCGAGCAGCCTTGTGAGCAACGACTCATATCGATCCAGGAACAGCGGATGCACGGCGGCCCTGAGGCTGATTGGATCGCTGCTGCCCGCTGAACGCAGCATCGACGAGGCCTCGTCGCGAGTGAGTGTCTGGCGCCGCCGGCCCGGATCATACCCCAGCATCCCAGGTGGAATCAGGCAAACGGCAGGCTGCGCAAAGCGCCCCAATGTCTGCCAAACCAGATCATGCGTGCGCACGGTGCCTGAGAGCGCCCGGCGCAAGTCTGCATTCTGCGCGACCGAACCACTCGTAGAATTGAATATGAGGAAGTAAGTATTCTCGCGCGGCGACTCAATCAGGCCCCCACGAAAACGCGGGTCGCGGAGGAACTCTTCAAGATCCTGGGGCGACAGGTCACGCGCGAGGTCAATCGAGCCTGACCGCAACCCCGAGGCTATATCTGAGGCGCTTAGCCCCGCGCGAAATTCGACTTCATCAAGGAACGCGGCAGGGCCCTTCCAGTAGTTTTCATTGCGCTCGAGCACGATGCGATATGAGCTATACGAGGCCAGGCGAAACGGACCCGTGCCAATCGGAATAGAATCGGCCTTGCCGTCATCGACGTCGTTCAGAGTGATGCCGGTCTTATAATCTGTCAGCAAGGCGGGATAGATGGAAAGCCGGTCGGGTAACTGTATTTCCAATTTGAAATCTGAGTGGACCAGGATTCCGGTCAAGTCGTCGTCATTGCTCCTGGCGAATTCAGCCGCGCCGCGGATTGCCGCGAGACCTGGAGGTAGCTCCCGGGCCACCCTGATGCTCCGCTCGAAGGAATGCTTGATCGAAGGAGCGGTCATGGCCTGGCCATTCTGGAAGCAGACGTTTTCTCGCAGCGTAAAGAAGACTGAAGTGCCGTCTTCGGAAACTTCCCATTTCTCGCAGAGACCCGGGATCAGATTGCCTTCGAGATCGGTCGCCAACAGAGTCTCAAAGACATTCGCCAAAATTTCCTGCTCTTCCACCAGTTCCATATTGACGGGATCAATAACGCCGAGCGGGGTGGCCAAGGCCACGACCAGCCGGCCACCCTTTGGTATTTCTTTCTTGAGTTCAGTTTCCTTTGCTGCCGGAGCCAAAGAAGCCGTCTCTTCAAGGTAATCGTTGGCTTTTTCATACTCTCCACGCAGGTTGGCGAGCGTAGCCGCCAAAGACAGCGCATGCCTGAGGCTGTCGTTGTCTTCCGCCGCGCGTGCAGCATCCATAACCTGCTGGACCAGTCGCGTTGTCTCTTCGACCTTTCTGGCTTGCCAGGCAGTCTCGGCGGCCAGGAGGAGTGCGGTTACCGCCCGCGACTTGTGGCCCTCGCGTCCCAAAATCCGTCCCGCACTCTCTGCTTCTTTTAGTGCTGCATCAACGTCTCCCGCGACGCGATAAGCCTGAGCCAGTAGCATGCGCGCATCGCCTTCCAGCGCCGGGTCACCCTCCCATTCTTCATCGAGAAACTCAAGCACTGTTTTCGCGGCGCGAGCTGCCTCTTCAGGGCTGAAAGCATCGAGCGCGGCCCTGGCCATAAGCAACCCGTACTCAACTGTCCTGTCGGGGACGTCACCCTGGGAGAAGTGGTGGACCAATTGCGGGTAGACTCGCTCAAGCCTTCCTCCGTGACGCTTCTCAACCTCCTCAGCATATCTGCGATGTAGAGACCTTCGCTTGCGGCGCGAAATTGCGCCGTAAAGCACATCGCGAACCACACCGCTCGAGAAGGCCAGGCGATCGCCACGCGACTCGCGCTCTTCCTCGAGGAGTCCCTCATCTACCAGGCGGTCAATCGCGTCCTCAAGATCCTTGGCTCCGGCCAGCGCTTCCAAATCGCGCGAGTCAAAAGCTTTGCCAATTACGGAAGCGATCGAAAGAATCTCACGTAGATCCTCCGGCAGGCGCTCAATACGTCTTTCAACTGCCTGCTGAATTGTGGCCGGCAAATCACCGGTTGAGAGGTCAGTGGCGGCGCCCAGACTCCAGGCCCCCGTTTGATCCTTTGAGATGCCACCGGAATCGAGCAGCGAACGGACCAGTTCTTTCGTGAAGAAGGGGTTGCCCTCAGTTCCTTCATAGAGTTTCTCCACCAGACTGTCGGCCAGTTTAGGCCCGCCAATGAGGGTTTCGAGAAAGAGGCGATGTTCTGCTGGTGGGAACGGTCCGAGCGCGATGGCCGAAAAACGGCGGTCTCCGCGGAAACTATCAAGCATGCGGAGCAGTGGATGAGAGCGGCTGTCCACTTCGCTGGTGCGGTAGGTACTCACGATCATTGTGGGTGTCGGTCCTAACCGGCGCACAATGTATTGCAATGCCTCGATGGATATTTCCGCCGCATGCAAATCTTCGAGGAAAAGGATCAGCGGCTTTCCCGCCGCCAGGCGCGTGAGTGTTCGCGCCAGCAGCTCAAAGACCTGAGTCCTGGTTTCGGGCCCCGGCGATCCACTCGCCTGGGCCAACTTTGAATCGCCAGTCGCGGCGGCGCGAATCTCACTAATCTCAGTAAGCATGGGAAACAGCGACACGAGATCAGGGGCAATGTCTGAAAGCGCTAACAGGTTGTCAGGAGAGATGGACGTGTCCTTTTGCCGGAAGTATTCCTGAATGGCTTCACAAAACCCCTGGTAAGGAAAGGCGCCATCCTGCTCAATTGATCGGCCATGAAGCACCAGTAGTTTGCGGGCCTTCGCCAAATTCTCGATCTCGTCAAGGAGTCGTGTCTTGCCCACGCCGGGCTCGCCGGAAACCACTACAAATTGGCATTCCCCGCTGATGGCTGCATTGAGTCGCTTCTGCAGCTCAGCTTGTTCCTTCTCTCGGCCGATGAACGGAGAAGGCGCCACGCGCGTCAGCATGAGCGTCTTCGTCAATACCACCGACTTGCCAAGATCGCTCTGGTGCAATCGGGTTTGGCAACGCCGGAAAGAATCTGCTACCTCACTTGCGCGCTGTGGCCTTCTCCCAGGCTCCTTGGCTATGCACGTAAGTATGAGTGCCTCGAGATCCTCATCGATGTCCGCACCCAATGAGCGCGGCGGCTGGGGAATCTCATGAACTATGCGATAAAGAATCGACTGGAGTTCACCTGAGAATGGCGGCTCGCCAGTAAGACATTCGTACAGCACAGTTCCGAGTGAGTAGATGTCCGAACGGTGGTCTACACTGCTGGCCGCCACTTGTTCCGGGCTCATGTAGGAGAGCGTGCCAGCTATAGTGCCGGTTTTAGTGATGCGACTCTCAGTGGCCCCTCGGGCGAGACCAAAGTCCATAATCCGAACTCTTACCCGTCCGCCATCCTCACGCACCACCATTATGTTCTCCGGTTTAATATCGCGATGAATGACGCCGCGTGAGTGGCTGTATTCTAATGCTTCGGCAACCTGAATCCCGATGTCGATGACCTCGCCCAATGTGAGCGCGCCTTCCCGCTCGAACCAGCGCAGATTTGTCCCCTGGACGACGGGCATGACAAAGAACATTGATCCTTCGTGCTTGCCAGAGTCGAAGATCGGAACAACCGCGGGATGATCCATCTGCGCCACTAACTGCGCTTCGCGCTGGAAACGCTGTTCCGTTTCGGAGTTCAGCAGTGTTGGAGGAATAAGCTTGACGGCGACTTCGCGGTTCAAGAGAGGATCATGTGCCCGATAGACCACGCCCATCCCGCCGCGACCCAACTCGCCAATGATGTCATACCGATTAGAAAGCGTTTGACCGATCATTTGCCCTCAGAATAAGTGAAGATTTTGCGAAAAATAAGGAAGGGAAATTTCTCCTCGAGGCGCTCTGTGCCACCGGACCAAAGGTACGAAAGTTGTGATGATAGGTCATGCCCTTATCGAATGTATAGTGGCGGCCACGTTGGATTAACCAAAGCGAAACCCTATGCCAACGGAGGCATAGCTTGGCTACAAGAGAATGGATGGCCCGAAGACGAGTTAACCCGTAGAAATTCAGCCTTCCTTATGAGCCCATCTCCTTACGATATGGTTGGGCAAATGAATCAGAAACCGCCGCCTTCCGATCCGCCGCGACCGACCTTGGAATCTCTGAAGAGGGTCTCTGGAAAATACTCGACGCGCGCTCGGGTACAGAGGGCGTTCCGGAGTTTTGTGAGTTTGGAGAAGAAGGGGGCGAAGCAGAAGAAGGCACTCGAATACCTCGCCAATTAGGAAGCGGGCCGAAGCCCGAACGCCCGCGGTGGCTTCCTGACTGCTGAGAGCTTGCACTAACGAGACACTCTTTCTATTATCTGCGCGTTGTTAACAGACAACAGGTTAAGGCGAGACATCAGGCTGACAGGTGCTCGCGATGGTTCCAACGCCTGACCTCGTAAAAAGCGGCGTCGGCCGACAATGTCTCGTTCCAGTCGGTATATTGCACTCACTAATGCGCTAGAAGGGTAGGAGCCAAAGCTTTTTGTCGCAAGCATTTAGGAAGAGATAGCCCATTAATTGTTTGTTGTTGTTGTTTTGGAGTAGGTGTAAGTGTTTGCTCGCTTAGAGCCGACCAGTGCGGCACCCTCCGTTTTCATAAAGTTCGTAATCCCGAATCTGAGAGCAGCATGGGATGAAAAAACATCCCGGGGATAATTGTTTCTTTAGAAGCTGACGATTCAGCGAAGGCAGAACTGTTCGTACGGCTTGTTCGCATGTCTTCTTGCGAATCGCCGCGAAAGAGTAACCAGCTTCAAGGAAAGTAATTCGAGCCAGGAGTATGGAAAGGAGTTCGCGTCTTGCCCCCCATCCCCCAAGTGCCGACCGTTAGTGCGCAGCCGTCTCAGTTCTCCAATGTACATAACCGACCACACGTGCGCGGTAAGTTCATTTATGCGGGCACCGATAAGCTTTATATTCGCGGCGTCACCTATGGTCCTTTCTGTCCGGACGAAAACGGAAACGAGTACGGCGATTCCGAGCTCGTGGCCCGAGACTTCGCCGCCATCGCGGCCAACGGCTTCAACACAATTCGGACTTACACAACGCCATCCCGATGGTTTCTGGATCTTGCCTGGCACTACGGCCTGCGCGTGATGGTCGGCCTGGCCTGGGAGCAGCACATCACCTTCCTTGACGACCGGGGCCGGAAAACGAAAATTCGAAATCAGTTGCGCGCAGCGGTCCGCTCGTGCGCGGGGCATCCGGCGATTCTCTGCTATGCGATTGGAAACGAAATTCCAGCTTCCATAGTTCGTTGGTATGGGGCGCCCCGCATTGAGCGTTTCTTGCGGAACCTGCACCGGGCAGTCAAGCCCGAAGATCCTGCCGCGCTGTTCACTTACGTGAACTATCCTTCGACTGAATATCTGGATCTGCCATTCCTCGATTTTGTTTGTTTCAATGTCTATCTCGAGAGGCGCGAGCGTCTGGATTCATATCTGGCGCGCCTGCAGAATCTGACTGACGACCGGCCGCTTCTGATCACAGAGATTGGGCTGGACAGCCGCCGTCATGGCGAAGAAGAGCAGGCTCGGTCACTCGATTGGCAGATTCGAACGGTATTCGCAAATGGGTGTGCCGGCGCCTTCGCCTTTGCATGGACCGATGAATGGCATCGCGGCGGATTCAATATTGAAGACTGGGACTTCGGATTAGTCACCCGCGAAAGACGCCCCAAGGCAGCCCTGGCCGCGACCAGCAAAGCTTTCGCAGAAACGCCGTTCGCCCCGGACACGAACTGGCCCCGAATTTCTGTGGTTGTTTGCAGTTACAATGGCGCCCGCACGATTCGCGAATGCTTTGAAAGCCTGCGCGACCTCAAGTATCCCAACTACGAAGTCATCGTCGTCAACGATGGATCAAAGGATCGCACGGCCGTGATTACCAACGAATACGGCTTTCGCTTAATCAATACTGAGAACCACGGGTTGAGCAGCGCTCGAAACACCGGGGCCGAAGCCGCAACCGGAGAGATTGTTGCTTATATAGATGACGACGCTTATCCCGATCCGCACTGGCTTACCTATCTCGCGGCAACATTTTTAAGCACCGATTATGTCGCTGTAGGCGGGCCAAACATTGCGCCGCCCGGCGATGGTCTGATTGCTGATTGCGTCGCGAACGCTCCCGGCGGCCCGATTCACGTACTCTTATCGGATCGCGAAGCAGAGCATATTCCGGGCTGCAACATGGCATTTCGCAAATGGGCCTTGCAGGCAATTGGCGGTTTCGATCCGCAGTTTCGCACCGCGGGTGACGATGTGGACGTGTGCTGGAAATTACTGGAGAAAGGCTGGACGATTGGGTTCAACCCCGCCGCAATGGTCTGGCATCATCGCCGCAACTCTGTGGTTACTTACTGGAAGCAACAAGTGGGCTATGGGCGCGCCGAAGCTTTACTGGAAGCAAAGTGGCCTGAAAAGTATAACGCCGTCGGGCATCTGACCTGGGCCGGCCGTCTTTATGGGAAAGGCTTGACCAAGATGCTCGGTTCGCGTCGCCGGATTTATCACGGCAAGTGGGGCAGCGCGCTGTTTCAGTCGGTTTACGAACCGGCATCACATGCGCTCTGGTCATTGCCACTAATGCCTGAATGGTATCTGCTGACGGTGGTGCTCGGGCTCGTCTCTGCGTTCGGCTTTGCGTCGAAATCGCTGCTGCTGTTTACCCCGCTTTTCCTGCTCGCCGCTGCCATGCCGGTGGTTCAGGCACTGCGCAGCGCCGCCGATGCAACCTTCACTAGCGCGCCGCGGACGGTCTGGCAAAAGGTTGGGCTGCGAACGTTGACTGCGGCGCTGCATCTTATTCAACCGCTGGCACGGTTGCGTGGCCGTTTACGTCATGGCCTGACCCCCTGGCGCAGATTCAGTCAGTGGCGGCTGGCGGCGCCATGGCCGCGAGCATTCACCATCTGGGCTGAGCGTTGGCAGTCTCATGAAGAGAGGTTGCGGTCGGTGGAATCAGCGGTACGCGCCCATCGCGCGCTAATTCTGCGGGGAGGTGATTTCGATCCCTGGGACCTCGAGGTACGCGCCGGCGTGCTCACCGCCGTGCGCATGCGCATGGCTGTGGAAGAGCATGGTGGCGGAAAACAGTTAGTACGTTTTCGCATCTGGCCAAGATGGTCGAAATCGTGGACCCTGCTTGCGGTTGCGTTTGCGGTCCTCTCAGCTCTCGCAGCATTTGATCAGGCTTGGTACGTCACCGCTGGTTTTGCGTTACTGGCTGGGTTCCTCATCGGACGACTGTCTCTGGGATGTGCCACGGCGATGGCGGTCGTGCAGGATGTTTTGAAAGAAGCGCGCGCGGCAGAAGCGCAGTCGGTGGTGACTGCGGCGCCGGCTTTTCAGCCTTTGCAATTTGACGGAAATGGCAATGGGAATGGCCGTGGTTATCCCGCGCGTAAAGACTACACCATTGCGCGCGAACATCATGATCAGGCGGCGAAGGCCGCCCCGTCAGGCGCTCAGTCCTCAACAACTGAGGTGAAGGTGCGCAAAGCGAGTGCGTAAACCACCAAAGCTATGAAGTACATTCCCAGAGCTCTGCGCTATTTACGGCCCTATTGGAGGCTGGCGGCTATCTCTGTGGCCCTCATCCTTCTTAGTAGTGGGGCCGCACTGCTGATGCCCTGGCCGCTAAAGGTCCTTGTCGACAATGTATTGGAAGGCCATCCGCTCCCGCCTTTCCTGGCCGGCATTTTTGGTTCAGGATCGGATATCCGCTTTACTTTATTGGTCTTTGCCGTTCTTGCCGGACTGGCTATTGCTTTGATTGATAGTGGGTTGACCGTTCTCAGCAACTATGTCAACACCAAGATGGATCAGCGCATGGTTCTGGACTTTCGTAGCGATCTCTTCCAGCACGCGCAGCGCCTCTCCTTGTCTTTCCATGACCAACGGCGTTCGGGACAACTGATTTTTGCGATTAACGGTCAAGCCGACGCTATTGCCCGCCTGGTTATGATCATCCCGCCACTGGCCCAGAGCGTGATTACGCTGGTTGGTATGGTCTGGATCGTGGTGGCGATTGATACCAAGCTTGCTCTGCTCTCTTTGACAGTTGTGCCGTTTCTTTATTACTCGATTCGGTATTACACCACCCGCATTGAGACACGCCTGCAACAAGTCAAAGGCATGGAGGGGGAAACGCTCTCTATCATTCACGAGGCAATTTCCATGTTGCGGGTGATTGTCGCCTTCGGTCGTGAGCCTCATGAATATCGCCGCTTCCGCGAACAGGGCGAACGCGCAGTTGACGCACGCGTCAAGCTCACAGTGCGCCAGACGTTGTTCTCGCTGGCAGTTAATTTGATCACCGCATTCGGCACAGCCCTGGTACTTGGTTTCGGGGCGTACAAAGTGTTGGAAGGGAATCTAACGGTGGGCCAACTGCTGGTTGTGATGGCGTACATCGCCGCCGTTTACCAGCCGCTCGAAGCGATTAGCTCGACGGCTGGCTCACTTCAGGAACTTCTTATCAGCCTGTGCATTTCTTTCGAATTGCTGGACACCGAACCCGAGATTAAGGACGCTCCGGGGGCAGTCAGCATTGTGCAGACGACGGGGCGCGTTACGTTTGAAAACGTTAACTTCAGCTACAACAAACGCAAAGATACTTTGAAAGACATCTCATTCGAAGTAGAGCCGGGACAGGTCGTCGCCATTGTGGGGCCGACCGGTGCCGGGAAAACCACGCTCATCAGCCTCATTCCCCGTTTCTACGATCCGGTTGGTGGAGGCATTCTTCTTGACGGCAAGGAGACTCGGCAGTTCACGGTCAAATCTCTGCGCGAGCAGATCAGCATAGTGCAGCAGGAGCCGCTGCTCTTTCGTGGCACCATTGCTGACAACATCCGGTACGGCAGACTTGAGGCCAGCATGGATGAAATTATGCAAGCCGCCAAAGATGCCAATGCTCATGACTTCATCATGAGACTACCGCAACAGTACGAAACGGAGATCGGCGAGCGCGGCTCACAGCTTTCGGGCGGCGAGCGCCAGCGCATCTGCGTGGCCCGAGCCTTCCTTAAGGACGCACCGATTCTGATCCTGGATGAGCCTACCTCCTCCATTGATTCCAAGACCGAAAGCATCATTCTGGACGCTCTTGATCGGTTGATGGCCGGAAGAACCACATTCATGGTCGCGCACCGTCTCTCAACGATTCGCAATGCTGATCTAATTTTGGTTTTGGACCATGGCGAAATAGTTGAGCAGGGTACGCATGACGACCTCTTGGAAATAAACGGACTTTACAAGCATTTGCATGAAGTACAAACCGCTCGGGCACGGCGCAAGGCCGAATCAGGTTTACCGTCTCTTGCGGCCAGCGCAGCGAATAACTAGCGATGAATCTAGTTTCCAAAAAAAGGATTGTCCTGCTGGGAATGATGAGCAAGATACCCGTGGCCGGAGTGGTCTGGCAGACGCTGCATTATTTGATCGGTTTTCAGCGGCTTGGCTACGACGTGTATTACGTCGAGGCACATGGCATTACACCCACGAAGCTTATGCGACCCGAAGAAACATGTGATCCCTCTGCCAAAGCGTCTGCTTTCATAGCGGACGTAATGCACCGCTTTGATCTGGATGGTCGCTGGGCTTTTCACGCGCTGCATGGAGATGGCCGCTGCTATGGCCTCAGTGAAATCGAACTCAAGGAGCTGTACGCCTCGGCAGACCTGATCATTAACCTGCACGGGGGCACTATTCCTTTGCCTGAACATAGTGCGACCGGCCGGTTGGTCTATCTTGAGACCGATCCAGTGGAGCTGCAGGTTGAGCTGCACGACAACAATCAAGAGACTATTGATTTCTTATCGCCGCACTGCGCCTTCTTCACCTTCGGCGAGAACTACGGTAATGCAGACTGTAAGCTGCCGGTCTCCGAGCGGTTCAACTTTATTCCTACGCGCCAGCCGATCGTGATGGACTTCTGGCACCCATACAGCAATGGAGCGGGGGCCACTTTCACAACTATCGGGAACTGGCAGCAACCGCATCGTCAAGTTAGTTTCAATGGCGAGGTTTATCATTGGAGCAAACACTACGAGTTTTTGAAGTTTATTGATTTGCCGCAACGCACGAATCAGCCATTTGAGTTAGCCCTGGCCAGTTACAGCGATTCAGACCAACTAATGCTCGAAGGGAAGGGATGGGGAGTGCGTCGGGCGCTCAGCTTTTCCCTCGATATAGACGCCTACCGCGATTACATAGCAACTTCTCGAGGAGAGTTTACGGTCGCGAAGGATCAGAATGTACGACTGCGCACCGGCTGGTTCAGCGATCGCAGCGCCACTTACCTGGCGACGGGCCGGCCAGTGATCACTCAAGACACCGGGTTCGGAAGCTACTTGCCGACCGGCGAGGGATTATTTGCGTTTTCGACGATAAAAGACGCAGAGGCAGCCGTCGAGCAAATTAATTCTGACTACAAACGTCACTCGCGCGCGGCACACGAGATCGCGCGGGAATATCTGAGTTATGAGGTAGTGCTGGGGAATCTGCTGGCGGTGGTGGCGATCTAGCAATATCGGCAACCGAGGTTGCAAGAAAAGCATGAAGTCAGTCTTAATCACAAATAATCATCTCACCCATTATGCGGGATCGGAACTGGTGACGCTTGAACTCGCCAAACACTTTAAATCCCTGGGTTGGGAAACAGAGATTGGCACGTTCGAAATCGGAGAGCCGATAGCAAAGCACTTCTCGGCAGAGGGGTTAAGAGTCAATAACCTCCTGGAATGTCAGCCGCTCACTAAACGATTCGATTTGATCTGGGCTCAACATCACCCTGTTATTACTGAGTATTTGGATGAAGACAATTATTCACTTTGCAATATCGTGATTAACTGTCTGTCACCGACGGAGCCGCTCGAAGCACCTCCGCTGTTTGTTGATCGCGCCTCCGTAATTCTGGCTAACTCAAAAGAAACCCGAGATGCCCTGGTTAAATGTGGCCTGGAAGAGCAGGCCCTGATGCTCTTTCCGAACTCTCTTTCGGATAGCTGGTTTAGTCTTCAGAGTGTTAAGTCCTCTAATCGAAAACTGCGGAAGATTGCAGTTGTATCGAATCATATCCCTGACGAGATCGGCCAACTGAGAGAGAACAATTGTGGTCTCGAGTTTTCCTTTATTGGCATGTCGGAGCGTTACGAGATGGTAACGCCCGAACTCGTCAGTACTTTTGATGCCGCGATCACCATAAGCCGGACAGTCCCGCAGGCTCTCGCTCAGATGGTTCCGGTGTTTTGTTATGACAAGTTCGGAGGACCCGGGTGGTTGATTGAGGATAATTTCGATGAAGCTGAATACTTTAACTTTTCAGGCAGATGTACACCGAGAAAAATGGAATCCGCAGAAATTTTAAACGCCATTGTCGTCGGCTTTCCTGAGGCAGTCAGTTTTTCTTCCCGTGCTCATGAACTATGTCGGATGCGCTATTCGCTTAAGAGAAATATTGAATCGGTGCTCGATCGCGCCTCGCGAACTCCGCGGGGAAGCCGCTTGGATAAATCGAGACTGCATCACATAAAGAGAGTCAATCGCGCTTACATAAGTGCTTATCAAAAGGTTTCCCAGCTTAGGGGGCTAGTGCGCGCGCGGACTGCCGCTCTCGCAAAGGCAACGCAGGAAATTAGACGGATCGATGAGAACTTCCGGTCCTCTCAGGATGCCGCCACACGAACAGCTTCGGAAGTGGGACGCCTGAGCGTCGAACCCGCACAGGCAATTGAGAGAATCAGGGAACGTGACGATCTCATTGAGAGCTTGCGACGTGAACTTGCCCAGCAGACGGCCGAATTGGCAGACCGCGGCAAGTCTATTGTTCAACTGAATGCGGAACTGGCAACTACCCGAAACTGGGATGAACGAGTCAGAGGAGAACTGCGCGAGACACTCGAGCAGCAGAAAGTGCAGCTCGAGGCCCTGAGCGGGATGGTCGAGATACTAGTTGACCGGGGAGGTGATGAAGTTAGAGAGCAGGCGACCGAGCTTAGGCATAAGTTGGCGTATGATCGAGTGGTACGAAGAATACGAGAGGTTGTCGGTGCCACTATTCCCCCTGGGGCAAAGATGCTCGTTATCAACAAGGGCGACGAGCGGATGCTCGAATTTGCGGACGCAGCAGGATGGCATTTTCCACAGAACACAAATGGCTCTTATGCGGGCTACTATCCCGCCAACGGCATGGCCGCGATCGCTCACCTTGAAGCACTGCGGGCCAAAGGCGCCGATTTTCTGGTGATTCCAAAAACAGCTTTTTGGTGGCTGGACCGCTACCCAGACTTTAAAGAACACGTTGAGCGTTTCTATGAATTGACCCTCGAAAGTGAAGAGGCATGCACGATTTACGACTTGCGCCAGCGTTGCTCCTCGGCTTTGACTCAAAATCTCCTGACCGATTGGCGTCAACAAATCAGCCACCTGCCCGTAATTTTGGATTGGAATACCGGCGTTGACCTTAGATCCCTATTTCCGGAATGCGATGTGTTTTCTCCGGTGACCGCTAATGGATCGCTCCCGTATGTTGACCACAGTATCGACGTCGTCGCCGTTTCTGACTGCTGTGAGGATCTGCAGGAAGCCAGACGAGTTGCGAGTGAAGTGGTGCTGCGAGTTTCGAGCCCAACTGAAGCCGGGGCTCGCCGCATGGTTGTGTCGGCCGAGCGGGTCACTCAGATTGATTCAGTATCTGCACCCAGCACCTCAATTGTCATTTCTCGCCGAGGCCCGTTTCCGGGTCTGCGAACCTTAAACGAGTTTTTGGACCAGGCGTTGGTAGATGAAGTAATGGTCTTGACCGACGTCCCGGAAAACGAACGCGGGCGAGACAATTCCGGCAGTCAAACTAAGTTCGTTACCTGCGTCGACGATGCTGATTTCATCACCGCTACTAACCGAGCGGGGCGCCATTCGAAGTCAGAGGTTCTCGTGTTTATCGATCACGAAGTTGCGCTCTTGCCTGGCTGCTTGCCCGCTTTATTGCAGGTCCTGCGCGAACATACCGCGGTCGGCGCGGTGGGTGGAAAAATCCTGAACTTTGACGGCTCCGTGTGGGAAGCCGGAGGAGAAATCCTAAGAGATGATCACTTGACCGGTTTCGGCCGTGGCGACCAAAAGAGTCACTTACCGCGATACAACTATGTACGTCAGGTTGATTTTTGTTCGGCTGGAGTTTTGGCCGTTCGCAGTTCGCACTTCAAAGCGGCTGGCGGCTTTAACGCGGCATTTTCGCCGGTCCAGTCTGCTATCGCGGACTTCTGTCTACGCCTGCAAAAACGAGGTTCGGCGGTCTTCTATCAACCTGAAGCCGTCGCAGTGCGCTTCGCGCCGGATGGCGGCGTGAAAGCGGGATTAACTAAAACCAAATCACTAACTCACAAGCCCGCTGCATCTTCCACTCGTCGAAAGCAAGAAACGGTGGCTCGCGGCTCTAGCGAAACTGTTGGCGTGCGGAAGACAAAAAATTATGCGTAAGACCGTTCTCATTTGTTCGTATCATGTTCCACAGCTCGACCGCGACAGCGGCGCGCGACGAGTGTTTCATACAATTGAATTCCTCCAGCAGGATGGCTGGGCTGTTACCTTCCTTGCCTCAGACGGAATTGGTTGCGTCCGCGATGCCAGAGCCCTGAGGCAACGATCGGTCGCAGTCTATGATGGCCGGGAACATTCCTTAGAGGAACTTCTCCAAGAAGGCCACTTTGATCTCGCGATCATTGCGTTTTGGTCAAATGCCGAAAGGTATCTCCCCGCAATTCGTCAATTATCGCCAAACACGCGCGTGATCGTTGATTCAATCGATTTGCACTTTCTCCGCGAAGCGCGTGCCTGTTTTCATCAAAAGACAGCCAACCTCGAGAACCGGCTCCTCGATGGACAATACGGTTTGCGACTGACGCGCGAACTAAATACTTACGCATCAGCAGACGCAGTCCTGACTGTTTCGCAAAAGGAAGCAGATCTAATCAATGACTTCGTCAGCGACGGCGAACTTGCTCATCGCGTGCCCGATTACGAAGATTTGCAGCCGGGACGAATCCCGTTTTCGAAACGCAAAGGAATTCTGTCAGTCGGTAGTTTCCAGCATGCGCCAAATGTCGAAGCAGTTCAATACCTCTGTGAGGAGATAGTGCCGAGATTAGAAAAGCGGCTATTGCAAGAACACCCTGTTTACATTGTTGGCAACTGTCTTGACGAAACGTCGCTTGTGAGCCGCCACCAATCTTGCAATGTGCGAATGGTCGGTTGGGTGCCTTCGGTCGAGCCCTACTACGAGCAGACCCGCATTTCGGTAATTCCCCTACTCTACGGCGCCGGCACAAAGCGAAAGATGATTCATGCTCTGATGGCGGGCATACCAACTGTGACCACAAGCGTAGGTGCCGAGGGCTTGAACCTTGTGGACGGCGAACACGTCCTGATTGCTGACGACCCAGAGTCGTTTGCCACTGCCATCACCCGGTTGCTTTCCGACAGCAAGCTTTGGACCCGTCTGGCGAACCAGGGTTACGAACTAATTGTCAAAGCCCACAGTCGTGAGGTAGCCAGGCATTGCCTCATGGGGGTGATTCAGTCGGCCTTCGATCGAAGAGTAAAGACGTACGCACCGCCCGACGCCGCCAAACAAACATACGTCAGTGATGAATCATATCAGGAGCTCATCAGAAACGTTCGGGGCATAGTGCGGGAGGAAGTGCCGGCGGACGCAAAAGTGGTGGTCATCAGCAAGGGAGATCAAAGCCTACTTGATCTGGACGGGCGCGAAGCCTGGCACTTTCCTCAACGTGAAGATGGCGCATATGCCGGACATTACCCGGCCCACAGCGCTGACGCGATTGCTCACCTGGAGTCGTTGCGTCAGAAAGGCGCCAACTTTCTGGTTTTACCGCGAACCGCCAATTGGTGGTTAGAACACTACGCGGATTTCAGACACCACCTGGAATCACATTACCGGCGAGTTGAGAGCGCCGAGAATGCCTGCGTTTTGTACGAGCTTGAAAACTCCGCGAATGGAAACGGGCATTCCACCGGAGCCGCAGTCGAGCCAGTTCGCGGCGGCCAATCGTTGGACTTGTGCGACTCAAACGGTCACGGTGGGGACACTAAGTTGATAGCGTTCTATCTTCCTCAGTTTCATCCCATACCTGAAAATGACGAGTGGTGGGGCGAGGGATTCACCGAATGGCGCAACGTTGCCCGGGCTGAACCTTTGTTTGCGGGTCATTACCAGCCACACGTGCCGGCCGACCTTGGGTTTTATGATCTGCGCCTTCCGGAAACTCAGCATCGTCAAGCTGAACTAGCCCGCTCATATGGCATTTATGGCTTCTGCTATTACCACTATTGGTTTAATGGCAAGCGTCTTCTGGAACGACCTTTCAACCAGGTGCTCAAATCCGGCCAGCCGGACTATCCGTTTAGCTTGTGTTGGGCGAACGACCCATGGTCCCGTCGCTGGGACGGCCGAACTAACGATCTGCTGCAGGACCAAACCTACAGCGCCGAAGATGACATTGCCCACATTCGGTGGTTGCTGCCTGCGCTGGCTGATCCACGCGCGATCAAAATCGAAGGCAAGCCAATCTTCCTAATCTATCGAGGGAAGCACCTTCCCGATCCGGCCAGCACTATCGACATTTGGAGGCGCGAAGTGCATCGGGCCGGCTTGGGAGAGATTTATCTAATCGCGGTCGAAAGCGCCTGGGATCTTGGTTGGGACGCCACGCAGGTCGGTTTTGATGCCAAGCTGCTTTTTCAACCACAGTTCGGGAAACTTATGACCGCTGTTCCCAGAATCAAGATTCCGGGCAAGGATGAGTTACAGGTTTACGACTATCGCGACGCTTGGTCGGTTTTAGGAAATCTCGAACCGGTTTCGTACCGACGTTACGAAACTGTCTTTCCGGGCTGGGACAACACCCCACGCGTTGGAGACAAAGCCGTGGTCATCCATGACGCGACACCGGCCGCTTTTCAGGAACAGTTGCATCGCGCGATTGCGAGACTACAAACCGAGCCGAAAGACCAACGGATCGTATTTATTAACGCGTGGAACGAGTGGGCCGAGGGTTGTCACCTCGAACCAGATTCACGACACGGTCACGCTTTTCTGGAAGCAACCAAGGCAGCGCTTTGGCAGGCGATTAAGTTGGAGTCGGCGCAACGAGTCGCTCACGGCGGAATCTAGATGTATGGAGGGGAATTTGTCTATATGCCTATTACGGTACTAACAGGACTCCCCGGCTCGGGGAAATCGAGCCATCTAATTGAAACCGTAAATGCAGCAATAAAGCAGGGTCGCGCTGCGTTGACGTTCGTGTGCAGTGAATATCCTTGGCCTAGCAACCATGGGGCATTCTTGGTTAGGCGTCGGCTGGTTTGCGGCAAGCCGGGGTTGACCTGTCAACTCAACCATTTTGTATCTACGACCGAATTTGGAACGATTCTTCGACGGGTAAATTCCGATGCGCTGGTCGCAGTCGAGGAGAGTTATACATTTGCTCCGAATATAGTCGGCGATTGGCTGGAAGCTTCCGCCAGAGGGCTCGAATTAGTTATTGCAGTGCCCTCCTACCAGCAAATGCAGCTTCTTAAGGAAGCCGATTATCGCGAAATTAACTTCGAGGTTAAGTGTGAGATCTGTCGAGAATCGGACGCGACAATACCTGCGCTGTCAATTCTTGGTGAGGGGGCGCAATCAATCTGTACCGCATGTTTCGCGCGTATGAAACAGTTAGCGCGCAAGGAAATCATTGAATCTTTAAAACAACAGGAACCCTTTGCGGGAGAAGCCGGAATGTATCAACCTGTCGAACTCCCGGAACTTTCTGACTGGCGGCTTGCACGTCCTGATTCCGACGAGCGGGCGGACGCGATGATCGAGATCATGAATGAGCTTGGATTGCTGAGGAGTGACCGCCCAGATCGTCTGACCTACCTGGATATCGGATGCAACACCGGCCACTTCTGTGATCGCTTCGCCAATTTAGGTTTTAAGGCCAAAGGCGTTGATGCAACTGCGGCCTTTATTCGCGTTGCGAGATTACTCGATAGCTTCTTCCGAAGACAAAAAAGGCCGGGCAAGGAGTTCGTTATTTACGAATGCGCAAACGCATTTGAGTATTTACAAGATACTAAGGATCAGCTGTTTGACGTGACGTCCGCTTTTGCAGTTTTTCAATGGGTAATGATTCAACGATCAGTTGATCACGGAATTTCCTGTCTTAAGCAGATATTCGCTAAAACCAAGCATGTTTGTTTTATAGAAATGGGTTACACCAAGGAAGAGATGTACAAGCAGCAATTACCTATTGAGATCGACCGTAAATGGGTGATGGAAGCCATGAAAACCTATGGTGGCTTTGAAGATATTCGCGTAATTGAAGGCGGCCGGGCTGGCGTTCAACGAGATCTGTTTGTTGGCTTAAAAAACATACCGCAACAATCAGCAATAGCAGAAATCATTTCCCCAAACGAACAAAAGCCTGTGCTGAAAGAATCCGAGTACCAGGATTTGATGTTGATGCAGGCCGAGGACAACCAGACGTTTGAATTGATAATTCAGAGCATTTACTCCCGCGTCCTACAGACTGGTGATTGTTGTGTGGATGGTGGTGCACATACAGGATTGCATACTCTTCCAATGGCCCGTCTCGTCGGTTCGCAAGGGGTGGTTTACGCTTTTGAACCCATTCCGTCGATTGCTCGGCATCTTCAACAACGTCTGACGGATCACGGGGTTCAGAATGTAAACATAGTTGAGAGAGCCCTCTATCATGAAAACAAGACCGTTGGATTTCACATCGTGGAGAATGTACCTACGCGAAGCGGAATCGAAAAGACTCAGTATCCATTCGAACCTCAATTTCAAGTGCTGGAAGTTGAAACTGTGGTCCTTGACGATGTCCTTAGCGAGGCGCAGGGTTGGCGGTTTGGCAAATTTGATTTGGAAGGCGGTGAATTCCGGGCGTTACAGGGTGCCCGACAAGTGATTCAAAAATTCGCACCCTTTTTGGTGTTCGAAAGATCGGCAGCGGCGCCTTACTGGTACGGATATACCGTCGACGAGTTTGTGAAATTCTTTCAGGAACTTAACTACAACATCTACGATCTTTTCGGCAGACCTTTAGGCGTAGAAGAGTGGAATTTACCCGGAAGACCTTGGTACGCCATCGGTGTTCCAGCGGGGAGCGAGAATGAACACTTCGTAAAAGAAGAACTAGGGAAGATGCTCGTTACGATGCTTGCGCAGAATCGCCCGTCATCCGAGAAAGCAGAAACAAGTAACGGGAGAGAAAGGGCTGTGCCAAGGATAACAGCTTCGCCAAACCCGGTGCCCGCGGGCTGCGGGAATGGCACAACCACAATTTCATGGGATACGGGCGATGGCTCGATGGGTGAAGTATATGTGAGTGTAAACGACTTGGAGGAGAAGCTGTTTTACAGGTTACCGAGCGGATCACGCGACGCGCCGTGGATTAACGCTCCAGGGGAATACAATTTCTACCTTTACGAAGGCTTTGAGCGGAAAAGTGTTTTAGCAAGCGTGACGGTTACCCGCCACAAACAATGAGATCAAAGAAGTGTTCTTAGGAATCAATTGACGGTCGGGGACCTCAATGTTCGAGAATCTAATTTGGAAAAAAGACAGACTGTTGCTTAACGACCTGGTGATAGACGATGGCGCATTTGTATGATCCAAACAGGGCCAGTTTTGACATCTTGGTTGAGTCTTTGCGGCCGGGCGGGCTCTATGTGATCGAGGATTGGGCCTGGGCCTACCAGCCAGAGACCATGGCGCGATTTGCAAGATACCAAAACGAGAAACCGCTGGCGTGCCTGATTAACGAGTTAACAAAATCAGTCGGCACGCCCGTATCAATTATCAAGAACATCACCATCTATCCGCATGTCGCTGTCCTCGATCGGGCCGACACCGGCAAGTCCAAAGGCCCGAATCTTTCATATCGCGAGTTGAGGCGCCGGGTAAAAACCTTAATCAAAAATCTGCCGGCCCGGGCGATTGCGGCGGTGGTGAGCAAAGGTGACGAGGAGTTGATTCGACTGAACGGTCAAAAAGGCTGGCATTTCCCTCAGAGTGAGGATGGTCGCTATGCCGGGAGCTATTCTACAGATACGCGGAAGCCGTCGCTCAGCTGGAAAGTGTTCGTTCCAAGGGTGCAGAATATTTGGCTTTCCCCAGAACCGCATTCTGGTGGTTGGAGCATTACGCAGATTTCGCGAGCATCTCAACTCGTCTTATCGGCAGGCCTGGAGCGATGAAGATTGCATAGTTTACGAATTGACGCGTGTTGATGAATAAGACCCGAGCTAGATTGATAGCATTTTACCTGCCGCAGTTTTATCCCACTCCGGAGAATGACCGCTGGTGGGGAAAAGGCTTTACTGAGTGGACCAACGTGGCCAAAGCCCGGCCTCTGTTCGACAGTCATTATCAACCACACCTGCCCGCAAATCTTGGGTTCTATGATTTGCGCGTGCCCGAGGTACGAGAGGCGCAAGCCAGGTTGGCGCAAAGTCACGGGATCGAGGGTTTCTGCTATTGGCATTATTGGTTTCATGGCAAGCGGGTCCTGGAACGGCCATTTTCAGAAGTTCTTTCCAGTGGACGGCCGGATTTTCCGTTCTGTTTGGGCTGGGCCAACGAAACCTGGTCCCGACGCTGGCATGGCTCAGGTGCGGCAAACGAAGTGTTGGTGGAGCAGAAATACTCAACCGAAGATGACCGGGACCATATCAGATGGCTGATCAAGGCTTTTGTCGACCCGAGATACATAAAAGTGCATGGGCGGCCGTTGCTCTTGATTTATCGTCCTACTGACCTTCCCAATCCAAACCTCACCACCGATATCTTTCGCGAGGAGTGCGTCGCGCATGGGCTTCCCGAACCGTATCTTGTGGCAAGTAATTCTCACAAGGATTTGGACTACCGGGGGCTTGGATTCGATCGGACGATGGAGTTCGAACCGCAGCTCGGCCTCATGCCGGGGCCAAATGATAACGGGCTGAAGATCTATGACTATGCGATAGCCCGCGACCGTATGGGCGGGCGAAAACGAGACTTCCCAATTTTTCCGGCGATCTTCGTGAGGTGGGACAACACGCCGCGTCGCGCCGACAACGGAATTGTTTTTATCAATTCCACGCCCGAGAAGTTCGAAGAAGGGTTGGACCGGTTAGTTAACAGCGTTGAAGACGTGCCCTATGACGATCGAGTTGTATTCATAAACGCCTGGAACGAGTGGGCTGAAGGGAACCACCTAGAACCGGATTTGAAATACGGCCTCCAATATCTCGAAGCCGTGAAGCGAGTTAACGAGCCATGGCAGAACGGTTTAGTTCCCTCCAACCCGCGAACCATGTCGCGGATTTTGCCTCCGCATTCTGCGGATTAATAGAGGGGTGCGTTCGGGGTCCAATGACCAAAGTTATCGTCATCTCCGGAGCTCTTGCCCAGGTGCCCTGGCAGGGCGGACTGGCGTGGCTCCATCTCCAGTTTTTGCTCGGGTTCCGGCGGTTGGGTTGGGAAGTGCTATTCATCGATCGGCTCGAACCCGAGATGTGCATCGACGATTCCGGTGCGCCGGCTCCCGTGGCTGAGTCAGTGAATCTGCGATATTTCAGGCAAGTGATGATCGAGTATGGGTTCGATGATTCGTTTTCGCTCATCTATAACCGCGGGGAACAAACAATCGGCATGCCCCGTGAGCGCGTGTTGGAAAAGGCCGCGGCGTCGGACGCGCTTTTTAATGTGATGGGCTATTTGAAAGACGAAGAGATTCTCGACAAATGCAGTCGCAAAGTATTCATTGACATCGATCCGGGCTTTGGCCAGATGTGGCGCGGCCTTGGATTGCATGACGCTTTCAAGGGCCATGATGCCTTCGTAACCCTGGGACAGAATATCGGCAAACGTGAATGCTCCATTCCAACCTGCGGCCTGGAATGGATAGCGTCACCACAGCCCGTGGTGTTGGCTCATTGGCCACGGCAGCCAGCGCCCTCTACTGGGAGATTTACCAGTATCGGTGCATGGCGCGGGCCGAATGGACCTATTACTTACAACGGCCGAACGTACGGGCTTCGAGTGCACGAGTTTCGCAAGTTTGTCGGATTGCCGTCCGCGTGTGTGGACACCGAATTTGAGATGGCACTTGACATTCACCCCGCGGAGACCAGCGACATTAATCTTTTGCGAGAGAATGGTTGGTCTTTAGTCGATCCGAGAATAGTTGCCGCTGGACCGGCAGCCTATCGGGACTACATCTGCGGGTCAAAAGCCGAGTTCATGGTCCCTAAACAGATATACGTCGACACGAATAGTGGTCTACTAAGCGATCGAAGTGCGTACTATCTGGCGACTGGGCGACCGGTCCTGGCGCGGGACACAGGTATTCGAGATTTGTATCCCACCAAAAAGGGACTATTGACGTTCGATACCTTTGAAGAGGCGGCTGCCGGTGTCGAGGCGATTAATCGTGATTACTTGCAACACGCGCACGCGGCCCGGGCGATCGCGGAGGAGTATTTAGATTCCGACAAGGTTCTCGCTCAATTGTTGACCAGGTTATCGATTACATGAGCCCTTTCAAAGTCGGAGGAGTACTTGGCAAAAATTATCGTCAGCGGACCAATTGCCAACAAGCCGTTCAATGGAGGCGTGGCGTGGATTCCGCTCACCTACATTCTGGGGCTGCGGCGTTTAGGATTTGACGTTTATTTCATCGAACAAATTGCGGCGGACACGTGTGTTGATGCTCAGGGCGCCCGCACGCCCTTCAATGATTCGATAAACCGGGCGTACTTCGAAGACACCGTCGAGAGATTCGGATTGTTTGGGTCGGCCGCGCTAGTTTTAGAAGATTGCTCCCAGGTTTACGGCGCAACTTACGATGAGGTTTTAAGTTGGACGGCGAAAGCCGACCTTTTGATAAACATCAGTGGCCACCTGAAGGTCGAACCGCTTACGTCCAGTATCCACTGCAAAGCTTACATTGATGAAGATCCGGGCTTCACTCAATTCTGGCACGCAGCCGGTAATTCAGGACTCGATCTGGAAGGACATGAATACCACTTTACGATGGGCGGAAGACTAGGGAGTGCCGATTGCTCGATTCCAAGAAACGGAATCGACTGGCGGCCCATGCTTCCACCGGTAGTTTTGGATCAGTGGCCGATCTCGTCTGCCAAAAACGGTCGCGAGTTTACTACGGTCGCCAGTTGGCGCGGGCCCTTTGGCGTCGTTCAGTTTGGGGATAAAACATTCGGGCTGAAGGTTCACGAATTTAGAAAATTCATCGAGCTACCCCAGCGCAGCTCGCAGAAGTTTGAGATCGCTTTGAATATCCATCCGGCAGACGAAAAGGATATGCAGTCGCTCCGTCATAACGGCTGGCAGCTGGTAGATCCTAAAGAGGCTGCAGGCGACCCTCTTGCATTTCAACGCTACGTGCAGAAATCAAGTGCTGAGTTTTCCGTAGCGCAGGGAATTTACGTGGACACGAACAGCGGCTGGTTTAGCGATCGGACAGTGCGTTATCTCGCCTCGGGCAAGCCGGCGCTGGTGCAGGAAACCGGCTTCAGTCGCAACCTTCCCGTGGGCGAAGGATTAATTTTTTTCCGCGCACTTGATGAGGCCATTGCGGGCGCAGAAAGCATAGCGCTCGATTACGATCGACATTCGCGGGCCGCGCGCGCTCTCGCTGAAGAATACTTCGCTTCGGACAAAGTGCTGGGGCGCTTGATTGAGGAAATTGGCATCGCGCCGTGAAGGTTCCTGATTTGTGGGAAAGGTCTGAAAAAGTCGCAGTGACACAAGGCGAAATCAAAAGGCTGAATTGGGGATGCGGCCCGCGGGGTGAGCCGGGATGGATCAATTCGGATATTAAAACCGGCCCCGGCATTGACATCACGCGCGACATCCGGGAGGGGCTTCCGATAGAAAACGAGAGCTTGGATTACATTGTGAGCATCCACGCCCTGCCGATGATCCCATACCCTGAGCTGATTCCGGTGTTGCAGGAGCTGCGGCGAGTCTTGAAACCAGAGGGAGTATTACGGCTGAGCCTGCCTGATCTTGACAAAGGAATTCGAGCTTATCAACGGAATGAGCGAGATTATTTTCTGGTCCCGGATGACGACGTTAGAAGCATGGGCGGAAAGCTGATTGTGCAACTGCTTTGGTACGGATACTCTCGCACCTTATTTACGAGCGACTTTATTGAGGAGCTTTTGCTTAAGGCCGGTTTCAGCCGAGTCAACGGCTGCGCTTATCGCGAGACTAAAACTCAACACGCCGGGATTGTAGAGCTTGATAACCGCGAGCAGGAGAGCCTCTTCGTCGAGGCGATCAGATAGCCTGTTCCCCAATATAAGCGGCCTCACCAGGTCTTCGAGCTGATGAATATTTCGGCAGGATTAATTGTTTCGGTTATGAACAGAGAAGCAGCTAAACCAGTTGTCCAGCTAATGTTTTCATAAGGGCAGATTAATGCTTGTTCGAAGTGTTTTGTTGCTTTCTATTCTATCGCTTGTCATTGCACCGCAGTGTCGAGACAAACCCAAAACATCTTCGGCCGGCGACATTGTTTTCGCAGCAGCGGGCGACTACGGAATGAGTGATGATGCTACCAACACATTGCAGCTTATGGCGCAATCCAATGCTCGCTTTATTCTGGCTCTTGGCGACTTCAGCTATAGCTCCACACTTCCGGAGTCCAACTGGTGCGATTACGTCAGGTCCAAAATCGGCCCAACACTCCCGTTTCAACTGATCGCCGGAAATCATGAAGATGACTATGAAGGCACCGGCCACCTCAAGAAGTTTGCAGCCTGTCTTCCAGATAGCATGGGCTCAGTAGGTGAGTATGCCAAACAGTATTATTTTGATTATGCGGGTTTGGCCCGATTTATCATGATTTCGCCTGACCTTACTATGAACGGCGAGCATTATTACTACGGTGATTCAAATGCTAACTATAAATGGTTGGTTGGCGCCATTGATGGCGCCAGAGCTGCCGGGATTCGATGGGTGGTTGTGGGCATGCATAAAAGCTGCCTCAGCATGGGTCCATATTATTGCCGCATCTATGACGACTTGATGAACCTGCTCGTGGAAAAACGGGTGGATCTGGTGCTTCAGGCCCATGAACATAATTACCAGCGTACAAAGCAATTGGCACATGGCCCAGCCTGCACCAAAGTATTGATTGATTCTTTTAATGGAAATTGTGTTGTCGACGACGGTAAGGATGGTCAATACAAAAAGGCCAGCGGCAGCGTGTTCGTGACTGTCGGTACTGCCGGCGCGGATCTTTACGATATTGATACGAAAGATTCTGAAGCCGGCTACTTCGCCAGTTGGATGGGCGCAAATATCAATCCGAGAAAGGGTTTTATGAAGTTTGTTTTATCTCGGAATCAAATCTCAGCCGAGTTTGTGGGATCGACGACGACTTCAAGCTTTGCCGATAGCTTCGTCATCAAGGCTCCCTAACGCCATGCCAAAACGTCTTAAATGAGTAGGGAATGGCAAAAGACAGGCTAACAATTCTTCTAAGTGGCATGATCGCCTCCGATCCTAATCAAGGCGGCGCAACTTGGGCTGTGCTGCAATACCTGCTGGGTTTCAAACGGTTGGGCCATGAAATCTATCTCGTCGAACCGCTAACGAACGCGCGTTTGCGGCCATCGGGCACCTCGCTTACCGGATCTGAGAATGGCAGTTACTTTCGTGCGGTAATGTGGGAAGCCGGGTTCAGTGAAACTTCGGCCTTGTTATTGGAAGGGACGACAGACACAGTTGGCTTGGCCTATGACCGGATCAAAGAGGTCGCCGAACGCGCGGACCTGCTGATTAATATTTCTGGAATGCTAAAGGACGAGCATCTCACCGCGCCAATACCAGCGCGCGTCTATCTCGATCTTGATCCTGCTTTCAATCAGCTTTGGTATGCGGCGGACGGCATTGATGTGGGATTCGATGGGCACACGCATTTTGTCACTGTGGGCGAGGGCATCGGACAACCGCAGTGCGCGGTGCCGACATGCGGACACAGCTGGATTACAACCAAACAACCGGTGGTTTTGTCCGAGTGGCCCGTGGCCAACGGCATTCGCCGCGACGCGCTGACCACGATCGGCAACTGGCGTGGATATGGCTCGATTGAACACGGCGGCGTTTTTTATGGCCAAAAGGCGCATTCGCTGCGCCAGTTTTTCGAGCTACCGCGGTTGACGCAGGAAAAGTTCATGCTCGCCTTCAACATTCATCCCGACGAAACGAGAGATCTCGCGGCGTTGGAGATCAACGGCTGGGAGTTGATCGATCCAAACCAGGTGGCCAGCTCGCCGGCGCGATACAAGCAGTTTATTCAAACGTCAAAAGCTGAGTTCGGAATTGCCAAGAGCGGCTATGTCGAGTCGCAATGCGGCTGGTTTAGTGATCGCAGCGTATGTTATCTGGCCTCGGGCCGGCCGGTGATCGCGCACGATACCGGATTTGCTCGTTACCTGCCGGTTGGTGAAGGATTGTTTTCCTTCCAGACAAAGGAAGATGTTTTGTCTGCGGTCGAGGAGCTAAACCGGGACTACCCGCGCCACTCGCGGGCGGCGCGGGCGATCGCCGAGGAACACTTTGATTCGGATAAAGTTCTAACTCGTTTGCTGGATAGCGTGGGCGTGTCTTGAAAACCGTATGAGTCTGGTGCTGGAAATTTCAGACGTAAGGGTAAGCACGGAAGCATTGCAGCCAGTGCTTGCACAGCAGATGGGCGAACATTTCGGTTCGCCGCGCACCATAGTGCGGCTGACTCGCCGGCCATCTGAATATCATTCGAGTTATCCAATCGAGGAGCTGAACGTTGTTCTCGCCGATGGAACATCACTGGATCTAATCTTCAAGAATCTAAGCGAGTCAGCGCTGCTTGCGGGAGCACAAGCTGCCAAGCCGCAGCTGATTCGCAACCCGCGGCGCGAAATTGAAGTCTATCGCCAAATACTTTCGGACGCGAAGCTCGGCACTCCCATTCTTTATGGCGCCAGAACTGACGATCATAATCAAGAATATTGGTTGTTTATTGAAGATGTGCCGGGGCTTGAGCTTTATCAAATCGGTGACATCTCAGCGTGGCAGGAAGCCGCGCGCTGGCTGGCGCGAATGCACGTCGAATTTGCCGGCCGCGTTTCCCAGTTGGAGAATAATCCAACACTGCTTAAACGCGATGGGCACTTTTATCGGACCTGGATTCGTCGGGCCGAAGAATTTGCGCAATCGGATCCATTGCAGGCGCGCAACGAAATCCAGAGACTCTTAAGCGGCTTTGAAAGCGTCGTGGAAAGAATAACTCGACTGTCTCGGACTTTGATTCATGGCGAGTTCTATGCCTCGAACATTCTCGTCGAGCAAGCTTCAGACGGCGTGCGTGTCTGCCCGGTCGATTGGGAAATGGCGGGTGTCGGTCCGGGGTTGATGGATTTGGCGGCGCTGATGAGCGGAAACTGGACCGATAACGAGCGCAGAGAGATCGCGCGCGCTTATCACCAAACAATGACAGGGAGCGACGTTCGTTTGCTGACAGAATCCGAGTTCTGGACCGCACTTGATTACTGCCGGCTGGCGCTTGCCATCCAGTGGTTGGGTTGGTCGCGTTCCTGGACGCCACCGCTCGAGCACCAACACGATTGGCGCACTGAGGCCCTGGAGCTGTCCGCCAAACTGGGAATCGGTTGATGAATATGCGGCGTCAATTAATTGTAAACGCGGATGACTTTGGTCAAAGCCACGGGATCAATCGCGGCGTGATCGAGGCGTACGAGAAGGGAATTGTCACCAGCGCGAGTATCATGGTGCGCTGGCCGGCTGCGGAAGAGGCAGCCGATTATGCCCGTAAGCATCCGGATTTCAGTCTTGGATTGCATTTGGATCTTTGCGAATGGATTTGTCGTGACGATAAGTGGGAACCTCTCTATGAAGTAGTGGCGGTTGACGACGCCGACGCGATCAAACAGGAGGTCGCCAGACAACTCGATACGTTCAAGCGTTTGGTCGGCCATGAACCGTCGCATCTCGATTCGCATCAGCATGTTCACCGGTCGGAACCGGCGCGGTCAATTATGATCGAAACCGCCCATCGCCTGGCGGTGCCCTTGCGGGATTTCAGCGACGAAGTAAGATACTGCGGCAGATTTTATGGGCAGGGGGCGAATGGTTACCCGTATCCAGAGGGAATAAGCGTGACGGATCTCATCGATTGTTTACGCTCGCTGTCTGCCGGCGTCACCGAATTGGGCTGTCATCCCGGTTGGCCGGATGATTTGACGTCGATGTATACCACCGAGCGCATGACTGAGCTCGAAGTTTTATGTGACCCGGCTGTTCGGGCGGCGATAGTTGAGGAGGAGATACGTCTTTCGTCGTTCCGGAACTTGGCTATGGCGCCGATTAGGGCATGATTAAGCCCCTCGGAAATGGCTGATTTGACGTATTCAAACTATATTGCTGTTATTCCGGGAACAGTCCGTTAAACGTGTGTTTTTCAAATGATTGGTCGTAAGCAAAATTGTCGGATTTTGGCAGCAGTCCTCGCGTTTGTAGTGTTCGCTTCGGTTACTGTTCGCGCCGGCAACGAAACAAATCTGCCGCCGCCGCGCGGCCACGTGAACGACTTTGCCGCGGTGTTGGATGACGCGAGCCGAGACCGTCTCGAGAACATCCTTCAGAACCTCCAGCAGCGCAGCGGAATCGACCTCGTCGTGGCCATGGTTAAGACGTCGGGCGACAAGAATCTCTACGACTACTCTTTGCAATTAGCCAACGAGTGGAACGTTGCTCAGGACGATCAAGGCAAGAGGGTGCTTACGGTGATTGAGATCGATACCGGGCGGTTTTTTACCCAGTCCAGCCGCAGCGCGCAGAAGGAATTGCCGAATGGTCTAATTGGATACATGGGCCGTCGCATGGGGCCGCAATTCAAGTCACGAAGTTTCAAAGAGGGATTGCTGACAGGAATTGAGGCTTTTGCAAATATAGTTGGCCAAACTCTTAATTTCACCTTCGAGACGCTGGATCGGCCGGCAACGGACCGCAGCGCACCGATTCAGCCAAATGTTCGCAAGCCGGAGAAGAATGAACCAGCCGCACAACAACTAAAGCCAAAAACAGTTTCACCGCCTGTGGTCACGTCACGTCAGCCCGAACGGGCGTTGTCGGTGGCCACCGCTGTTTCGCCGGAGAACCTGAAACCCAGTGCGCCATCCACGCCGAAGGCTGTCGAGCCTCCGAAAACGACAACTGTCGAGTCTCCGAAAACAAAAACTGTCGAGTCTCCGAAGACAAAAACTGTCGAGCCTGCGAAAACGACAACTGTCGAGTCTCCGAACACAAAAACTGTCGAGCCTCCGAAAACGACAACTGTCGAGTCTCCGAAAACAAAAACTGTCGAGCCTGCGAAAACGACAACCGTCGAGCCTCCGAAAACAGATCGCTCCACGCCGGTGGGCATAAACCCGAAAGTGAACGAGAAGCCGATCGCGCCCGGCCCGCCCGCCGGCGGAGACAAAACCGTACCGCCTCGCGTGAGCATTGCCAATCGCACGACCGCCAGATCAGAAGCGCCAAAACGACTGACAGGGTCCGCTTTCCTTCAAGGACAGATTGTTGACGAGTTGGGTGCTTTAGTTGTGGGCGCGACCGTGACAGCTACAGATTCCGGCGGAGCCGAAAGAACCGCCGTCACGGACCAGAGCGGCAATTACGTCGTCGTGAACCTGGCGCCGGGGGCTTATCTCGTGCGCGCATCAGCGCCGGGTTTCGCCGACTTTGAAAAAACGAACGTCAAGGTTGGTTCCGGCACACGCGAAACACTTAACATTAAGCTCGAGGTTACGATTGGGAAACAGGAAGTCACGGTATCGGACGAAAAGGGACTGGGAAGCAGCCTTAATATGCGCGTCCTGCGCGGAAAAGATCTGGCCGCGCTTCCCAGCGGCCCGGGCGGTCTCAGCGCCGCACTACGCGCGTTAGCCGTGCCATCCACCGGACCGAACGGCCCGCAGATTCTGGTTAATGGGTTCTCGGGCGGCCGTCTGCCGCCGAAAGAGTCGATTCGGGAGATTCGCATTAGCGAGAATCCCTTCTCGAGTGAGTATCCGCAGCTCGGCTTTGGCCGGATTGAAATTCTGACTAAACCCGGATCCGAGAAACTACAGGGAAGCGCATTCTTCAATTTCAACGACGAAAGCCTGAATTCACGTAACCCATTCTCTACTGAGCGGGCACCGTATCAGTCGCGGCTTTACGGCGGGAGCCTGAGCGGCCCCATCCGCCAGAAACGCTCATCCTTCTTCGTTGATTTCGAGCGGCTAGAGGTGGACAACAATGCTCTCATCAATGCCACCGTACTTGATCCCTTGCTGAATATCGTGAATTTCAGCGATTCGATAGTGACGCCGCAACGACGCACCAGTTTCAGCCCGCGACTTGAATTCGAACTAAACAAAAACAACACGCTGGTGGCCCGATATTCTTACTCACAAGCGAGGTTTGCGAACAATGGCGTGGGTGACTTCTCGCTGGCCTCGCGCGCCTATGAAACTTCCACCTCAGAGCAGCTTTTACAGTTAACCGAAACCGCGGTGTTGAGCTCGAACGTGATTAATGAGTTGCGATTTCAATATTTGCGAAATCGCAGGCACGAGAGCGGCAACAACTCAGCACCCACCATTCTGGTGCCCGAGGCGTTTGTGGGCGGCGGATCGCAGGCCGGTCTTTCATTCAACAACGAAGATCGATGGGAATTACAGAACTACACGTCCTGGGCGCTGACACGACACAATATTAAAGCCGGAGTCCATTTGCGCGGCGTGAACCTGACTGACTCTTCGACCCGAGATTTCGGCGGCACCTTTACCTTCGCAGGCGGTTTGGCGCCGGCGCTGGATGCCGCAGAGAATCCAGTGCTTGATGCTGCCGGACAACCCGTTGTTACGCCGATTACCAGCATCGAGCGCTTTCGCCGGACTCAACTGATTCCCTTGTTCCAGCAACGAGGTCTCTCCTCTGCTGAAATTCGCGCCCTGGGCGCCGGCCCGACACAGTTTTCAATCGCGGGTGGAAATCCAACGGCTTCGGTCAGTCAATACGATTTAGGAGTTTTTGCCCAGGACGATTGGCAATTGCGCCCCAACCTCACCTTAGGCCTCGGTCTGCGATACGAGTTCCAAAACAACCTCAATCACAAGCACGATCTTGCGCCGCGGCTGGCCCTGGCATGGGCGCCGGGGGGAGACTCAAACGAGCGGAAAACCGTTGTGCGCGCCGGCATCGGACTTTTTTATGACCGTTTCAGTGAGAATTACGTGCTCGACGCCCGCCGCTCTAACGGCGTGAATGAGCAGCGGTTTATTGTCTCAGATCCCGCAGTCCTTGGTCTCTATCCGGCCGTTCCTTCGCTTAGCGCTTTGACTGCGTTTGCCGTCCCGGAGACGATAACCAGATTGGCCACGGATCTCAGGACCCCTTATACGGTCCAGTCTTCGATCGGGCTCGAGCACGATTTTGGGTCGGGCCTGACGCTGGCAACCACTTTCATCAACACGCGGACTCTTCACATGCTGCGCTCGCGAAATGTTAATTCGCCTTTGCCGGGAACAGGGCTACGGCCGTTTGGCAACGTGGGAAATGTCTTTCAATATGAATCGAGCGGTTACTTTACACAAAACCAGTTGGCCGTAAACGTGGTCGATCGCCTTAAGGACATAATGACGTTGTGGGCGACTTATATTCTGAACGATGCTCGCAGCGACACGGACGGCGCGAATACATTTCCGGCTAATTCATACGACTTGAATGGCGAGTTTGGCCGGTCGGCGGTCGACGTGCGGCACAGCCTTTATCTCGGCGGTTGGATTACCGGCCCTTGGAAATTGTCATTCAGCCCGCTGATCTTCTTTCGATCCGGCACTCCTTTCAATATCACTACGGGTGAAGATAAGAATCGGGACAGCCTCTATACCGAGCGCCCTGCGCTGGCCACTGATTTGTCGCGACCAGGCGTAGTGCTAACGCGCTTTGGCGCCTTTGATCTCGATCCGGTTGCGGGGCAAACGATTATCCCGCGGAATTACGGAAGAGGACCCGGCTACTTTTCAGTCAATCTCGGCGTAAGCAGAGCCTTCAGTTTTGGATCTGAATCGAGAGGAAAGCGTCTCGCCAACCCCGAATTCGGTAGTGGCAGCAGATTCAGCGGGTTTTTCTCACGGAGATACACTCTGACGTTTACGATCCAGGTTGAGAATCTTCTGAACCACACTAATCCAGGCTCGCCTGTCGGCAATCTCAGTTCGCCCCTCTTTGGCCAGTCGACTTCATCGGCGGGTCCGTACGGCTTTGGAAGTAACCCAGCGGGCAATCGACGCGTCGAGATACAGATTCATCTCAATTTCTGAACCGCAAAAAGCGCGACGGTTGATTTGAAAGGTTCGTCGGTGCGCGTGACCGGCGACTGCAGCACGGGGTTCACCTGACCAGTGCGATCTTTGGATTGTGATTATCCCCACGGCCAAGCTTTTTCTGAAAATAGTCTACAGTCCTGGCCAATCCCTGCGGTAACGCGATGGTTGGTTGCCATCCCAAAAGCGTTACGGCTCGAGTTATGTCAGGCTGGCGTTGACGCGGATCGTCATGTGGGAGCGGGCAGTATTTGATATTGAGCGGTGAACGGCAAGTACGCGCAATCTCTTCCGCCAGCTCCTTGATTGTAAACTCGTGCGGATTGCCGAGATTCACGGGCTCGCGCAAGTTCTCGGCGTTCATTAATAGGATGAGGCCATCCACTAGATCGTCGACATAACAAAACGAACGTGTTTGATCGCCAGAGCCATAAATAGTCAGTTCTTCACCCTTCAGCGCCTGGACAATGAAATTCGAGACCACGCGGCCGTCGTTTTCGAGCATGCGCGGACCATAGGTGTTAAAAATGCGCGCGATGCGGATATCAACTTTGTTCTGGCGGTGATAATCCATCATCAGTGTTTCTGCCACGCGCTTGCCTTCGTCGTAACAACTGCGCAGCCCAATCGGATTCACATTTCCCCAATAACTCTCAGTTTGCGGATGCTCGTGCGGGTCGCCATAGACTTCCGAAGTCGACGCCTGAAGAATTCGCGC
This sequence comes from Acidobacteriota bacterium, assembly GCA_052389795.1. Taxonomy (GTDB): domain Bacteria; phylum Acidobacteriota; class Blastocatellia; order Pyrinomonadales; family Pyrinomonadaceae; genus UBA11740. The sequence continues at coordinate 7,044 of JBQTHO010000010.1, read as the reverse complement.
GCGAACGCGTTTGGCCAGGCCGAGCATGTTGATGGTTCCGATTACGTTGGTTTTGACGGTCTTTACCGGGTTGTACTGGTAATGGATGGGCGAAGCCGGGCAAGCCAGATTATAGATCTGGTCGACTTCGAGGAGGATCGGCTGAATTACATCATGACGCAGCAATTCAAAGCGATGGTTATCGAGCAAATGAGCGATGTTTTCGCGCCGTCCGGTAAAGAAATTGTCCAGGCAGATTACCTCGTGCTCATCTGCCAGCAATCTCTCGCACAAATGCGAGCCAATGAATCCGGCGCCGCCGGTTACGAGTATTCTCATTTAATTGCTAAATCCTTTGCATGATCGCGAGCTGATAGATCCCTCGCGAAACTAAACTATTAATAACCTGCGAATGTCAATTCTGATAAATTTTCACTATTCATCGTCTGAAGTCTTAAATCCTGGGGTTCATGCAGTGAAAAACGCTGATTAGTTATGAAGATTCTGGTCACCGGCGGAGCAGGCTACATCGGGAGCGTGGTTACCGAAGAATTGTTACGAGCCGGCCACGAGGCCGTCGTCTATGACAATTTAGTCTATGGACATCGCGCCGCGGTTAGTCCGGAGGCAAAATTTGTCGAGGGGGATCTGCTTGATAGGGAAACTCTTATCCGCACGCTCAAGGAGTACTCGATCGAGGCAGTTATGCACATGGCTGCTTATGCCCTGGTCGGGGAATCGGTCACGCATCCGGCGAAGTATTACCAAAATAATATGGTGGCAGGTTTATCTCTGCTGGATGCGATGCGAGCTTGCGAGGTTAAGCGATTGGTTTTCTCGTCAACCTGTGCGACGTACGGCGAGCCAGACGAGCTTCCAATCACTGAAAATGCCGGGAACCATCCCACAAATCCCTACGGCGAATCGAAACTTGCTTTTGAGCGCGCGCTGCCATGGTACGAACGCGCGTATGGTCTCCACTATGTCAGCCTGCGGTATTTCAATGCTGCAGGAGCTAGTCGGCGGTGTGGAGAATGGCACAATCCTGAGACACACCTGATACCGCTCGTCCTGCAGGTCGCGGCCGGGATCCGCCCGGAGGTTTCAATCTTCGGCGATGATTATCCAACGCGTGACGGCACTTGCGCGCGGGACTACATTCACATCATCGATCTGGCCCGCGCTCACATTCTGGCGGTTTGCATTCTCGACGAGCGCAGCGCGGTTTATAATCTGGGTTGTGGTGGCGATGGCTATACCGTGCGCGAAGTGGTTGAAACTGCTCGCGCCGTCACCGGCCGTGAGATCAAAACGCGACTTGCCCCACGCCGTCCGGGCGATCCCGCCCGGCTGGTAGGCAGCGCGGAAAAAATCAAACGCGAGCTTAACTGGCAACCGAAGTTCCAGAATCTGGAAGTCATCATTCAAAGCGCCTGGGACTGGCTGTGCGCTCATCCGCAGGGCTATGGAGATTGATGGGCAGAAGAAAGTAAGTCTCGAAGCCACGATCGCCGAGCCGCAACGCATCGTATAAATCGTCCCCCAAAACGTCCCCCAGGATACGCAAATTGGGCACTGCAGGCACGGTATGCGTTGCAGGCACGTTGATTTTTTCTGAGCGGTTTTGTAAGTTGTGCAAATAAAGGAGCGGTGACTTTGATTCCCAAGCTGAAAGTTGCGGGTTCGATCCCCGTCACCCGCTCCAATTTTCCTCAGTGATTTGTGAGATCAAATTTCAAGCTCAACGGAAACGTTAGAATTGTCCCCCGAACGTCCCGCAAAAATCTTCACTCGCGAATGTCAGCCTCCAGAGGTGATACTCGCAACGATTTTTGAAAGAGATATTTCGATAGTACTTTTACTCCGAGTTCCACGTTATGGATAACCAGGAATTATCGCGCTAACTCTCCGGCTTATATCGCCAAGGCAAATCTAGGGCATCTGGCATTTGCGCTGACGCAACGAGTCGTTACAACAGCCATAAGTCCAAAGGATGCTATAAGTCGCAGGCAGCCAAATATTTGCTATTGACACACTAACCGCGGTGGACTATTGTGCGCGCGAAAACTTGCAAACGAGGCTGAATCCCGAGCCTGCTGAGTTGCACTCTCGCCAAATCCAGCCTCTTCGACGTCTGAACGTCTCCGTTCTGACAACCCTGTAAGGAGAATAACCATGGCTCGTCCCTCATCAGTTGTGATTTGGATTGCATTAAGCGTAATTCTTCTGGCTGCTGCGACGGCCAAAATTAACGCTATTCGAAGCGACACTTCGGCTGCGTCAGCAGGAACCTCTAGTACCGCGCCGCTACCGGTCAGCGTGGAGCCGACCCAATCGAACCGATCGCAGAAGATAGAGGTTGAACTCGTTACCATCCAGCGAACAGGCTTTGATCCACAGGAGATTAAGCGGCCGGTGGGACCGTTCACCTTACACGTGAACAATCGCAGCGAGATTCTCGAGCTCCAGTTTAGACTCGACCGCGAGCGGGGCGAGAGACTGCACGCGGAGTCCCCGCAACGCGGAAAGCTGGACTGGAAGAAAACGATCGATCTTCCGCCGGGACGCTACGTCTTGAGTGAAGCTCAACATCCTGAGTGGACCTGCCTGATAACAATCACACCGCGTTAATCATTTCGCGCAATTTAACAGCGGCCCGTCCACCACAGCCAAGGCAGACTCACATGACGAATCTTCAAAGTATCCATCGCATAGTTCGCTTCGCGATTGGGCGTAAAATGTTGGGGAGCGCGGTAGTTCTGCTCGTGTTAGCAGGTCAGGTGATCGCGCAGACTTCCGCGACTGACACGAGGACGCCAGCGGGACTCACGCCGGGTTCACCGTCCGGCACTTATGCGTTAAGCGAATTCGACAACGTAAACCTTTACACGGGTGGACTCAGTTTCCATGTACCACTTCTTAAGGTAGGGGGGCGCGGCGGTGCCTCTTATACCATGACGCTGCCCATCGAGCAGGTATGGCGCGTAAACCATGATTACCAATTCGCCCAGCACTGGCCTAATCACAATTGGTGGACCGGCTTGCGGCCTGGGTATGGCCCAGGCGTCCTTCAAGGCCGGCAGACACACGAAGGGTGCGGGGATGGCGGTCCATGGCCGGGCGGCGAAGTTCAGACCGGCTCGATGACGACTCTAACTTTTACCGCTCCTGACGGGACTGAGTATGAACTTCGAGACGAGCTTACTGGCGGTAACCGGCTCGTCAGCACTTGCTGCTGTTATTACCAGCAACATGCGAATGGAGCTTCCCGGGGCACAGTGTTCAAGACATTCGATGGCTCGGCAGCCACCTTCATTTCAGATACTACGATCTATGACTGGTCGGGTGGGATTGAGAGTGGGCCGCACATGATCTATCCGTCAGGTCACTTAATTCTGCGCGACGGCACGCGCTATCGAATTGAATCGGGGCAAGTTATTTGGATCCGCGACCGCAACGGTAATAAGTTGACCTTCCAGGGCGGTATTACCGACTCAAACGGAAGAACAATTACTGTTGAGCAAAACGTAAATGATCCCACTTACGGCCTTTGCGATCGGATCACTTTTAAGGGCGCGGGTGGTGCCACGCGTCGGATTTGGATCACCAAGACGACGCTGGCAAATGTCCTTCGCAATACCCGGCCTTATGACCTCACCACGCCCCAAACCTATGCAGCGCTATTCGACTACCTCACTGGCAGCAGTTATACGCAGCACAATCCCAGCGGGGTAATTTCTTCGGTAGTGTTACCGGATGGCAGGCGCTATCAGTTTTTCTACAACACTTACAGCGAACTGGCGCGTGTCGTCCTACCTACAGGCGGAGCTATTGAATACGATTGGGACCATGGCGGCGGCGGCAATATATGTGGCTCCGGGCCTGAGATCCAACGACACGTAACTGAGCGGCGCGTTTATGCCGACGGCACTACTCTCCAGGGCAAAATCACATACGAAGGATGGGACCTTGTTTCTCGCGACGCAAATGGAACAGCCATCGCTCGCAGCAAACACTACTTTCACGCGCCCACGATGGCTTGCCCTTCATCAATCAGTCATAACCAGTGGAATGAAGGAAAGGAATATCAGACCGAAGAATACACCGCCAACGGCGCTACGTTACTCAAGAGAATCAATCACACGTGGCAACAAACCGCACCCAGTTGGCATTCGTATTGGACTTTTGAAGCAGCCAACAATCCCAAGCTCATCACGACCCAGACAACGATTGAGCCGAATGGCGCTAACGTAGTCACTAAGACGACGGCGATCAATCCTCAAACTGGTGCGATAGGTTTCGATCAGTACAATAATCAGACAGATATTTGGGAATACGATTTTGGGGTCGGCGCCGTGGGTGCGCTTCTGCGTCACACGCACACAGACTTTCTGACGGTGCATCCGGTTAGCGGATCTAATTATGCTGCCGACGCGAACATTCACTTGCGCGGATTACCGATGCAAACCTCCGTATACGACGCCAATGGAATCGAACGGGCGCGCACAACTTTTGAGTATGACAACTACGCGAGTGACACCAATCACGCCCCGCTGGTATATCGCCCGAACATCAGTGGGTTCGATTCAGCGTTTTCCACTTCCTACGTAAATCGTGGCAACGTCACGGCCACGACTAACTATTTATTGACCAATGGCTCAGTGACTGGATCGATCAGCTCATTTGTCCAATACGACATGGCTGGCAACTCAGTGAAAGCGATTGATCCGCGCGGATATGCGACAAGTTTTGATTTCACCGACCGGTTTGGAGCGCCCGATGGCGAGGCGCGTGGAAACGCCGGCTCGGCTGAGTTGAATGCGGCCGGACAGTATAGCTATGCCTTTCCGACATTGGTAACCAATGCTCTCGGTCACACAGCTTATGTCCAATTCGACTATTACATCGGGCAGCCGGTGGATGGCGAAGATCAAAACGGCGTTGTGTCGAGCGGATATTTTAACGATGCGCTTGATCGACCAACCCAAATAATTCGCGCCGCCAATCAGGGCGCGTCGGTTAAGAGCCAAACCACTTTTAGCTATGACGACGCGAATCGAGTAGTCACCACCACCAGCGATCAAAACACATTCGGCGACAACCTGCTAAAGAGCCAAATTGTTTACGACGGCCTCGGAAGAACCACGGACACGCGTCAGTACGAGAGCGTCAGCGCGCACATCACCGTTCGGCAAACCTATGACGCGCTCGGGCGTGGCTACCAAACCTCGAATCCGTTTCGCGCGGGCGAAAGTATCGTTTGGACGACCACTGCTTACGACCCGCTTAGTCGGATCATTACCGTGACGACTCCGGACAATGCGGTGGTGGCAACTTCTTATTGGGGCAACACTGTCACCGTTACCGACCAGGCCGGCAAACAAAGAAAGAGTCAAACCGATGGGCTCGGGCGGCTGGTTCATGTTTACGAAGATCCGAATGGACTGAATTACATAACCAGTTATGCCTACGATTCGCTCGACAACCTCACTAATGTCTATCAAGGTAGCCAGACGCGCACGTTCGTTTACGACTCGCTGAAGCGTTTAGCATCGGCCACGAATCCTGAGAGCGGCACGATCGGTTATCAGTACGACAACAACGGCAATCTGACACAGAAGACCGATGCGCGCGGAATCGTCTCGACATATGCCTACGACGCGCTGAATCGGAACATCAGCGTCAACTACTCGGACACGACCGTCAATCCTGATATCACTCGCCATTACGATAACCCTATCAACCATGGCAAGGGACGCTACTGGCACGATTACTTCTACAAAGATGACGGCACGATAGATCATCAGGCGGTGGACGGTTATGACGCTTTGGGACGTCCCTGGGTGCGCCGGCAGGTTTTCTACTCGGGCGGCCAGTGGTATCACTACGAAACTCGAAATACTTATAACCTCGCCGGCCAGGTGATCTCGCAACAGTATCCCTCGAGTCACGTGACCAACTACCAGTATGACAACGCCGGACGTTTGAGCAGCTTCATTGGCAATCTTGGTGATGGGACTCAACGCACTTACGCGAACGGCCTCAGCTATTCTTCGTTTGGCGGACTGACGCAGGAACAGTTCGGGATGCAGACGACGGCGCTCTATCATAAGCTGCATTACAACGTGCGCGGCCAGCTTTACGACGTTAGGGTAAGCACGTTTTCGCTGGCGCAGAACGAGTTTGATTGGAATCGCGGCTGCCTGGCCTTCTATTACGGCGGTGCTGGTTGGGGTCAGAGCAGTACGGCGAACAACGGCAACATCAGCGCGCAACAGCATTGGGCGCCGCTAAATGAAGCGACTACCGATTACGCGTACACGCAGAACAGCTACAGCTACGATTCGCTGAATCGGCTCAGTTCCGTGAGCGAATTACATGGCGGACCTTGGGGACAGAGTGGAACGGATTACTCTCAGGTTTACAACTACGACCGCTACGGCAATCGCACAATCAACAATGGTGCGACGTGGGGCGCTCCGAACCCGCAGTTTGGGGTTGACATTGCCACCAATCGGCTCACGCCGCCGGGCGGCTATTCGATGAACTATGATGCTGCCGGAAATCTAACCAACGACACTTACACCGGTCAGGGAGCACGCACTTATGACGCTGAAAACCGAATGACGCAGGCGTGGAGTAATAACCAGTCGCAAAGTTATAGTTACGACGCCGACGGCCACCGCGCGAGGCGAAAAGTCAACAATATCGAGACGTGGCAGGTTTACGGCATCGGCGGCGAGTTGCTCGCGGAGTATGCGCCCGCTGCGTCTGCGGCGACCCCGCAGAAAGAGTATGGCTATCGCAATGGCGAGTTGTTGATTACCGCCGCCGCGGGTTCCGGCAGCAGTGGCAGCGGATTGCGAGCTCAATATTTTGACACGATGAATTTTACGGATCTGAAAGTGACGCGGACCGATCCAGCCGTCGATTTCGACTGGGGCGGCGGCAGTCCTGATCCATCTGTGGGAGTCGACACCTTTACGGCGCGGTGGTCAGGGAAGGTCGAGCCGCAGTATTCGCAAGCTTACACTTTCTATACGTGGACAGATGACGGCGTGCGGT
>JBQTHO010000009.1:0-77515 GCA_052389795.1 Acidobacteriota bacterium | reverse complement strand
CGGCCCGAGCCGCTCACATTACCAGCGGCTGTCTGGATCAATCCGCCCGCAAACCCGGGCGCAATCCAGCCGACCGCTACACTAAATTCGATCGTCCAGTTGTCTCAAACTTATTGACACGCTCCGCAACCCGATTCAACGTTTCGCGAATATCGAAAATCGGGTCCGAGGGGTCAATGTAGTTTCCACGCGCATCTAGTTCTGATGCCAGAGCTATGGAGTATTCCGAAAAGGCGATCTCATTCGCTAACCGTCGAAAAAGGGGATCTTCAATCGAGCCGGTCCCCTTGGCGGCTACAAGTTGTGGATGATCGAGATTGACGTAAATTGTGCGCTTTTCAGGAGTGTAAAGTGCTCGCTTCGACTCTAGCCCCATGTGGTTAAATTCCACATGGAAGCCTCCACTTGAACGGCGTTCTCGACCTGAGCCTCCAGACGCACGGCCTTGTTTGTCGGAATTTTCAGGCCCACTGGTTCACGTTCGGCGCGCTTTGCGGAGAAGTTGTGCCATCTCCTCCATGACCCTTCCCATGACCTAACCCACCACGCTCTGAAACGATCTCCGCCGGAAGTTCGTTACCAAACAAAAGATCGTCGTCTTCGCCATCGCCTGCGTCCTGCGCCAGGTTCGCGTCGAATCCACCGCTACCCTTTGCCTTCGCTTTGGCTATTTGCTGACGGAAGGCATTGAAGTCGTCATTGATCACTCGAGCTATCTCCGCCGCTTGCTCCTCAAGCTTTCGCGCCTCCTCGCTTGCTTTTCGCTTTTTGTCCTCATTGACTAATTCCCGACGTACTTCCTCGATCTTTTGGCCAGTGAAAGAGTACAAAGCGCGCACGAGGTCATTATTTGAATTGAGCCGCATGGACCTACTAACATCGAAAGGTGGTATCGGCGATTTGTCCTCGTCCAGCTTCGGCACATCGACCTCGCCAAATAGATATTGAGCCATTTCGCGCCCTTCACTGCCCGCAAGCGTCGTTTCATGCCACACTCCGTTTGAGTAGATTGATACCCCGCGAAGATCTTCTTCGAGGAATTTCTTTGAAACTTTAATTACTAGCTCTACGTCGCCGAGACGCCGCTTTGCCTCGCCTTCGGCGTAAAATCGTTTCTCAAAAGAAACCGGCGGTTCTTCGAATTCGCACTCGTGATTGTTAACGAAGACTGTAACGTTCTTTGGCCACTTCGCAAGATGTCTCTGAATGTAGTGGATTACGCCGGCCTGATCGAGCGCCTTCAAATGAACGCCCTCAATTTCGATCAGCGTCCCATTTGCTTGGTTCGTCCTTGTTTCCTTTTCCACCGAGCGCACCGGAATTGGGTCTTCGGAACTCATCTTGTCAATCTCGGATCGTCTCAGTTCAAGTTTCGATCTCTTCTTGTTTCGAACGGTGGTAATACGCAACAAGTCAGCTATTCCAAAGGCAGCAGACTTGCCAGTCCCGAACCGGCCTCGACCGGGTCGTCCTTCTCGCCGGTCAACGTTCTCGCCGTGCATAACAAAGAAGTTCTGCAAACCGCTCCAGTCCATTCCACGTCCGTTATCTGTTACCGTAATGCGTTTGTTCTTGCTGTCGAGTTTTACCTTCACGACAGGTGCCGTACCAACTTCGATGTACTGAAGTCCGTTTGACACGTATTCCCACACCACCAGTTTATCGGTTTTGAATAGACCGGCATTTTGCAAGAGGTCTCTTGCTACGTGGCTTTTGACGAAAATTTGCTCACTAGCTGCTACCATTTCTAACCTCTTTCTTCTTTCGTATCTTTTTCGCTAGTTTTGTCACTATTGTCCCCAGTTGTGGATCTCGCCCGAAAGTATTGACGACTCTGAGAATTCGCCGCTCTCGCGCCTCGCCGCGAACGTAATCATCGAGGCGAAAAAAGGCCTCCGCTTCCTGCAGCGTTACGCTTTTGTTTAGTTGAAATTTTGAAAGCACATCACTGGCCAACATACGACCACGCTCCCGATTGATCCATTGGCGCTCTGACGCGGTATGTCGAATTTTTGAGAGATCGAGGCCCTCCAGCTGGCGAGCTTGTTCACGTGCGAACGCATGCCCACGTTCTGTCAGGAGCCATCCATCTTTTCCTGTACCGGCTAGGTATTTGCCATTCTGTGGTTTCTTGGCATTCGACAAACAAACTCTCACGATTTCAATGTCGATCTGCTCAGGATATTTTCGCCACGTAAACCGACCAGGCGCAATCTCATTGGCCTTGACCGCAATATCTTCCGTATGGATCGGACTTGATTCGCCACCTAGCAAGTAAACCGCGATCGTTACTATTTCGTGGGTCGAAAATGAGTTCCGCATAAGGTTTTCTTAAGAGACCTCAACTTACAGCCAAATCACCGCAACTTCCCCTTCAATTTGTTTGAATTCCGGATCGCCGGTAGCTAAGTGCGCCTTCTTCTCTTTCGCTAAAGCCGCGGCAAAGCAATCTGCGAATGACATTTTGTTTCGAGATTTGAAGTAACCAGCGCTCTTCGCGAGTTCCCAATCGGCGTCAATGAATTGCACTCCCAGATCGCGCAACTGCTTAATGCTGGCGTCCGCCTCGGACACCGAGGCTTCGCGCGCGACGATGTACCACACCTCGCCAGCATTCACGACGGTCATGAGCAATGGAATTTTCTCTTCGTGCGCATCGGCAACAATGTCCGCGACCTTCTCTGCGGATGCTTCATCTTCCAAATAGGCAATCACCGCCCACGAATCGAGCACTATTGATTTAGGTTTTTTAGGCATTACAGCGCTCGCTCGCGTTTCTTTTCAGCCATTAGCGCCTTCATCAAGCCTTTTCCTCGAAATTTGCCGCGGAGGCTGTGCACGTAATCGCGCGTGATTGGCTTAAGTATGATTTCTTTACCATTTTCCTCGATTTGAATGCGGGTGCCTTCCTTAATCCCGAGTCTGCGCCGGATTGATGAAGGAATAACGATTTGTCCTTTTGCAGTTGCCGTGGTCTCCATTCGGGTCGTCCTCCTACTGACGGCCATACTTATACCTTCTTGACATAAGTAAATCAAGTGCTGTTGTGTTTTACTTGCCACCATCGGTAGGCCCGTTAGCACGTCGTAGGACGCGGGACAAAATCAAGGCGTCGTCAAGGCCGGCGCACTCCAAATTGCGGACAGGGATTCCCGCGATCCGCACCCAGGATGCGTGCGCTCCTACGGTGCCGCAGACGGCAGCATTTTCTCGAATAGCTCTCACTGAATTACGATTCACCAATCATGAAAGCCAAGGAAGCAGGACGAAAAACAGTGATGGGTGATGGGTGATGGGTGATGAGTGATGGGTGATGAGATGAGTTAAATCCGGCGAAGAAATCGCGGAAACGCCTTCCGGCTAGCGTTTATGACGTGCGGAGCGCGTCTGTCTTTGAACCGTGACGCGACAGAACTGAACTCAGTAAGGTTGCGACATGTCCACCGAGCAACTCACAGCAGAAGCTATGGCGCTGCCATTGAAAGAGCGCGTTTCACTGGCACAGGCGCTCTGGGAAAGCATTGATGCTGGACTGCCTGACACTAACGAAGCCGCTGCCATAGCCGAAGCAATTCGGCGGGATGAGGAACTCTCGTCAGGCGCAGTCAAAGCGCGTAGCCATGAAGATGTTATGGACGCCGCGCGCCGCGCTCTCGAATGAAAGGCATCACCAAGCAGAGGTTAGATGTTAGAGATTTTCCCATCGCCAACCCCCCGGGTTCTGACACGGTAGTGCGCCGGCTAAAGCCGGCGAGGTGATTATTTATTGACGCTGATCCCAGCGCTGAAGCGCTGGGCTACCATCAAACGTCCGCTACGCGGACGAAAATCCAAAGAGGCGGCAAGGCCGGCGCACTCCATTTTTCGAATTCCTTTCCGGTCTGCTTTGGAGGTCACGAATTGTGACCTCCAATCTGGAACTCCGTCGTGCTGAGCACGAACATGAAATCTGCCGGAAAACGATCCATGTTGCGCCTCACCGCTTGTTTAAGCACCTTCGTACCGACTCCATAAAGCGTAGCCAAGTCGCGGTCGAGTATTACCTTTTCACCACGAATCAGATAGATCGCTCTTTCAATTCTCTCGGCAGGAATGAGGATTGGTTCTTTCATGAGCGGGGGTAGCTTCGAGTTTGTTTTGTTTCACACTGGTTTCTTAGCGAGCCGATCGATGACTTCAAAAGCTGGCTGAATTTTCGATGGATCTGCGTGATAGCGGCGCAGTCGCTCTTCGGCTAGTTGCAGGTGACTCTCAGGCACTGGAACTTCCTCTGGGTGTTCTGAAATCTGATCCCAAAGGGCCTGGAGGTAGCGCACCTGTTCGGCCTTGGATAGCTCTTTGAAGCCGGTCGGAGTTTCGATTGAAGTTTCCGGCATGAAATACTAACCGACGATCGAACCCGCGCACAATAGGCGCTCACGAAGTGATTGATCCAAAGCGCCGTCGAGGCCGGCGCACTCCAAAAAGCAGACGGCAGAAAGCAGACAGCAGGGAGCAGAAAGCAGGAAACGACCCCGAAGGGGACGAATTTAATAGCCGGTGGCAACGCCACCGGAACGCGGCAACCAAACAACGTATCGACCCTGAAAGGGTCGAACCATATTTCACGCCTTCAGCGTGAAACAATTCGTGTTGATGCGCGATCCGTGGGCATTGCCCACGGCTATTTAATCTCACGCCTTCGGCGTGAAGCCGCACTCCACGCTCCAAAGCGCCGTCGGGGCCGGCGCACTCCAAAAGCGGGCAAGGATGACCCCGCGCTCCCGGCTATTTCACAACGAAACTCCTGCCGTACTGTCCATAATCATTGGTCTTGATTCCGTTGCGCAGACTGCCTTTGTAGGAAGGCTCGCCGGGACGCATCTCAATCGTTACCGGACCGCCGTTGTCTGGCTGTATCTTTCCGGCATGGACGGCGGCCGTGCAGACCGACGAATCGAGCGTGTAAGTGCCAGTGCCCCACACGCTGCCTCCTTTACCGGCACCACCGGCAGGGCAACTGAATTTGACCGTCTTGCCAACTTCGAAGCTCGCCATTCCCGCCGATGTATTCCACAGCACTGGAGTCGCCTCATCGGCTGCGCGCACGAGCGCTTCTGTGTTTGGGGTTTGGAAAACAAAGCTCTGGTGCCAACGGCCATACGCGCTGCTGGTCACACCGTTTCGTTCGCTCGTGCCGTAGATGCTTCGGCCGGGGCGCACTTCAAACGTGACCGCGCCGCCCTGCTGAAAGGTTATCAACCCGCTGTGAACGGCGGCCGTGCAAATCGAAGAATCGGAAGTATAGATGTCACTGCCCCAAACCGAATGCGGCTCTCCACCAGGTGGACACGCCAGCGTCATTGTTTCGCCTTCTTTGCCGTTTAACGACGTGGCATTGGCTTTCCAGGTCGTCGGGGTTGCGGCCGCGTTTGAAGACGGAGGCGCTGATTGGCTGGCGGGGGCGACTCCGCCGCCGGTCGCGGGGCTGTTGTCATTTTTAAGCTTTGAGCAGCCGGCTATGGCGGCGACGATTCCGGGTACGAAAACCAAGAGTAAAAGTCGGTGGCGATTCCTGATGTGCATCGCATCTCTCCTTTTCAGATCGGGCTGGATGCGTTCTATATCAAAAGCGGGACGGATGATCCAGTTAGGAAGTTATCCACAGATTACGCAGATTAGAAACCAGAAGGCAGAAGGCAGTAAGCAGAAACGAGTAAACAGTCTTGTCTGATTGAATCTGTGTAATCTGTGGATCAATTTCCTTCCATCAATCTGCTGGCCGCGTTTACGTTTTGCATTAGTTTGTAAACGGGGAAAGTCCTTCCCGTTTCCAGGTAAGCATCGAAAAAGTTCCAATTAACCAAACCGTCGTCGCTCTCGGGTTCCAGCAAGTAACAAACTAATCGGCCTAAAGGTTGCGCGGTCCTCACCATGATCGTTCCGGCGGGAAAGGTCATTTGCTCTTTCTTGTACTCGCCCGTGATTTTCATTTCCCGATGATTTTGAAAGGTACGCTGGGAGCGAGTCACATTCCCAATAGCGAAGACATCTACTTCCACCGCCAGAGGCGCCGTCAGCTCTTCAACGGCGATTCCGTGCTGCAGAAGTTTTTCAATCACAGGCTGCGAATCTTTTTCGTTTTTGAATAGATAGCCACGTGGCGCCATCACACTCCGGGTCGCGGCGTACATTCCATAATCATCCATGCGCATTGGCTTGAATTTGTCTTCGACCATCGCGGTCATGTCCTTACCGTTGCGCGGATTTTTAACTTTCACGACTTCGCCGATCAGAATGTCTACAGGCTTCGGTAACGGGCGCATTTCAAAGGCGACGCCGTGTGCGACTGTTTCGTTGCTCAGGAACTGGCGCACGGTCTCTTCATCGGCGCGTTTAATTAACCGGTAAATCTCCGTAGCGTTGGCAGCTGCGTACTTGAAGATCTCTTCGACAAAAGCTTCGGTCACTTCCACACGACGTTTGAAAGTCAGATAGCTGTACGCTTCAGAGAGAATTGTCAGGCGATTGCGCAGGCCGTGGTAGTTCTGTCCGATGCGCGGCTGGTGCGTAAAGGCTTCCCAACGGGTCTTCTCTCCGGGTGTCGGCAAATTGGTAAAGCGCGGAAAATTGCCATAGTAGTAGGTGCGAAACTTTCGGCGTTGCAGCATCGCGCGGGAAATTGCGGGCAGCATCTTGTCGCGGTGATAGTTGAGAATTTCGCGGCTCGTGTTCGGGTTAAGCGGCTGCGAGTAAGTTAAGTGGTAGCCGTGATACGAGCCGTTGGTCGTGTGCAAATCGACGGTGAGGTGCGGGTCCCAACGGTTGCATAGATTGATGAGCGATTGCGCTTCGGGCGAATCCAGCTTCATGAAGTCACGGTTGAGGTCGAAGCCTTTGGAATTTTCGCGCACGCCGACACCGGCGATGGGACCATTCTGCGCGGTGCGGTTATTGATGTTGATTTTCTCGTTGCCGTCGGCGTTGTAAATGGGGGCGATCAGAATGATCAATTTGCTGAGCAGGGGTCTCAAGTCACCAAACAGAAGCCTTCGGGAAAGATGCAGCGTGGCTTCTTTGCCTTCGACTTCGCCGGCGTGAATGTTGGCCATGATAAAGACGATTGGCTTTCCGGTGGCCCGCGCATCACGCGGATTTGATATCGGCGTATCCGAGAAAATCATCAGCGGCAACATCCGGCCTTCTTCCGATTTACCGAAAGACTCCAGGCGAAGCAGGTCCTTCTGTTTTTGCAGTTCCGCGATGAAGTTCAGAACTTCTTCGTAACGAGTTGTCTCTTCATAGTTAGTCAATTCGGCGCGTGTTTTTGGCAGGTCTCCTGAGGACTGAGAACTGAGGACTGAGGACTGAGACTGCGCGGAGTTGGCATTCAAGGCGAAGAGAAAAAGCGAGATACACAACGCGATTTTGGCACGTGACATTCCGTCATATTAACAAAAGTGATGAGTAATGAGTGATGAGTGATGAGTGGGCGGTGAGCAGGGAGGTCAGTACCGGGAGCGACCGGGGTCCCCGCGGGGCAGCCCGCGTCGGGTGGTGGATGCGACCGGGTAGGTTCACGCAAAGGCGCAGACGCAAAGGGACGCAAAGAGAGCAGAGTGCGGAAGGCAGTGAGCAGTGCGCGGCTTTGCCGCAGCACATAGCGGTAAGGCTCAGCCTTACCGGCTCACCTCATCAAGTGGTTCGTGGCTCCGCCTCGAACCTCGGCGGCGCAGCCGCAAATCAAAAAACAATCACCGACACGGTAAGCCAGAGGCTTACCGCCTTGTGCGGCGGCGAAGCCGCGCGAAGGCGCGAGACGCAAAGTTACGCACTGGGTCCTGCTCGACCGCCCTTGACTGCAAACCGCGGATCAATTAAAAGCAGCTTGCATTTTAGCTTTTCAGATTTCCAACCGCGAACGAAGGTCCATGCAAGTCTGACTTTTGGACGAGCTGAAGACCTCAGTCGTCAACTCTTCAGGACAGGGCACGCAAGTCGCCCAGATGTCTAACTCAGATTTACCTCTACTAAAGCCGAGCCGTTAATTCCGGCTCAATAGGAGAAACAATGCGCAAACTGATTTTCGTCCCCCTAACAATTCTTTTGTTCTGCTGTGCCGCCGCTACGGGCGTGCAAGCCCAGCAGCCAACACCGACTCCCGGTCCTCTTACTTTCTTTTACGATTACACCGTCTTCCCGGGCAAGGAAGAGGAACTGAATACTCTAATCAGGACCGTCGGGGCGCCAGTCCGCGACAAGCTAATGGCGGAAGGCGTCGTAATGGCTTGGGGCGTAGAGACTCCGATCTTGCGCTATCCCGGCGGCACCACTCATCTCATCTGGTTTACCGTGGCAAACTGGGCGGGTGTTGAAAAAGTTCTCAACGCCATGGAAGCGCGGCTCGCGAAGCTGGCCGCAGATGAAGCACTGGCGGCGCGCGGTAAGCCGCGACCGGCGATGACCACAGCCGAGCGCAGCCGCTCAGTGTTTGATGGAAGTAAGACGCGCGATTGGCTGACGCGCGATCTGGTTGCCGCTTATGGGCCAAACCCGCCCGCAGGGACACTGCCGTTCACCCGCTATAACTTTGTGAAAGTGAAACCGGGAAAAGGTGCTGACTACCGGCGCACCTGGGAAAAGTATAATAAACCCGTCTTCGACAAACTCGTCGCCGATCGGGTGGTGTTGGCCTATGGTCTGGCACAAGAAGAAGTGAAGACTGACGGTGAATGGACTCACTTCGTCTGGATTGCTACAGCAAACATGGCGGACGCCGACAAGATTGGGCCGGCATTTGCAGCCGATCGCGCTCGGCGTTCGGAAAAAGATCGCAACGAAATAACGCAGGAGTTCCTTAACGCGACCGAACCGGATAAGGCGCGGTCCATTGTCACGCGAGCCCGCATCTTCAAGCTTGCTCCACAGAAATGAATTGAGAGATCGAGCGCTCAGTTAAAGTAGTGGAGCGAGCGATCTTCCAGAACCACAGTTCGTTTTTCAAAAGGGCCAGCCTGCCAGGGCTGGCCCTTTAACTTCAACCCGAGGTCGAGGGCTGTCCGCCTGCGCGCGATCCGCTTAAGTTGACGAGGCGGCGTCGGCCGCTGGTGGATAAAGTCGCTCGAACTCGGGATCGTCGTGGAGGAGGGTTAGATCGGGATCGCGGCGCGCCCAGTCTGAGTCGTGCCATCCGGCGTCGTGCGCTTTGGCCAAGACGTCGAGGGCCTCGCGCTTTTTCTTCAACATACAGAATGTGCAGGCAGCATTGTACAGCACGGACGCGTCGTCGGGCCGAAGGCTGATCGCTAGATTAAGTTCGCGCGACGCGTCGTCTACCCGATCGAGACTGGCATAGTCACTCGCCAGCAACACCCGCGCGCGCACGTCTTCGGGCACCTTGCCCACGTGCGCTTCCAGCACCTGAACGCGGCGCAGCCGCCAATGGCGCAGAAGATCCGTCTTACCCAAGGCGCCAAGCGCGTTCGTAATCGGTACGTAGATGCTGTAATCTTCGCCGGCCATCCGCACCGCAGTCTCAGCCATGTCCACAATTTCGTGAAAACGGCCGAGTGAGAAGAGCACTCGTCCAAGAAGGTAGTAACCACCTTCGCAGTCAGGTTTGCGATCAAGCGCCCCGCGAATAAGTTTGACGGCTTCGTCGTATTGTTGTTCCGCGTAACACACGCCGGCGCGCGCAATGTCAGCCTCGGGCAGATCGGGCCGGAGCGCGGTGGCTTGTTCCGCCGCCGCCTTCGCGCGCTCCATCCACACCTGTCCGTGGCCGTGTCGGTAGTAATGCAACGCGCAAACGTTCGCCGCGGCCGCGTACGCCAACGCAAACTGAGGATCAATAACAGCAGCGCTCTCAAACATCTCGCGCGCCAACTCGAGGTCCTGGCGCGACTCACGCCGAGCGTAGCTCTTGCCACGTAAATACATGTCGTACGCCTGAAGGTTTTCGGTCGGCTTGGCGGCCAGTTCCGCCTGCTCTTGCGGCGACAGGGTCACGCGCATCGCTTCGGCGATCTTGCGAGCAATCTCGTCCTGCAGCTCAAAGATGTCCTGCATCTCGCGATCATAACGCTCAGACCAGAGCGGGAAATCAGTTTTCGTGTCGACTAGTTGCGCACTGATGCGCAGACGCGAGCCCGACCGGCGCAACGTGCCGGTAAGCACGTACGCCGCCGATAACTGTTGGCCAATCTGCGCCGGTGTTACCTGTTTGTCACGAAATGCCAGCACGGTTGGACGCGAGAACACGTGCAACTCTTTAATCTTTGAGAGCTCAGTGATGATGTCTTCGGTGATCCCGTCGCGCAGATATTCGTCGTCTTTGGCGCCGCTGCCGTTCTCGAAGTAGAGCACGGCGATCGGACGCTCGGGCGACTCTGCAGCCTCAGCCCGTCCCGAGGTTGTAACGTCCACCGACTGCTTGCGACCGGAATTGAGATCTCGCTTCAGACGCAGCAAATCAGTTTTCACTTCGGTGGCTGATTGATAACGAAACGAACGATCTTTTTCGAGGGCCTTATCCAGAATCCGGGCCAACTGCTGCGGCAGCGACGAATTGAGTTGATTCACCGGCGTTGGATCGCGGTTGAGGATCGAGTCGAACACGACCGCGGACGTGTCTCCCTGGAATGGCAGGACGCCGGTCGCCATCTGATACAAAACGGTGCCGAACGAAAACAGGTCTGTTCGCGCGTCCGTGATCTCGCCGCGCGCCTGTTCGGGCGACATGTAGGCGACCGTGCCCATCGTCGTGCCGGCTGAGGTCAATTGGTCTTTGCGAATGGTCGCAACCATCGAATTAGGATCGGACTTGTTCGTGTGATCAATCTTGGCAATTCCGAAGTCCAGGATTTTTGCCTGCCCGCGTGACGTCACGAAGATGTTCGCCGGTTTCAGATCGCGATGCACAATGCCTTTGGAATGAGCGGACTCAAGGGCGTCCACGATTTGAGCGCCGAGTGTCACCAGAGATTCGACATCAAGCGGACCACGCTTGATCCGCTCGCCGAGCAATTCGCCATCGAGCAACTCCATGACGATGAAGTGTTCCGATTCAAACTGCTCAATGCCGTGGATGGTGCAGATGTTCGGATGGTTGAGCGCGGAGGCGGCACGCGCCTCGCGCTGAAAACGTTGCAGCAGGTTCTGATCGGTAGCCATCGCCGGTGTCAGGAACTTCAGCGCCACGTGCCGGCCGAGGTTGGTGTCCTCCGCTTCATAGACGACGCCCATGCCACCCTCGCCGAGCTGCGAAGTGATCTTGTAATGCGAGATGGTTCGACCAATCAACCGAACGAACTCCAAGGACAGGGGATGATGAAAAACTAGTGGGCGGTCATAGTATTACAGGCCGACGGAGGCAACAAGAGCGACGTAACCGGCGCGCGGGCAAACCTCACGCGGTCGCGACACGATGAAAACCAAAGCACCTTCGAAGCCGGAGCACTCAAATTGCGAGAACGATCCGAGTGAAGCAGTATTTCCGATGTGAACAAGGCTTCGCGCAGTTCAAGCCACCTACCTCACTTTGCTGCTCTTTAACACGCTGGCAGCATCATTGTTCTGGGGAATCAACACACTTTTTCTGCTCGATGCCGAGCTGAATAACACTGAGGCGTTTGCCGCGAACGCATTTCACCGTGGGTTTTGTCCTCGAAGACTGTCCCAATCGCATTCTCGGCAAACCTTCAGAACTTTAGTTTTAGCTAATCCGTATCTCCCAACAGATTTTCATAATGTCTACTCAAAGCATCCCCGCGACTAAGTTATGAAAGCAGTCGTCTATCACGAACACGGGTCCGCTGACGTGCTTAAGCTGGAAGAAGTCGAAAAACCCGTCCCCAAAGATGATCAAGTACTGATCAAAGTGTGTGCGGCGTCGATCAATCCGCTCGATTGGCGTCTGATGCGCGGCAAGTCTTTGACTTGCCGGCAAGCGCTTTCCATTTTTACGGTCTTCGACCAAGGTGCGAACCAATGCGGTCGAAGACCGGTCGTAGTGCGGAGAGGTCGGCAAGTCAAAGACTTGCCGCGCATCGGAGTGGCAGAGCCAAATCTAAAAGTTAGCAGACGACAAGGAGAAGGCGTACGGCGGGAGCCAGAATGTAAAACGCGGGAACAAGCTAGCCACCAGCCTCCACAGTTACCGGCGTGCCGTTGAGAGCAGCGGTGCCGCAAAGAGCATCGATGGCTAAATTGTCGGTGAGGTCGTTGATACTTGCGCCAGCGTTCTGTTGAGCCACGCCTAATTGAACGCCCTTCCGGTCATGGCCCCAGCCGTGAGGAATGCTTACGGCACCCGGCATCATCTCATCGGATATCTCGATCGGAATCTCGATTGAACCAGCTCTCGATCTCACCACAACTCTTTGTCCTTGCTCCAGTGCACGTTCAGCAGCATCTTCCGGGTGCATGAGCATCGTGCACGGCGGCTTACCCTTCACCAGCCGTTCGCTGTTGTGCATCCACGAGTTGTTACTGCGCAGCCGGCGGCGGCCAATCAAAAGCAGATGGCCATTACTGCGGGCAGCATGCCCGCGTTCCCAGTCGCGCTCCCAGACCTTGAGACGCTCGATATCTTCAACTAATGCTTTGGGTGCCAACTGAACGCGTTTGTCGGAAGTGCGCAGACGTTGTGGGAGACATGGGCGCAGTGGTCCGAGATCCATACCGTGCACTTTCTTCTTCAGTCTTCGCAGATTCAAACCCTTTGAAAACGGATTGAGCTTGTCGCCGTAAGGCCCGAACCGCAGTCCCAAATCGAGCTGTTTTTCGGGTCCTAAGAAACGGTTGCCGAGCGTGCGTTTCAGTTTCCCCACCACGCCCGCGTTTTCCATGCGCGTTTGCAGCTCGAGAAAGATTTGCCACTCGTGCCGTGTCTCACCGTTCGTTTCAAACAGCGGCGGCGAAAATTTCGCGATGTTTCGCACGCCAAAAAGATGAAACGCGATGTCGTAGTGTCCACGCTCAAGCGGCCCCGTCGGCGGCAGAATGATGTGCGCGTGTCGAGTCGTTTCGTTGATGTAAAAATCAATCGAAGCCATAAATTCGAGACTGGCGAGCGCCCGATCCACTTCACGTCCGTCGGGCGTCGAAAGCACCGGATTGCCGGCATGCGTCACCAGCGCTTTAATCTGCCCTTCGCCTTCCGTCAGGATTTCTTCCGCGAGCGCGGCCACCGGCAATTCGCCGCTGAACTCGGGAAGTTTGCGCACGCGACTGTGGTAGCGACCAAAGCTACCGCGCGGCGCAAGCGACTCAGGCGCATTGACTGGATCAAACGCCGGCAGCGCAAACATGGCGCCGCCCGGACTATCTAAATTGCCAGTGACCGTATTCAGACAATTGATCAGCCATTGGCAGACGCCGCCGAACTCTTGCGTGCTGACACCGATTCGTCCATAGCAGACGGCGGATTCGGCGGTGGCGAATTCTCTCGCCAGCGTTCGTATCTGACCGGCTTCGATTCCGGTAATCGGTGCGACTTGTTCAGGAGAGAAGTCGCTGACGATTTCACGGATTGTCTCGACGCCATCCGTGAACGAAGCTAGCGGACCGAGCCGCGTCAGTCCTTCGGCAAAAACGACATGGAGCAGAGCCAGCAAAAAGAGCGCATCTGTCCCGGGCCGTATAAACCGATGCTCGTCAACCAGCGCGGCAGTTTCATTTCGGCGCGGGTCGATGAGAATGACTTTGCCCCCACGCGCGCGAATGTCTTTCAGCCGTTGAGGCATGCCGGGAGCCGTCATCAAGCTCCCGTTTGAAGCGGCGGGATTCGCGCCAATCATCAGCAGAAATTTTGTGCGATCGAGATCCGGAATCGGAATAAGCAGTTGATGGCCAAACATCAGGTAACCGGCGAAATGATGCGCCAGTTGATCGACTGAGGTTGCCGAAAATTTATTGCGCGTGTGCAGGCTGCGAAGGAACGGCGGCGCGAACAGCAGCGCGCCGTAACTGTGCACCGTAGGGTTTCCAAGATAGGTTGCTACCGCGTGCCGGCCGTGCTGCGCTTGAATACGTTTGAGGTTCCGGGCAACTTCATCAAAAGCCTCGTCCCACCCAATGCGCTGCCAACCTTGTGACGTGCGTCGCACAGGATGCTTCAAACGGTCTTTGTCGTAATGAATGTCTTGTAAGGCAACAGCCTTTGGACAGATGAAGCCGCGACTAAATGGATCGTCTTTGTCACCGCGGATGTCGAGACTGCCGTCAGCGTTTTGCGTGATGACGATGCCGCAGATCGCTTCGGTGAGATTGCAGTTGCGGTAGTGAGGCGAATTGTTTTCGACGGGGGTCATGGTTTGTGAAGCGTTACTTGCCGGTAGAAGCTTGATTCTCAATCGCTTTAGCAGCCAGACGCGTCGCGACCTCGGTGAGTCTTGCTTCTTCGCCGCTCGGCGCCTGCGGCTCCGTGTAATACATCGCGAACGAGCCGAGCACTTTTCCCCGCCGCGACAGGATGGGCGTTGACCAGCACGCGCGCAGGACGGTGCCTTCCGTTAGTCCGCGAAAATCGTCCCAAAGCGGATCGGTAAGGATGTCGGTGACCACGACACGCTCGCCGCGATACATCGCCGTCCCGCAAGAACCTTGCTTTGGACCAATCGGCATGCCATCCACCGCCTTAACATAATGCTCCGGAAGACTTGGCGCCGCACCATGCAGCATGTGATTACCATCAGGACTGAGTAAGAGGACCGAGCAGATCATCCCGGGTGATTGAGCTTCGATCATCTGGACGAGAGTCGAAAGAATGTCGGTGAGCGGCACGTTCGCGGCGATCATTTCCTCTACCTTCTTCTCTCCGTCGCTTAACGCGCCTTCATCCGTGACGCCACCGCCGCCAAGTTTCTCTCGCAGCTCTTCAGGCATCACTAACTGCTCAGTTTTGGCTTCCGATCTACTAAAATCCGCCATCAGTTAAATCTCCTGCAAATCCGTTCAGCCGGCCGCCATTGTACGCCTGAGTATGCGGCGTTACCATCGCGCAATGTTTGCCAAAGCCATCGTGCGCCCGCCGGCTCAGAACTTCTCCGAAGGCCTAACAACGGCGGGATTGGGCGCGCCGGATTACCAACGCGCGCTGGAACAACACGAGGCATACTGCGCGGCGTTGGAGCGGTGCGGATTAACGCTGATTCGTCTGGACGCGGATCCGAATTACCCGGATTCGTGCTTTGTTGAAGACACGGCCGTCATCATCCCGGAATTCGCGTTTCAGTGTGCCCGCGTTCCCACCCCGACGCGCGTGGTCCTCACCCGACCGGTGCCGCCAGTCGCACTGGTGAGGTCGAGAGTATGCGAGCGGCTCTCGAGCAGATTGCGCCGGAGTTTGCCATCGAACAAATTCAACCCCCTGGGACGTTGGACGGCGGGGACATTTGTAAAGCGGGCGAACACTATTTCATCGGCCTATCAGAGCGAACAAACGAAACGGGCGCGGAGCAACTGGCGCAGTTTGTCACCGCGCACGGTTACACGGCTGGCTTTGTCGATATCCGGGCCCGCCCGCTGTCCGGACAACCGGCCGGGAATCTGACGGAGCTGCTGCATTTGAAGAGCGGCTTGGCTTATCTCGATAGCAATCGACTGGTCGTCACTGAATCACTTGCCGATCGCAAAGAGTTCGCGGACTTTGATCTTGTGCTCGTACCGCGTGGTGACGAATATGCCGCGAACTGCATCAAGGTAAACGATTACGTTTTGGTCGCGGCGGGCTACGAGCAGTTTGAACAAAAGCTGCGGACATTTGGCTATCAAACCCTGGCGCTCGACATGAGCGAGTTTCAGAAGATGGATGGCGGCTTGAGTTGTCTGTCGCTGCGTTAATAGCGGCTCTGCCGCCTGATGTGCGGTAAGGCTTCGCCCTACCGTAGAACGCTTTCCTTATGATTCCTCATGATTCGAGGCTCAGCCTCGAATCATGAAAATAGAGATTCAGATGTCTTGTATTCGGAAAGGCAGGCCTTTCCGCACATCGAGCGGCAAAGCCGCAGCGCTTAACGAGGCTTTGTTGGCATCCCTACGATGGCGCTGCTCCACCGCTCGGCGTAAACTGTCGTCCCAAACGACTCGGCGCACTTCGGGCGGAAACCCGACCGTCAGGAAGGGTGCTGATGCGACGCCGCCAACATCGAGGAGAAAAGATTATGAACATTCGACATCGGCTATTTCTGCTTACCACCGCTGGGCTGCTGGCAGTAGCGACGTTGCCAACGGAAACGGCATCGGCCCAACCAAAGACTCTGCAACCTGAGTCGCGTTTCGCAAAACTCGATGGCGCGCGCGTTCATTACGTGAGTTACGGCAAGGGCGACGAGGCGCTGGTGCTGATTCATGGATGGACGCAGAACATCGACGCGTGGCGCGATCAGATTCCGGAATTCGCAAAGCATTACCGCGTGATTGCGCTCGATCTCCCCGGTCATGGCAAGAGCGACAAACCCCAGTTCTCAAAGGAACCGGTGCCAAAGGGTCAGCCGAGCAAGCCATTTGTTTACTCGATGGATCATTTCGCGCGCGCGGTTGAGGCCGTGATGCGCGATGCACAAGTGAGGCGTGCCGTGCTCGCCGGCCACAGCATGGGGACGCCGGTCGCGCGTCAGTTCTATCGCAACTATCCGGAGAAGACGCTCGCAATTATTATCGTTGACGGATCGCTCAGGCCTTTCGGCAACCAGGCGATCCTCGATCAGTTGATCGCAAACTTGCGCAGTCCAGACTACAACGTAGCTATCGATCAGATGTTTGGAATGATGTTCGGTGGTCGGCTGTCGGCCGAAGCTCAACAGCGAATCAAAGCTTCCACTGCCCAAACGCCGCAATATGTTTTGGTGAGCGCGTTCGAAGGCATGGCTGACTCAGGGATTTGGGGTGAAGACAAAATCAATCTGCAAGTGCTGGCGATTTTGGCAAAGAATCCGTTCTTCCCGCCGAACGTCGAAGAATCATTCCGCGGCATAGCCCCAAAGATGGAGTTTCACTTGTGGGACGGTGTCGGACATTTTCTGATGATGGAAAAGCCGAAGGAGTTCAACGCCGCGGTTATTGCGTGGTTGGCGAAGAACAATTTTTTAAAGAAGTAATCCGCAGATTACTGAAGAGATTATCCGCAGATTACGCAGATTACACAGATAAAGGGTAAACGCGCGCGAACATTGCAGGTAGAAATTGGCGGATCTTGTTTTGACCGTAGCTTTTGAAGAGTCTTAATCTGTGGAATCTGTGTAATCTGCGGATTAGTCTTCTGGGCGGATTAATTCCGTCGGATGATCGCGAGCGACACATCATCCGCAAGTGAGCGCGTCGCAGCAAAATCCTGTACCGCGCCCAGGATTGAAAACAGAGCCGCGTCAGCCGAACGGGTCTGCGAGTCGCGAAAGTGCTTTTCCAGCCGCGCATTACCGAACTCTTCCGCCGTGCTGTTACGTGATTCAGTGATGCCGTCGGAATAGATTAGCAACGTGTCGCCTTTGCCGAGCACACACGAGCCGCATGTATATTCCGCGTCGTTCAGCACGCCGAGCAACAGCCCTCCTTCCGTCAGCAACTCGAGTTCTCCATTCGCGCGCAGAAGCATCACCGGTGGATGTCCGGCACTGCAATAGCTGAGCAGGCCCGTGAGCGGATCCAGTCGCGCCAGAAACAGGCTCGCCAGGGGGCCGAGCGGCGCGGTGCGACACGCGTCGCGATTCACATCCGTAACAATCGAGTGGGGCGCCGCGACCGGCGTGGTGTGCGCGCGCACAAGGCCGACCAGGTGCGGCGTCCACATGCCTGCGGCGAGGCCTTTACCGGAAACATCACCTAACGCCATCACGATGTCATTCGCTGATTGCTCGACGGTGAAGAAATCGCCGGGTAGCTGGCGCACCGCGAAAATCTCGCTGGCGATCTCGAAGTCACCGAAACGGAGCAAACGCGGCGCACACAGTCGCCTGTGCACCTGCGCCGCTTCGAAGATCGACGTGTGCAGCTCAGCGTAGTCTCGCTGCAATTCTGCCAGTTTCGACTCGAGTTCCTGACGGCCCGGCTTCCGTGAAACCGTCCGGCGTGGCCCGTAAGTGCGGACATCGACAGCGGGTTTGGCTGCTAAGCGATTGTTGAGAGAGTGCGTCATGAAAACTCCGGTGTTAGTAACGCAAGATGTTATCTTGCGCGTATACGGGGCGTCGCAAGTTAGCAACTTGCGCTACTCAGCCAACGAACTTATAGCCAGTTCCGTGCACGGTAAGAATGAAACGCGGCTCTTCCGGATTCGGTTCCAATTTCTGCCGCAGGTGCACGATGTGTGTGTCCACGGTTCGCGTGTTCGGATAATTTTCGTAACCCCAAACCGCGTCCAACAGCCGATCGCGACTCAGAGTCTCAGCCGGATGCGCGACGAAGTATGCGAGCAAAGCAAATTCTTTGGCGGAAAGCTCAACGCGCGAGCCGTTTCGCCTTACTTCGTTGCGCCGAACATTCACTTCGACGTCGCTGAATCGATATATCTCGGGCTCAGGTGACTGCGGTGAAGCGCGACGCAAGACGGCTTTCACGCGCGCCATCAGTTCGCGAATCGAAAACGGCTTCGTCACGTAATCATCGGCGCCAAGCTCCAGTCCGACGACTTTGTCGACTTCCTGACCGCGCGCCGTCAGCATAATGATCGGCAGCGAAGGTTTCTTCGCTTTGAGTTGCTTGCAAACATCCAGGCCGCTCATGCGCGGCATCATCACGTCGAGCACAATCAGGTCGGGTTCTTCAGCGAGCGCGCGCTCAAGACCTTCCACTCCATCGCTCGCGCTGATAACCTCATAGCCTTCGTATTCAAAATTGTCGCGCAGACCGGCAACCATTGCCGGTTCGTCCTCGACAATCAAAATGCGCGTCTTCTTGCCGTTCAACACTTCGACGACGGCAGCGTCGCCATTTGAGTGTCCGTTGGATTTCACTTTGCTGCTCATGTTGGCTCCTCGAGAAATAACGTTACTGCGCCCTTCCTAACGGTCGGGCTTCTGCCTGCCGTTCAGCGGCAGTGACAGAGTGAACTTGCTTCCCTTGCCCGGCGTGCTCTCGACCGTGACGTTGCCGCCGTGCGCGTTGGTGATGTGTCGAACCAGCGACAGCCCGAGGCCGCTTCCTTTTGTGTTGTGCACAAGCGGGTCGCCGGTGCGATAGAACTTTTCGAAAATCTTCGTCTGCTCTCGGCGCGTGATACCGATGCCGCGATCCTCGACCTCCAATTTCACTGTGCCGTTTTCGCGATAGAGTTTGACGCCCAGAAACTTCTCTTCCGGCGAATACTTCAGAGCGTTATTCACCAGATTCAGGAGCGCCCGCGCCATCGCCTCACGATCGACGTAGACGGCGGGCAGGGTTTCGTCGATTTCCTCTTTCAAGGTAAATCCCTGCTGTTCGATCTGATAACGATAAGAATCGAGCGTGTTACGGACGAGATCGGCGATGTCAGTCTCGCGAAACTCGTACTCCTTGGCGCCGGCCTCGATGCGCGAAAAATCCAGAATGTTGTTGATCAGACCGGTGAGCCGCTCACTCTCTTTACGAACGATGCGGTAGTACTCCTGCTTCTTTTCCTTAGTCGTGATGCGGCCCAGTTCGAGGGTCTCCGCGTACAAGCGAATCAAAGCCAGCGGCGTGCGCAGCTCATGGGAAACGTTTGAGACAAAATCCGATTTCAGTTTCGCCAGCGCCATCTCTTTGCTTACGACTCGTTTGGTGAGGATGAGTCCGATCACGATCAGCCCGGCAAGTATCCCGAGAACTATGAAGTTGCGACGCATCCACGTTGCGCCGAGCTGTTTTATGCTCGTGCCTTGGAACCTAATTCCCATCGAAAGGCCGCCGAACACTTGCTCGAACCTCCGCCCCACCTCCGGCTTCCCTTCCCATCCGGCCGTCATGGCCAGCGGTTTCGTCTCGCCCTTTCCTTCGTAGTCCGTGGGATAAATCATCATCGCAATCTGATTGCCAGTCTGGTCACTTGATCTCGCATCAACGAGCTCTTTCAGCATTCCGGGAAAGAAAGTGTTTTTGAGATAGTGCGGGTCGACCGTAACGCCGCCGATAGAAACGCGATCGTTGGGCACGTTAGGATTGGTAAAATACGTCGTCAAGAGATGCATCTGGCCTTCAGGACGCTTGGTAGCTTCGTTATAAAAAGCGAATGGACGCGATTTCTTTCGCAAACTCTCGACGATCTGCCGCCCATCCATCCCGAACCAACCCTTAAGGCTGTCTGCAACATGTTCGCGCTCTTTGCGCACGTACTCATCTGAAGCTTGAGACGGCTGGGTCCGAGAAACCATTCCCTTCTCGTCATACATGAACGCGTGAGCGAGATGCGGATTTTTCTTCAACATTTCATCCAGCGCCTTTTCTTTCTCCTGAACATTGACGGAAGGGGGCGGAAAGCTGTTCCGCGTGTCGTCGGCCATGGACATGAACTTCTTGACAATCGTCTTTTCTGAAATCGCCAGGTACTCATTAAAGTCGCGGTGGATCGCGCCCTCGAGTACCTTGTCGCGCTCGAACGTTTTCAATTGATAGAAGTTGACGACGATGAGTGCGGCCGCCGGCAAGAGCACCGCAACGCCGAGCGTGAGGATCAACCGAAATCGATTGAAACCGCCCAGCAATTTTCGTTTCTTCATATCGGAACCTCTGACCAAATCGCGCTCAGTATAAGACGCAGAGGCCGCCGGCGTGTCAAGCTCAAGTAAAAAGATGTCAAGAGTTGTGAACTGCAATCCGCAGATTACACAGATTACGGTGATTAAACAGGAAGTAGGCTTTGTGACGTAGAGACTGTCGGTTAGGGCGAAGGCTTAGGGCTTTTCACTTTTCTTTAATCTGTGTAATCTGCGTAATCTGCGGATTCCATCTGAGATGCTCTTCCTTCAGTCCAATCTCGCCCAGTCTTTTCAATCCCCGTTTGTGCGCGTGCTTCTAGGCGCAATTGCGGTCACCCTGCTCTACGTCTTTTACCGCGAAGTAAGAAAAATTCCCGCAAAGCTCTTCACGCTGATGATCACAGCGTTCGTCGATATGGTCGGACTGCTGATGATCATTCCGCTGCTGCCGTTTTATGTGAAGAGTTTGGGGGGCAACGGCATTGACGTGCTCGGGTTTAATCTCGGCATCGGCACAATTTCCGGAATCATCGTCGCCGCGTTCACTGTGGCGCAGCTGCTGAGTGCGCCGATGTGGGGAAGATTTTCTGACCGAGTCGGCCGGCGACCGACATTGTTAATCGCGATTGGCGCGGCGGGAATTTCGTATCTGGTCTTTGGCTTTGCGACGTCGCTTTGGGTTCTGTTCCTTTCGCGCCTCGTGCAGGGCGCCGGCGGCGGAACCGTGGGCGTGATTCAGGCTTACGTGGCGGACTCAACAGATCCGAAGGATCGCGCACGCGCGCTGGGTTGGTTGTCCGCAACGACAAACCTGGGTGTTGCGCTGGGCCCGGTGTTGGGATCGTTCGCGATCACGCTGGGCAAGCGAGATTTGCTGCCGGGCGCCGCCACGCTTCAGATGGGCCACGCGATGCCGGGCATCCTGGCCGCGGCGTTGTGCGGGCTGAACATGATTTTTGCATGGCGTTACCTTACGGAATCCCGCGAGGCGACGGTGCAAACCGCATCGGATGTTGCGCCGCGGAAGTCACGTGAAGCGGCCTGGAGCATCCTGGCCCAGCCGAGCGAACCGTCGTCGCGTTTGATTTTGATTTACGCCATCAGCATTGGCGCGTTTCAGGGAAGCTTCTCAGTCCTCGCATTGTTTCTGAACGCGCGTTTTCAAGTGACCGAGCAAACGATCGGTTACTTCTTCATGTACACCGGCGCAATCTCGGTCTTCGCGCGCGTGCTTTTGCTCGGACGCATGGTTGACTGGCTTGGTGAAGCAAAGTTGTCCAGGCTTGGTTTGATTTTGCTTGCGGCCGGCGTTGTTGGAATGCCACTTTCGCAGAATCTCGGGATGCTGGCGATCGCGACCGCATTAATTCCTCTTGGCACCGCCTTCACCTTCCCATGCGTAACAGCGCTGTTGTCCCGCGTGATAAATCAACGCGAGCGCGGACTGTACATGGGCATGCAGCAGACTTACGGCGGGGTCGCGCGCATCATCGCGCCGCTGTTTTATGGCTGGGCGTTCGATTCGTTGGGAGTCTCGTCGCCTTACTTCTTCTCGAGCGCGATTATCGCGGCGACGATCTTCTTAGGATTCGGATTGGATAAGTACGTGAAGCAAGAACGCGCGACCGCCGCTGGTTTGGTTCAGACAGTTCCGGCAAAGGAAGTAGCCGCCGCCAAATCTGGAAGCGCCGACTAATTACGGCAAGACCTTAGCCGCTTCCAAGACCTGTTCGGGTGTCATCCGCACCCAGTAATTCTCAGTCAGCATCCGCCAACGCACAGTACCCGAAGAGTCGACGAGAAACTCACCCGGCCGCGAGATGTCATCACCGCGTTCCCCGGCGCCCTTGTGCACGAGATCGTAACGGGTGATCGTTTCGCGCTTCTGATCCGAAAGTAACGTGAAGGTGTAGCCGGCTTGCTGCGCAAGTTGTCGCGACTGTTCCGGCGTATCCACACTGATCGCAACTGGACGAATCCCGGCTTCGTTGAAGGCTGCGATATTCTTTTGGATGCTCCGCAACTCGGAGTTACAGATGATTCACCAATACCCGCGAAAGAAAATCAGTAGCACGCCTTTCGGCGGTTTGTTATTGATCGGCTGTGAAAGCAGCGTTGCGAGCGTCACCGGCTGACCGTTCGTATCGGTCAGGGTAAACTCGGGCGCTTTTTGTCCAACCGCGGGCGCGGCTTGGGATGCAGGCAGCCAACGCGACTGAATGAACACGATGAAGATAAAGAACGCGAGTACCAACATGCTGATCGTCGCGAGAATCGGCGCCACGATCTTTGAGATTACTCGCCGCTCAGGCATGAACGCGCGTCGAATTCCGACGAACAACAACACTAGCGCGATCACAAACAACAAGAGGTTCAGCCACGGAAAATCTCGTGTAATTGGCCATTCAATGAACAGGAACGGATAGCTGACAAACGCGAAGAAAGTCAGCAAAAAACCCGTCCAGAGCGGCCAGTTGAACTTTTTCATGCCCGAACTTCTTATCACAAAGCGGCGTATCAGGGCCAGGGAAAGCGGGCAACGCGAAGCCTGCTTGCAGCGCCTAATAAACGGACGCTTTCTCGAATTCTTGAGCTTTTCGTCGCTTGAGTGTTATCTTCGTGGCGGCCGCTGGTGCTTGGCACCAATTAGCCGTCTTCTTTTAACTGAGGAATCCGACATGCAGAAACTGCAACCGATTTTAGTTCGTCGCCTTGTTGGCGTTTTAGCTACTCTTCTTGCCATCACAACTTTTGCCGTTGCCCAGGAGACTCCGGAGAGAGCCGCCTACGTCAAGATTAAGAACTTCGGTCAGATGGACGAGCGGTTTTTCCGCGGCGCTCGGCCGAAGAAAGAGGAGGATTACAAAGCTCTGGCGGCGATGGGAATTAAGACGATCATCGACCTGACGGAAGAGCCTAAGGAATACTCCAAGCCGATCGTCGAGGCTCTCGGAATGAAGTACATACACATCCCGATGATCGCGAAAAAGTATCCTACTCCCGAAGCTACAGAGACGTTCCTAAAAACCGTTAATGACCCTGACACCGGCAAATTCTTTGTGCACTGTGCCGGCGGGCGTCACCGCACCGGGGCGATGGGCGCGGTCTATCGCTATGAGCGGTACAACTGGAACTTTGATCAGGTTTACGAGGAAATGAAGAAGTACGACTTCTACACGAGCTGGGGTCACGGCGCCTTTAAAGACTTCGTGAAAGACTATCAAGCGAAGAAGCAAGCGAACAACGCGAACAACGCTGAGGCGCCACAGAAGGAAGACAAGAAGTAAAACGTCTTAGTCTAAGAGAAATGGGCCGCCCTGATTCGTTCAGAGCGGCCCTTTTTTTTGTGTAGCTAACGACTGGAGCGCAAGCGTCCCGCTTGCACTCTCAGCGGGCTGAGCTGTCACCCGGCAAGCAAGACACTTGCGCTCCAGTCCCTCCTGTGATCAATTACTTGTAGATGTACGTCTGGCTGTCCTTCTGTTCCCACTCGACGCTGTCGATGTTCTCTCGATCTGCGGCGAAGATTTCCTCGCTCAAACGGTCGGTGCTGATGGCGGCGTTCATGTGCACGACATAGACGATCTTCCCAAGCGGATCGTCTTCATCATGGCGATTAATCTCACGAAGTTCCATGTCGAATTTGTGCCGGTTGAAAATCCCCTTCAACACATTGTGGGTGTGATCCACGTTCTTTGATTCGACGGAAACCTCCATTGATCGGAACACCTGCGACTGCTCAAACGATTCGAGAATCGCCAGTGCCAGCAGCACAAACAAACTCAGAATAATCGCCATGTCCCAGCGGCCGACGCCCGCGGCCAGCCCAACGCCGAGACAAACCAGCAGCACCGTGATCTCTTTCGGATCGCGAATGTTCGTGCGAAAGCGAACCAGCGATGCGGCCGCAAAAATGCCGAAAGCGCGCGCCGCGCTGTCGCCCACGACCATCATCATCGCCGCGGCCACCACGGCCATGAGAATCTGTGTCTGCCCAACAAAAGGATTGCGGCGACTGACGGCGACTCCCCGACGCGGACGGAACGCCAGAATTGCGGCGAGCAATGCTGCGAGGGCAAATCGCAGGGTGACGATTGCCGCCGTGGCGGCCCAGTTTCCGGAATGTGACGGCGCCACATCCGGCGAACTCTCAGCAAATAAATCGCCAAACAACGTGCCGCTATTCCGTTTTCCAGCCTCAGGCGAGCTTTTTGGCGCTTCACCCGGAGACGATTTGGGTTGTGCGCCGACACCCGCATCTGCCGTCGCGGCGGCATTGCCGATATCGGGGCGATCGCGCAGCACGTAAGCGACACTGCCGCTAATCAGCAGGATGAGCGCGAAAGTACTCAGGACTGTCAGACTAAGCCTGTTCATCTCTTGATTCCTTTCGTTACCATGTCGAAGCGGCGGATTTACTGCGCGTGCTTGGCCCAGAGCCGCCGGCGCTTCAGCGGGTTAACGATTCCGCCCGAAGGGGCGCTGTTACGGCCTTCGAAAAAGAGTTGGCTGTGGAATGGTTCCTCATTAACGCCGATTTGCGGTTTCTGGTAAGTGCCTTCCGCCGTCAGAATCCGTGCCGCGATGTTGTCGCGTAAGTAAGCGGGCACCACGACGTCTTTCAGGTATGACTTAAGCTGCTCATCCCGCACCGGCGTCACAACCTCCACCCGCCGGTCCATGTTTCGCGACATCCAATCGGCTGAGCCGATGTAAACCTCGTCATCGCCGCCGTTCGCAAAATGAAAAATACGACTGTGTTCGAGAAAGCGGCCGACGATGCTGCGCACATGAACTGTTTGCGACAGCCCCGGCACGCCCGGACGCAGCATGCACGAGCCGCGCACGATCAGATCGATTTTGACACCGGCTTGCGACGCGCGATAGAGCGCATCGACTGTGTCCAGATCGGTTAACCGATTCACCTTCGCGGCGATGTACGCCTCGCGACCAGCTTCGGCGTGCTCCCGCTCACGCTCGATCAAACTCAACATCCGCTGCCGCAGGTTCACGGGGGCGACCAGAAGCTGCTTGTATTCTTTCTGGAGCGAGAACCCGGTGAGAAAATTGAACAAGTCTGTCGCGTCTTCGCCGATTTCCGGATCGCTGGTCAGCAGGCCGAGGTCCGTGTAAAGCCGCGACGTGGTCGGATTGTAGTTGCCCGTCGCAACGTGCGTGTAGGTTTGCAGACCGTCTGCTTCGCGCCGCACGACCAGCGCAAGCTTGCTGTGCGTCTTCAAATTAACCAGTCCGTAAACAACGTGCACGCCCGATTCAGCCAAACGCGTCGCCCATTCGATATTGTTTTCTTCGTCAAAACGCGCCTTGATTTCGACGACTGCGGTAACTTGCTTGCCGCGCTCGCTTGCTTCGATCAGGGCCTTTGGAATTGGCGAGTTCTTTCCGGTTCGATAGAGACAAATCTTAATCGCAACCACCTGCGGATCGCGCGCGGCCGCCTGAATGAACTCTACGACCGTCGTGTAAGACGTGTAGGGATGATGCAGAAGGACATCCTGTTTCTTCAGCGCGTCAAACGGCGAAGTCTTGCGGCGCAACGATGCCGGCACGGTCATCTGGATCGGCTTGTCTCGCAAATCAGGGCGGTCAAGATCGTAAAGCTCCATTAGGCTGCCCGCACCCAGGACGCTATCGACCACGTAAACATCATCGCGCTGAATACCCATCGACTTAACGAGATAGTCCACCATCTCCTGCGGCATCTGCGACGAAACTTCCAGGCGCACCGGCAAGCCAAACCGCCGCTCGCGCAGCGACTCTCGGATCAAGCCAAGTAAATCCGCAGCCTTGTCTTCCCTGATTTCCACGTCCGCGTCTCGCGTGACGCGAAACATATAGCCTTTGCTCAACTGCGCGCTGACGAACAAGTGATGAATGTTTGCTTCGATCAACTCTTCCATCAGCACGAACCGCTGTTCGCCTTCATTCACCGGGACCAGGCGCGGACATAGCGGCGGAACCTTAATGCGCACGAACCGCACGGTCTCTTCGGTTGCGTATTCGCCGCTGATCAAGGCTCCGGTGTGCGCATGATCGGCGTGGCGTTCCGCGGTCAAACCGATGTTCAAGCTCAGGTTCGACATGTAAGGAAACGGGTGCGCGGGATCGACGGCCTGCGGCGTCAACATGAGAAACACATTCTTCATGAAGTAATCGGACAGGTGCTTTTTTACAGCTTTCGTAAGCGACTCGTATGGCACAATCACAACGCCGGCGTCCTTCAATCCCGGAATAACTTCGTCGCGCAACAAACGACTGTGCTCCTCAACCATTGGCAGCACCCGCTCGCGAATCACTCTCAATTGATCGGCTGGACTTAACTCTCCCGGCATCGGTTCCAGCTCATCAGCCTCAAGCATTTCCTTCAAACCGGAAACGCGCACCATGAAAAATTCATCGAGATTGCTTGAGAAGACCGCGAGAAACTTCAGTCGCTCGAGCAGCGGCACCGACTTGTCCGCGGCTTCCTCCAGCAACCGCTTAAAGAACTCCAACTGCATCAGGTCGCGGTTGA
Source organism: Acidobacteriota bacterium (assembly GCA_052389795.1). GTDB lineage: Bacteria > Acidobacteriota > Blastocatellia > Pyrinomonadales > Pyrinomonadaceae > UBA11740. The sequence continues at coordinate 50,353 of JBQTHO010000009.1, read as the reverse complement.
ACACTGACCACGAAAGAAAGCGATGGCGCTTCCCTTTGTCGCCGTCCGGAGATTTCCGTTCGGCGTCGAATATCGGCTGATTGTTCCGGGATTTCATGCGTGAAATTTGAGTCAGATCTACGTCGGGTCGTAAGCCCTTCGCGCGCGGACGCTTTCAATTGTTCCGGTCTCGATTATATATGCAGACAGGCGATGGCCGTACACGCAACCGGTGTCCAGGCCCAGCGCGTTGGGCCCCCGGCGCGGCTCCTCGGCGGGCCAATGACCAAACAAAACCAGCTTTTCGCCCGCATATGCGTCGTACCACGGATCACCGTGCCGGGCCTCGCGCTTCGGCCCCAACGAACGCAGTTCAGTCATGTCCTCGGTCGTTTGAGAAGGCAGCGCAATGTTCGGACGCAGGCCCGCGTGGACGATCAAGTGTTCATCGAGCTCGATGATGAACGGCAACTGGTTGAGAAACGGCAGAAACCGCCCCTTCTCATGCTTCAGTTCTTTGTGCGTCGGCTTTTGTGAACCCGTGAGTTTGAACTTCTCGCCGTTCCACCGCCGTCGCAACGCCAAATCATGATTTCCCATGACAGCAGTAAACCGTTTGTCGCTCATGAACAGCTCCAACACCTCGCGGTTCTTCGGTCCCTTCGTGATCAGATCGCCGACGCTGATAACACGGTCATCCTCAGTGAACGCCACCTTCGCAAGCAGATCCTGAAGTTCATCGTAGCAGCCGTGAAGATCTCCGAGGACGATTGTGCGCGATGCCATTCAAGTGAGCTCCCTTCCTTTAGTTCGAGCAACGCGCGTTGATGATCATATTTGCTTTGCGGGTAAACTCGGCCGTCCATTCCTCGGCCGGACGATCGCGTTCGGCGTTGCGTGAAGCGCGAAAGACCTTCGTGATCGTGCCGTTGGTTTTTTCGGCAGCCAGCAGTCTTTGCAAACCGTCGGCCAGAAGCTGACGGCCGGCTTCGCCGATTTTCGAATCGCCGACACTCTTCGCGGCGGTGGTGCACTGTCCACCGCTGACTTTAATTGGATCTTTTTTCTTCCAACCTTCGAGCGTGGCTTTTTTCTCGCTGGCGCTTGAGTAACCGAACGTTGACCCCATATCGCCGACGTAGAAAACGGCCTCGCCAGGTTTGCACACGCGCTGGTTGCCGTTCCTGGTTGAATCGAGACAAGCGAGCTTGTGATTGTCGGTTTTGGTATCACCGTGGTCGATGAACCCCAGCCACAATTTGAACGCATCAATCTGGGCACGCGGCGCGCCATTGTTCGAAAGCTTCGCAAGCGTTTCAGACAACCCGGCTGAATCCTTTTTGTTGCAGTTCACGTCGATACCGCGTCCGAGTGACATCTCGATTCCGGCAGCGGGTTGAAACGGACTCCACTGAGCTCCCTGAAAACTCTTCGTCAGACTCTTCTGACAGTCCGGACAATTCACATCCGCGACCCATTCGTCATCGGCAAAGAAGCCGAGCGCCTGTGAGAACCTTGACGACAGGAACTCTCCCTGAATTTCTCCGTTGCGGCGATCTTTCGCTTGCCCTTTGAAATGCGGCTTCACTTTGTAGCGAACCAGCTCGCCATCTTCGTCAACATTGCCCGGCACCGAACAATGAAATTTCGGAGTCGTACCCGCCCCGGGACTTTCATCCTTGTTGGCGACGCATTGAATTGGTCGCGCGAGCCCATTCGCATTAACCGGTGGCGAACCGCGGCGCGGGCCAGCGGCCACGTTGTAGCCCAGTACCGGGTCATAGCCCGGATGGGGCGCACGCCAAACTGTCGCGGTGCGCTCGGCGCGGTCGCGCTCCTCTTGCGAGAAGCACACTTGTTGAGCTGCCGCGCTTTTCGCGAAAGCGATTCCCACTATGACGACGACGAATGCGATAAATATGCGAGACGATTTTCTGAACACGGATATCCTTTCAATCCATAAGTTTCGATCGGCAACCGATGTCACGCCAATCCCTCAGTCCGTTGGGGGAATGACTAAATTGCGCGTACTGAGTTGGTTGTAACGCCAAACAGATTAGCATTTTTGACCGCTGTTTCAGAATGGACGGCCCCTGGTCTAAATGGTGTGGTCGCGAGCCGCAGAGCGGCGACATGTTTATAGACTCTGTTGGATAAAACGTCGTCCAGCTCCGGACGAGCGGAATCCATCTCCACGCTGCCGATATTTCGCTCCTACGGAGCTCTAGAATTCTTTGGGCGGCGGAAACTATAAACATTTCGTCCTGACGGGACGAGGACACGTCACCGCGTAGCGAAGCGAGCAAGCTGCGAACTGGTCACTTTCGCGAGTTAGCCGCGCTGGCGAGGGTTTCCGGCGGTGAGGTGTTGAGCCGGCTGAAATCCGGGTGAAGAAAAACAACGCGCCCAGCGACGATTGTCGCGACTGCCGCGCCCGTCATGGTGCGTCCGTCGAATGGCGTATTGCGGCTTCTCGATGCCGAGCGCGAAACATCAAACGCCCATGTCATTTCCGGATCGAGAATCGTGACATCGGCTCGCGATCCGGGGCGGAACGCGCCCCGGTCCTCAAGCTTCAGAATGCGCGCAGGGTTTGTCGCGCAAAGTTCCACGAAGCGCTCCAGCGAAATCACGCCCTGCTTCACCAGACCATCCATCGCCAAGCCAACTGAAGTTTCCAGACCGATAATCCCGAATGGAGCTTGATCGAATTCTAGTTCTTTCTCGTCGGCGTGATGCGGCGCGTGGTCGCTGGCGATCGCATCGATTGTGCCGTCACCCAAACCTTCGAGAATTGCTTCGACATGCTCGCGAGGGCGCAGCGGCGGGTTCATCTTGGTGTTCGTGTCGTAAGGAACTGAGCCCTCCCTAACGGTCGGGCTACTGCCCCGTTCGCCTGCCACCGCATCGTCGGTCAACGTCCAATGATGCGGCGCAACTTCACAGGTGACGGACAGCCCTCTTTCTCTTGCCCGCCGTACCGCCGCAATCGCGCCTCGCGTCGAAAGATGCGCAAGGTGAACGCGGGCGCCGCTGAGTTCGGCAAGCGCGCAATCACGCAAGGCGTCAACTTCTTCAGCCGTTGCCGGCACGCCGCGCAAGCCAAGCACAAGCGACCAGTGACCTTCGTGCATTACGCCGCCGCGCGCGAGCGATTTGTCTTCGCAGTGATCGATGATCGGCAAATCGAATCCTCGTGCGTACTCCATCGCGCGACGCATCATCGCCGCAGAGGGCACGGGACGCCCGTCATCGGACACCGCGACGATCCCGGCGTCTTTCATCTCGCCCATCTCGGCGAGCTCCGTTCCCTCAGAATTCTTCGTGACCGCGCCGATCGGAAGCACGCTGGCCAGATTCGCGCGCTCAGCTTGTTCGATCACAAATCGCGTCACGGCCGCGTTGTCGTTAACCGGATGCGTGTTCGGCATTGCGCACACCGTCGTGAAGCCGCCCGCCACGGCCGCCGCCGCGCCGCTGGCAATCGTCTCTTTGTATTCCTGGCCCGGCTCGCGCAGGTGCACGTGCATGTCGATGAAACCGGGAGCAACAATCAGGCCCGTGGCGTCGATCACTTCGGCGCCATCGGGTGTCGCATCACTGTGGCTCGTCAGTCCCACCACGCGGCCGTCCTCGATGAAGAGACTTTTACCGGTGTTGGTTCCCTGCGCCGGGTCGATGATGTACCCGTTTTTGATTAAGAGGCGCATCGTTTAATTGCGAGTTCCCCGCGTCTGATGTCGAGTTCTGCCGCGCACGCCACCCGCCGCGCGCGATTCCGAATCCTCTTCAGCCGGAGGCACGGCCGACGCCTCGGCACTCTCGGATCCGGCCAGCAAATAAAGCACCGCCATGCGAACCGCAACGCCGTTAGTGACTTGATCGAGAATCAGCGACCGCCCGCCGTCAGCAATCTCGGATGAAACTTCGATGCCGCGATTCATCGGCCCCGGGTGCATAACAATCGCGTCGGGCGCGGCGAGATTCAGATGATTCGCGTGCAAACCGTAGTGCACCGCGTACTCGCGCATGGACGGAAAGAACGCATCGGTCTGACGCTCGCGCTGAATTCGCAGCACCATCACTACGTCGGCATCGGCAACCGCGTCTTCGATGCGCTGCTCAACTCGAACGCCCTGTTCGATTAATTCCGCGAATTCGCGCGGGACGAGCGTCCCGGGCCCGGCGACGCTGACCGTTGCCCCCAACTTCGACAGCAGATAGACGTTCGAGCGAGCGACGCGCGAGTGCAGGATGTCGCCGATAATCGCGACCTTCAAACCTTGGATACCATTTTTGTGTTCGCGAATTGTGAGCGCGTCGAGCAGTGCCTGCGTCGGATGTTCATGCGAACCGTCGCCCGCATTGACGATGGCGGCATCGCAGACGCGCGTCAGGTGATAAGGCGCGCCGGCTGAAGCATGCCTTATGACGATGCAGTCGGGCGACATCGCCTGAAGATTACGGGCCGTGTCCAGCAGCGTCTCGCCTTTTGAGACGCTCGAGGTTGAGACGCTGATGTTGATCGCGTCGGCTGACAAACGTTTCGCCGCGATCTCAAACGAAGTGCGCGTGCGCGTGGATGCTTCAAAGAAAAGATTGATTACGGTGCGGCCACGTAGCGCCGGCACTTTTTTTATTTCACGCTTTGAGATGTCGCGGAACGACTCAGCGGTATCGAGCAGATGCGTGATTTGCTCGGCTGAAAGTTCTCTGATTCCGAGGAGATGTTTCATTTGAAAGTTAGTGCTCACGTTTTGTACTTTGTGCTTGGTGCTTTGTACTTTGTTCGCGACTCAACCATGAATCAACCACTCAATGTTGCCAACAAATCAAAGTACAAAGAGCAAAGCACAAAGCACCTCTCTTTCTGCAATAAAAAAGCGGCCTCCGAGGCCGCTTCACGCTGCCGCTTCGGCTGCGGGTCGCTCAACGATCAGGACTCCTTCATCCTCGTCAAAGTCCGTCAGCATCACCTTAATAATCTCGCTCTTTTTCGTCGGCACATGTTTGCCGATGTAGTCCGCCTGAATGGGCAGCTCGCGATGCTCGTTGCCGCGATCGACCAGGACGGCGAGTTGCACGCGTCGCGGCCGCCCGAAATCGATTAACTGATCCAGCGCCGCGCGCACTGTGCGCCCGGTGTAGAGCACGTCGTCAACCAGAACGATCGTGCGGTTCTCGATGTCACCCGGCAATTCAGTTCCGCTGACAATCGGCTTGGCACCGACCGTTGAAAGGTCGTCGCGATACAAAGTGATGTCGAGAATGCCAACCGGCGGCCGTGTGCCTTCGAGATCCGCAATTTTGTCGGCGATCCGGTTCGCCAGCGGCACACCGCGACGGCGGATTCCAACCAAAACCAGATCCGTTAAGCCGTGATTTTCTTCGACGATTTCAGAAGCGAGTCGGGCAAGCGCACGATTGATTCGCGCGTCGTCCATGATGCGGGCCTTTTCAGTGAATTCCACCGGCGTCAGATACTAACAAGGCAAGCGACAGGTGACAAGCGACGAGCCACGGGTTAGTGCCCTACTTTGCGTTTCTTTGCGTCCTTGCATCTTGGCGTGAGACGTATCCGTTCGAAACAAGGCAGTTCACCCAAAGACGCAAAAGTGCAAAGGATCGCCAAGCCAAATTAGCGCTGTACATAACGACAGTGACAAGTTACAAGTGACAAGCTAAACTTCGCTTCCGGCTCATCCGTCGTCACTTGTCACTCTACAGTTCAATCGTCCGTCCACTTCTCTTTCGCCTGCCGGCAGAGACGGCGCACCACTTCGCGCTGTCATCGCTGTCCGGAGCGCAGCGCGTAGAAGCTGTTCGCCAGGCAGTCGAAAAGAGGCACAAAAGAGCGCCTTTTGGAAAACTAAAACGGTTTGGGCTGACCTTTTCGAACCCGGTTGGCCTCGCCGCGGGCTTCGACAAGAACGGTGAAGCTACCGATGCGTTGAGCGCACTCGGATTTGGGTTTATTGAAGTTGGAACTGTGACGAGCGAAGCGCAACCCGGCAATCCAAAGCCGCGCATTTTTCGCTTGCCGAAGGATCGGGCGCTGATTAATCGGCTCGGTTTCAACAATCCCGGCGCGAAGCAGGTTGTGAAGAACCTGAAAGAGCACCGGGCGGATTGCGTACTTGGAATCAACATCGGCAAGTCGCGCAACGTCCCCGTCGAAAAAGCGATTCCCGACTATCTGAAGACATTCGGAATCGTTTACGAAATTGCGGATTACATCGCCGTGAATGTCAGCTCGCCCAATACGCCGCAGTTGCGCGAATTGCAGCAACCGGAGCTGCTCAACGATCTGCTGACTTCGTTACAGAGTCGCAACCGCGAACTTGCGGAAAAGTATTCGCTGACAGCGCCGCGCCCTCTGCTGCTGAAAATCGCGCCCGATCTGAGCGAAGACGATCTAAGAGCTATCATCGCGGTCGCGCAGGAAAACAAAGTCTCAGGTATCATCGCGACGAACACGAGCGTTAACCGTGAAGGATTGCAGACATCGAACGCGCGGGTCGCTGAGATCGGCGAGGGCGGTTTGAGCGGCGCGCCAATCAGCAATCGCTCGAACGAGGTCATTCGAATGATTTATCGTCTGACCAATGGAGCAATGCCCGTCGTTGGAGTTGGTGGAGTCTTCACCGCGGAAGACGCGTGGGAAAAGATTTGCGCCGGCGCCAGTTTGATTCAAATTTACACCGGCTTCATTTACGAAGGGCCAAGTATTGCGCGCCGGATCAATGAAGGTTTGCGTCAGATCGTTTCAAAAGAAGGATTCGTCTCGCTGGATGAAGCAGTAGGATGTGAGGCAGTAACCAGCTTTGGACAAAAGGGAAAGAAGAGCGGGGGCAAGCCCACCTTCCTGACTCCGAGCTGATTAGAGTTGAGACTGTGACTGCCCTGTGAATGGCTTTCAACGTGAAGCAATCGAGTAATTTCAGGAGTCTCAGGGTCGGGAAGGTGGGCTTGCCCCCGCTCTTTGGTGAGGTCAAACACCTTTGCGCTTCACAAATCATAAATGCCTAACGCTAGAGACAAATTAATCGTTGCCCTCGACGTTGACACCCACGACCGCGCGCTGGCGCTGTTCGAAGAATTGCGCCCTGTCGCCGGCATGTTCAAGATCGGTTCGCAGTTGTTCACCGCCGCGGGGCCCGACATCGTGCGCGAGATTGTGGCGAAGGGTGGCAAAATTTTCCTCGATTTGAAATTCCACGACATTCCGAACACCGTCGCTGCCGCCGGCATCGAAGCGACTCGGCTAGGCGTTTCAATCTTCAACGTACACGCGAGCGGCGGAATGGAAATGATGAAGCGCACAGCCGATGCGGTGTCGGAAACTGCGGTGCGCGAAGGTATCGAAAGGCCGAAGGTCATCGCCGTGACGCTACTGACCAGCATGGACGATGCGGGGCTCGGGGAGATTGGTATCGACACGGCCGCAAAACAGCTTGTAACCCACTTCGCCCGCACCGCCGCCGACAGCGGGTTGGCTGGCGTGGTCGCCTCGCCGCAGGAAATCGAACTCATCCGGGCGGTGGTGCCTCAACAGAACTTCCTGATCGTCACGCCTGGCATCCGGTCTGCCAACGATGCTGCCGACGATCAGCGGCGGACGATGACCGCCACTGAAGCTGTGCGTGCCGGAGCTGATTATCTTGTCGTCGGTAGGCCTATTACCGCGGCCGTTGATCGAGTTGAAGCTGCGCGCCGCATCGTTTCGGACATGGCCGAAGCTTTCACCCGCTGATTAACGCCACGGATGAACACAGATTTAAACGGATAAGAACGTGCAAACCAATCTGTGTTAATCGGTGTGCATGTGTGGCTCATCATCCGGAACAAACTCCGCTGCAAAGCGTTGATTAGGAATGACGTTGCGCCACCCCTCACCTGTCTCTTATCATGCGAACGTGCACCGAAAAGTCACCTTCTCACGAATCGTAGCATGTCTGGCCGCCCTCGTCTTGACGCTCATCACCGTAAACGCACAGCAAACGCCGGAAGCGGCAGTCGTTCCTTTCAATCCAGCGGTGTATCGCGTCGGTGAGCGACTAACTTACAACGTCTCGTTCGCACAGTTCGTCAGCGCCGCGCATGTCGAGATGTTTGTCACCGGCCGTGGCCGTTACTTCGATCGCGATGGCATCGAGCTCCGCGCACATGTCGAGACGTCGGGCATAGTTAACGTGGCGCTGCTCGCGCTCAACAACGACTACATTACCTACGTCGATGCCGCGACTGGATTGCCTTATCGCTCGCAAACCGTCGTGCGCGAAGCCGGCCGCGCGACTGAAGCGTCAAGCGACTACAACCAGCCGGCGGGGATTGAAGCAATTCCGGGAAAGCTGCGCGCGGGCGGGTTCCCCGGCACGTACGAGTTGCTGTCCGCCGTTTACCGTATGCGCGCGCTGCCATTGTCGGAAGGCGTTTCGTTTTCAATTAACGTGCGCAACGACACACAGGATTACGAGGCCGACATCAGAATTATCGGCCGCCAGTTGATCAAGACGAATGTTGGTTCATTTAACGCACTCGTCGCGCGCGTGAGTGTTGGTTCGGGACCGCTTTCAAACATTCGCGTCTATCTGACGGAGGATGAATGGCATGTGCCGGTGCTGGTCACGGCGAAACACAAAGACGGAGAGATTCGCGCAGAGCTGGCCGCGTCGCACTTGACGGCCCCACCGCCCGCAGCGTCGCCCACGCCACAGAGAGTCACTCCACCCTCTGACGGTCGAGCATTGGTGCCAGTCCCGAGCCCGACCACACCGGCGTCCGCAACTCGTTTGAACCTCCCGTTCAATGTCGGCGAACAATTGAACTATCAGGTGTTTCTCGGCGCGACAGCTGAGGCCGTTGGGTCGGCGAGTTTTTCCATCGCGGCGCGCGGGCGTTATTTCAATCGTGATGGTTTATTGCTGACGGCGACGGCGCAAACGACGAACGCGGGTGCGCGTGTGTTTTACGTTAACGACAGAATTTCGTCCTACGTGGATCCGGAAACTTTACTTCCGTTTCGCACTGAAATGAATTTCGCGGAAGGCACCTGGCGCAGCACGCGCGGCTATAACATCGATCAGGATCGTGGCGCCGTGACGACTGACACTCGTACGCGTATCGAGATTCCGGTGGGCACGCATGACTTGATTTCCCTGCTCTACGCGATTCGCACGTTTGATTTGTCGCCGCCCTCGACCAGTTTGTCACAGCCAAAGCGAAACGCGATTTCGATTCTCGCGATCAATCAACCGCGCACTCTATTTGTCACTTCGCAGAAGCGCGAAACGATTGAGCTTAACGGTCAAAAGGTTCCCGCGGTGCTGCTGACGTTAACGAGCGATGACGGGACGGCTGACCGGCTGCAATTGCGACTTTGGGTGGGTGATGATTCCAGACGCCTGCCGCTGAGGATTGCGGCGGTAACACCGCTCGGACCCGTGCGCGCCGATCTCACAATCAGAGCTAACGTTCCTCGGTAAGGGGGATGAACGGTGAATAAAGAAAAAGTTCCGCCTTCGGTTTTCCTAAGTCATCCTTGCTTTAGCGCGGTCATCTCTGATGTTAGGCACGCTGCGCCAGCGAAAGGACTGTTTTATGAAACTTCTCTTATCTGCCCTACTGTTAAGCGTCCTCACGCCTCTCGCAGGACTCAATGCGCTCGGGCAACACACTAAACCGCAACCTTCGGCCAGAGACATAACGCGCAGAGTGAGCTTGAGGTGCTCACCTCGCAAGCTCTGGCTGGGTGACACACTGACGCTTAATATGTCTGTACCACACGGCAGAGACTTCGCTATCCTTGGCCCTGGCAATAAGTTCTTTTGGTTGCGCTCGTGGGAGCCGAATGACCAAGCCACTACGGCCCGTTGGTATGCTTTCGAGAAGCTTCGACAGTTAAAGATTGTTACGACGGAGGCGAAGGGCCGCGTCAGCACCGACGACGAACCGATCTTCACTAAAACCGGGTGGTACCGGATACGAGTCAGCTACAACCTGGAGACGGACGACGGGACGCCGGTAAATGAGTGCAAGGTCTATTACACGCACAAACGGCGTCCAGCGGCTCGACTCTGACGTTCGCCGCTTTGCTTTTCGAGTTTAGGAATGATCATCCTAATCAATGGCTCATTCGGTATTGGGAAGAGCACCGTCGCACGCCTTCTTTGCCGTCGCGTCCCGCGCAGTTTGGTCTATAACCCGGAATGGACCGGCTCAATTCTGATGCGATTGCCGAGGTGGGTAAAACTCCGCGGAGCCGGAACTGATGACTTCCAGGACATCGACCTGTGGCGAATGTCGGTTATCACCGGCGTCCGGTTGTTCCAGGCAGTTACAACCGGCGCGGTGATCGTGCCTATGGCCTTCAGCCGCCGTGAGTACTTCGATGAGGTTGTGGCGGGGTTGAAATCGCTCGACTCGAATGTTCGCGTGTTCTGCCTTCGCGCGGATATGGCGACGGTCCTCGAGCGGCTTGACGCCCGGAGCCGGCACGGCCGCGCCCCCGCTGTTGCGTGGAGCGTACGAAAGGCGCGCGCGTGTGTGGCGTCACACGAAGATGAGCACTTCGGGGAGCCGGTAAACACCGTGCAGGCGAGCGTGTCCCAAGTCGCGAAAGCGATACTCCAGGGGTTGAGTTGAAGTCGCCACTTTGAATGGCACATGCTGCCCTGACCGGAAGTCTTAGATGTTGAGCAGCGTGTCGTCGCGTTTTGAATTGTTGACTTTCGAAAAGTGTGCACCAAACGTCATGCATTTCGGCTTGCTCTTACCAATAGACAACTCAAACGCGATGAAGCATGGTTTGTGAAGAATGTAACTAGGAAACTACATAATGGTTTGCGAATCGTGCGGTCGATCTGGAGTTGTGGAAGCCGAGTCCGGAAGACATTGGTGTTCTTGGTGCAATGAATGGGCTGAGGCCAACCCGTCAGGAACACCGAATGCGTCGGTGGAGGCAGCCCCGGTTCGCGGAAAATCGAAAGAGGCACCGACTCCTGACTCTAAACGGAGGTCAAAGCGCTGTGTCGGCTTGTACTCGATCTTGTTCGTCGTCCTTGTCATCGTTCCTACAATCTTAGTTCGCGCGACGGGAAAAGCACCAAATGTGCCAACACCGTTTGTCTTTATGTTCTTCAGCTTTGTCGCGGCGCCGATTTACTGGGGACTTGCGCGAGCGCTCATCGAGTATACAAAGCCCGTTGACGTTCGGATGGCGGAAATGGGTCTCTTTGTCCAAGTGGTGATTTGGGTGATGGGCCTTTTTGGCATCGTGCCCGGCGTAGGCGGGGTTTCGCTCCTCGCCGCGTTCTCCGTTCTCATGGTATTCATCGTCGATATTTTCGTGGGAGTCTTATACTTTTTTGGCTTGATAAAGAGGGACAGCCTGATCGATAGCGGTTATAGAATGGTGCGCGGAGCATAAATTCCAGCACATTGGTTCAGGTTTTCCGAGCGCTGAAGAGGCGCGTCTTTAACCCGCTCGCTAAGCTACGCACCCTCACCCAACCTCTCCCAAAGGGAGAGGAGAGCCAGGGGTTCTGTAACTTCACGCGTACAACCGAATAACGCGCTCAATCGCCCGCTTGCAGACCTTGCAGAAAAAATCCGTCCGCGAAAACATGATGCAGTCCACCTGCGGCCGGTAGTAGCCTTTCGCTTCGTACATCGCGCCTTCAAACGCGCCCACGCGGCCAAAGTATTTCTCTTTCTTCATCATCGCATCGACCATGCGACGGTCTTCGCGAAACAGCGCTTCCATTTCCGCCTCTGGCCGATTTTCTTTGCGAAGCTGCGCGCGCCGCGCACTGTATTGCCGCGAGTAAGCTTCGAACTCTTCTTTGCTCCATGGCGTGGGAAGCGGCGTGTCGGGATCGACGAGATCTCTCCACTTCAAGTTCTTCTTATCGAGCAGTGCCGTCGCGTTCGGCTCCCAGGGCTCTACCCGTTCCGTTGCCGGCGCGTAGGCGACGGGCGACGTGTAATACTCATCAGCCAGAGCCGCGAAGTGATGGCCGAACTCGTGGACGAACACATAAGGCGCGAACGCGTTGTCCGCTGCGACCGTGCTGTAGAGATTGAAGATTCCGCCGCCACCGTACGTGCGTCCGTTCACCAGAACTTCGATGAATTCGTAGGGCGCAAACTGCGCGACCTTGCGCAGCCGCTGATTGTCGAATGCCAGGATGTAGCGTTCAGAACCGAATGCGTCGTAAGTCGAAATCGAATCGCGATAGATGCCCGTTGACGGGCGCGAAACACCGGACTGCGCGGCGGGCGGACAGAGACCCCAGACGTTAAAGGCCGTGCGATTCTCTTTGAAAGGCGAAGTCTCAAACAGCACCTTAATCAGACGTCGCGCGTCGGCTACGAACTTGCCTTGCTCGCGCGCAGTGTAACCGTCACCCAGCAGGAGCAGATCGACTTTCGTTGCCGGATCGCCCAGGCGCTGAATGGGAATCAGACGCGCCGGCGCGCTTGGCTTGGATCGATCGACGAACATGTCTTTCGGATCGATCGAGAATTTCCAGGCCTCGTGCCATTTGTTCTTTGTGTCGCGCTTGCGCAGAACTATTTCGACCGGTGCATCCGGCGCGGGAAAGCGCAGTGATTCGCTGAACGTACGCATTATCTTGTTCGCCTCATCGGTCGTTTCCCACTCGCCGTAAACCGACGCGAAGCCGCGTGAATACAGCACGCGATCAGTCTTTGCGTCGCGAACTTCGAAAAAGTATTTGCCGTAATCGGTCGGGTCGATCGTTTTCGTCATGTCGCCGGGCCAGGGCAAAGGCTCGATGACAACGCGATCGAAACTGAACGTTTCGTGTTTGGCGTCGCCGGTATGGAAATAATCGAGCCGCATCGTCTGTGGCGCGGCGAACGCTGACGCCGTCAACAAGAGTAACGTTGCAAGACCAAGAACTAACCTCCGCATATGCATTAACCTTTCGTGTTCGTTCATGAGTGCGCGGATTCAGAATTGCCGTTGCCGCGCACACGAACCTCTCCAGCTTCGATCGAAGTTTCGACTGTAATTGTGCCGCCTTCGCCCCGCACAACGATTCTTCGACGCGAATCCTGTGCTTGAACATCGACCGTCTCGATCAGACACTCGACGGGCGCGGCAGTGAAGCGCTTAAGATCCGTCGCTTCCCGGCCTTCGCTTGCAAGCAAGTCAGCATCGAACGCCAGTTCCGTCCGGTCGGCGCTGTTCACATCATCTCCGTCGAGTTCGGCAATCGCGACGCCCTGAGGCAGAAGATTCATCTCGCCATCGAGATAGATAGTCCACAAAAATCCCATGTCGAGCAGCAAGTGCGCCGCCTCGCCGGCAATCGTCCACCCGAGCACGGTCGCGCCAACAATGTGCTTGATGACGTGATCCTGATGTGTTGATGTTTCGGCTTCGGTCCAGGTCATTTCAGTTTACGGCTTTCAGTTTCCAGTCTACAGCGATTCGGGGCAGTAGCCCGACCGTCAGGAAGGGCGTGCGTACCACTAGACGCCCTCCCTGACGGTCGGGCTACTGCCCCCTCCAAGTCTAGTCGGAGAATCAAAAGGCTCGCCATCCGGGCGAGCCTTTCTAAGATACAACGAATTAGCGATCAAAGCTTCGCGAGAATCCCCTTCCATCGAACCCAGGCGTCGTCCCGCGCTTTGCGATTGGCGCGATACATCGTGAGGGCTTTGTCGTAATCCTCCCTGGCTTTCTTGTCCGCGGCTTCGTCGCCAGTCGTCGCGGGCGCTTTCGGTTCGGGCGCGTTCGGCTCGCCGGCGCGCATGAATCCATGGCCGGCGCCGGCATAGGTCACCGGGTCATAATGTTTCTTCAAAGCCTTCATCGCTTCGACCGTCGGCGGGATCGTCGCATTCACGCGCATGTCGTTCTCGGCATAGAAGCCATAGACCGGCGCGTTGATGCGCGCCAATCCGGCCTGGTCAACAGCGTAAGGCTGCCCCTGCGCGTTACTTCCGGGCGTAGTACCGTAGAAAACGAACGCGGCTTTCAAGCTGGGCCGATTCATGGCAAAGCGAAACGACTGCGTACCGCCCCAACAGTAACCGGCCACCGCGACTTTTCCATTGGTCGCCGGCAACTTTGCCACGTAGTCAGCGACGGCATTAAGGTCGGCCGTAATTTGATCCGGTGGCAAGTCGCGAATCGCCTGCCCGACGGCGTTCCCGCCTTTTGTGGCAACGTCGGTCGTGCCGCCCCCGTTCGGCCCCATGCCGGACAAAAGATCGGGCGCGATTGCGATGTAGCCCGCCTCAGCCAATTCATCCGTCAGTTGCTGCACCCAATCGCTCAAGCCGTTAATCTCGTGAATCACGACCACGGCCGTCGCTTTCTTTTTCACTTCGGGAAAGATGACCAGGCTATTCACCTCGCGATTGCCATACTTCACTTTCACCCATTCGCGGTGCCGCGGCGACTTTGCGAGTTGTGCCTTCGCCCAATCCTGAGTTACCTCGGGCACGTTCGCGACATCCGCCCCAGGCGAGTGATGATGCGCATCCATGTGTTGCGCCCCAGCGCGCTCAACCACAAAGAAAGCTGACAACGCGACCGCAAGCAACGTCACGGGAAGAATGACAATCGGCCCAGGCACTTTTGTGTTGTGGGTTTGCATGTTTGGTGTTCAGTTACCGCTTGAATCTTCCGCCTACAAAATATTTTTGCCAGTTTTGGTAGCCTTCGCGATACCCGCGCAGAAAGCCGTCGCGATAAGCCAGCTTGTACGCATCGCGGCTGCCTTTGCTGGAACGATAGCCGTCCGTCCCGCTCTGGTAAAAGTGCGAACGCTCAGGATCGTACGTCTGTCCCCGCCGGCCGTCGTTCGCGCCCGTGTAAAGCCCGTCGTTGTAACCACGGTCGTAAGCGCTCAGACTGTCGTCCGGATCATAATCCGGATAACTAGTCGCGCTGTACGAGATCGTGTCGTCGTAAGTCGGCACCTGATAACACTCGTCGCCGCGATAATGACGATGGCCGCGGCGATCTCCATGCCGATCCCGCCAACGGCCACGATCGCCATCCCGATCACGATCGCGGTCTCTTCCGTCGCGACCACCCCCTCGATTACCTCCGCCACCGCCAGCACTGCCTCCGGGATTGCCGCCACCGGGATTGTTGCCGCCCGGAATACCGCTGTCCGGAGTTGAGGTGCGCGTGCGGCCGGGAACTACTATGTTACCCGACTCAGTTTCAATCACACGATCGCGACGATTGCCGCTGCCATCGCCCGACATTGTTCCACGTGCGCGACCACCGTCTTCGTTAGTGCGGCGGTCGTTATCGTTTCGGCGATTGTCGTTATTGCCTCTTGACGACCCGCCGTCAGTGTTCCGACCGCCGCTGTTCGGTGGCGGTTCAGATCGCGGTGCTTCCGCCGGAGGACTTGATGGCGGTTGAGAACGTGGTGACTCCGCTGGCGGACTCGGAGGTGGATCATTTCTCGGACTCTCGGCAGGCGGACTGGGCGGCGGCTCAGATCGCGGTGCTTCCGCCGGAGGACTCGGTGGTGGTTCAGGTCTACTCTCAGAGGGTGGACTCTCAGGAACTGGTTTCGTGTCCTGGGCCCACGCCACTGCCGGCGTCAAAAACGCGCCGCAAAACAGAACGGCCGGTAGCAAGCTCAGCCTGACTGCGAGTGATTTCATGTGCACCTCCCTGGCCTAGCGAGACAGAACCTTCAATTGTCGAGGAGAGCTGATGTTGGCTAGCGATGCGATTATACGCCCGCACCAGCACCGCGCAACACGAAAGTAAGGACCTTTCTACTGGTTCAGTTTGCGTTCCGAGTTCAATCTTTAGATTGTCTTTTTCGGAGCAAGCTAAAGCTTGAACTCTAAACTGAACCAGTACCCAGGAACTCCAACTACTATCCGCGAACGTTGATGCCGAGCGCGCGCATCCGCCGGTAGAGGTGACTGCGATCGATGCCCATCAGTTCGGCCGCGCGCGAGACGTTGCCGTCGGCCTCGTCGAGTTTCCGCTGAATGAACTCACGATGATAAGCGTCGCTGGCTTCTTTGAAAGACGGAAAGCGGTAGGAAGAAGCAGGTGGCTCGGCGCTGCCGAACGCAGGCAAGTCTTTGACGCCGACGCGATGGTTCGTGTGCATGATCACGATCCGTTCGACGGTGTTACGTAGTTCGCGCACATTCCCCGGCCACGAATAGCTCTGCATTGCTTCGATTGCCGCTCGGTCAAAACGCGGCGGCTTCTTCGCGTAGCTCTTCGCGAAACGCTCGTTGAAATGCTCCACGAGCGAAGGCACATCTTCCAGGCGTTCGCGCAGGGGCGGCACTTCGAACGGAATGACGTTCAGACGAAAGTATAAGTCACTGCGGAAAGCACCCTTCTCGATCTCTTCATCGAGTTTCTTGTTCGTCGCCGCAATAACTCGTACGTCCACAGTGACGGGCGTGTTACTGCCGACCGGCTCAAATCTCTGCTCTTCAAGCACGCGCAAGACTTTGGCCTGCACGTTCGCGCTCATGTCTGAAACTTCGTCAAGAAAGAGCGTCGCGCCGTCGGCCAGTTCGAACTTGCCCTTCTTCGCCCCCGTGGCGCCCGTAAACGCGCCTTTCACATGTCCAAACAATTCCGACTCGATCAACTCTTCGGGAATTGCGGCCGAGTTAATTTCGATGAAGGGCGCCACGGCGCGACGCGACTGCGCATGAACGGCGCGCGCGACCAACTCTTTACCGACGCCGGATTCCCCTGAGATGAGCACGCGCCCATCGGTCGGCGCGACCACCGCGATCTGCTTTCGCAGGGCGCGCATCGCGACCGACTCACCAATCATTGCGTACTCTTCTTTAAGTTCGGCCGAGAGAGACTGGTTGGTGATCTCGAGCTGCCGCTGGCGCAACGCATTGCGCACCGTCAAGACCGTCTTTTCGATCGAGAGCGGCTTTTCGATGAAATCGAATGCGCCGAGTTTCGTTGCGCGCACCGCGGTCTCAACATTTCCGTGACCAGAGATAATCACAACCGCCGCGTCACAGTTCGCCTCGCGCATTTTCTGCAAGGTCTCAAGCCCGCTGATTCCCGGAAGCCATACATCGAGCAGCACGCAGCCATAGGCTCGCTTGCCGATCGCTTTCAAACACTCTTCGCCAGTCGCCACGGTATCGGGCACGAATCCTTCGTCCCGCAGGACAGCGCTCAACGATTCGCGAATGCCGCGCTCGTCATCAACTATGAGAATGGATTCGGACATTTCTCAGAAATGTACTCTGTGCTTTGTGCTTTGTGCTTAGAATTCAGGACGAATCGGTCTCGCTGGCGACGTTGAACTGACATCAAAGTACCAAGCTCGAAGTACAAAGCACTAATTACCGACAGGTATTTCAATCACGAACCTTGCGCCTCGCGGGATGTTGTTCTCCGCGTGGATACGGCCGCCATGTTCGCTGATGATGCGCTGCACGATCGCCAACCCGAGACCCGTGCCCCGGCCTCGGGTTGAAAAGTACGGCTGAAAAAGTCGCTTGAAATCCGCGGCAGGAATTCCTTCGCCGGTGTCGGCCACTTCGGCAGTGATCGTTTCGCGCGCCGCGTCATATCGGGTTTCGATCGTCACGCGTCGTTCGCCTGAATCGTTAAGCGCTTCCAGGCCGTTATCGATCAGATTCACGAACACCCGCTTCATCTGTTCAGCATCGGCCATCGCCGCAGGCAGTTCTGACGCAAGTCGCAACTCTAAGTCTGCTCGATCCAGACGATCCTCGTACAACGACGCCGCCTGCCGGACAACGTCGTTCAGATCGATGTTGGATTTTTGCGCATCCGGCATGCGCGCAAACCTCGAGAACTCGTCGACCAGTGATTTCAAGCCGGCAACTTCCCGCGTGATCGACGTAGTACATTCTTCGATCACGCGCTTCAATTCTTCATCATGAACGCCGGTTGAAAGACCGTTGCCATTCGCGCCGTCCTGGCCATTCGCACGCACTCCGAACTGACGAGCGATGCGCTCAGCAGAAAGCTGGATCGGCGTCAGGGGATTCTTGATTTCATGCGCTATGCGACGTGCGACTTCACTCCAGGCTGCGGCGCGTTGTGCGGTTAAGAGTTCGGACAAATCATCGATGACCAGGACTACGCCGCTATTGCGGCCCGCCGACGTGCCCAGCGCCGTCGCAGTCAATGCCACCGGCAAAGAGTTAGCCGCTGAGCCACGAGTCAACCGGCTCTGCTCAGCGGCCCGGCCGGCTCGCCGCGCGCGTTTGATCAATCTTTCAAGGACCGTTCGATCTTCGTTGCTCAACAAACTCGAAAGCTTCGCCCAGGCAGGTGGCGCTTCCGTTAACCTGAGAATCGACGTGGCAGCCGCGTTAATCGTGGTGACGCAATCCGATCCGTCAAGGGACACGACCCCCGTTGAGAGCGAATTCAAGACGGTCTCGATGTAGTTGCGGCGTTCCTCGATCGCCTGGTTTTTTTCTTTCAACGTGGCGGCGCCCGCGTCGATCCGTCGCCGGTTCTCTTCCAACTCCGCGGTCATCTGGTTGAACGAGTTTGCGAGCAACGCCAACTCGTCGTCGGCAGGAGTGTCGACGCGGTGAGACAGATTGCCGCGCGCGACTTCTCTTGACGCGGCCGCCAGCGATTTAATCGGCGCCGCCAGTCCACGCGCAAGGTGAATCGCCACCCAAGTCGAAGCGAACACCAGCAACAGCGTCATCAATCCGAGCGTTGACAAGCCGAGCAAACGGACCTTTCGTTGCCGTTGCACCAGATGCTGATATTCGCTCTGCGAGCCGGCGATTGTGTCGTTAACATCAGCGTCACTGAACCGGCGCGGCACAAAAATCAAACGCGTCGAGTCGGTCAGCGGCACCGACGCCGCATCGAAGCCCTTTGCGTCCGAGAGTTCGGAATGAGCTGAGTTCGCGCCCTGCCTCGCGCTCCCCATCACGCGGGCCAGCTCAGCCCGTTGCGCATCCGAAACTTGCGCGGCGCTCGCGGCGATGCTTTCACCCGAGTTCGAAACGATTTCAACTGCGGTCAATTCTCCGGTGTCTCGCAACTCGTCCAAAGTCGCTTGCCATTCTGCCTGCGGCTTTTGTCGAATCGCCGTGGCCAGCAGCGTCGCCGTTTCGCGCAATCGTTGGCTTTGCGCTGCGGAGATTTCGCGTTGTTGCTGGCGCACCCGCTCAACCACATTTTCCGGCAATCGTCCCATCCACTTTTCGACTGAGCGATTCAGGAAGAGGTACGAGAACGCGGCCATCGCGGTGATGGGGAGCAAGCTCAGGCCGATGAAATAAACCAGCAGACGCGTCTGAATCCGCGAGCCCGGCTGGCGCGCGTGACGCTCGCGACGCAGCCGCAACAGGCTGCGCAGCAGGATGAAGGTGAAGACGAAGAAGGCGACAAAATTCAGCGTCGACAGGGCGTACAACAGCAGCGTGTCAGCGCCGGTTTCCGCCGGAACGAAGGCCCACAAATTGAACAGGCCCTGCGCCGCAATCAGTGCGAGCAAAACCACGACGATAGTGCCGAGCAGCCACGCGCGACCACGTGTTTGACGCGCTCGATCAATTTCGCCGCCGGCATTTTGATCGGATTTGTTCACAGAATTCCCAAGGATTGTGACTGGCGCAAAGTTTAGCACAGCCCTCGCTCGCAGGCCGTTCACAACCGGCCGGCCGATGATGCAAATGCTAGAATGCGTGGCGCATGGAAGCTCGCAATTTCTTTGTCGGTGACGACGGCCATCTTCGCAGCGGCTGGCGCGCGACGTTTTTTCTCGCCGCGTTTCTGGTGGTTGGGAAGTTATTTGAAGTAGCGGCCGCACTCCTGACTTCCCTAACGAGCGGGATGCGCCCCGGTATCTGGGCCTCTACGTGGCCCTTTCTGATCGGCTCGCTGGTGCTGTTAAGCTCCGCCACATTGGTCGGCTGGGGCTGCGGCGCAGTCTTCGAAGAGTTGCCATTTCGTGCCCTCGGTTGGTGGCCGCATCGCGGGTGGTTGCGGAACGTGGCGTTCGGTTCACTGATCGGCGCGGCTTCGCTGTTCCTGGCGGCGGGGATCACTGCGGCAACGCGAGGCATTAGATTCAGCTTTAATCCCAGTCCGGTAACAACAATCGGAAAAACGGCGGTTGTGGCGCTCATCGTTTTCGTTGTCGCCGGAGCTGCCGAAGAGGCGCTCTTTCGCGGCTACCCTCTGCAAACTTTCGCGCGCGCGGAACTCGCGTGGGTCGGCGTGCTCGTGACCTCAGTGCCGTTTGCCGTTGCGCATCTCTATAACCCAAACGTCAGCCGCGGCTTCACTTTCGTTAACACAGTCTTTGCCGGAGTTTGGCTCGCAGTCGCGTATCTGCGCACGCGAAGCTTGTGGTTTCCGCTTGGCTTGCACTGGTCGTGGAACTGGACGCAGGCTGCGCTGCTCGGCATTCCGGTCAGCGGCATCGAACGAATTGCTCCCGCGCCGCTGTTGCACGCCATGAACGCTGGCCCCGATTGGCTGACTGGCGGCGCGTACGGGATCGAAGGCGGCGCGGCGTGCACTGCGGCGTTGATTTTTTCCACGATTGTTGTCTGGCGCACAAAGCTGGTTTCAACCGCGGAAGATCCTTCATCACAATCGAAAGTAGCGTCCGCCGCCTCGAGTCAGTAGAATGGTCAGCATCGTATGAAGTTGTTTACCGTTGAAGAAGCGAATTCTCTGCTCGAAGACGTGCGGCCGATCGTGGAAAAGATTCAGCGGGCGCATCGGCGACTGGGGACTTTTCAGAGAGCCGCAAAGCACGCCGCCGAAGGAGCCGAACACGGAGGCGGAGGTCTGCCCAACGGCGAACGCTACGCGCAACTCCTCCTTGATTTGTCAGTAGGATCTGGTGACCTTGAGGCTCTTGGGATTCAGTTGAAAGACTACAACCACGGATTGATTGATTTTCCATCGATGCGGGACGGCCGCGTGGTTCTGCTGTGCTGGAAAGCTGACGAAGGCGATCGTCTCGAGTGGTGGCACGATGTCGAGTCCGGTTTCGCTGGCCGGCAGCCCCTCTAGCCAACACCTTACCGCCCTTCAAGGCCCACTAAAGGCCTTCGCAGCCACCTAACTCAACTCTAACCGCTGCTATATTTTCTGGTTGACGACTTAAAGTACAACTGTTAGTATCGGCGGCGAAAACGGTTGCGGGTTTTGGGGCCGCCCACCTTAGCCTGTCCGGTTTCGTGTTCGTCGCGGGTGTTGCCGCGATGTTGGACGTACTAAGAGGAGTTCTGGTGCCTGCCCCATAACGTCTCAGGTCCCTCAAAATGCAGAAAACTCTGACTGAACCGGCGAATCAGGCAGGCGTCACAATCGCGAGTCACACGACGGCGCGACCATCAACTCAACCTACTGAGGCCGAGTCCAATTCAACCTTGATTGAATTTCCCGGCGCGCGAAGCATTCCTGAGTGGCGCAAGCGCCTGAGCCAGCGCGTGCGCGAGGTCCAGGAACAGAAAGCTCGCGAAGCCGCGGAAGAGGAAGCGGTGTTGCGCGCGGCCGAAACCGTTTCGTGCTCACTGCCTTCCGGGCAACTTGAACTGGTTCCCGATGTCGCGCAAGCACCATTGAATCCAATTGTGTCGAAGGCTCTAGAGCGCGTGGATCGCGCGCGGCGGGCCGAGCATCTCTCGACCGGAGTTCAAGCGACGGCGGCAGCGCCCGCGCTTGCGCCCATCGAGGAAGAAACACCTGCGCCACTCGCAGCACCGCTTGAGTCGAAACCTAAACTGACAATCGTGGCTTCTACCGTCGAGCCTGAAACCGTTAAGCCTCGGGCGGATGATGCGTTGGCAACAACTCCGATCGTTGCCACTGAAGGCCTGGCTGAAAAGCCGAAGCGGGTGAAAGTGATTTCGGCCAGCGTCGAAGACGCGGCTTTGTCTTATCTCGAAACCTGTCTGTCAGTGCCGGCCCATTCAGCTGACACGCGCAAAGACATCCCGGGTCTAACACGGCGCGCGTTTGTCGGTCTGGTCGATCTACTTCTGATAGCGCTGATGGTTTCCCCGGCAGTAGCGGCCCTTCAAGCTGCCGCGGTTGATTGGTCAAATCCGCGCATCGCCGGTTTGATAGCCGGAATGACAGCCGCAACGATGTTTGCTTATCTTACCGTCTCAATTGCATTAACCGGACGCACTCTGGCGATGCGGCTGTTGCGTGTCAGGACGATAGACGAGCGCACCGGCCTCATCCCAACCGGCGGTCAATCCATCAAACGGGCGATCGGTTACATTTTCTCACTGGCTCCCCTTGGCCTTGGGCTCGCCTTCGCATTCATCGACCGCGACAACCGACCGCTTCACGATCGCTTTTCCAAGACGATCGTCATTCGCAATTAGTTTGGAGTGCGCGCGCTCCAGTCGCCGCCGCACGGACGAGCGTAGTCCCGTCTTGTGATACCTTCACTGCTCGATGGACGACGCGACTATCGCAGCCATAGTTTCTGAGATCGCGCCTCTACTTATCGGCCGCGCCCCGGGAAAGATCTTCCAACTTACGCATCAGTCGCTCGCAATTGATTTTGGCCTTCGTGAACACGGGTACCTTTTCATAACCGTCGAGCCGGCCGCTCCTCGTCTGTATCTGATCAAGCGACGCGTCCGAGATTTGGAGAAGGCTTCAGTAGCGACGACGCAATTTTCATTGAGCCTGCGCAAGGAGTTGACGCGCAAGACCGTGACCAGCGTCGAGAAGCTGCCTACCGATCGCATTGTAACGCTGAAGTTCGACGGCCCAGATGACTTAGGTCAGCAAACGCAACCCACTCTGATTGCGCAACTGACGGGTCGATCCGCAAACCTTTTCCTGCTGGACGACGAAGGCGTCATCACTGGGCGCCTGAAAGAAACCAAAGGCGTTGGACAAACCGTCGGTGAGAAGTATCAGCCACCAAAGAGCGGCGCCACTCACAGCGCCGCGAAATCCAGGATGAGAAGTCTGGACCTGAGTGACCGCCAGTCATTGTCGGATGTGCTCGATCTGCATTACACCTCAGTCGAAGAGAGTCGCGGGCTAGACTCCCAACTCGCGGCCGCGCGCGCCGAGCTTCAAAAAGAAATCTCCCGGCGCAGGAAACTACTCAAGAAGCTCGAGCGCGACCTCGAGGAACATTCAGGCGCTGAACAGCACAAACAAATTGGCGACCTGTTGCTCGCGAATGTTGCCACGGCGAAGCGTGTTGGAGGCTGGCTGAAACTTACTGACTATTTCGCGGAAGGCGCGCCGGAAATTGAAATCGAGGTTGATGAGAAGCTGACCGTGCCCGAAGAAGCTTCACGTCGCTTCGAACTATACTCGCGTTCAAAGCGCGCTCGCGTCCAAATAGCCAATCGAATAAAGCAGGTGAAAGCGGAACTCGCCGAGCTAGCGACGCAGCGAGCAGAACTTGAGGAGGCCGTGCAACCGTCGGCGACAAGCATATCTTCGTCCGCGCAGCGGACGCTTGAAAGTAGCCCGGCGCTGCAGCGCTGGGATCGCCGGCGCCCCTCTTCTTTCAAAGCCCGCGAAGCGGGCGACAGGAAGGAAAGAATCCCGGGCGCGCGTCGTTACCTTTCATCTGACGGTTACGAGATCCTGGTCGGCCGCGCAGCGCGTGATAACGACAATCTGACATTCAAAATAGCCAAGCCAAACGACCTTTGGCTTCACGCCGCCGACTATCCGGGCTCGCACGTCATCATCCGCAATCCGACGCGCAAAGAAATTCCGCATCGAACGCTCATCGAAGCCGCTCAGCTCGCCGCTTACTCCTCACAAGCCAGCAAAGACCCGAAGGTTGACGTGCACTACACTGAGCGCAAGTTTCTTTCAAAACCAAAAGGCGGCGCCGCCGGCCTCGTCCGCATGACGAGATTCAAGAACATTGTAGTTAAGCCAGCGGAAGCCATAGAGCGGATACTTTAGGCGGGTGCTTTAGTAAGGGTTCAAACCTGTATTGTTTAGCGGCAGTTCGATCGTGAACGTAGTTCCCTTCCCACGCTCACTCTGCACGTCGATGCTGCCGCCGTGCAGATCGATGATTTGACGCACAATTGAAAGTCCCAGACCTGTTCCGCGTTTCTTTGTGGTGAAGAACGGCTCGAACAGACGGCTGACCGTTTTCTCGTCCATACCCGATCCCTGATCGGAAATCTCAATGCGCACACGCGGCCTGGTCTCGGTCGTTGAAACTCCGATTAGTGTCGGGCTGGAACCTGGCTCGATCACTTCAGTCGAGATTTTCAACGGCGCTCGCACTTCACTCGCATCAATCGCGTTCGCGAAGATGTTTACGAACACTTCGCTCAGCTGCTCGCGGTCCCAGACGCCGCTAATTTCCGTCGATGCGTATTCCTTCTCAATCGGCGTTTCCTTCTCTTTAATCCGATCAGCGACCAGGTCAATGCTTGCGTCGATAGTTTGGTGAAGATCGACTTCAGTTCGATCCAATTCCCGGCGCCGTGAAAACTGAGTAACGTCAACGACGAGTTTGTTCAAGTGCTGAATGCCACGCTCCACCAGCGTGATCGTCCTTTGCGCTTCTTCAGCCGTTGTGTATTCGCGCAACATTTCCACGCCCAGGCGAATACTGCCCAAAGGATTCTTGATTTCGTGTGCCAGTTGCGCGGCGGCTTCGCCGACGGCGGCCAATGCCTCAGTGCGACGGAATGCCGCTTCAGCCTTGGCGGCTTCAGTGACATCAACCAGCGTCAGGATTTGACCATTCTGATTATCGATTTCGATCGGCGACGAATAGACGTCAAACGCGTGCGTCATCCCATTGTCAGTCAGGTTCCAACGGCCGCGATAAGTTGGCGCGACGACGTGCGAAGCCGTGGCGGCTTCAAGCAGCTTCATGCCTTCCGTTGATCCGTTCTGGTCGTGAATCGACGAGCCGATGGCTACGCGGGGAAAGATCTTGAAGAAAGCACTATTCGCGCTGCGGATCCGATCGTGGCGATCGATGGCGGCGACGGCGCTTACCATCCCTTCGAGCATCTGGTTGCTGAACTCGCGTTCACGGCGCGCAACTTCCACGCTCTCGCGAGTTTGGCGGTATCGACGTTGCGCCGCCAAAACGGTCGCGGCTGTAACAAACAGGCCCGCGAGAATGGCGATAATTGTCCAAATCTTGATCGATCGCACGGCAGCGTTAGCGAGCTGTTCACTTCGGTCGAATACCTGTCTTTGCTCAGCCCCGTTGTCGTGGATTAGCTCGTTCAACTCCCGATCGACGGCTTGAAACTGAGCGAAGCCATTCAACGAATAGTTGTCCGCATCCCTGGTCGTCTCAAGGTACGCCTCGAGGTCGCGACGGAAAGTTTGCCATTTCGGCAGCAGCGAGAGCGGCGGCCGATCCAGTGACGGCATCAACTTTGTTAGCTCGCTGCGCGCGGTGCTGAGCCGCATATCGAACGGTGGACGCAATTCCTGGCGCGCTTGTGCCTCCATTTTGTCACGCGCTTCGTTGTCCAGACGCGTCAGCGCAATCCGCAGTTGCAGAAGCAATTCCGCGCGCGCGGCGAACTGCTGTTCGAGCATCAGCGCTTCGCGACTCGTATCCTGGACACGACGAATGCTGAGATTTCCCAGAACGATGACGAAAAGGAGAAGTAACGCGCAGCCGACAAGCAGCGGCATGAGCGTCGGATCGAAACGCGGTTCACGGGGGCCACGCGGTGGCGTGTTCGTTTCAGAGGACGCCATGCGACGATAGACAACGTCACCCTCGGGAGATTTGTTTGTTCCTGAATGTTGTCGAAAAGACATTGAAAATTGAACCGATGGACTTTGGTCTTTGGTCTTTGGTCTTTGGATTTAGGCCCTGGTCTTCGTCTGCTGAGTTCTGGTCAAAGGCCCAAGACCAAAGACCTAAAACCTAATTGCATTTTTCAATTTTCATTTCGCAATTCCCTATTTCTTAGCCGACATCCAGTCGTCGCCAATGCCTGCTTCGGCGATGAGAGGCACGTCAAGTTCGACCACGTTTTCCATTTCGCGTTTCAAGGTCGCGGCCACCTTCTCTGCGTCCTCAGCGGCGCATTCGATCAAAAGCTCGTCATGAACCTGCATCAGCATCTCCGCCTTCAACTTCTCGCGCCGGAAAGCTTCATCGGCGCGCAGCATTGCCATTTTTACAATGTCGCTGGCCGTGCCCTGAATCGGCATGTTGATGGCCTCACGTTCGGCGGCGCGCCGAATGTTACCGTTGCGATCGTTGATGCCGGGCAGCGGACGAATGCGTCCGTACAGCGAGCGGACATAGCCGTGTTCGCGCGCCTGCACGGGAATCTCTTCCATGTAGCGACGCACGCCTTTGTACGTCGCGTAGTAATCATCGATTACTTTGCGCGCTTCCTGGCGCGAAATACCGACGCGCTGTGACAAACCCCAGGGCTCGATCGCATAGGCGATGGCGAAGTTCACGATCTTTGAAAAGCGCCGCGCCTCTTTCAGTTCTGCATCAGTCTCGGCTCGGAATACCAGACGCGACGTGCGGTTGTGGATGTCTTCGCCTTTTTGGAACGCGTCCAGCATCACTTCGTCACGCGTGATATGGGCGAGCAGGCGCAATTCGAGTTGCGAGTAATCGGCCGAGATCAGTTTGTTTCCTTTTTCAGCCACGAAGGCGCGGCGAATTTCGCGGCCGAGTTCAGTGCGAATCGGAATATTCTGCAAATTAGGATCGCTGGCTGAAAGACGCCCCGTCGCCGCTACCGTCTGGTTGAGTTGGCCGTGAACGCGGCCGTCGGCAGCGACCTGATGTGGCAATGCGTCGGTGTAGACGCTTTTCAATTTCTCCAGTTCCCGATATTCGATAATCAAACGCGGCAAC
Organism: Acidobacteriota bacterium; assembly: GCA_052389795.1. Lineage (GTDB taxonomy): Bacteria > Acidobacteriota > Blastocatellia > Pyrinomonadales > Pyrinomonadaceae > UBA11740. Next base: position 23,540 of record JBQTHO010000009.1, on the reverse strand, counting down.
TCGTGCTTGAGAGCCAACTCCTCGAGCACGGCTTTGCTGGTTGAGACACGGCCGGTCGAAGTTTTGCGACCGGAAATGATGTTCATAGCTTCGAAGCACTCTGCGACTTGCTTCGGCGAATTGATATTGAACTCGCGACCAGCCATCTGACAGATTCTGTCGGTCAGACTTTCTAATTGTTCGCCCAGCCGGCCTGATAACTCAGCCAACACTGATATGTCGATGCGCATCCCCGCGCGTTCCATCCGGTACAACAGCGGTGCGAGCGGCAACTCTACGTCGCGATAGATACGGCCGAGTTCCTTTTCATTTATTCGCTGCCGCAGAACAGTGGCAACCTGGGCCGTTAAATCCGCAACCTCGACTGTCTGCCAACCGCTTTCACTCCAACCGTCGTGCGGCGGCCCGCCGCCTTCAATGCCAACTGCGTCACGCGCCAGATCGACGAGGTCGTATCGACTCCGCGTCGGATCAATCAGGTAAGCCGCCAGCAGTGTGTCGTCCGCGACCCCGGCGAGTTCAATTGCCAACGGCGTCAACAAAGCCGTTGCGCGCTTGTAGTCGTGGACGGACTTCTCAAGCAAACCGTTGGCAAATAGTTCGCGCATTGAAGCCACTGCCGCTTCCTTGCCTTCGGCAAAGCTGTCGAAATCCACGAAGGCTGACTTGCCTCCCGCCGCCGAAAAAGCGATGCCCCGAGCGCCATGATCGTCGCGCGTGCTCTGCTGCTGGCCAGCTCCGGCGGGGGTGGTGTTTGATACCGCGAAGCCTACAGTTTCCGCCTGCCAAAGATTCTGAATCAGAGCGTCAAGCTCAGCTTTGTTTCGAATCTGCCGGTAATCGCGCGCGGCAGTGACGTGGGCGCTGGCGACCGCGCCATCGGCAAATTCCTGGGTGAGGTTTGCGAACTCAAGTTCACGAAATAAATCATACGCCGCGGCGCGATCCGGTGGGCGACGTTCTAATAGTTCGAGATCTAGTTCAACGTCGAGATCGATTTTGATCTGCGCCAGCTCGCGCGACTTGCGAATCAGCTCGGCATTGTCGCGCAGCGATTCGCGATAACGTTTGTTCTTAATGTCTTCCCAGTGTTCAAGTGCGTGTTCGATCGATCCAAACTGCTGGATGATTTGCACAGCGCCCTTCGGGCCCACGCCCGGCGCGCCGGGAATGTTGTCGATCGAATCGCCCATCAGCCCGAGTAAATCGACGAGCTTGCACGCCGGCACACCGAATTTCTTTAGCACCCAGGTCTCATCGCACCATTCGATCGGCGGCACGGGCTCTTTGCGCTTCACGACTTGCGAGTTCTGCCGCATTGCGACAATCCATGGATCGCGAACGAGCTGGCACATGTCTTTGTCATTCGAAACGATGACTGATTTCAGGCCTTTTTCTGCCGCTTTCACCGCCAGCGTTCCGATCACGTCGTCGGCTTCGTAACCGGAAAGGCTGATCATCGGGACGTTATACGCTTCACATAGCCTTCGGATGTAAGGAAGTTGTGACGCCAGGTCGTCAGGCATTTCCAAGCGCGTGGCTTTGTAATCAGCGAATGCTTCATGGCGAAAGGTCTTCTCTTTAGACTCGAAAATCGCGGCAATGTATTTCGGCTGTTCGTCCTGGATGAGTTTGCGCAGCATGTTCGTGAAGATGAACACCGCCTGCGTGACCTGCCCTTTCGAAGTCATGAGCGGCGCGGCGCGGTTCGCCATCGGCGCGTAGAAAGCGCGGAAGATGTGCGACATCGAGTCGATGAGAAAGACTCGCTCGGCCGGCTGCGCGTCGGCAGCGGATTCTATTTTCGGCATGATCGAATTCGATCATAGGGTTCAGTATTAAGTAAGGCAAGCGGCTGTTTGCGCGACACCCGTGGCGTGAATGCTGCGATTAGATCCGCGAGCGTCGCCACGACGCAACAACCCGATCGACGAAGGTGAGCGATCATCGCACGCGGATACAGGCATGAGCTTTGCACATGAGAATGGCTCGGCGTAGTTAACTTCCATAAGAGGAATAATCCACAGATTACGCAGATAAACAGGAAAGAGACTCGACTGTATGCGCTCGCTGAATTGGTTTTGAATCGGTGGAATCTGTGTAATCTGTGGATAAAATTCTTTCGACGCGACCACGAATGAAGCAAACGACTCTCGCTGCACCTGTTTCAACTAAAGGGATTGGACTTCACACGGCCGTGCCGGTCACGGTGAGCTTGATGCCTGCACCGCCGGACACGGGCTATGTGTTCCGGCGCACTGACCTTGGCGGCTTTGAAATCCCGGCAACCGTCGAGTCTGTCGCGCATTGTAGTTACGCTACAACGTTGATGCGCACGGGCGTGATGCTGTCGACCGTCGAGCACCTCTTGTCGGCGCTTCGTGGCTGCGGGGTGGACAACGCTTACGTCGACGTTGATAACCTCGAAATCCCGATCATGGACGGCTCGGCAGAAACGTTCGCTGAGATGATCGAGTCCGCCCGCCTGGTCGAACAATCTACGGCGCGGCGCGCGCTGATGGTCAGAGAGCGGGTAACCGTCGAATCGGGCAACCGCCGCATCAGTCTTGAGCCTGCCGAAACTTATGAAATCGATTGCTTGATCGATTTTCAGCACCCCATGATTGGCATTCAGCATCGCCGGCTCGTGCTGCAGAATGGATCATTTGGGCGCGATATCGCTTCAGCACGCACGTTCGGCTTTATTGAAGAGGTGGAGGCGTTGCGACGGGCGAATTTGATCCGCGGCGGCTCGCTTGAGAATGCGATCGTGCTCACCAAAACGGGAATGCTGAACGAGACCGGACTGCGATTCTCCGACGAATTCGTCCGTCACAAGATCCTCGACATCATTGGCGATTTCGCGCTGTTGGGAATGACGCTGCAGGGACGAGTCAAGGCCGAACGGAGTGGCCACCTGTTGCACGCCGCGTTGATGTCTTCGCTGCTCAGGAATCGAAAGGCCTGGGAGATTGTGGACCTGCCGGTTACTCACGCGACGGCGTCGGGCGTTTAGAGCACCGACTTAGTCGGGGTTTTGTTAGACGACGGAAAGGACCCTACTGAAGTTGGTACCCTGAACACCCGCTCTGAACCACTCGCCCCGTTCTGATACAATCAAAATTTCCGCCAAACGCTCGTTAGATTTCCGGCATCTAACTCTGGCACTTCGATTTGGAGGGGTCTTCAATTAGATGAAACTTAGATTAATTCTAGCCGCGTTTTTCATGGCCGTGCTCGCTTTTGCTCAACCGCAAGCGGCTCGGGGGCAACAGCCAACCGTCACTGATGACGAGGTAAAAGTCGCCGTCTACAAGCAGTTCTGGGACAATCGTGTCCCCAATCCGACGGTTGCCTACCAGGCGGCCCGCGATTACATGCAGCGTTACAACAAGGAAGACGACCAGTACACGCGTTACTTGAAAGCGTGGATCGCGGCTTATGAAGAGGACGAGCGGACGGCGCGTCTGGCCGCTGAGCGTGCGGACCGCGAGCAGCAACTGCTGGGCAGCTTTACCGTAAGAAACTATACCAAGGCGTACAGTCTGGCGGGTCCGGTTCTAGCTGACAATCCTAACAACTTGCGAGTGCTGATTGCTCTGGGATACGGAGCGGTGGCTGCGAGCACCGAAGCACGCAACGAAACCTTCAACGCCGAGGCCGCCAAGCATGCCGCGAAGGCGATTCAATTGATCGAATCAGGTAAGACTCCGATGGGTGAAGGCGCAGGCGGAGTGTGGGCGCCGTTCAAGGGCAAGGAGGACGTCCTTGGTTCATTACATTACGCGCTTGGTTTCTACGCGTTGAAGCCGACTCCGGATTCGGCCGTTCCCCACTTCATCAAGGCTGCGCAGGTCGATGCGGATCGGCGGAATTCGCCTACGACGTATTCTTTGCTGGCCCTGGCTCACCAGAACGGTCCGTACAAGCGGCTCTCTGATGACTACAGTAAACGTTTCGCCAATCAGCCGGAGACTCCGGAAAGCAAAGCGGCGATTGAGAACATTAATAAAGTTGTTGACAGGATTATCGATGCCTACGCTCGCGCGGTCGCACTGGCGGGAACCAATCCCCAGCATCAGGCCGCGAAGACGCAGTCGATGACGCAGCTCACGAACTTCTACAAGTTCCGTAACAATAATTCAGACGCAGGACTCAACGAGCTCATCGCGGGTGTGTTGGCGAAGCCTCTGCCGCAGTAGGCTCTGGAGCGCACGCATCCCGCGTGCGGTACGCAGGCATCCTGCCTGCACCTGTCGTGAACCCATTTGGGAGCGCACGCATTCTGCGTGCGGTACGCAGGCATCCTGCCTCCTCTTGTCGTGAACTCATTTGGGAGTTAGGCATCCTGCCTGCCGTCCATCACAAACGAGCCGTCAGGATGACGGCGAACCGCAGGCAGGATGCCTGCGCTCCCACTGCCTTGACAACGCATCGTCAATCATTAGAATCGAATTTCTTTAATAGAGCGGGAGTAGCTCAGTGGTAGAGCATCGCCTTGCCAAGGCGAGGGTCGCGAGTTCAAATCTCGTCTCCCGCTCCAAAATTTAAGGCAAAAGTAAAAAGGTAAAAGGTAAAAGGAACTGCTCGACGCTTTTGCCTTTTGCCTTTTTACTTTTGCCTTCCGCCAGGGGCGGCGTAGCCAAGTGGTAAGGCAGAGGTCTGCAAAACCTTTATTCATCGGTTCGATTCCGATCGCCGCCTCCAACTCACGATCCGATAACAAATGATTTTGCCTCGCGCCGGATCCCAGCGCGGGAGCTTATTAAGATTTATTTTGAGAATCGGCCCCGCTAAACCGCGCGTCGGCCGGTGACGAGCTGAATGACCAGCACGACGAGAGCGATGACCAGCAGCAGGTGAACCAGGCCACCGCCAACCTTCGCCAGAAAGCCAACCAACCACAGAATCAGGATGATCACTAGAATCGTCCACAACATAGGTTATTCTCCTTTGCATTCCCCGCCCGCGCCGCAGGCGGTTCTGACTTTACTGCTAATTAAGCCGCCTTACGTTTTCGGGCGAGGCTCTTCTTCAACACTTCCATCAAGTCAACGACTTTGCCCTGGTCGCGTTCGGGCTCTTCAACTTCGACGACGTCCTGGTGCTGTTTGCGTTTCTTCTCGACGAGCTTGAGTAGTTGCGCAGTTTTTTCGTCTTTAAGTTCTTTCAACGATAGGCGCTTGTCTGAGTGTTTGGCAATGAAGTTCTCGAACTTCTTCACGGTCGCAGCCGGTACATTCTTCTTTTCCGGCAGATCAATTTCTTTTACAGATCGGATTTCGTCGGGAAAGCGCATCGTCTCAGCCCGCATAATCCCAGTCTCAGGAAATATCGTCACCAGGTATTCCTTGCCGCGCATGACGAAAGTCGCAATGCCGGCGAGGTCTTCCTTCTCCATCGTTTCAGCTAGCAGCTTGTAGGCTTTCTCAGAGCCTTCAGAGGGAACGAGAAAATATGAACGGTCAAAGTACAGCGGAGGAATCGACTGCAAATCGACGAATCGTCGCAAGTCGATGTCGCGGCTGCTCTCGGGCGCCAGGCGTTCTAATTCTTCATCGGTAACCGGAACGTATTTGTCTTTGTCGAACTCGTAGCCGCGAATCATCTCGTCTTCTTCGAGATCCTTTTCGGTCTTTTGCGAGAAGTAGCGACGGGAAAGGGGCTCGCCTTTCGGCCCGAGCATACGCAGCGGCGCGCGATTAGTGCGCGTGCCCGGATAGAGGTCAACCGGAACGCTGACCAAGCCAAACGTCAGAGTGCCTGACCAGAATGGGCGCGCGAGGCGAGCTTGAGATTCATTGTCGGCGCTCTTGCGTCGTTTTTTGGTTGGCTTCCTTCGTGCCATTTCTCTTTTACTACGGTCCCTCACGGTCGGGCTACTGCACCCACCCGCTTACGCAGGTGGTACTGACCTCATTTCGCGGACATCTGATATCTGACCTCTGACATCTGTCCTTACGCTGCTTTCTTATGCTTCTTCAGTGCTTCGATACTCTTCGCCAGAACCTTGTCGAGAGACGTTGAATGCTTCTTCGACTTCACCAGTTGCAATCGCGGCTTGTGACCTTTTGCTTTCTTCTCGACGAACTCCATGACCCGCGCGCGATACTCGTCCTTGTAATCCTTCGGATCGAATTCGCCTTTCAGCAATTCGACTAACTGCTTGGCCATATTCAGTTCTTTCTTTTCCGGCGCGCGACCGGCCGGGCGCGGCAAATCTTTTGCAGACAAAACTTCTTCTGCGTTTCGCAAAGTGAGCAGGACCAAATGATCGTCCTCAGACCGCAAAGCGCCCACGTAAGGTTGTTTCCGCATCACCCAACGCACAACTCCTTCACGGTTCTTGTTGCGTAACGCTTCAGCGAGCGCGAAGTACGCCGCCGCGTCGCCGTCAGGCGCAAGATAATACGGCCGGTCGTAATACTCCGGCGGAATCCCTTTTGGCGGCACAAATCGCTCAACCTCGATGTCGCGCGAAGCTTCCGGTTCGAGACTTTCCAATTCCTTCTCGTCGAGAATTACGAACGTGCCCGGCTCGACTTCGAAGCCCTTCTGAATTTCGTCCTTCGAGACTTCGTCGCCTGTCTGGGGATCTATCATGTGCTGCTTAACGCGGGTTTTGCTCTTAACCTCGAGAATATGAAAGCGCACAGTCTGGTCCTTGACGGCTGAGTACAACTTCACCGGCAACTTCGTCGAATTCAGCTTCAGATTCCCTTTCCAGATTGCTCGCGCAGCCATCATGCCCTCGCAGTTTCAGCCGCCTCAACCGGCGGGCAGCCTGAACAACGAATCTCGATTGCGATCGTCGTCTCGACGCACATCAAGCACAGCGGCCCGTCGCAGTCCACGCAACGAACCTCCGTCTGGTATGCGTACGCCTGACTGCATGCCGGACAGATTCCGCCGTCCTCCTCCAGCCACCACGGCCGGTTTCGCTTAGGTTTTGGCATTCTCCGGGAACTCTTAGAGCATTTTGAGTTCCACAAATTCAGTTTTTAGAAAGAAGAATAGGAAGGATTAGAGCCGATGTCGGGTGGGAGGCCCTTTTTCGGGTCACTAACTGCCGAAGGGAATGAATTACTTGTATCGATAAGTTATGCGTCCGCGCGACAAGTCGTAGGGCGACATCTCGACGCTGACCCGATCGCCGACCAGGATGCGAATGCGATGCTTGCGCATCTTACCCGAAACCGCAGCCAGCACCACGTGCGAGCTGTTGTCGAGCTTAACCTTAAAAAAAGCGTTGGGCTGCTTGTCGATTATCACGCCCTCCGCTGGAACCAGATCATCTTTTGCCATTCAGTCTCTCTCCTTAAACTCAACTCAATCTTGATAATGGTCAACGATGCTTCGTTGCAGTGCCGTGGGAACGAGCTTCCAACTGGTCGCGCTCAGATCTTTGCTTGAAAAGTTCGCCGATGACACGCGCGAAGCCGACCACTGCCGGTCAGCCAGCGTCCAGCGATAAAAAGGCCCATTCTCGCGACGACTATAAAACGCTCCCGAATCTTTGGCCCGTTCCTCAGGCAGAATGTTAACGTAAACTCGCAGACCGTTCATCTTTCGACCAGCTAGATTAACTTCAGCAGCATGAATGCCGCTGGCGCCAACACGATCGTCGCCACGATCAGGTGCAACCAACTCAGGGCCACTCGACCGCAATTCGTGCATTTCATTTGCCATAACGGGAGAACCGTGCCGCAAGCGGAACATGACCAAATGATTCTGGTCCGCGGCTTGGACTCTTCAGATTCTTTCATAAGACGGCTTTCGCTTCCTGTCACGGGTCACCAGTTGCCACATCGTCGCCGTCGAATTGAATCGAACCCGCTTTATCCTTCGCGCCAGCCCCAGAAACTGCAAGGCGCGAATGCCCCACCAGTTGAAATCAATCTCGTACCACTTCAAACCGTGTTGCGCTGAAGTCGGATGAGCATGATGATTATTATGCCAGCCCTCGCCGAAAGTAAGTAATGCCACCCACCAACTGTTGCGCGAATCTTCGCCGGTTTCGAAACGCCGTCTTCCCCACATGTGGGTGGCTGAGTTCACCAACCACGTCGCATGAAGACCCAGGGTCACGCGCAGAAACACTCCCCAAAGCATTACGCCGAATCCTCCGAACACGAGCAGGCCCAGGCCCACCACGATGAGGGGAACGTAATAATACTTTGTCAGCCAGACGTAGTAACGATCTTTGATCATGTCGGGAGCATAGCGCTCCAGTGTGGCCTGGTCGTGGTCTTGCGCCGCGCCAATTAAAATCCAACCGACATGTGCCCACCAGCCGCCGTCGCGCGGCGTGTGAGGGTCGCCAACGCGATCCGTATGAGCATGATGAATGCGATGTGTCGTGACCCATTGAATCGGGCCGCCTTCGAGGGACAGCGCTGCACAGGTGACGAGGAAATATTCGACTGGCCTTGGAACCTTGTATGCGCGATGGGTGATCAGGCGATGATAGCCCATGCCAACGCCAAGGTTAGCAACACAATAAAGTATTACTCCAGTGATAAGCGCCGGCCAGCTCCAGAAAAAGAGAGCCCCGATTGCCAAGACGTGACTAATGATAAGAAAAATTGCCGTGCCCCAATTGAGTCCCTTTTTAGGAGGTCCCGTTTTTTCACTCGCTGTCTTCATGTTCAAATGTTTCCCAATCCTACCGCCATCGCCGAACGTAGTTCCTCGGCCCCAGCCATTGCTTTGATTTTTTTCAATTCTGTCCGCTGGAAACCAAAAAAGGTGGCCATCTGGACAATTTGGTTTCGACTTACGAAATCGGCAGGGTTATCGCAGAACTTTTGCATAACCGGATTGAATTCACGGCAGCTCATGCCCTTCGGAATTTTGATACCCAGCCGGCAGTCACCGTCTGCCGTAAAGTTAACGCAAAAATCACAGACGATCATCTTGTTTAAGCTTCTTGCGAGATCACGTTACCAGTCGTTTGGCCAGCCTCAACAATAAAGCTTTTGATAGCGTTCGCTTCGGTGTCGTGAAGCTGAAAGACAGCAAACAAATTCGTTGCCTGCATCAACTGACGCACCGTGGGCGTTAGGTTGACCAACTTGAACTGGCCACCACCGTTCTTTACGGCCACGTAGGTCGCCACCAACTCTCCCAGGTTCTTCGCACTGATCGAGTTGACCCCATCAAGACTGAGCAAGATATGTTTTCGTCCAGAGGCCAGAAGGGCGGCCGCAGCATCGGCCAACGGCACGCTGCTTCCGCCGAAACGCAGCTTAATTCTCAGCATCGCATCCGTGTGTAAGATAGTAACGCTTCCGACTCGCCGCTCTTTGATGCCCAGTTCGCTCAATAGTATTTTCCCGTGAGCGACGCACACGTACCCGTCAACGATTTCCGTTTTGCGAAATTGAGCTGTTGACTTCAGGTAATCTGGGAAATTCCAGAAGAGCTGCGGACGGAGTTAGCCTGACCCAATCTCTTAAGAACACTACACGCGAGCCTTGTGTATGTCAAACATGAGATATATGCCGATGATGAATATTGGACAGTTGTGGCATATAACATGTATGCTGCATTCGCGACAAGAAAAGGTGGAATGATCAGAGTTGAAATTGATCTCTTATTGAAAGCGCAGGGCCGATCGTTTTATTGGCTGGCGAAAGAAACCGGGGTTAGCCACACCACACTTTGGCGTCTGAAAAAGGACAAGGCTCAGGGAATCACTTTCAATACTCTTGAGAGTATTTGCCGAGCTTTAGGATGTCAGCCAGGTGATGTGCTAAAAGTGACCCGTGACCGTTCGATCAAGCAGCGTCGCTAAGGTCTGCGCGCCCTTTAACGAGCAACTCCCACCGGATTTTGTTTTCCCCTGGCGCAATCTCATGGCCCGAGCATGTAATGAATAAGACTATTAGGTAAAATGCTGGAGGAAAACGATGAAAGTTCTGCTCGTCAATCCTGAATTCCCGGATACATATTGGAGTTTCCGCCATGCGCTTCCTTTCGAAGGTAAGCGCTGTGCTTTCCCGCCTTTAGGCCTGTTAACGGTTTCGGCTTTGTTGCCGGAGTCGTGGGAACGACGACTGGTCGATCTTAATATCGAAAAGCTGCGGACATCCGATATTGAATGGGCAGACATGGTGATGGCAACCGCCATGCTGGTGCAGGAAGAGTCGCTCAGAGATGTAGTCCGGCGCGCGAAAGCCCGCGGTAAGCGCGTAGTAATTGGCGGACCTTACATTACGACGACGATTCACGATCTGCCCGAGGCGGATCACATTTTTCTGGGGGAAGCCGAGACAACTTTGCCGCAATTTATTGAGGACCTGGCGCGCGGTGAGGCTAAGCGGTCATATCAGGCTGCCGAGCGTCCACCGCTCTCCGCAACGCCACTCGCGAATTTCGAACTCGCAAATATGAAACGCTACAGCGCGATGTCCGTGCAGTATTCGCGCGGCTGTCCCTTCTCGTGCGAATTTTGCGACATCATTGAAATCTACGGGCGCGTGCCGCGAACGAAGAGTAATCAACAGATGTTGGCCGAGTTTCAGGCGCTGTACGATCTGAATTGGCGCGGGACCTTGTTCGTAGTCGATGATAATTTCATCGGCAACAAAAAGAATGTCAGGCAACTCTTGCCCGAGCTCGCCAAATGGCAGAAAGAGCGCGACTATCCGTTTTCACTTCTCACCGAAGCCAGTCTGAACCTGGCTGACGATGACGCCTTGCTTGCCAGCATGCGGGATGCCGGCTTCCACCGGGTGTTCATCGGCATCGAAACCCCGGTCGAAGAGAGTTTGCAGGAAGCGCAGAAGCCGCAGAACCGCGGCGACTTACTGGGCTCCGTAAAGAAGATTCAAAGTTACGGGATAGAAGTTATGGCCGGGTTCATCGTCGGCTTTGATAACGATCCGATGGACATCTTTGAGCGCCAAATTGATTTTATTCGGAAGAGCGCAATCCCGCTGGCAATGGTTGGCTTGCTTAACGCTCTGCCCGATACGCAACTGTGGAGGAGACTGGAACGCGAAGGTCGGTTGCTGGGGAACGATGCTACGGGAAACAACACGGTCTGCACCCTTAACTTCAAGACGAGAATGGATCCGGCATTCCTGATCCAGGGTTACCAGAGAATCATGCAGACCATTTATAGTCCCCGCGAATACTACGAGCGCGCCCTCGTTTCCATGAAGCGGACAGCGACCGAGTTTACAGAGCGGCCGCACTACAATGCGCTTAACGCGCTCGCTTCCTTCACGCGGATTTTGGTTAGGCTGGGAATATTCGATCGCGAGCGCAAAGAGTTCTGGCGCTTCTTCACGAAAACACTTCTCAAACACCGCAATCGATTTGCTGAATCGATGCGCCTGGCAGCGATGGGATATCACTTTCGCAAACTAAGCGACGCGTACAGCGAGAGCTAAACGCTAGCTTGGACGTGCGAGTGGATCAGCCGTCGCATTCGATCGGCAAACAGAACATCCATTTTGCCGGTTTCGATGATCGCGGTTACCTCGCCTTCACCGAAAGTCGGATGCATCAGCACTTGTCCACGGCGATAAGTGCGCGCGCGATCATAGGGCGCCCCGACCTTGCTGGACGTTCGGCGCGTGGTCCCGCTTTTGTAAGGAACGCGCGACGCGCAGATCGGGCAACTAACTCGCGTAATCTTGCCCTTCTTAGTCATTGAGGCGACGATGTGGCCGCGTTCTTCACCACAGGTGATGCACATCTGCTCAACTCGATCTCCGATTGCGAAAGTCTGTTTGTCTTCCATGATGCTCCTTCTAAGTAATGCTCTCTGTTAGTTGTCTTGACGCTTAACTAACCCCACCTATCTCGCACGACGCGGTCGAAACGACCGCATAGTGCTGCTTCGCGGCCGGGTGGCGCCGGCAATTGGTTTGACCGGTAACGCCGAAACAGTTTCCACTCCACCAAATCCTTCGGGCACGACGCGCTTCACTGCTTGTCCGGTCAGTCTTTCAATTGCTCGCATTGACAGCTCATCGACCGGCGCAACGATCGTAATCGCCTTGCCCTGGTTCCCGGCTCTGCCGGTGCGGCCGACGCGGTGAACGTAGTCTTCCGGCGCCGCCGGCACGTCGTAATTGATCACGTGCGAGACGGAATCAACATCAAGCCCGCGGGCCGCGATGTCAGTCGCCACCAACACGCGAGTGCGACCGTCGCTAAATTCGCGCAAGGCGGCCTCGCGCTGCGGCTGCGAGCGGTCGGCGTGAATTCGATCCACGCTGTGATCGCGAGCTTTCAAAATGTGCGACAGGCGCTCGGCGCCGCGCCGCGTTCGCGTGAATACGAGCACGCGTGCGAACGGTTCACGCTCTTTTTCCAGTAACTCGATCAGTAGCGCCGTCTTGGAATGCTGCTCGACGTGGTAAACAGTCTGCTCGACCATGGTCGCCGCTTGACCACGTTGATTTACTTCAATCAGTTTGGGCTCCTTCATGGTCGAACGAGCAAGCTGTTCAATGCTCGCACACATCGTCGCGGAAAATAGAAGTGTCTGCCGCTTCGTTGGGAGCATCGAAAGCACGCGCCGGATGGCGGGCAGAAATCCCATGTCCAGCATGCGATCTGCTTCGTCCAAAACCAATACTTCTATCGTTGAAAGGTTGACCGCTTGTCTTTCGGTCAGATCGAGTAAACGTCCAGGCGTAGCGATCAAAACGCTCGCGCCACGACGTAACTCGCTGATTTGTTTTCGTATGTTCGCGCCACCGATCGCAATTACGCTGCGATTGGTCTTGGCAAGATTGAGCTCGCCATAATTCTTGTGAATTTGCAGCGCCAGCTCGCGGGTGGGCGCCAGTACCAGCACTCGCAGGCCAGGCCTCGCGCGCTCGCTGAGCTTTTGCAGAATAGGAAGTAGAAATGCGGCCGTCTTACCGGTGCCGGTTTCGGCACAACCGATGACGTCTCGGCCGCTGAGGATGACAGGAATCGCCTGTCGCTGAATAGGTGTCGGTTCGTTATATCCGAGAGACTCGCAAGCGCTCAGTTGCGCAGGCGCAAGTCCCAGTTGAGAAAAATCCATAGAGTCCTTTTGTTTAGGGGCGACAGAATCGTCGCCGAGATGTACTGCAAGTAAACAGGTCAGCCCTTTATGTCCGCCATGATTAACGCTCTCGCGGAAGACCGCGGGGGACACAAAGGAACTGCTTACTGCTCAACCGCTGGCTGGTTTGTTACCAGCGCGGTTCGCGGCTGCCGCCGCCGCCACCGCCGTAGCCGCCGCTGCTGCGACCGCCACCACCACCACGATTACCGCCAAAGCCTCCGCGGTTGCCGCCGAAGCCGCCTCGTCCGCCGCCGCCGCCGCCACTGCGATTTTCCCGTGGCTTGGCTTCGTTGACTTTCAGGGCGCGACCGCCGACTTCTTTGCCATTGAATTGATCGATGGCTGCGGCGGCTTCTTCCTTGGTGGACATTTCGACGAAGGCGAACCCTCTCGAACGTCCGGTGTCGCGGTCTTCCACGACACTCGCTGATTCAACCGTGCCGGCCGTTGCGAACAATTCCTGCAGCTCCTGACTGGTGGTTTGGAAAGCAAGGTTTCCAACGTAAAGTTTCGTTGACATGTAAATTTACCTTTCCCCTGTTAGGGAATAAAAAGAAGCTGGCGAACGGAACGGGCTTCGGCGAAACGGTAGCGGTCGAAGGACCAGGTTCGGATGCTCTTTGTAAGAAGAGCGGCTTCTGAAGTTTGAAATCAGCCTGCTCTCGAACCATCCAAAACGCCGGCGCTAATCGTCTTATGCGCGGGGCGCATCACCGTTGATGCGCGAGAGAAGGATTAACCGGGCAATATGATGCCTTATTTGGCCGTCTAGTTGCAAGGCGAGCCGCAATTGACTCAGTTCTGGACCTCAACTCGTGGCCCGGGTCAGCGCAGGTAGCCTTGGCGTTGAACCTCGGAAGTGCACCGATTTTACTGTGTATATTGACTTCTTTCACCGGTTGGGAATACTCTCCCGCCGTTCTCAATATGGCTGAATTGTCCCGAGCCTGCCCAGTCCTTGCATACTCGTCAAGTCCAACCGCTGCACGCGTCCGCGGATTCAGTCCAGAAGTGAAGGACGAAAACCTGAGCCCGTTCAAGTAAAGGAATGCATGTATGACTGACGACACCACCGGTGGCTTGGATGTCACAAAGAATGTTCAGCCAGTTCGGTTCCTTGAGACCGACAATCCTAATGCTAAGCCAAGACCAGGAATCGGGCTTTGTCTTTCGGGTGGCGGCTACCGCGCTATGCTGTTTCATGTCGGAGCGATTTGGCGCCTTAATGAATTGGGCCTGCTGCGAAAGGAAATTGTCGTGGCCAAAGCGGAGGCGACGGGACCTCAACACCTGGTGCGAGTCTCAAGTGTCTCTGGAGGCTCAATTACAGCCGGAATACTGGCGCTAAATTGGAAGTCCCTGACCTTCGACTCGGCGAATGTCGCTACCAATCTGGATTCGCTGGTGGTGCGTCCCATTAGGAATCTCGCCAGCACAACCATCGACGTAGGAGCCATAATCTGGGGCAAGCTTCTGCCGTTGAAGAGGGTCGCAACGGAAGTGGCGGCGGCATACCGGAAGCACCTTTTCAATGATGCGACGCTGCAGGACTTGCCCGCGGACAGCGAGGGTCCGCGATTTGTCATCAACGCGACCAGCCTACAAACGAAAGTTCTCTGGCGTTTCAGCAAACCGTTCATGGGCGACTATCGCGTCGGCTTGATTAGGGACCCTAAGCTGCAACTGGCGACTGCGGTTGCTGCGTCTTCGGCCTTCCCGCCCCTGCTTTCGCCGGCCGAACTGAAACTCCGTCCCGCAGACTTTGATCCGACTACCGCCCCGCCCAGAAACTCTCTTCAGTTCGAGCCCTACACTTCAGACGTCAGACTCACGGACGGTGGCGTGTACGACAACCTCGGCCTGGAAACTGTTTGGAAGAGTTATGACACGATTCTGGTCAGTGACGGCGGCGGTGGCACCGCCGACGAACCCAAACCAGCGGCAGAATGGTTAAGGCAAGCCTTTCGCGTGGTCAACCTGCTCGATAGTCAGGTTGGCAGTCTCCGAAAGCGCCAGGTCATCGCCTCCTACCAGATGAATCTGCGTCACGGAACTTACTGGGGCATCCGCACCAACATTCTTGATTATAGGCTGCCGACGGCGATGCCGTGTCCGTTCGCTCAAACGCTGGCATTAGCGAACACTCCTACCCGCTTGAAGAAATTGGACTCTGTCCTACAGGAGCAACTTATCAACTGGGGATACGCAGTTACGGACGCTGCTCTTCGAAAACATGTTACGCCCGGGGCACCGGTACCCGTCGGCTTTCCATATCCCGCAGTTGGAGTGGGCTAATTGTCAGGCTCTGATCGTTTGCGGCCGTATCGGTGCGCGTATTCGGGCGCAGCCATCTCAACCTTTAACCCCGGATCGTCGACTGGCGCTTCGGCAATCAGTCGCAGTGGAATGACGCCCGCCCAAACAGGCAAATCGTAATCTTCTTCGTCGTCAACGGGCGGGCCGGTGCGAACCTTTGCGGATGCCTCAGTTAACGGGATCGCAAGCACCGTAGTGAGTTGGAGTTCGCGATCATCCGGTGCGCGAACCTCGTCCCAACGACCCGGAATCATGTGTTCGGAAAGAGCCGTGAGGGCAGACATTTTCTCTGCGCGGTCTTCGATTACCCTTGCCCGCCCAAAGACCACAACCGACCGATAATTCATGGAATGGTGAAAAGCTGAGCGCGCCAGCACCAGGCCATCAATCAAGGTCACAGTGACGCAGACGTCAATTCCCTGCCCCAGTTGCCGTAACATGCGACTGGCTTGCGAGCCATGAATGATTAGCGCATCCCCGGCGCGGGCATAGCCGGTCGGAATCACGACCGGTTCACCGTTAGCGACGAAACCCACGTGGCAAATTAAGCCTTCGTCAAGAATTTCGTTGATTTGCTGCCGTTCAAAGCTGCCACGCTGCGGCAGCCTCTTCAGAGTTGTTCGTGGCGTGCGGGGAAGCTGGTTCATGCCCCTGAGTGTTAACGAGAATCCGAGTTCAATCAAGCAGGCAAAACAGCAGAAGCGCCGGAGCACAAGCTCCGACGCTTCAGAGGCTGGCTGGGGTGCTGGACGCGACCGCATAACCTGCCGGTCGCGCCCAGGGACACGAGAAACTTTCGGACTTAACCTACGCTGATTTGGTTATCGACCACCTTAACTCCTTTTATGTTTCGAATGGCGCGTTCTACTTGAGCTTTCAAGGCCTGGTTCTGGACGATTCCGGTGAGGGTAACCTTACCGTCCAGCACCGTTGCCGTGATACCCAAGCCTGAGAACGTCGCATCTTCGCTTAACCTTTTATCAACGGCCGCCTGAACGACCGCGTCGCCGTTGCCCGTAGCGGGCGCTGAACCGCCTGCGGCTGGATTATTTACGATTACCGGCTGCGTTGCGGGCGCTTGTTGCTCGATGACCACGGGCGGTTGTTGCGCCGCCGGCTGTTGCACGATGGTCGTCGCCGGTTGCTGCTGTGTGGCCGCCGTCTCGTTAGCTGTTTGCTGTTGATTCATCACGAATAAGATGATGAGAGTTGCCAATGCAATGACGCCGACTACGATCGCGGCGAGTGCTGCTCCGGAAATTCCGCTTCGATCCGGATGACGAACTGCTTCCGTCCGTTCCACCTCACGGCGCGCCGTTGGCGTTTCTACTACGATTCGTCTGTGTTCTGTTTCTCGTTCAGCCATACTTGTTCTCCAATCTCAAAAATGAATTCAGGTTGCAGGGAGATAACCCTTCGGTCCGTGTGGGTGCAAACGTTATTCCAAATCAACTGTCGCAATATTGATGCAATAAACTGGCGTTGCATCACCGTTTTTTCACTTAAACCGGAGCGGAGACCGATGGGTGAATGTCGCTGACCGAATCACTTCGATTCTTAAAAACAAATCCAATTGCACTAGAAACAGACGCCCTCGACCAAACGTCTCACTTGACGTTGTTGCAGCAACGGAGTAATTTCCGCTCGCAATTCACAGTGCGACTCGACCGTCACAAAACGCCGAAGAAAGGACTATTTATGAGCCCCGATGAAAGACAACAGCTAATCTCGCAATATGAAGCCGGATATGACGAAGTTATGCAGAATTTGCCCGGTTTTCCGCCCGAATCTTTGACCGCGCACCCAATTCCCGGTAAGTGGAGCGCCGCTGAAATCGTCCATCATCTGGCTGACAGCGAGACGACCAGTGCTTTGCGGCTGCGTCGCTTGCTTGTTGAAGATCATCCGTTGATTCAAGGCTATGATCAGGATCAATACGCCGCGAAGCTGCATTACAGCGAGCGCGACGTAGCGCCGGCCCTGGAAGCCTTCCGCTTTGCGCGCGCAACGACGGCGCAACTCCTCCATCTGATGACGGAAGAAGATTGGCAACGTGAAGGCACGCACTCGGAAAGCGGTTCGTACTCAACCGAAGATTGGCTGCGCATCTATGCGGCGCATGCACACAATCACGCGGCGCAGATTGGTCGCTTGCGGGAAGCATTAGCTAACACGACGGCAGCCAGCGCTTAAAGAGCGGCCACAGAGATGAACACCGGATGACACAGATAAGAAGCGAAAGCCGACGGTGTTATTTTTTTTTGAATCTGTGAAGATCCGTGTCCATCAGTGGCTGGTTCTTCGTAGTTCCGATCGATTGTGATGACGTCGCGATCGATCGGTTTTATTTTGATCGTTTTCTTGACAGCGCGAACACGAATGAGCAAGATCGCGTCGCTTCAATTTCAATTCCATTTAACGCGGCGCAATGATGACAGCAGTGGCTCCTGTAGTTGAAACTACTCTTTCCGATTTCAAACTAATTAGACGCGGCAAGGTTCGAGACGTTTATCAGGTCGATGAAGATCGTCTGCTAATCGTCGCCACGGATCGCGTCTCGGCATTCGATTGTGTGATTCCGACGCCGATTGAACGCAAAGGCGAAGTTCTGACTTCGCTATCGCAATTCTGGTTTGCAAGACTTGGGCATGTCGTTCCGAATCACCTGATCGCGACGCGCATCGAAGAAATGCCTTCAGCCCTCCAGAACCACGCCGACGAACTGCGCGGTCGATCGATGCTGGTTCGAAAAACGGAAGTTTTCCCGGTGGAATGTGTCGTGCGCGGGTACATCACGGGCTCGGGTTGGAAGGATTACAAAAGGACCGGAGAAATCTGCGGACACAAACTACCGGCGGGGCTCCGCGAATCGGAACAACTGTTTGAACCAATTTTCACCCCAGCAACAAAGGCTGAAACCGGCCACGATGAGAACATCAGCGAGCCGCGCATGGCAGAGATTCTGGGCCACGAGGTCACCGCGAGCCTCCGCGAAATCTCGTTGACGCTGTATAAGCAAGCGGCCGAGTACGCCCGCGAACGCGGAATCATTATCGCGGATACGAAGTTCGAGTTCGGCCGCGACCGCGAAGGCCGGACGCTTCTAATTGACGAGGTCTTGACGCCGGATTCGTCCCGGTTTTGGCCGGCCGATGATTATGAAGTGGGTCGCGGCCAGGCTTCGTTCGACAAGCAGTACGTGCGCGACTACTTAGAAAAACTTGATTGGAACAAGCAGCCTCCGGCACCTGATTTGCCGCCGGAAGTTGCCCAGGCAACCACCGCGCGGTATCTGGAAGCGTACAAGTTGCTCACCGGCGAGAGTTTGTAGACTTTGTGTAGCCCCGCGCTTCAGCGCTGGGTGGAATTGAAAAAATTGCGTGGCCGTTTTTAGCGGCCGATTTGAATCAATGCAGATCCGCCCCCGTTTAGAAGCCGTTATTGAAGACATGCTCGATGGCCGCATCCTTCTGGATGAGGCCCTCGAAGAATTTGAGAAGCTGTATATTCAGAAGGCTTTTGCCCGTAACAAAAAGCGCATTTCCAACACCGCCGAAGCCCTTGGCATCCACCGCAACACGATTTCAAAGCGGGTTAATTCCTACCGCGCTGCAGAGCGCAAACATCAACTCGTCTACACAAACGGCAAAAAGCGTTCGAAACTCCATTAGCTCGGCCGTCTAGTTCTCAACTAAAACCACATTCTCTTGCCTAGCCTCGGTTGACAACGGGCGTCGCCATTCTTATATTGCTCTTTAGCACTCATCTGTCAGGTTTGCCAGAATCGCAAATCAGGACGTAAGAATTTCTGAGCACGATCGTGCTCAAAACTGAGCAGAAAAAAGGAGATTAGTCAGCAATGGCAGTGAATATCAGACCGCTTCATGACCGCGTGATTGTGCGCCGCATTGAAGAGGGCGAGCAGATGCGCGGGGGCATCATCATCCCCGATACCGCGAAAGAGAAACCGCAGGAAGGCGAAGTCGTCGCCGTGGGCGAAGGCAAGTATCGCGATGACGGTACGCGCCAGACTTTGGACGTGCAGCCCGGTGATCGGGTGTTGTTCGGTAAGTACAGCGGTTCAGAAGTCAAACTCGATAACGAAGAGTTTTTAATCATGCGCGAGGACGAGATCCTGGGGATCATCCAGCGCGCTGCGGCCGGCAAAAAAGGCAAATAAGGCCGCGGTAACAACGAATCTAATCAGGAGAAGAAAACGAAATGGCAAAGCAAGTAGTTCATGGCGAGGATTCGCGCGCGGCGATTTTGCGCGGCATCAATCAACTCGCTGACGCAGTGAAAATCACGCTGGGGCCCAAGGGCCGCAACGTCGTGATCGAAAAGAAATTTGGCTCGCCGACAATCACGAAAGACGGCGTGACAGTCGCCAAAGAAATCGAATTGAAGGACGCGCTCGAGAACATGGGCGCGCAGATGGTTCGCGAAGTCGCTTCAAAGACGTCGGACGTCGCCGGCGACGGCACCACCACGGCCACCGTTCTGGCGCAAGCGATTTACCGCGAAGGCGTGAAGACCGTTGCCGCCGGCGCTAACCCGATGGCGCTTAAGCGCGGCATCGACAAGGCTGTGGAAAAGGCAATCGCTGAAATTCAACGCATGGCGAAACCCGTGAAGGGCGACATGATTGCGCAAGTCGGCACGGTTTCGGCCAACGGCGATTCAACCATCGGCAACATCATTGCCGAAGCAATGGATCAAGTCGGCAAAGACGGCGTGATCACCGTTGAAGAATCGAAGACGATGGAAACCGCTCTCGAAGTCGTCGAAGGTATGCAGTTCGACCGCGGCTATCTCAGCCCCTACTTCGTGACCGATCCGGAACGCATGGAAGTGGCGCTCGAAACCGCGCTCATTCTGATTCACGAGAAAAAGATTAGCTCGATGAAGGACCTGCTTCCCTTGCTCGAACAAGTCGCGAAGATGGGCAAACCAATGCTGATCATCGCCGAAGACGTCGAAGGCGAGGCGCTGGCGACGCTGGTCGTAAACAAACTGCGCGGCACACTTAACGTCGCGGCGGTAAAGGCCCCGGGCTTTGGCGATCGTCGCAAGGCAATGCTCGAAGACATCGCGATCCTCACCGGCGGCAAAGTCATCAGCGAGGATCTCGGTATCAAACTCGAGAATGTTCAGCTTTCGGACCTGGGACGCGCCAAGAAAATCACTATCGACAAAGACAACACCACGATTGTCGAAGGCGCCGGCAAGCCGGCGGACATCGAAGGGCGCGTGAAGCAGATTCGCGCTCAAGTCGAAGAAACGTCGTCTGATTACGATCGCGAGAAATTGCAGGAGCGTCTCGCGAAACTAGTCGGCGGCGTGGCGGTAATCAAAGTCGGCGCGGCGACTGAGACCGAGATGAAGGAAAAGAAAGCTCGCGTTGAAGACGCAATGCACGCGACGCGCGCGGCCGTCGAAGAAGGTATTGTCGCCGGTGGCGGCGTTACTCTAGTGAGAGCGGCAAAGGCCCTGGAAGACGCTAAGAGTGTGATCGGCAGGGGCGGTGACCCTGACGAACAAATTGGCGTCGGCATCGTGAGGCGCGCGCTCGAAGAGCCCTTGCGGCAAATCGTTCAGAACGCCGGTCGTGAAGGCGCCGTCGTCGTCGAACGCGTTCGCAGCGAGAAGAACGAAAACGTGGGCTTCAATGCCGCGACTGAGGAGTACGAGGACCTGGTGAAAGCCGGCGTCATCGATCCGGCGAAAGTGACGCGAACTGCTTTGCAGAACGCGGCATCGATTGCCGGCCTGATGCTCACCACTGAAGCTATGGTGTCGGAGATTCCTGAAGAGGAAGGTAAAGCTCCGATGCCCGGCGGCATGGGTGGCATGAGCGGCATGGGCATGTAGCGCAATCCCGACTATTCGGGATTGCGAACGCATCCGCCAAATTGACAATTTGGCGCACACAAAAGCGGCTTCGATCGCATGATCGAAGCCGCTTTTCCTTTAGCCACAAAACGCGTGCCAGCTCGAAGGTAGCGATCACGGGGGGCGCGATTCGGCGGCCGAGCTGGCACTGGCGGGTACTATCGATGTTCAAGGTCGGATAGCTCTTGCAACCGGCTGACTTTGGGGCCAGCCCCATCCGACGAGAAAAATTATACTCCGCGAAGAAATTCCGTCAACGAAATTTTCAAACCGCGAAATTACCGCAGTAGTTTGACACTTATCAGCGCGATTCCTATACTGCCGTTTCCTCAATCACGCGACGGCCAGGTAGCTCAGTTGGTAGAGCGCGGCCCTGAAAAGGCCGGCGTCGGCGGTTCGATTCCGTCCCTGGCCACCATTCTTTTCAATAACTTAGCGATAGCCAAAAACATGGAAAATTAGTCTGACGTACAATAGACGTACATCGGTTAACCGACGTGCGCTTTTTCGCACGTTGGTTCAAGTAACTTCCACATCTCACGCGCAGTGCTGCTGGTTCTGGCGATATGCTGCCGCGCCAGCTTCGCATAGCGTTCCGTCATCTTGATGTTCGAGTGGCCGAGGATCTTTGCGAGTTCGTAAAGATCACCACCACTCATCATGTACCACGATGCAAAAGTGTGACGCAGATCATGAAAGCGAAAGTCTTCGATCCCGGCCCGTTTGAGCAGGTCTTCGAAACTTCCCTCCACCCGCTGTCGTCCACTTGTCGCATCTGCTTTTGGTGGAAAAATTAAGTCATTGTTGTTGTGGTTGGCAATGAAGACAACGTTATCCTTCGCAGCCTTCGGCATGAAGCGCCGCAGCTCTTCAGCAAGTTCTGGAAGCATTGGGGCATAACGCATTTTCCCGCCCTTCAGCTTCATCCTCACCGCCAACAGTCCCTCGTTGTACAAAACGTCAGACCATCTCAGGCCGAAGATCTCTGAAGCCCGCATACCAGTTGTAACTGCTATGAGCACAATCAATCTGAGACGGCAAAACGTTTTGTTGAAATCGTTCGTTCCCTTGCGGTAGACCTTCTCGTCCAGTGCTTGCTTGAGCCTCTTCAGCTCGTCTTGCGACAGATAACGGTCTCGCTGATCGTCAGGTCGTTTGACCTCCACCTGATCGGCGGGATTCCGATCGATGCCGGTATCCTTAGACCAGATAGTTGCTGCCTTCTTCATCATGTGGTGCATGACGTTAAAATGCCGCACGGCCGTTCCCGCAGAAAGCTCACGCACTGCGGTGAGATTTTCATACCAGCGACTGATCGCGTCGCCGTCTACCTCACGAACGAACAATTTGCCCAACGCCGATCGGATGCCGTCGAGTACGCTCTTTTCGCGATCGGCCGATCGCTTCTTGATACCGTAATGTGACCAGTATCTATCGATGAGCGTAGACATCCGAAGATTTACTTCGCGCTTGATATCGAGGTGGCGGTTTTCATCCCGAACGGACATTTTCTTCCGCTCGATTTTGCGAGCTAGTTCATACGAGCCGTGTACGACCACGCATTTGTGTCTGCCTCGCTGCCACCACCTAACTTCAAACGCTCCTTCTGACTTTTTTCGAATTGACATTCAAGCTGCTCCTTTCAGTCTATGGTTTCGATTGTGTGCTGTTCGATGAAGCGCTCTAGCGCTTTCACGTCGAACCGCAACGCTCGACCCACCTTGACGCAGGGAACCTCCCGCAACCTTGCCTTCTTGTAGACGGTGTCCACTTCAAGGCCCAGGTATTGGGCGGCCTCCCTGACATTCAGGAGCCGCCTACCGATGGGGATATTTAATACCATTTCGACTGGATCTTTGTGAAACATTTTTCGTTGTTGAGAAAACGACCTGACTATCTCAGCTTCGCCACCGTCGGAGAATTGTCGAGCATAGTGTGGCTCGACTATCAACGCGTGTGCCGTGCGATGAATGAGATTCTGGGTGAGATTTATCTAAGAATTATTGCCTTACTTGGGGTGGGATATTTTTTTAGCGTCGCTAAAGGCGGCGAGAATTTCCGGTTTGGCGACGTTTTGTTCAGTTTCAGATTGTAGGTTTCTCTTTTGCCTAATCCCGGCGTTCGATTCGATTGCCAACGAACTCAGATGGCGAAGCTATTCTTCTTGCTGCTTCTTTAAGTCCTGGGCCGCACCATAGGCATAGTCCTTAGCCTCATCGGTCTCCTCATCAAACTTCTTGGCGATCTCTTTGGCAGTCAATCCCTGTTCCTTAAA
>JBQTHO010000008.1:0-41289 GCA_052389795.1 Acidobacteriota bacterium | reverse complement strand
TCTTATGTGTCGACTCGGAGAGATAAAGGCTTCATTCGTTACACTGCTGTTGATGGTTTTTGCTGCCGCTTCGGCGAACGCTCAAAAAGTAAGCGTGGGAGCAGACCCTGCCGTGGATCTTACCAGGTACAAAACGTACGCGTGGTCTAATAAACCAACGAGTCCAAATCCGCTCATTAATGAACTGATCGTTTCTGCGGTCGACACTCAGCTTGTCGCAAAGGGACTGAAAAAAGTGGAAACCGATCCTGGGCTAACGGTGGTGGTTTTTGGTTCCACCGAAAGTGACATTCACGTTTCAAATCCGAGTTGGTCGCCATCGTTGAATTCCATCTCGACGGGTATCGCAGTTGGAACGCAAAGTTGGCTGGTAACAAAAGGCACTCTAGTCGTCGATATATCCGACGCCAAGACAAAGAACAACGTTTGGCGCGGCACGGCAACGGACACCCTCGACGATGGACCAACCGGGGATAGAGTTAAAGACGCTAAGAACGTTGAAAAGCCGATTAGGAACGCAGTGAAGAAAATGTTCAAGCAGTTTCCGCACCCGGCGCGAAAGTAGGTGATAGTTCTTATGAACAACGCGCACTTCAAGGCCAAATATCTCGCTTCTGGCAGGCGTTTTTGTGGCTTTCTACGTCTCTTATCGATTCTTGGGCCATCGCCCGGACTGGTAGCTCAAAAACGATCAAGCAGTGGCCCGGCGCTCTTGACGTTCAACGATCTCGTTGCACTCTACGAAAACGATGTGCCTGCTGCGGAACTTCAGAACAGACTGACACAGCTGCTTAGTACTCCGTTCATCGATAACTCGCTCAACAGTTCTGGTTTGCGACGGGTAAAACCGATAGATTCCGCTCACTCGGAAAAGTCTATCCGCATCGCCGCTTGGAACATCGAGCGTGGACTCGAGTTCGAGGCTGTGAAGGCGGCTCTAACCAGCGACCAAAGATTCTTCCGTCGCCTTAGTCCGGAGAGAACGCCCGCCAAGCGCAAGCTGCAAGCTATCCTGGACGAGTCGTCACAGCTAAGTCAGGCGGACGTGATCGTACTGAACGAAGTTGACTGGGGTTTGAAGAGAACAAACTATAGAAATGTTGCGCGTGAGTTGGCCACAGCAGGGCGCATGAATTACGCCTATGCAGTTGAATTCGTTGAAGTGGATCCGCTGACGCTCGGCACAGAGACGCTTGAAGGCGACACCAGCACGGACAAGCCTGAATTACTCAAAAACATTGCTGTTGACAAGTCGAGAACGCTGGGTCTGCATGGTACCGCGATACTGAGCCGATTCCCTCTGCGCAACGTACGCATCGTGAGATTCACAAACCAGGGGCACGACTGGTACACGGACGAAAAGAAGGGCGGCCCATCCAAAATTGACAAGGCGAAGCAGAAAGGTGCCTCGTTGGTCTTCAGTGAAAAAGTGTTGCGTGAAGTTCGCCGCGGCGACAGGATGATGTTGTTAGCCGATATTGTGACTCAAGATCTTCCCGGCGGCATCTTGACGATTGTGGCCACGCATCTGGAAGCAAAGTCGAAACCAGAGCATCGTCGAAAGCAACTTGAGGAGATACTTGCTTACATTAAACCGATCGGCAATCCGGTAGTTGTTGCCGGCGACATGAACACGTCTGGTAAAGACTCTGCGCCAACATCAATGGACCGAGAAATAAAGAAACGTTTTGGCAGCAGCTCCTTTTGGGTAAATAAGGGGATCAAGTATGCAACTGGCGTTGGTTTGTTGTACGACCTCACGTTAGGCCTGGCCAAAGCACAAAGAACGAAACACGATCCTACCGTAAAGAGCGTTAGGTTCGTTTCCGAAAATCCTGAGGAGAGATTCTTTACAACTTTGAAGGACTTTCGCTTTGCAGATGGCGGTGCTTTCGACTTCCGGGGATCAAAGGAGTATTCAACAGGTAGGAGCGAGGAGACTTTATCGAATTCCAATGAGCGAGCGTCCAAGGGATTCGTCAGTACGCTGGAGTTGAAAGGCAAAGTAACGATTGAGCTTAAACTCGATTGGATTTTTGTTAAGCCGGCTCAACTAACCGATCCTCATGATACGCAACAACCTTACCTCATGGCGCCGCAGTTTGGTCGTACGCTCAAAGCACTAAATTACAGTCTCAAAGATCGGATCTCCGATCACAATCCCTTGATTGTTGACCTTCGTTGGTAGGCGCCGCGGCGGATTTTAAGTCCGTGATCGGGCCATTACCTAGTCTTACGAAACAATACAAGCCAGTATTTACGCGCCTAGCGGTCGTCAAGGTATCGCTACGGCTGACTTCATATCAACACGTACCGCCACCATCTTAGCCCCATCTTTGGTCCAGAAGAAATGCGTGCCCTGATGTTCCTGGTCTCGAAGATTTGCGTGATGTTGGGATGATTCAGCACCGCTGCGGAGGTTGCTTCTTGTTCGAAGCGATCTTTGTTTGTGGCTAGCTCGCTCGGCAGAATTTTCAAGCCACCTTCCGATGAAGTCGCATACCTTCGGCCAAATACACCTAGCGCATTCGCCTCGCCAATCTTCGAGCATATTTCGTAGGGCCGAGTTTTGTGCCGGGCTCAAGGGTCATTTTTTCAAGTCGGCGGTCCAGTTAATTACAACCGACAGCGATGATGTGGCGTCGGCCATGCGGCTGATGAAAAGAAATCGCTGTCCGTCGGCAGAGACATCATAGCTGGTACTCTGACTCGTTCTAGCCGCCAGGATGTCGAACAGGGCTTTAGGCTTGCCGGGCTCAAACGAACTGCCCGCGCCGATCTCCACCGACACCAGCTTGCCGTCGGGAGCGATGAAGAAGAGTTCCTTGCCACTGGGCGCCCAGATAGGATTTACGCCTCCGTTCGTTGAGATTGGCCACTTGCCGCCTGACGCAGGGAAGGTCTGCACATAGATTTCATTGCTTCCTGATTCCTGCGAGCGATAAGCCACGAACTGGCCATTAGGAGAGAACCTTCCGTTGCCATCTTCCAGTGGAGTTTGAAAATAGACGTAGGGCTTACGGTCACCGTCAAACGGCAAGACCCAAACATTCTGGTTTGTTGTTGGATCCGCATCAGTGTAGAGAATGAACCGTCCATCGTGCGACCAGTCTGTCACGAAGATGGGATTGTTTGATTGAGCGATGGTCTCCACTTCGCCCGCGCCGCTCGCCAGCTTCTTGTATATTTCGCTCTTGGTCACTTGGCGCGACGACCAGACGATGTAATTTCCGTCGGGCGACCAAGCCAGAGTCTCCACGTCAGAGCTGCTCGTGGTGAGTCGCGAGCTAGTTCCGCGTGCGATGTCGTAAACATAAATATCAAAGACGCCACCGCTCGGATCGCGACGCGAAACGGCGATCTGCTTCTGATCAGGCGACAGGCGAGCTAGTAGATAGGAGCCAACCGGGCCGATGGTCTCAAGCTGTTTGCCGGAACGATCGAACCATGCAAGTTGCCGGTTCTCGAGGTCCGAACTCGGATCAAAAACCAGAGTGCCATTGTCGGAAACGGAAAAGAAAGCACGCGAGTTTGAATTGACTCGAACCTGATCCGCGACACGAAAAGGTTCTCCCATCAGCAAGAGCTTGTCCGCGTCAAAGCCTTGCGCCAGCAACGCGCCGTCGCGTGAAAAAATGATGTGACCCTCGCCGTTTGGCGATGGCGCATAGAGAGTGTTAGAAGCCGAGGGACACAGACGCTTCGGTTCGCCGCCATCGATCGAGCCGACCATTACTTCCGCAGAATTCTTCAGCGCTGTGGTTGCCAGGTACAGGAAGTGTCTGCCGTCAGGCAGGAATTGCGGCCATCGTTTCAGGACTTCTTCAGATTTCTCGAAGCCGGGAATTGGTTTGGGAGTACCGCCGCTTGCGGGCACACGATATATGCCCAAGCCGCCCATAGAGAAAAGTATTGTGCCGTCGCGACTCCACGATCCACCAAAACCTCGCCGGTCAGCGGGAAAATCACAAACCTGCTGCACGATGCCAGCCGCAAGATCAATCTTCTTAATTTTCCCAGCAGCCAGAAATACAATCGAGCGGCTGTCCGGGGACCAGAACATAAAGCCGTTGGCCCCGTCAGTTCCGGCGAGACGTTTCGCAATCAATGAGTTGAGCGGCCGAACCCACATCTCTTGTTTGCCATCAATGGAAGTATTGAAGGCAAGATTTCGTCCGTCCGGCGAGATCGCGATTTGGCTGAACCCAGTCGATTTTTCCGGCGGTGTAATCAGGAAGATTGCTGTCACTGGCTGGGGAGCGGCCGGCTGTCGAAAGTATTTGATTGCGAAGGGTAATGCGGCCAACGACACTAACAGAAAGACTGCGGCAGCGATCCACGGAAGCCGCTCACGCCAGACCGAACGCTTAGTCTCAGCCACCGCAACCGCCGCCGCGGTCGTTAATCCACCGCCTGCCGAACTGGTCGGCGTTGATAGCGCGTCGAGCGCAAATCCGAGATCAGCAGTTGACTGAAAGCGCCGCTCAGGTTTCTTTTCGAGACAGCGATTGACGATTCTTTCCAGCGATGGATTGATGTTTGGATTGGATGAGCTTAACTCTTCCGGCTCTTCTTTCAGAATCGCCGTCATCGTCTCAGCCATCGTCTCGCGCTTGAATGCGCGGCGGCCGGTGATCATCTCGTGCAGGATTGCGCCGAACGAAAAAATGTCGGAACGATGATCGGTAGTTTGGCCGCGCACTTGTTCCGGCGACATGTAGCCGACGGTTCCAATCACCATGCCGGGATTGGTCAATACTTTGCGCGTGGCATCTTCGGAGATGTCCGGATTTGTTGATTGAGGCTGCGATGAAAGCTTGGCGATCCCAAAGTCGAGAATCTTCACGCGGTCGTCATTCGTGATAAAGAGATTCTCTGGTTTCAGATCGCGATGCACAATCCCTTTTCCATGCGCGGCCGAAAGCCCGCTGACAATCTGCTGCGCAAAATCGATTACTCTTCGCAGCGGGATGGGTCCCTGATTCAAACGATCGCGCAGCTCTTCGCCCTCAAGCAGTTCCGAGACGATGTAAGGCGCTCCTTCGTGCGTGCCGATGTGATAGATGACGAGAATGTTCGGATGATTGAGTGCACCGGCTGCCTGTGCTTCCTGTTCGAAGCGATTAAGCCGGTCGGCGTTCTCCGAGAGTGAAGCCGGAAGAACTTTGATCGCTACGTCGCGACCGAGTTTCGGATCGCGCGCTCGCCACACTTCGCCCATCCCGCCCTCGCCAATCTTCGAGACGATGGTGTACTGAGCGATGGTCGTGTTGGGGGAAATGGTTTTGCTCACAGCTTCAAAACTGACGGCTTAGTTTGTGACCGGATTAAGCATCATCCAGCCTTGCGGATCTTGTGAATGTTTCTCATTTATTCAGCAGCGAAGTCCAATTCATGATCACGGTTGGCGGCACTGCTTTCGTATCGCCGACGAGCGTGCCGATGAGAAATCTTTGACCGTCGGGTGAAACGTCGTATTCGTGAAAATTCAAGACCGGCGCCATCATTCGAGTTTTGAAAAGCGGTTTAGGCGCGGCGAACTCAAACTCAGGGCCGCCGGTCTTCACCGATGAAGCCATCATCTGCCCGTCTGCGGCGACGAAAAAGAGTTCGCTGCCGTCACGCCGCCAGACCGGCAGAATGCCGCCCGCAGCCGAGACACGTTTTTTATCCGCGCCGAGTTTGCCGTCCGCCGAGAACGACTGGACATAGACCTCGTAGTTGCCGGTTACGTCCGACGCGTAGGCGAGCCAGCGCCCGTCCGGCGAGAAGTGCGGGCTGTGTTCGTCAAAGGGGGAATTCAGTAACAGATATTCTTTCCTGTCACCGGACATCGGCAGCGCCCACATATCGCGGCGCGTTTTCACGCCCCGGCGCAGGAAGATAATGAAGCGCCCGTCCGGCGACCAATCGGCGGGAAAGTTCGCCCCCGGGACAAGAGTTTCGGCTTCGCCGGAGCCGTTAGCGGCTTTCATCGTCAGACCGCCGACCGCCGTATATGCGAGGCGGCTGCCGTCCGGCGACCAGACGGGAATTTGACTGAAGGTCGAAGTGATCCGCAGGCCCGTGCCTTTTTCCAGATCGAACACCCAGAGATTAAAATCACGCTTTACCACCAGACGTTTCCCGTCGGGTGAAATGTGCGGGTCTTGCGTAACGCTGACCTTCATCGGCGCGTCAATGGTGCCCGTCTGTTTCCCTTCGCGGTCGAACCAGACGAGCTGATATTCGCGCTGCCATTTCCCCTGCCAGATCAGGACGCCGTTGTGCGAAACAGAGAACCGCCGGGTGCCGAGTTCGTTCGCCTGTCCGGTAATAATCGGCATCGCATCGCCCGCGAGCGCGAGCTTGGCGGCGTCGAAGGCTTGTGCGACGAGCGCGTCGTTGCGGACAAAGATCAGGTAGCCTTGCGGCGCATAAACGACCGGCGAATCGCCCGGCAAGATTTGTTTGATTTCCGGCGAGTCGAGCGACCCCACCCATATGTCTTTGTTCCCGGTATCTTGGTGCTCGCGCAGGAAAAGAAAATGACGACCGTCCGGCAGGAAGTAAGGATGCCGATGTCGCTCGTCGGCGTCTTCGGTCTTCATCGCCACGGGCTTCGGCTCGCCTCCCTGCGCTGATACCTGTACAAGCGCCGTGCGGTAATCGGGGATGAAGACGATGACGCCGTCTTTGCTCCAACTGCCGCCAACAATTCGCGCCGCATCGCACAACACCTGCGCGTTGCCGCCCGCGAGATCGGAGCGTTTGAGTTTGCCGTTTGAGCCAAAGGCAATCGACCCACTGTCCGGCGACCAGAAAGGCTCTAATGGATTCTCGGAGCCGGGCAAAACTTTCGCCTCCGTTGCATCGAGAGTTCGGACGTAAAGCATATTCTTGCCGTCAGCAGACGTGGCACTGAAAGCGATCTTCTGACCGTCTGGCGAGATGACTGCCGCGTCCGGGAGCATGTCGTTAAAGGCGAGTTCGGTCGGCGGCGTGAAAGTAAGCCGCGTGACGTGCACGTCCGGGTTTGCGCGATTGAAATAAAGAACGGCAAGTATCGTTAGTAGACCAATGATGCAAACGGCGGCGATGATCCAGGCGACCGGCGCGGCACGGAAGAATCGTAGAATGTCCGCACGTTTTTCTGTCGCTTCAATGTTAG
This sequence comes from Acidobacteriota bacterium, assembly GCA_052389795.1. Classification (GTDB taxonomy): domain Bacteria; phylum Acidobacteriota; class Blastocatellia; order Pyrinomonadales; family Pyrinomonadaceae; genus UBA11740. The sequence continues at coordinate 34,139 of JBQTHO010000008.1, read as the reverse complement.
ACAAACTTAAGCTTGTCGGACCTGAAATGATGGTGCCTCCCGAAAGACTCTCGATCGCAAACGCCAAGTCGCGCGCCGAATGAAACCGTTCGGCCGGATTCTTTTCCAGACAGTGCCGCACGACGCGTTCGAGCGCAGGCGAAACCACATGGTTCGTCTCAGAAAGATCCGGCGGGTCCTCGCGGAGGATCGCGCTCATGGTCTCAGCCATCGAATCTCCGCGAAAGGCGCGCTTGCCGGAAAGCATCTCGTAAAGAATCGCGCCGAATGAAAAGATGTCGGAACGATGATCGCCGTGCTGCCCCTTCAACTGTTCGGGCGACATGTAGCCCATTGTGCCCATCACAGTGCCGGGATCGGTGTTCACCTTTCTCGTCGGCACTTCCGTCTGTGATTGAGTCTCTGAAACGCCCGTCAGTTTTGCTAAACCAAAATCAAGGATCTTCACTCGCCCATCATTGGTGACGAATACGTTGTCGGGCTTAATGTCGCGATGAACGATCCCTTTTTCGTGTGCTGCGGCGAGACCTTTGGCAATCTGTAAGCCGTAATCGATCGCTTTGCGCTGTGGCAATGCACCGCCGGTCATGCGTTCGCGCAGCGTTTCGCCTTCAAGCAGTTCCGAGACAATGTAAGGCGCGGCTTCGTGCGTGCCAATGTGATAGATGACCAGGATGTTGGGATGATTGAGCGCGCCGGCAGCCTGCGCTTCCTGTTCGAAGCGATTAAGCCTATCGGCATTCTCCGATAGTAAAGCCGGAAGAACTTTGATCGCTACGTCGCGACCAAGCTTCGGATCGCGCGCGCGCCACACCTCGCCCATGCCGCCTTCGCCGATTTTGGAGACGATCGTGTACTGAGCAATCGTTGAGTTGGGGGAAATGATTTTGCTCATGTTCTATGAACTCACTGCGGCGGATCGAATTTCTTTAACAACTCCTGAAAGCGCGGGTCGCCGCGCAAGCCATCGAACGCCGGATCGTATTTGATCGAGAAGAGCCAAAAGTCTCCTTTTTCTGCGGCGATGTTGAGCGCGGCAAACGCCTCCTCCTTTTCATTGAGTTCCGCGAGGAGGCTGGCCCGGCGCGTCTGGCTGGTACCGAGTTTGCCCCAGTCTTGTCGCAGCAACTCGCGCAGGTATGCCGTCCAGCCGCTTTTGGCAAAGGTCTCGCGCAGCGCTTTCGCGTTTTCCGGCTGATCCAGCAAGTCGCAAGCGCGTGCACGTTCCTCAACCGACGCGGCGCGCTCGCCTTTCATCCGGTAAATGAACGAGATGTGTGAGTGCGTCCATGCGAATTCCGGATCGAGTTGCATCCCCTTCTTGAGTTCTTCGATGCCCGCGTCAATCTTTCCTGACGCGACTAGACAGCCGGCGCGGTTGTTGCGCATGTCCGCCAGGGTCGGCTCTAGCTCAATCGCGCGGTCGTATGAGGCGAGCGCTTCGTCGTACAGCCCAAGCATCGTCAGCCGCGAACCGTTCGTTTGATAGGCCCAGGCGTTGTTCGGATCGAGTTCAATGGCGCGCTTCAACTCCCGCTCGCAAGCGGCGAAATCGTAATCCAGCATCAGTTGATACCCGAGCGCTGAGTGCGCGTCAGACAACTGATTATCAAGCGCGAGCGCCCGCATGATGTATTCCTTCGCTTTCGGCCTGTCCCGTTGACCAATGAACACGGCAAGCCCTACATACCCAAGCGCAAAGTTTGGGTCGCGTTCAATCGCCTGCTTGAAATAATCTTCCGCCCTGTCAAACAACTTCCCGACGCGCTTGTTGAGATAGAACTGTCCCTGCAAATAAAGTCGATATGCTTCCGGGTCGGACGTATAAGTTTTTGCCATCTTCGCTTGATCGGCGCTCGATAGTTTTGATTTGAGTTTGCTCGAGACATCGCGCGCAATCTCGCTTTGCAGACTAACGAGGTCGGCCTGCTTGCGATTGTATTGCTCGGTCCAAATTACGTTTTCAGTGTCGGCGTTGACCAGTTCGAGACTGAGCGTGAGTTGATCCCCGCGTTGCATGACGCGCCCATTCAGCACGGCCTGCACGTTCAGTTCTTTGCCGACGGCTTTTGCGTCCATCGCTTTGCCTTTGTAACGAAAGACAGTGGAGCGGGCTTTGACATTGAGATTCGGAAGCTGAGACAGACTGCCAATAAGCGTTTCAGTCATGCCGTCGGAGAGATATTCGACATCGGCATTGCCGCTCTCGTTGACAAAAGGCATCACCGCGATCGACTCAATTGCGGCACTCCTGCTTCTGCTGCGATAAGAAATAAAGACAACCGCCGCGACCACCGCGACGATTGCAATTCCGATTACCGCGAGTGCCTTCGGGTTTAGGCGCCTCTTGGTGGTAATGCGGAACTCGCTGGTCGTGCTGGATACAGACTGCGGTGGAAGAACCGTTGTCGGCGCGGTCGCGCGATTAATGTTTACATCGGTCGTTTGCAGTAGACTGCCAGTCGTCGGCTCGTTCGCCACCGAGCCGGAGCCAAGCTTCACCGTCCCGGCCTCTTGATCGATTGACGACGAATCGCTGACCAGCGTCGCGCCATCAACGCGACAGAACTTGAGCGCCTCGTCAGTTTCAACTCGATTACATTCAGGACAACGTTTCATTTCTCGTAGCGCAAGTCTTAGCTTGCGTTTCAGCCAACACGCCTCTTAGGTGAGAGTCGCAAGCTCACAGTTTGCGTTCCTGCGGCAATCCAACACGCCGTAGCAGATCCTCAAATCGCGGATCTGAGCGAAGATCATCGAGCGCGGGATCGACCATGAGCCACGGCAATCTGATCGAATGCTCGTCGCAGGCTTGCTCAATTTGCGCAAACACCTGCTCGCGCTCGCCGAGTCCAACGTAGATCTTCGCCAGATTGACAGGAGAAACGTAACTACTCTTTGACTGCTCATTTAGCTCTTCCAGCACTCTCATCGCTTCATCGCGCCGCCCACTCTCGGCCAGAGTGCGTCCGAGGTCGCCTTTGACGGCCTGATTGATGCTCTCCACTTTTTCGGCGTGCTGAAGGGCAGCGATCGCTTCCTCGTACCTTCCTTGTCGACCGTATGTGAGTCCGAGCACCCAACGAGCGAAGAAATGGTTCGGAGCAATCTCAATTGTCTTCAGCGACTGAGCAATAGCTTTGTCATAGCGTCGACCAAGGTAATACCAATATCCCAAAGCGGCGTTGAAAATGATTGTGAAGGGCTCAAGCTCATCCGCCGATCGCGTCGCGGCCACTGCGTCATCATTATGGCCCGTCAAGATAAGGTTTGCTGCATGTAAGTGATAATTCAGAGCGTATTTAGGATTGAGTTCGAGCGCTCGCTTGAAATGCTTTTCTGCGTTGGAGAAGTTCCATTCGTAAGTGGTTTGATAAAACGCAAATGAAGTATGTGTTTCGGCGAGCGTATCGTCCAGGGCCAACGCTTTGAACGCCGCCACTCTCACTTGTTCTTTAGCTTCAGCGGGAGCGATCACTTCATAAAATCCCAAAAACGTGTAGCAGTCTGCCAGACCCGATACGGGCAGCGCGTACTCGGAATCAATCTTGATGGCCTGTTCAAAGCATTCGATGGCCTTGCGAAATCCTTCGGCAGTGCGCTTGTAAAAGAAGATCCGGAGAACGAATACTTCTGCGACGGTCTGGCAGAGGAGCTGCTGAACGCGCTGGCAAAGATTGACGAGTTTGAAAGTCGCAGCGCGCACATCTTCATTCTCGTTCAAAGGAAAGAACGTCAATGTCGATCAGAAATATAACGCAAGCTGCAGCTTGCTTTCCGTGGAATCGGAAACTCGCAAACTAACATTTTAAGTTACTGGCTCACACCTATAAGTGAACGGTTGCGCCTAATTAACCAGGCGGGCGATTGAACTGGATCCAAATTACACGACTTCAACGCTTCGTCAGACTCAACGCGATTACATTGGGGACAGCGTTTCATTAGCTATTAAGGAAAGCCTATTCTCTTCAGCAGCGGTGGAAACCGTGGATCACTCTGAAGCGGTTTCATGCTCGGATCGACCTTGATGAAACCGATAAACTGATCGCTTTTGTCGACTGCTTCGTTTAGAGTCGCGAAAGCTTTGTCCTTGTCGCCGAGTTCCGTGTAGAAAGTTGCCAGGTGATATGGTGATAATTTCACTTTCACTTGTTCTTTAGTCACGGTTGCCAGAAACGCCGGCCAACCGCCCTTGGAAAAACTCTCTCTTACCAGCCTGGCAGCTTCGGCTTCTTCGCGCAGCTCTTTCATGCGCGCAAATTCTTCCATCGCCAAAGCATAATTGCCCCTAAACCGATAAACCTCGGAGAGGAAGTAATGCGATAACCAGAAATCGGGAAACAGTTCGGCGGAACGTTTTCCCTGCGCCTCTCCCTCATCAACACGCCCGGCGTAAAACAACGTCCACGCATAGTTAACGTTCCCGGCCGCTGAGAGCGGCTCGATTTCCAGCGAGCGTTTCACTTCGGCGATGGCTTCATCGTGTTGACCGAGCGTCGTGAGTCGAAATCCATTCAGGCGATGCGCGTCACTTGAATTTGGACTGAGCTCAAGGGCGCGTTTGGTCTCGCGCTCCCACCCTGCCAAATCGTGATCCTGAAGGAACATGAAAAGACCGAGCAGGAGATGCGGTCCGCCTTCGCTGCTGTCTAGTTCGATAGCCTTCAACGCAAACTGGCGTGCTTTCGGAAGTGTTTCAGCGGCCGGAGCGTTGCCATAGATTGTCAGGTAGCTGTAGCTGACTGCCAAACCTCCGTAAGCAAGTGCGTAATTCGGATCAATATTGATTGCCTGCTGAAAATACTCGATAGCCTTCAAGGTTTCCTTGGGAGTGCGCTTGTTCGCGAAATAGCGGCCTTGCAGAAAAAGCCTGTAGGCTTCGGAGTTCACAGTGTAGCTCTTAGCTAGCTTCTGCTCGTCGACGCCTGACACTTTGATTCGTAGTTTGCTGGAAACGTCGCGTGCGATGTCGCGCTGCAAAGAAACGAGGTCGGTCTGTTTGCGATTGTATGAATCGCTCCAAATCAGATTGCCCGTCGCGGCGTCGACGAGTTCCAGATACAGGATCAAGTCAGTTCCATGCTGGACCACTCGCCCGTTTAGGATTGCCTGCACATTTAGTTCCTGGCCGATGGTCTGCGGATTTGTCTCTTTGCCTTTGTAGCGAAACACCAGCGAACGCGCTTTCACATGCAAGTTCGGAATCTGCGATAGATTGCCCATCAGTGTTTCCGTCATGCCATCAGAAAGATATTCGAGATCGGCATTGCCGCTGGCGTTGACGAACGGCAGCACGGCGATTGAGTCAATTCTTGCGCTGCTTTTTCTAGGAAGAACGTAACTGACCACAATAACGATGACGGCGAGAAATACGGCTGCGACTACTACGGCGATCGCAAGCGGCTTGCGGCCTTTGGCCGTCGTGAGCGTACCAGTCGCCGCGGACACTTGCATCGGTAGCGCGGTCGTCGGGCCGGTGGCGCGATTGACATTGGGGTGCGTGTTGTGCGGAAGGATGCTGGTATGAACCTCACCCGCCTCCGGTTGCGAACCAAGTTGCGCCGTTCCGGCTTCGCTGTTGAGCGATGACGAATCGCTGACCAGCGTCGCGCCATCGACGCGACAGAATTTCAGCGCTTCGTCCGTCTCAATGCGATTACATTGGGGACAGCGTTTCATCTTTGTGCCGTCAGCTTCAACTTGCCGAGGCGCAAACAAAAGTTTGCGTTACTGCGGCAGATTCATCCGTTTCAGCAAATCCTTGAAGCGCGGGTCGTCGCGCAGGGAATCCATGAACGGGTCAATCTTCAACCGCTGCAAAAACCAATCGCGCCGTTGATACGCTTTTTCGAGCTCGGCGAACGCCGCGTCTTTGTCGCCGAGCGCGGCGTAAATGATGGCGATCCAATAGTTCATCACGTATCGTGTTTTTTCGACTTCTTTCAACCTCGCTATCACTGCGTCGGCTTTCTGCCGCTGACCGCTTTTCGCGTAAGCGTATCCGGCCGGGCCTGATATCGGGAAATCCCCCTGCATAGATTTTTCCGAAATCGAAAGCGATTCGGCATACATTCCTTTCGCGTTCAAGGTGTGACACATCCAGATGCGCACGCCGACGTGGCTCGTGTCGAGTTCGTAAGTCTTTCTGGCTTGTTCGAGCGCGGCGTCAAACTGCCGGGCATACATTAAAACGCCCGCATAATTCGCGCCTTGAATCAGCGAGAGCGGCTCTAACTCCATCACCCGCTTCATCTCGGCAATCGCTTCGTCGTGTCGCCCCATCAGGCTAAGATAATTAAGTCCATAGCGGTAATGCGCAATCGCCAGATTCGGGTCGAGTTCGAGAGCACGTTTGAACGAGCGCTCGGCTTCCGCCCAATTCCAGTCGTAACTGGACGCGATGTTGCCCGCGACCGTGTGCGCTTCGGGAAGTTCCGGGTCAAGCTCCAACGCTTTGGTGACAGCCGCTTTCGCCTGCGGCATCGCTTCCGCCGGAGACATGTACGGGTACCCCGGCATCACCGCGAACGAGTCGGCGACGCCGACGTAAGCCAGAGCAAAATTCGGGTCGAGCTTGATCGCCTCGCGGAAAAGCTCGATGCTGCGCAGGATGTCTCCTTTCGTACGCTTGGCGAGATGAAATCGCCCCTTCAAATAAAGCTGATACGCCTCGTTGCTGTCGGTGTATTTTTTAGTCAGCCCACGCTCGCCGCCGGAAAGTTTGAGCTGCAACTTTTGGGTGATGGTCGCTGCAATCTCGCGCTGTGTCGCTAATAACTCTGACAGTTTTCGCTCGTATTGCTCGCCCCAGAGTAGTTTGTTGTTGCGCACATCGACCAACTCGAGGCTAATCATCAGAGTATCGCCGCGTTTCAGGATACGTCCGGTCATCACCGCGCTGACGCCGAGTTCACTGGCGATCGCTTTAACGTCAGTCTGTTTGCCTTTGTAACGCGTGACGGAACTGGTGGGACTGACTTTCAGATTCGGCAACTGTGACAATCGGTAAATTAGCGATTCAGCCAAACCATCCGAGAGATATTCCGCTTCGGAGTCATTACTCTTGTTCTCGAACGGCAGCACGGCGATCGAGTCAATTGCGGCACTGCTCTGACGTGAAACATATGAATTGATGATCACGGCTGTGACTGCCACAAGCAGCGCAAATGCGACCAAAGCAATGACAATCGTCTTTTTGCTTTTCGGTTTGCCGAGCATGCCGGTTGACGTAGGTGTTTGCACCGGCAGCGTGGTTGTCGGACCCGTCGCGCGGCTCATGTCAGCATCCGTTCGGTGTGGAAATATGCTGGTGTGAACTTCGCTCGCGTCGGCTCCGAGTTGTGCCGTTCCCGCTTCGTCGAGTGGCGATGAATCGCTGACGAGGGTCGCGCCATCGACGCGACAGAACTTCAGCGCTTGGTCACTCTCAACGCGATTGCAGTGGGGGCAGCGTTTCATTCTTGAAGCCTGGTCTCTCGTCTCGGCATATCGCGGTCTGCTCATTTCTTCAGCAGCGAAGTCCAATTCATGATCACCGTCGGATTTGCGGATCTTAGATCACCAATGAGCGTTCCGATCAGGAATTTCTGACGATCGGGCGAAACATCGAATTCTTGAAACAGTCCGTATTGATAGACCGTCCGCGTTTTGAATAAAGCGACTGGGGTGGTGAATTCGAACGCGGAACCGTCAGTCTTCACTGTAGTCGCCATCAATTGGCGGTCGCGATCTATGAAGAAGATTTCTTTGCCGTCACGGCTCCAAACCGGCGATGTCGCGCCATTCCCCGAAATCCGCTGGCGGTCGCTGCCGACCTTTCCGTCTGACGTAAACGACTGCACATACAATTCCCAGTAACCCGACTCGTCTGACAGATAAGCGATCCAACGCCCGTTCGCCGAGATCATCGGCGTGTGTTCATCGGCCCTGGAGTTTAGCAGCACGAACGGCTGGCGATCGCCGAACAAAGGCAGCGCCCAAATATCGAGCCGCGTTTTCGGAGCGCGCTGCATGTACAGCAGAAACCTTCCGTCGGGTGTCCAACCGTTTGGAAACACGACTCCCTCTAGCAGCAACTGAGGATCGCCGACACCATTCGCCGCTCGCTCGACGATCCCGCGCCGGGTGCCTTCGTTCGGCCCGTTGTAAGCGATGCGGCTACCATCTGGTGACCACGTCGCCAGTTGGCCAACGCCAAGTTTGATCCCGTTTCCGCCTGCGAGATCCGTGACCCAGAGGCCGTCCTTCTTTAATGCCAGGTGCTTTCCGTCAGGTGAAAGCCTTGGCTCTTGACCGCTCGAAACTAGCTCTGGTTCGCCGATCGTGCCGATCTGCTTGCCGGTTCGATCAAGCCAGAGGAGTTGATATTCGCGTTTCCATTCCGGCTGCCAAACAAGGACGCCGTTGTCAGAAACCGAAAAGCGAGCCGGCCCGGTGCCCGGATTATCTGTCTGCGTGATGATTGGTAAGGGCTGGCCCTTCAGTTGAAAGCTGCTGAGGTCAAACTTTTGTGCGACCAGGACCTGGTTGCGCACCATGACGAGCCAGTCCGGCGGCGCAAAGCGCACGGTGGTGATCTCGTTGAGAATGCGTTTGATCTCTTTGGAATCGAGCGACCCGAGCCAAACTCCTCTCAGATCCGCAGAAGGGCCGCTGCGGGTAAAGAGAAAGTGTTTGCCGTCAGGAAGAAAGGTTCCGCCGGAATGTTGTCCGTCTACGGTGGATTCCTGAAACGTGATCTGTTTTGGCTCTCCGCCGTTTGCCGAAACCTGATACATCGCAGCGCCATAATCCGGACAGAAGATGATGTCACCATTCTCGTTCCATGCTCCGGCAATCAGGCGCGGTGCGTCGGTCAGCACCTGCGCATTGCCGACTGCAATATCAGAACGCTTCAGTTTGCCCAGCGAGCCGTAAGCAATCGACTTGCTGTCCGGCGACCAAAATGGAGCTAGTGGAAGATCGCTGCCTGGCAACATTTTCACTTCGCCGGTATTGAGGTCGCGGACATAGAGCATGAATTTGCTGTTGCTGGCTGAAGCGCTAAAAGCGATCTTCTGGCCGTCCGGTGAAATCACGGCCGCATCTGCCTGCACATCGTTCATTGACAGATCGGCCGGCGGTTCGAACGAGAGCCTGACGGCCTGCGGCTGAACACTTGTAGACGACGTGAGGTAGACAAACGCGAGAATCAATGCAATGAGCGCAAACACTCCCGCCGCGATCCAACCGACAGGCGCATTGCGGACTAGACGCGAAATGCCTGCGCGACCTTCCGTGGTCGCGGTGTTCGACAAACTTAAGTTTGTCGGACCTGAAATGATCGCGCTGCCGGAAAGACTCTCGATCGCAAATGCCAGATCGCGCGCCGAATGAAATCGTTCCGCGGGATTCTTTTCCAGACAGTGCCGCACGACACGTTCGAGTGAAGGAGAAACCGTCTTGTTTGTTTCAGAAAGGTCGGGAGGATCTTCCCGCAGGATCGCGCTCATCGTTTCGGCCATTGAGTCGCCGCGAAACGCGCGCTTGCCGGAAAGCATCTCGTAGAGAATCGCGCCAAATGAAAAGATGTCTGAACGATGATCGGCGTGCTGCCCCTTCAACTGTTCGGGCGACATGTAGCCCATCGTGCCCATCACCGTACCCGGATCAGTGTTCACCTTTCGGGTGGGAACTTCAGTTTGTGATTGGGTTGCGTCGGCGCCACCGGTCAGCTTCGCTAAACCAAAGTCGAGAATCTTCACCCGGCCATCATTGGTGACGAATATGTTGTCGGGCTTAATGTCGCGATGGACGATCCCTTTCTCATGTGCGGCGGCGAGGCCTTTGGCGATCTGTAAGCCGTAATCGATCGCCTTGCGCTGTGGGAACGCTGCGCCCGCCATGCGTTCGCGCAGCGTTTCGCCTTCGAGCAGTTCGGAAACGATATACGGCGCACCATCGTGTGTACCGATGTGATAGATGACCAGGATGTTGGGATGATTGAGCGCGCCGGCAGCCTGCGCTTCCTGTTCGAAGCGATTGAGCCGATCGGCGTTCTCCGAGAGTGAAGCCGGAAGAACTTTGATCGCCACGTCGCGACCGAGCTTCGGATCGCGGGCGCGCCAAACTTCGCCCATTCCGCCTTCGCCGATTTTCGAGACGATGGTGTACTGAGCAATCGTCGAGTTGGGGGAAATGGTTTCGCTCATTCAGTCAGAAGATTTTGGTCACGTAAAATCAGCGCTTCAAGTCTGCGGTCCAGTTAAGCACGATGGTCAAAGGAGCGCCGCCGGACTCGTCCACCAGCGTGTTGAGCAGAAACCGTTTGCCATCGGCGCTCGCTGAATAGGGGGCGACAGTGATTAGCCCATTTCCCGAACGAAAATCGAAGAGCCTGTGAGGAACGCCGATTGAGAGGCTGCTGCCAACGATCACGTCGACTGCCATCAATGCGCCGTCCGGCGTGTAGTAGTACAGCTCTTTTCCGTCGCCTCGCCATGACGGACCCAATCCTCCGTGAATCGAGATCTGACGTTTGCCTCCGCCTGAAGGAAAACTCTGGACGTAAGTCTCAAACCCTCCTGATTCATCCGAAGCGTACACCAGCCACTGTCCATCAGGGGAAAGTTTTCCCGCTGCCTCATTGGCCTCGGTCTGCAAAAATGGGATCGGTTTGCGGTCACCAAACAGCGGCAGAATCCACAGGTCACGCTTCGACTTCGGGGTGACCTGGTAAAAGATTATGTAGCGGCTATCTCGAGACCAGTCGGTGGCGACTTTGATATAGTCCGAAGAAAATATCACCTCATCCTGGCCGGCGCCGTTGGCTGCCTTCTGATAGAGATCGAAAGTCGAGCCGCGATTTGAACCCCAGACAATGCTCGCTCCATCGGGAGACCAGACCGGCATCGAATCGTCGGCGGGATCGAAAGTGAAGCGCGAACCGTTGCCACCGTTCACGTCATAGACCCAGAGATCGCGAGTGGCTGTGTCCTTATCAGCACGGTCAACTGCCACGCGCTTCTCGTCAGGCGAAAGCGCCGGCCGTGACCAGCCTCCAATTCGTCCGAGCCAGGTAATTTGTTTACCGTCGCGATCGACCAACACCAGTTGTTTGCTCTCGCGGTCGACGCTGCCGTCATAGACCAGCGTACCGTTATTAGAAACTGAAAAGTTGCCCGCAAAGAAGCTTGAATCAGCCGAGACATGTTCAGCGAGTGGGATCGCATCGCCGGTAAACTTCAGTTGCTGGGCATCGAAGGGCTGGGCCAGTAATGCTCCCTCGCGCATATAAACCAGGTAGCCAACGTCGCCGCGACTGGACGGGGCATAGACTGCCTTTGTATTAACGGCCAGCAGCCGCTGTTTGATCGGATCGTCAAGTGAGCCTACATAAAGTCCGCCGACCTGTGGGTTGCTGCTCTGTATGTAATAAAGAAAATGGCGCTGATCGGGCAGGAAGGAGGGCGCATTAAAGTTCCATTCGCGGTTGGCCGGATCCTGAGTCCGCAAAAGTTTTAGGTCCGTTCCCGTAGGCGAGACTCGATATAACCCGAAGCCCAGCGTCGTGAAAAGGATTACGCCGTCGCGATTCCAGGCGCCGCCTGTGGTGATCCCGGCATCGCATATCGTTTGGACTGCCCCGCCCGAGGATGCGATCTTCTTCAGTTTGCCGCCCGCGGAAAAGGCTATCCAGTGGCTATCGGGCGACCAGAATGGATAACCAGCGCCTTCCGTTCCCGGCAGCGCTTGAGCCGCAAGCGAATCGAGCGCCCGAATCCAGAGTTGCTCTTTGCCTGCGGTTGCGCCAGTGAATGCCAGCCATCGGCCGTCCGGCGATATGGCCAGACTCCGCAGGCTCGTCTTGTCAGGCGCGGCGACAGATAACTTCAAGGTACCTGGTTCTATCGGCGATGACCTACGAAAATAACCGATCACGAAGGGCAAAGACGCGAGTGAGACAAGTAGCAGAACGGCTGCGGCGATCCAGGCCAGCCGCTCACGTTTGGCAAAACCAAATGCCGTCGGTGGGGAAGTTTCTGCGGGTTGGAAAGCCGAGGTTGCCTGACTCGGACCAGAAGATGTCGAGAGCGCTTCCAGCGCGAACCCAAGATCGCTGGCGGTTTGAAAGCGACGCGCCGGTTGCTTTTCTAAACATCGCCGCACGATCTTTTCGAGTGACGAACTGATGTTCGAGTTCGTCAGGCTGAACTCCGGCGGCTCTTCTTTTAAGATCGCCGTCATCGTTTCGGCCGTCGTGTCGCGACGAAATGCCCGCTGGCCGCTGAGCATCTCGAAAAGAATCGACCCGAACGAAAAGATGTCGCTGCGATGATCCGCCGGATCGCCGCGCACTTGTTCCGGCGACATATAACCGACAGTGCCCATCACGGTGCCTGGGTGGGTGTGCACCTTGCGAGTCGCGATGTCCGTTTGCGAGGTGATCGTGCCTGATGGCTGCACCAGCTTCGCCAACCCGAAGTCTAGAATCTTCACCCGATCGTCTTTGGTGATGAAGATGTTGTCAGGCTTAAGATCCCGATGAACTACGCCACGCTCGTGCGCCGCAGTCAGTCCGTGGGCTAATTGAATAGCGTATTCAGTGGCCTTGCGCGACGTCAGCGCACGCTGATCGAGAGTATCTCGGAGTGACTCGCCTTCGAGCAGTTCCGAGACGATATAGGGCGCGCCGTTATGTATGCCGAGGTGAAAGATGACGAGAATGTTCGGATGATTGAGCGCGCCGGCGGCCTGGGCTTCCTGCTCAAAACGCGCCAGCCGATCTTTGTCGGCTGATAGTGCGGCGGGTAAGACTTTGACCGCGACGTCACGGCCGAGTTTCGGATCACGCGCGCGCCACACTTCACCCATTCCGCCTTCGCCGATCTTAGAGAGAATCGTGTACTGAGCGATTGCCGAATTGGGGGAAATGGTTTTGCTCACCGTTTTATTTTCTCATTCACACCGGGCTTTAGCCCGGTGCTAAAGCGCACTAGTTCACGGGAACCGTTTCAACGGTTTTACTCCGAACGCCGGCAAAATACACTTATCAACCGGCGAATGGAAACCGTTGAAACGGTTGTGAAAGAATCTGCGTCGCAATCCACCGGGCTGAAGCCCGGTGTGAATGAGATCGTATTTAAGCCAAAATGAAAAGGCCGTCTGAGAATCGAAGAGTTAATGATTCCGATTAAGCCAGTCTCGATTGCCTCAATTCGGCGGATCGAATTTCTTTACCAACGCCTGAAACCGCGGATCGTCGCGGAGAGGATCAAAGCCTGTGTCGGTCTTTATGAGAAAGAGCCAGAAGTTTCCCTCTTCAGACTGTTTCGTCAATCGCGCGATCCACTTTTCTTTTTCATCTTCATCGAGTACGCCCGCCCACAGGGGATTTACATCAGCCTGCCGCACATATCGCCGAAAGCCGTCCCATCCGCCCTTAGCAAAGCTCTCGCGCATCAATCTGGCTACCTCCGGCTTGCCATCAAGTTCTACTGAAATTGCCCGCTCCTCTACCGATGCCGCGTAATCGCCGTTCAATCGATAGAGCCGTCCAAGGTGACTGTGCGCCCACGGGAATGTCGGATCCATTTGGATGATCTTCTTCAACTGCTGGATCGCTTCGTCACGTCTGCCGGCGAGGTCGAGGCAAATTCCTTTATAGAAGTTGATGCCGTTCGAGGTTGGATCGAGATCGAGCCCGCGCTGGATTGCAGCAAGCGACTCATCATATTTGCCGAGCATCATCAACCGCGCGCCGTTCCAGGCGTAAGCCTGCGGATAATTTGGATTCAGCTCGATCGCCCGCTTCAGCTCGCGCTCCGAAGCAACCCAGTTGTAATCAAGCATGTACTGATAACCGAGCGACGCATGCGCTTCGGCGAGATTGTCGTCAATCTCGAGTGCCCGGCGAATATATTCCTTCTTGGTTGGGCGATCCCTGTCCTCGTCGCTGTCGGCAAGACCGACATAACCGAGCGCGAAGTTCGGGGCCTTCTCAATCGCTTGAGGGATTGCCTTTTGAACCTCGCTTGGGGTGCGCTTGTTCCAATAGAAACGGCCTTGCAGGTAGAGCCGGTAAGCTTCCGGGTCCAGAGTGTAGTTCTTCGCGAGCTTCTGCTGATCGGTTCCCGATAGCTTCAGCTTGAGCTTCTTTGAAACATCGCGAGCTATTTCATTTTGGAGAGATACGATATCCGAGGACTTGCGGTCATACTCGTCAGTCCAGATCACATTTTCAGTTTCGGGATTAACCAATTCGAGGTTGAGTATCAATTGATCACCGCGTTGGATGACTCGGCCATTCAGCACGGCTTGGACCCCTAATTCTTTACCGATAGTTTTTGCGTCGGTTTCCTTGCCTTTGTAACGAAACACGGACGAGCGAGCCTTGACGTTCAGACCGGGAAGTTGCGAAAGGCTGCGAATCAGGGTCTCCGTCATACCGTCCGAAAGGTATTCGAGATCGGCGTTGCCGCTTTGGTTAACAAAAGGCATCACCGCGATCGACTCAATTGCGGCACTCCTGCTTTTGCTGCGATAAGAAATAAAGACAACCGCCGTGACCACCGCGACAATTGCAATTCCGATTATCGCGAGTGCTTTCGGGTTTAGTCGCGTCTTTGTAGTAATGCGGAACTCGCTGGTCGTGCTGGATACGGACTGCGGCGGGAGAACAATTGTCGGCGCCGTGGCGCGATTGATGTTTGCATCGGTCGTCTGCGGCAGAATGCCAGTGGCCGTTTCGCCCGCCACCGAGCCAGAGCCAAGCTTCACCGTTCCGGCCTCTTGATCGATTGACGATGAATCGCTGACCAGCGTCGCGCCATCGACACGACAGAACTTCAGCGCTTCATCAGTCTCAACACGATTGCATGTTGGGCAGCGTTTCATTCCAATTCAGAATCCGAGCCGCTACTTCGGCAAATTCAATCGTTTAAGCATTTCCTTGAATCGCGGGTCGTCGCGCACGGTATTCCAATACCAGTCAGCATTCAGCCGGAATAGTTCCCAATCGCGTGCCTCGAACGCTTTATTGAGTTCGTCGAACGCTTTGTCTTTTTGATCGAGGGCCAAATAGATGGCCGCGATTCGGCAAGTCGGCACGTACTGAGTCTTACCGAAGTTCCGCATCCGGTTAATTATCTCCTCAGCTTTGTCCCGCTGCCCGGCCTTCGCGTAAGCAATCCCGACATCCCGCAACGCAAACTGGTTTGTCGGATCGGTTTGCAGCCATTGCTCATCAAGTGCAATCGCGTCCGCATACTTTTCATTGGCCAGGTACGCCTGGCTTAACATCCAGCGTGCCAGCGGATGGGTTGGTTCGAGCTCGTAAGTCTTTCGCGCCTGCTCCAACGCCTGCTGATTGCGTTGAGCCACGACATAGGCCCAGGCCACCGAGACCCCAAAGTTGATATCCAGAGGCTCTGCGTCGAGACCCCGTTTCATTTCGGCTGTCGCCTCGTCGATGCGCCCGACCGATCCAAGATATATCTGCCCATAGCGAAAATGAGCGGCGGCGTTGTTCGGCTCTAGTTCAATCGCCCGTTTGAATTCGCGTTCGGCCTCGGGCCAGTTCCAATCGAAGATGGCCAGTGAATAAGCCAGGAATGTGTGAGCCTCTGACAGAGTGGGATCGATTTCCAACGCCCGTTGCGCGGCGGCCTTCGCTTTAGGAAAAGCCTCGTTCGGTCTGAGGTAGGGATAAGCCGGCATGCTCCCATACGTTTCGGATAATCGCGCGTACGCCAACGCGAAGTTCGGATCGATATCTATTGCCTGCTGAAAGTACTCAATCGCTTTCTGCATATCCGGCTTAGTGCGTTTCGCAAAACTGTAACGTCCCTTCAAGTAAAGTTGATACGCTTCGTTGCTGTTAGTGTATTTCTTGGTGATGCCTTTTGATTCATCGCCCGACAGCTTCAGTTCCAACTTCTGCGTGATCGTGCTGGCAATCTCACGTTGCGTGGCCAGCAGGTCCGACATCTTTCGATCGTATTGTTCGCCCCAAAGCAGTTTGTTATTGCGCACGTCGACCAATTCGACGCTGATCATCAAACTGTCACCGCGCTTCAAAATGCGTCCGGTCAGCACGGCGCTGACTCCAAGTTCGCTCGCGATTGTTTTCACGTCCGTCTGTTTGCCTTTGTAGCGAATGACAGAACTGGTGGGACTGACTTTCAGGTTCGGTAACTGTGACAGGCGATAAATGAGCGATTCGGCCAACCCGTCGGAAAGGTATTCCGCTTCGGCATCATTATTTTGGTTGTTAAATGGCAACACGGCGATCGATTCAATCGCTGCACTGCTGGTTCTTGTGCGATATGAAATAACCGCGACGGCGATTACAGCGGCTAGCAGCACCGTCACACTCGCAATGATTATGATCGGCTTTCGGTTTTTTGGTTTGGCGAGCGTGCCGGTGGCATTGGGCGTTGGCAAAGGCAGCGCAGCCGTCGGCCCCGTCGCCCGGCTGATTCCGCCGTCGGTTTGATGAGGCAGAATGCTCGTGTGAACTTCACTTGCATCCGGCGCCGAACTCCGGCCGGCGGTTCTGGCTTCGCTGCCGAGCGGCGACGAATCTCTCACGAGCGTCGCGCCATCCACGCGACAGAACTTCAGCGCTTCATCCGTCTCGAGACGATTACATTGGGGGCAGCGTTTCATCAATTCGCCGACTATGCTCCCACTTAAGGACTTGTGTGCTGCCTTCGTTGGAGAGTTTGCTGAAACTACGCTTCAAGCGATTCTGTCATGCGGTAGTCCGCCAGTGGGAACGTGATGCTGGTTTTGATCTTTGTCCGATTCTCAGCGATGCTTTCGAGTCGTTTATAGACCTTGGCCTCGTAATAGACTTCTCCACACTTGCGGCACCTCCGTACCGGGACATTATCGACGTAGATGGTTTTCTTCAGATACTTGAACGGCACCTGAATTACTGCTTGTTCCATCGTGCCGTCACAATACTCACACGCGTCTTCGTTCATAATTCTCCTTCCTGCGCCTCATAGACTGTGATGATTCTAAGCCAATTAGTGGGTGGCATTCTACAAACAACCGCAATAGAGCGACTGTCTAGCGCTCGACCAACAACCTCGTAACGGACGCCTCTCGGGTCTCTGGTGAACCGCTTGTCGATCTCACCTGTGAGAATTGCTTGTTCCACGTCGAGAGAGGTCAATTCATCGTCGGACATTTCTTCATTGGCGTGAGTGGATATCTCGTATCTCTGCTCTCTAACCAAAGCCCTAATCTTATCTATGGTTCGCGGTCTCACGTCGCCGTCACCTTTGATCCAGCGGACGAAATTATTAGCACCTTCCGCATAACACGCGATGACATTGGGGGCATCATTTCGTGGATGTAGTGCAAGCTGCCATCTTGCGTTCCTCCATCGTCGCAAGCTAACAGCTTGCGCTACTGGCTCACACCAACACGCCGTTCCAAGTCGTTCCAGCGCGGATCACTGCGCAATGTCTCCATCATCGGTTCGAGCTTTAAGAACGCCAGGAACACACTGTGATCCGCAAAAGCCTTTTCCAGCCAGGCGAAGGCTTTATCTTTGTCATCCAGACCTGCGTAGACGATTACCAGGTCGCGCGCATCGGCCTGTTTGTCAGAATATCGTTTTTCGAGTTCCTTGATTACCGCCTCAGCCTCGCTTCGTTGCCCCAGCTTGGCGTAGACATGCCCCAACAATGCGAGAGAGGCGTTCCCCCGATTCGAAAATTGAGTGCTCTTTTGTGCTTCGCTGAGTGCTTCAGCCAGACGGCCCTGCTTGACTAATACAATGGCGAGAGTTTGGTGCGCCGCCCAGAAGTTAGGATCGAGGTCGATCATTCGTTGGCATTCTTTGGTAGCCGAATTCAGATCGCCCCGGTCAACGTGGTTCTCGGCCATGTTGTTGATGATCACCAGAGACAATGGATCGAGTTCTTCGGCCCGCTTGATCTCACGCCACGCTTCATCGGTACGTCCAACGCCGCGCAGATATCGTGAATACCAGTGATGCGCAGTTGGATAATTCGGATTAAGCTCAATGGCCCGGAGAAACTCCTTCTCCGCGCCTGCCTTGTCCCAATCCAGGGCCCACGCCAAAAACCCGAGGCTCGCGTGCGGTTCAGCCAACGTGGGATCGAGTTCGATGGCTTTGGCGGCATAGCTTTTTGCCGGCAACATCTTTTCGCGATAACGCTCGCCGACGTAGTAATAGGACACTGCGTAACAATCGGCGAGACCCGCGTATGCGAGCGCAAAGTTTGGATCTTTGTCGGTGGCTGCTCTGAGAAGTTCGGCAGCTTTCTTCAGATTTTCCGAATTGCGCTTGTTCCAGAAATAACGGCCTTGCAGATAAAGCTGGTAAGCCTCGTTGTTGCTGGTGTACTGCTTGGCAATTCCTTTCGAGTCGTTGCCCGAGAGTCGCAGTTGAAGCTTATCCGCAATCGCCGTTGCGATCTCGCTTTGCGTCGCCAGCAGGTCAGACATCTTTCGCTGAAACTGTTCGCCCCAAATCGTCTTCTTATTTTTGATGTCGATCAGATCGACGCTAATCAGCAAATCATCGCCTCGCTGGGTCAAACGCCCGGACATGACTGCGTCAACACCCAACTCGTTGCCGATCTTTTCCGCGTCGGTTGATTGTCCCTTGTAACGAAAGACCGAACTGCGCGGGCTGACCTTGAGATTTGACAACTGCGAGAGACGATAGATTAGTGACTCGGCCAAACCATCAGACAAATATTCTGAATCGGCGTTGGCGCTCTTGTTCTCAAAGGGCAGTACGGCAACTGACTCGATAGCTTTGTCTTTTCGCGCCGCAGTGAATTTTGAGATAGCGAAATAACTGCCGATGGCGACAAGAATCAGGATAACTATCGCCACGAGCACGATCGTTCCTTTCCGTTGTCCGACGATGACTAATTGCTCCGTTGCAACTACCGGCTGCGGCAGCAGCGCGTTCGTACGGCCTGTCGGGCGATTAACGTGCGCGTTAGTGTTGTGCGGAAGAATGCTGGTGTGAACTTCGCTGGCATCCGGTCGCGAGTCGAGTTGCGCCGTGCCCGCGTCAGCCGCGATCGCCGAGGAATCGCTAACCAGAGTCGCGCCATCGACGCGACAGAACTTCAGCGCTTCGTCACTCTCGACTCGATTACATTGCGGGCAGCGTTTCATCTGGCTCTAGTCCGGCAAATTTAGTCGCTTGAGCATCTCTTTGTATCTCGGGTCGCTGCGTAAGGGTTCGATAAACGGGTCGGTCTTCAGCCGCTGCATGAACCAGTCGCGGTTTCGATAACCCTTTTCCAGCTCGGCCCAGGCAGCTTCTTTTTCGCCCAGGTCGGCGAAATGAATAGCGCTCCAATAGCTCATAACATATCTGGTCTTTTCCGCTTCTTTTATTTTGGCGAGCAGCGCGCGCGAGCGTTCTTGTTGTCCTGACCGCCGGTATGCGAGCCCGAGACATGCGTTGAACGAATTTACAGTAGTCGGCTGGGCTGCCTCCGCCTTCTCGCCCACTGATATCGCATCAGCATATAGACCCTTTGCGTTTAGGGTATGACAAAGCCAGTTTTGCGCGCCGATGTGACTTGGGTCGAGTTCATAGG
The DNA here is from genome assembly GCA_052389795.1 of Acidobacteriota bacterium. Taxonomy (GTDB): domain Bacteria; phylum Acidobacteriota; class Blastocatellia; order Pyrinomonadales; family Pyrinomonadaceae; genus UBA11740. The sequence continues at coordinate 14,556 of JBQTHO010000008.1, read as the reverse complement.
TCTTGCGCGCCTGCCCGATGGCTTCGTCAAACCGCCCCGCATACATCAATACCGCGGCGAAATTCGCACCCTGCATTATCGAGAGCGGCTCGAGCTCCATTGCCCGCTTCATCTCGGCGATTGCCTCGTCGTGACGACCTAGCGGACTCAGATACGTCCAGCCGTAACGGTAATGCGTGATGGCAAGGTTAGGATCGAGTTCGAGCGAACGCTTGAATTCACGTTCGGCCTGCGGGTAATCCCAGTCGTGGGTCGCCGCGATCATTGCGGCAACTGTGTGGGCTTCGGGAAGTTCGGGATCGATTTCGAGCGCCCTCGCAACGGCAGCCTTGGCCTGCGGCACGCACTCCGCAGGTGAAGCATAAGGGTACGACGGGATGGTGGAATACGATTCGGCGATACCGACATAGGCTAGAGCAAAGTTAGGGTCGAGAGAAACCGCCTGCTTGAAAAGCTCGATGCTCTTGAACATGTTGTCTTTGGTTCGCCGGGCAAAGTAAAACCGGCCCTTTAGATATAGCTGGTAAGCTTCGTTGTTGTTCGTGTAGCGCTTGGTGATACCCTTCGCGTCGTTGCCTGCCAGTTTCAGTTGCAGCTTCTGGGCAATGGCGGCGGCGATCTCGCGCTGGGTGGTCAACAGATCGGACAGCTTCCGCTCGTATTGCTCGCCCCAGATCAATTTGTTCGTTCGCGCATCAACCAACTCGACACTGATGGTGAGGTTGTCCCCGCGTTGAACCATGCGCCCTGACATGATCGCATTTACGCCAAGTTCGCTGCCGATCTTTTGTACGTCCGTCTCTTTGCCTTTGTAACGAACGACAGAACTCGTCGGGCTGACTTTCAGATTGGGCAATTGGGAAAGGCGATAAATCAACGACTCGGCCAAACCGTCGGAGAGATATTCCGAGTCGGCGTTGCCGCTCTTGTTTTCAAACGGCAGCACTGCAATCGATTCAATCGCGACTTCAGAGTTCCGTGCGTGCAAGTAAAGCCCAAACGCAATCGCGCCGGCAATGAGTGCGAATACCACAAGAACCGTCGCGAGTTTGTGCTGCCTAATACCCGAGACGACATACTCGGCGCTCGATGCCCGCGTTTGCAGCGAAGGCGAGGGGACACTGCTATGCGACAACGCGCTGTCAAGCGATGAAGAATGGCTTGCACAGAGCGGTGCACCGCTTCTCGATGGCGGCGGCACAGTTGTATCAAGACCGGCTCCTTCCAATTCACGCCGCAACTGCTTTAATTCAATCGCGACTTCTTTAATTGATTGATATCGTTCGTCCGGATCTTTCGCGAGACAGCGCCGCACGATCCTTTGAAGTTCCGTCGGAGCAGAAGGATTGAACTCCGTGAGTGAAGGCGCTGGTTCGTAGATAACCATGTGAAGCGACTTGACGATTGAATCACCCTCGAACGGCTTCTTGCCAGTCACTGCTTCAAACAGAATGCAACCGAACGAAAAGATGTCCGAGCGCTGATCGATCTCTTTAGTTTTGCCCTGCGCCTGCTCCGGCGACATGTAACCGACGGTGCCCATGACCGCGCCGGGCGTTGAATGCTGAGGCATCACCGCGGTCGCAACTTCACTTGAATCACCACCTGAGATCGGCGGCTGTTCGATTAGTTTGGCGAGACCAAAATCGAGAATCTTCGCATGTCCATCGCGCGTGATCATAACGTTGTCGGATTTGAGATCACGATGGACTATTCCGGCTGCGTGCGCCTTCACTAATCCTTCGGCGACGTGCTGCAAGAACCGCAGGAGCTTTCGTAAGTCAGTTTGTTCCTGATGAATTTTCTCACGCAGCGTTGTGCCGTCAATGAACTCCATGGCGATGTAGTTCACGCCATCGCTCTCGCCGATTTCATGGATCGTAGCGATATTGGGATGGTTCAGCGCCGCCGCGGCTTTCGCTTCCTGCACAAAGCGTCGCATTCGATCCTGATTGGCGGCGAGTTCAGCCGGCAGAATCTTTAACGCAACTTTGCGATCGAGTTTGGTGTCCTGCGTCAGATACACCTCACCCATTCCGCCTTCGCCAAGCTTCGAGCGGATTTCATAACGACCGAGTCGAGTTCCGGCGGCGATGTTCATTGAGGGCATTTAGAGCCGGGCGATTGTATCCGAGTAGTCGTACTAAAGTTAAGGTTTCGGACAAGGCCAGCGGCAACGCTTCATCTCACGCTCGGATGCAGAGATAAATGACAACTGCTGATAGCTTTTCCGATGACGGACTTCTTAGGTTGGAGTCAGAAGTAATTCTCTTCAGCAATTTTGGGTCAAATGAAGTGCGGCTACGAAATAAACACCCTAGCGCGTCGCACTGACATTTGAAGCGTCACCATCTTAGCCCCAACTCGCGCTTGAAGTCCGATCGACTATGATTTACGACAATCCGAATGCTGCATGCCTCTCGCAAGCCAAAGAAGACTCCACGCCCCGTAGCTTCAAGTCTTCCACGGACGCCGCCTTGCGAGACTGATTTTCCGGTTACGCACGCCAACGCGTCGACGTGTCCCGGATGAAACGCGGCGTAGGTATCGGCGATCCATGACATCTCGCGCTGCCCCGTCCCGTAATCGGGGGCGGGAACATCAACGCCCGGACCGATAAAGTTCTTCTTGATTAGTTCGGAAGTGTATCGGCGTGTGATCTGCTGCAACTCTTCAACGGTGTACTGCTTCGGATTAATCTTTACGGCACCCTTAGCTCCGCCAAAAGGGACGTCCATAACGGCGCATTTATAAGTCATTAGTGCAGCCAGGGCTTTCACCTCGTTTTCGTCAACCTCTTCTGAGAACCTGATGCCGCCCTTCACAGGGAGCTTGTGGTGACTGTGCTGGGCGCGCCATCCAGAGACGACCTCAATGCCACGACCCGTGCGAACGGGGAATTGAAAGGAGTAGACGCTGTTACATGCCTTGATCTGGTTCAGCAAGCCATCTGGGTACGACGTGAATGACGCCGCCCGATCGAAGTACGATGCGACATCATCGAGAAAACTCGGTTGCGATTTGTTGTTACTCATATCACTCCTAAGAACTCACAAACAGTCAGTCAAGAAAATCGCCGGCGTCATATCTTCGAGATCGAGGTGTGCGGTTTGAGAGATTAAGCGCCATCCAATTCCGCGATGCATTTTCACCATTCTCGGATTCGTCGCCTCAGGCGACTCTTTTCCACTGACGATTCCCTGATAGCTCATAAACATTGCTACGTCGCTGAACAGATGGTTCTCGATCACGAGCCAATGACTGCCCATCCTCAGAACTGTCGCGGCGGACTACTTTCACGGAGCAGTGCGCCAGGCTTGCGACCGTTTCGGAAATGCTCCGCGAGAACAGTCCACGTTGTTCGCGTTTCCCAATCACAATAAGCGTTGCGCGCCACGATGTGGCTTCGTCAATAATTGTTTGTGCTGGCCGGCCGCTGATTACCGCCGCACTAATCCCAACGGGAGTCTCCTTTAGCATTTGCACCACTTTACCGATTGCGCGATGCGCATTATCTCTTCGTCCGCCCAGACTAAGGCCAATCTTTCCCAGCGCCCATAGAGGCGGTTTAACCACCGAAACCACTCTTACTTCAGTCTCGGCTGCCCATATCGCTTGCGCGATGGCGCGCGCGGCCTCGATTGAACTTTCGGATCCATCGGTAGCGAGCAATATCCTCGTTGGACGCTTTGCGGTGAGAACTTGATTTTCGTCTGGGCGCACGACATTGACCGTGCAAGCCGCACTGGCCAGCACCGACTTGGCCACACTACCAAGCAACCAATTCCTAAAGCCGGTACGATTGTTCGCCCGAATCAGAATCAGATTTGCAGACCACTTCCAGGCTTCTAAGGTTATGAGAGAGGCGGGATTACCTCTCATTATGATTACTTTGGACGGAATCCCGACTTCACTCAGGCGCATGGTGGCCAAGGTGGTTATTAGCTCACCTCGTCTTCCCATCTCATGTCGGAGAGCGTCAGTTCCATAACCCATCTCACGCCACACGTCTTCCGGAACATCAACATCCTCGACCACCGAAAGCACGCGGACTTCGGTGCCTGTAGGCCAGGAACGGGTGGACATCTCATTAAGAAGCACATCTAAAGTGATAATCGAATCTGCCGCCAGCAAGACACGCATCGTGTTCATCCCCTTCCCGCCAACAAAGATTACTCAAAAGCGAACTGCTGTTTTTTTAATGGTCGCGCGATAACTTCCCCGCACCATATTCGTCACGCAGGTAAAGATAGCTAAGTGCTAGCGCCTCATCCGGCAGTCTGTCACTCAAGTCGAGTTCGCGAGCGGGCAACTTATCGCCCAATTGATTCAGCGACCAGAGCAGAAATTGGCGAAGCGACTGACCCTGGCAAACGTAATCTGGGGTGTCAAGCTCAAGCGCTCTCACGATCTCCGTTGCTGACTCGCCGCGATAATCCCTCTCCCCAACTTGAAAAAGCACCTGCGTTGCACCCCCCTTGGCCTTCACTAACTGATGCGCTGATATGGGCTGCTCATTTCTCTGCCATTAACGATCAAGCTTGCTGACGCCAGCCTTAATGGCCAATCGCACCAAGCCTGCGACATCATGAACACCGAGTCGCTCCATCAACTGTGATCGATGTGTCTCGACAGTCTTCACGCTGATGTTGAGTTCCAACGCAATCTGTTTAGTCGCGCGTCCTGCGGCAATCAATTTGAGCACCTCTACCTGCCGTGGTGTCACTCGATCGATCAATTCTGACGCGCGACTGCGATTCTCAGTAACTTCATCGCAATGCCCGTTGACTTCTTCACGGAACTCAGCCACTTCACCGCGAATCTCCGCGACTTCATTGCGGATGGCGCCAAGCTCGACCAGAACGCGCCGTCCAAACGACTCACACTCCAAATTGGCGGCCGGGTTGTCGCTCGTTGCCCGGGTGATCTTGGATTGGTTCGTTTCCGGTTTCACGACTACTTCTAACACTGCCCCTCATCACGCGGCGACGGCGTTCGACAGTACCGCCGGGCTCCGCCACAGATCGCTCTTCGACTCGACACCGATATCAGCAAGTGTGGACAACACGCGCTGAGGTTTCCCCAGGTCATTCCATTTCAATCCGACGACCGGGAGCACTGCTAAATTTCCGGGCCGCTTGGAAAGTACACTTTGCGAGAAGTTGATCTCCGGAATTCGGGTGTAAAGCTTTTCTAGTGCCTGTGATTCCTCGGTAGTATTTAAGACTCGCTCGATCGACTTGAAGCTGTTCCAGAGATCAGGCAAGGCCCGGCGAATCATTTTCAAGAAAGCGGAGACGCTACCCACCATCACAAAGCTATTCCAAAGACAGCCGGTATCCAACAACCCACGGGCAACCTCGTCAGTTGGTTTCTCCCAAAACCGACGAACCCAACTCATCGCGTCTGATGTCAGCTCAGATGCTAGTGGCTCAATCCACCCATATTCCGTTTCTGGTCCATGCGGCTGAATGCCAAGCAAGATCACTTTGTCGTCCCCTGCGTGAGTGGCCTCGAAAGCGGATTCGACGTAAGACATAAATCCGGCGTCATCCGAGAAATAATGATCAGATGGGAAGAACGCCACGGTGGAAAACGGATCGACCTTTGACAGTCGCATCAAGCTGTAGAGAATTGCCGGCGCCGTCCCTTGGTTCTTCGGCTGCACTACCAATTGATCGGAGGGAACGTCACGTAGATGCGAACGATAGAATTGCTCGTGGGTTCGAGTCAGAACAAATAAAGTCTGCTGCGGTGCCACCACCAGTGCCACACGGTTTCTGGTTTGATCCAGGAGCGTTTCATCTCCGAGAATCGGGCAGAACTGCTTAGGACGTTCATCTCCAACGATGGCTCGGGTCAACGAGCGCAGCCGTGTTCCTTCACCGCCAGCCAATATGACGGCCCGGCGATGACTGTTTTTGAGGTCTCCTGACTGCGGGATCTGCGCCGCGGTTTGGGAAGACGGTGCTCGCTCAATCGCGTTATGATTCATCATTGTTCCTAGTCTCTATTCTTGGTCTAACAGACCACTGCTTCTTGCCGGTGGTTGCTTCCTTGCGGAATTCCAACCGACTGTAAACTGAACTCGGGCAGCGGGCGCGCTGGCTCGAATTCTTCTGTCTCCATCTCTTGGAGAATCACAAAGGCTTCATTCATTACTGCTCTGAGAATGCCGTTTACTTTGTATTCGCGATCGGAAATGAGTTCATACGCTCTGGCGATGCCGCCAAGTCGCACGTAGTGCTGACTTTCTAAACCGCCATTACCCAACCTTGTGAAAGCAGCGCGCAACTGACCGAAAAGCCAGGCAATTTGTGGCGCCGCAGACGTAACGATTGCAAGCCGCCCAGCGGCGTTCCCGCCAGGCGTTGCGGGGTCTGATGTTATGAACACATCGCGCTCATCCCACTCCGAGGGCAAAGAATAAAAGTCGTATGCGTGGTCATAAATCTCTTCTGACACTGACCATAAAGCATGTTTCGCTTCCCGGTATTTGTTTGTCATTTCAGCCTCTTTGTCTCTGCTTGCGAATGTCTAAGCAATCGTACCGGGAGCGGTGAGGTGTGACGAGCGTGTTATCACGCGTCCAAGACAGGTGTTTCCTCGCGTAAAGGTCTACAATCGCTTTGTTATGCTTTGCGTTTCGCGAGCATAGTTTGGAGACGGGGCTTGAACATCCGGAAAAGATTGCTGATTCTTGCCGTCGGGGGTGTGGTTCCCCTGCTGGTAGTGGGGCTCGCGCTGCTTTGGTCCGTTTGGCATGCTAAACAGCAACAACTTAACGATGGGATGGAGCAGCAGGCAGAGCTGGCGGCGGTTCTCTTCGATCGCTGGCTCGACGCACAGGAACAACCTCTTCGCACCGTCGCGGGATATTCGAGCAAGAACGGAATCAATCAAACCGAATTGCAGGACGCGTTGCAGGCGGCGATTACTCCGCGCTCATCCTGGACTGACCTGCGTGTGCTGGATGCCGATGGCAAGATTGTGGCAATGCAGCCTGCTAATGCCGAGGGTTTGCCATCAGGTATTGCCGAAAGGCTTTTGGCGGAAGCGCAACGTGGCGTCTCAGTGGTTGAGACCGATTGGACTAAGGGTGAAGGGCGCCACTCTCTGATCTTGATGGCACCGATGAAAAGCGTTGGAGTAGTTGTTGCGCGAATTGACGGCGCAGCATTAAAGGAGATTTTCCAAGGGATTACGCTACCAGAAAGGACCGTCGTCACGGTGATGGATCCGCAGCGACGAATCATCTACCGCAGTCAGCGCTCGCAATCTTCGCTTGGCATGGATCTTACCGGTTCGACGATCACATCGGTGCTGAATGACCGTAAGACTGCCGTGGTGGTCTTGAAGAGTTCAGTTGATAATGTGGAGCGCGTCTATGGAGTGGCGCGTGCAGGTAATACCGGCTACTCCGTATCGGTTGGCGTGCCTAGTTCCGTTTTATACGGACCAGCCTGGCAGCAACTTACTGTTTATATCGTGGTGGGTTTGCTAATCGCGTGCGGCGCAGCGGCAGCAGCCTTGTTAATCGCAAGAAGCATCGCGCGTCCGGTGCGCTTATTGGGCCACGCCGCCGAAAAGTTCGGGGAGGGGGACTTTTCTGCGCGCGCGCCGAGCGCCGGCGAGGATGAGATGTCGCGTCTGGGAATGAACTTCAATGCCATGGCCGAGCGCTTAGAGAAAAGAGAGGCGCGGCTCGCCGAACTTGATACCTTAAAATCCGAGTGGGTCTCACGCGTGTCACATGAGCTGCGGACTCCTCTGACAACCATCAAGGCTCTCACGAGACTTTTAATGCGCGATGGCCTGAGCGCCAAACAACGTGAGTATATCGAAACGATCTCGGTTGAGTGTGACCGCCAGATCGATTTGGTTCTTAATCTGCTCGATCTTGCGCGGATTGAAGGCGGCGTGTTCCGTATTACGCATGAGCGCGTGAATGTCGACGAAGTGATGTCGTCCTGCGTTAAGGCCGCAGCGCGGATCACAGAAAAGCGCGGTCATGACCTTCGGGTTAAAACCACACACCAGCCTTTATTTGTTTGTGCAGACCCTAAAACGATTCGGCGCGTGCTGGCGAACCTCATCGAGAACGCTGTGAAATACACCGCAGACGGCGGACGGATCGTTTTATCTGCGCAACAAGACGGCGAGGAGGTAACAATCAGCGTAGAGGATAACGGTCGCGGCATTCCGCCTGAGGACATGCCTGTCCTTTTCGATAAGTTCCATCGCGGAAAGCAATCGGCACCGTCAGTGGCTCATCCAGCGACGGAAACTGACGCTGATTTTTTGGACGATGCCGACATGTCAGGCGTGGGGCTCGGTCTTTATCTAGCCCGCAACGTGATGGGTCACATGGGTGGTCGCATCACGGTGGAAAGCGTAGTGGGCCGTGGAAGCATTTTTACCTTGCACCTACCAAGTTGGTCTGACGGTGGCTGCAAGGAACCGGTGAATAAGAATGGTGACAACAAGACAACTGCTCGTGGTTGATGACGATCCGAGTCTCTTACTCGCTGTGTCAGAGACATTGCGCGCAGAAGGATACGAAGTCGTAACGGCTCGACGCGCCTCCGAAGCAATGGTGAAAGTCGCTGAGTCGCTGCCTGATCTGATCATTAGCGACATCCGGATGCCGGGAATGGACGGCTATGCATTGGCGCGCAATCTTCGCGCTGCTCCACGCACACGCCTGATTCCGATTATATTCCTAACGGCTAAAGACGACCTTGCTGATCGCATCACTGGTTTTCGCACCGGCGTGGACGCCTATATTACGAAACCTTTTGAGTCGGAAGAGTTGGTCGCCGTTGTTAAGAACATTCTTGAACGAGTTCACCGCACTCACTCTGATCTGGCGCGTCTTTTCGGTGAGCATGACGAGAAAAACGATGATCTTGTTCGGGATGAGACGCTCACAGACGCCGAGTGGCGCGTGGCGGAAGCGGTAGCGCGCGGCCTAACTAACAAGGAGATTGCGCGGGAGCTGAACCTCAGCCTGAGAACAATTGAGGGACATATCAGCCGCATCCTCGATAAGAAGGGCTTGAGTAATCGCGTCGAATTGGCTCTCAAAGTGCGAGAACATCGACAATCTGAATCGTGACAACTTGCGAACTTCGCCCGGCGGTAGCTCGCGGCTGACCCTAGCTTTAATTCGAATTCCTACTTGACTGAGGTTTGCGAAACCGATTCCTAATCACCACGGCGCCGTCGCGTGGGCCTCTCATACTAACCAGTGTTAATACCCGATCACTCTAAGTGTTAACACGCTACTGCGCGCCTATCGTCCCGTCTATTGTGTAAGACAACCGCTCGCTAGTCAGTGACCCGGAAGTAAGTGAGGCCGCGCGACTAGCGCGGCCCGGGCGCTTAACTACGAGGTTCGCGAAGAGGCGGGTAGGGCAGAAGGAGAGTGGCTCATGGCAAGCTCGTCAAGCGCTAGACAGCATATTGGACAGTTGGATGGCACGGAGAAAAGCTGGCTCGTAACTCTGCGACGCTGGCTGGTGGAGTGTCCAGCGTGCGCTGAAGTTCGGCTGGTTGTCGGCGTCCGCGAGAACGATCGTTATCAGTGTAAGCAGTGCGGTCACGATTTTACTATCGTCAGGAATCGCCCTGACTTTAAGAGTTGACGGCCAATGGAAGAAGTCATTGAACGGAGTGGTAGGAGCGCAGGGGTTGCTCCGGCAAGCGTTGCAGTAACGATAGAAAGGGTTCTAACGCGATTGTTCGGATGCTGGCACCGGGAAATGAACCTTCCCTTTACTCGCGGCAAGTTAACTTACCGGACATGTGTAGCGTGTGGAGCGCGGCGCCGTTTTGATCTCGATCAGAGACTGATGGTTGGCCCATATTACTACCCGACGGCGCGCTAATCTCGCAGGGATACAGTTCAGAGATGAAAGGGCGTAAAGCCGTTCACTTGGTGAAGGGTTAATATCGTGCAATTACTCAAAGCTGAAAACTTTAAGCGTTCGTCGCTGTCGCCGTTAACCGATCTGCACCTCGACGAGAAGATCAAGGTCTTGATTGTTTACGACGGCTCAGAAAACTCCGAAGCCGCGCTGGCCGATCTGAGGAAGGCCGGACTACCGAAGGGCGTCGAAGGGCTTGTAGTAGTTACTGATGTTTGTCTGCCTTCGTCGCCTGAAGACATCAATCGCGCAGTTGCCGATCGCAGAATGAAGGTCCTAAAGAGCGGTGTGGCTTCCTTTGTGCCGGCATTAAGAGACGTGGAGGAACGGCGTGTGATGTCGCACACAGCCGAGCGTCGTTTGCGATCCATGTTCCCCTATGGAGAAGTTAAATCCGAAGGCTTGTCGAAGCGTAATTCGATACGTCGAGAAACGGTGCGCAGAGCGGAAGCGTGGGGCGCAGATCTAATCGTGGTTGGCTCGCAGAGGAGCCCTTCGCCACAGATCACAGACTACTGTGGGGCTGCTGTCGAAATCGCCGCACACTCTCATTGTTCGACCCGAATAGCGCGTCCGTCTAATACTGCTATTGGTGCTCCAGTACGCATTTTGATCGGCATCGACGGATCCCCGAATGCGATTAATTGTTTTCGGGCCGCGGCACAACGGAACTGGCTGAAAGGAAGCGAAGCGCGCGTTGTTCTGATACCGAAACCAGGACCGCGAGTCGAGATGGTTCTGGGCACTGGCATCTTGACTGGGGACGGTGCCGAACCTCGCTCAACCGCGGCGAAAGTGATCGAGCCAGCCGTTGAAGAGTTGCGAGCTTCGGGACTGAGTGTTTCCGTCGCCATCAGGGAGGCCGTGCCACTCGAGGTGCTAATCGAAGAAGCCCGCGAGTGGGGCGCGGACTGTATCTTTGTTGATGCGCTTGCGTTCAGCCGTCGGGCCGAAAGCAACAATGGCGGTCCGTCCGTCAGCAACGTAGTAAAGGCACTCGCAATGGGCGCGCCCTGTTCAGTTGAAGTCGTGCGTGGGAAACCTCTCCAGCAAGAGTTCTTGAGCCCGGCGGCCTAAGACTGTCTGCTTTGACAACCGAATCTAGGCTGCATGAAACGGCAGACTAAAAGCACCTCACGAAGCAACCCAGTGAAAGGCAAGTTATGATTTACGTCACAACATCCGATTATGATCGCCTGAGTGGATTGATCGAAATGACCCGTGAGCGCAACGGCGATGCTGACCGGGAATATTTGGATCGATTGGAAGAAGAGCTTGGCCGAGCTGAACTGGTTAACCCTAAGGAAATTCCTGGGGACGTGATCACCATGCGTTCGAAGGTGCGTCTGAAGGATCTCAAAAGTGGTAAGACCGTGATGTATTCTCTAGTCTTTCCCTCTGAGGCCAACTCGAACGAAGGCCAGATCTCAGTGTTGGCGCCCATCGGAACAGCTTTGCTGGGGAACAGAAGTGGCGACGTGGTCGAGTCGCGCGTTCCATCAGGGTTGCGGCGTCTTAAAGTCAAAGAAATTCTCTATCAACCGGAAGCCGCTGGAAACTATCACGAGTAATAAGTCGAATACGGCTGACGTATTCTGAAATGCTGATCATGGTGGTAATCTGAAGCGCCACCACGAGGATGACGTTCTGTTGACGTACTGCGGAAAAATAGAAATCGATGCAAATCCTCAACAATTCATCGAAATTGAGCACGCTCAACTAACTGAAACTCCGTTGGGTTTTCCCCCAGCAAGTGGCGTGCTCCGTGTAACTTATTGAAAACAATTGGTGCCGGGGGCGGGATTCGAACCCGCACCCTCTTTCGAGGAACGAATTTTAAGTCCTCGATCGCCCTCTAAACCTGTGCTCACCAAACACAATAAACCAATATTTACCGGAATGGTTAGCCGTCAAAGTCAGCTACATTCAGTTAGGTTCCAAATGGGATCACGTCATCTTCACGTCATCTTGCCAACGGAGTCTCGATCCGTTGGGTCACAGCTTAGGCGGTTAGAACTCGCGTTCGATGCGGGCCTCCAACCGTTGACACGCCCGGCTGCAATAGAGTGCGGCCCATTCATAGCTACGTGTGACGCGTTTCGCACTTTTATCTTTCAGTAACTCAAAAGAAAAGGGGAGTTCAACGATGCGCGCGATTCGCTAATTGAGCGCCGCATGTTTATGCCTGGCGCCGGTGGGCGTGGCAGCTTCTCAACAATCTATCGAAGACTAAAACTGGCGTCATCTATGAAGTGAATACGCAAGTCAAGGGGACTGCCATCTTCCACAGCGTGTTCGGGTGGTTTGGTGAACATGAGTTGGTGTGACGATAGAAACAACCCGCGCCTCCTTTGATTTATTGGTTTTGGCTATTTACTAGTAATTACCTAGTAAGGCCACTCCCAGTTGCGGATTTCGGGCATGTCCTCGCCATGCTTGCAGATGTAACGCTTGTGCTCGAACCGTTTGTCGCGCATTTGCTGCAGGAGATGCGCGCCGACAGTCTCCAGCTTTGGGACACGGTTAATAACATCCATCACCAGGTGAAAGCGGTCGAGGTCATTCAGAACCACCATATCGAAAGGTGTTGTTGTCGTGCCCTCCTCCTTGTAACCGCGCACGTGCAAATTTCCGTGATTGGTCCGCCGGTAGGACAATCGGTGAATCAGCCATGGGTAACCATGAAACGCGAAGATAATTGGCTTGTCAGTGGTAAAGAGCGAATCAAACTCCTCGTCCGATAGCCCATGCGGGTGTTCGCTCTGCGGTTGTAACGTCATGAGATTTACCACATTCACACAGCGGATCTTTAACTCCGGCAAGCGCTGCCGAAGAATATCAATCGCGGCCAAGGTCTCCAGCGTAGGCACATCTCCCGCGCATGCCATTACCACATCAGGCTCCGCGCCATTGTCATTGCTGGCCCACTCCCATATGCCGGTCCCTTGGGCACAGTGCGTCATCGCGGCATCCATATTGAGATACTGCAGCGCGGGCTGTTTGCCCGCGACGACTACGTTGATGTAGTTGCGACTGCGCAAACAGTGGTCGACGACAGACAATAAGCTGTTCGCGTCAGGCGGAAGATAAACTCTAACGACGTCAGCCTTCTTGTTTACGACGTGATCGATGAAACCCGGATCTTGATGGCTGAACCCGTTGTGATCCTGTCGCCAGACATGCGACGTTAACAGATAATTCAACGAAGCGATTGGCCTACGCCAGGGAATATCCCGCGCCACCTTCAGCCATTTGGCATGCTGGTTCACCATCGAATCGACAATGTGAATGAAAGCCTCATAACAAGAGAAGAAGCCATGACGACCGGTCAATAAATATCCTTCGAGCCAGCCCTGACAGACGTGCTCGCTGAGAATTTCCATGACGCGACCCTCCGGTGACACGTGTTCGTCGGTAGGAAGCGATTTAGCCATCCACACTCGATCGGTAACTTCAAACAAAGCATCCAGCCGGTTCGACGAAGTCTCGTCTGGTCCAACAACGCGGAAGTTAGATCGATCCTTATTGAGTTTCACTACGTCGCGAAGGAAACGACCCAACACACGCGTTGCCTCCACCTCGACCGTCCCTGCCTTCGGAACTACCACGGCATATTCGCGATAATCCGGCAGCTTCAAATCCTTCAGCAACAAACCGCCGTTCGCATGTGGATTTGCTCCCATGCGCCGTTCACGTTTAGGAGCAAGTTCAGCAAGTTCGGCTTTCAATCTCCCTTCCTCGTCAAAGAGTTCTTCCGGTTTGTAACTTCGCAACCATTCTTCCAGCAGCAGCAGGTGGTCCGGATTATCCGCAGGTTCAGACAACGGCACCTGATGAGAGCGGCACGTTCCTTCGACTGGCCTGCCATCGACAAACTTCGGTCCCGTCCAACCCTTAGGCGTCTGCAAAACAATCGCGGGCCATGCCGGGCGCTCACTCAGACCACCTTTTCGAACCTTCACTTGAATCGTTTGGATCTCATCTAAGACAGTATCGAGAGTCACTGCCATCATTTGGTGCATCGATTCCGGGTCGTCACCCTCGACAAAGTAAGGTTTGTGTCCGTAGCCGATGAGCAAGCTCGTAAGTTCCTCTTTGCCGATGCGGGCGAGCACAGTCGGATTAGCAATCTTGTAACCATTCAAATGCAAGATCGGCAGCACCGCGCCATCGCGAGCGGGATTCAAAAACTTGTTGGAATGCCAACTCGCCGCGAGTGGTCCAGTCTCGGCTTCGCCATCACCGACGACACAAACAGCCAGCAAATCAGGATTGTCAAACACCGCTCCGTACGCGTGTGCAAGCGAGTAACCTAGTTCACCCCCTTCATTGATAGATCCAGGAGTTTCTGGAGCAACGTGACTGGGAATGCCGCCGGGAAAGGAAAACTGCTTGAAAAGTTTCTGCATTCCTTCGGCGTCCGGCGAGATATTTGGATAGAACTCGCTGTAGGTTCCCTCCAAATAAGTATTAGCGACTAACCCTGGTCCGCCGTGGCCTGGCGGTGTCCCAGGAATAGTTGAAAGTTGAAAGGTGGCGGTTCACCTGCCCGACTCGGATAGAATCGGGTTGGAAACTTCAAAAGAAGAGGAGAACCGCCATGAGGAAAACTAACAGAAAGCAGACG
>JBQTHO010000007.1:7500-359558 GCA_052389795.1 Acidobacteriota bacterium | reverse complement strand
TGCTTTCTGTTAGTTTTCCTCATGGCGGTTCTCCTCTTCTTTTGAAGTTTCCAACCCGATTCTATCCGAGTCGGGCAGGTGAACCGCCACCTTTCAACTTTCAACTATTCCTGGGACACCGCCGCGCGAGATCTAGCTGTTTGTAATCATTGACAAGCTCGCGTGAGTATTGAGACGCGAATGCCCGGTTAACTGCGTTCTCGAAATCGTCAGAATCTGGGCCGTCTAACTCGTTGCCGAACATCAATACGGGCACACCCGATTTGCGGGCCTGGAAATCGAGATATAGTGATTTCGCCAGCGATGTCTTACCGGAATCCTCCGCTCCGATGATCAAAACACACTTCTCTTTCGCTATGCGGTCAAAGACCTCCTCACTTCTAATCAGAGTCTGTTTCGCTTTCGCCTCTTCTTCATCCAGCGACCGATGTGATAGATCCGGGTAGACGAAAATGTCCGGCAACTGAAGTTGCTCGCGCTTTCTGGGGTGCGTAAAACCAGCTCCCACGTCCCGTAACAGTGACGTGAAGCCGCTATTGTTTTCGAACTGACTGAGTCGGAGTGCCCTATTGCGAACAGAGGGGAGCCAACTAGGTTCGGACCTCGGCAGATATTTATCTCTATCCCAGTGATACGCAATGGTTTTCTGACGTCGATTGCTGAGGTCAATTACCAGTATGTTGAAACCGCTACTAGGACTATCTGGATCTTGATCATGACGCTCCTGTTGGAGGGCAGCACCTTCTGTGTGAAACACCTCAGCACCTGAGTCGGCGGGCAGGTATTTCTTGTAGTATGCGTCTTGCCGGTGCTCATGGCCTGTGAGAATAACGTCGGACGTTTGGTTCAGCCATTTTTTAAGCAGATTAGAATTATCCGGGTTGAGCCAACCGTATGGGTGGTGCATCAGCGAAACAGTCAAATCGGCATCGTAGGACTCGTTTTCATCGGCGGCGATCTGAACAGGATAAAGAAGCGTGCCCGGCAATTCCTCTTTCCTAGATACCCACGCTGTGTTGTAGCAATTGAATCGGACGGATCTTCCGTCGATCTGAAACTCCTGCTTGTAATGCAACCGTTCATCTAGAGGAAGTTCGTAATTCTTCGCGTTAAATCGAGATTGAAATCTAAAAAACTCATTTTGTATTTCAACGCATTTTAAAACTCTGTCGCTGCCGGCCCGCAAATCGGCTACATGATCTTTCATGGTGTCCAGCAGGGTCCCACGAATGTCAGATTCATTATCGAAATCACAGTCATGGTTTCCGGGAACCATCACGCACTGACATTGATTGAGATCGGGTATCGAACGAATACCCGTGATAAGGTCCACGAGGAACTTATGTGCTTGGGTGTATTGACTTTTCGCCCCCGAAAACGCAATGTCCCCAGTTAACGCAATGAAGCATGCATCCAGTTTGTGACCCGCAGATTGCACGGCGCGGCGAATGCGGTCCGCTCTTGTTGAAACCGGGTTTTCACCGTCGCCAAAATGAATATCACTTAAGTGTAGTATCGCGAGTTTCATGGGGGTCTCCCGCTCGATGAGTAGTGAGAACAGCCGCCGCGCCTTATATCATAGGCGCATAAAACACAGCAATATTAACTACTGACCGTGGAACGTGTTTGAATGTTGAGGTGTGAGAGTCGAGTCGTCCGACACGTCAGCAGAGTTGGCGTAACTACCCGCACTAAAGCGAGTAGGAAACTAATCACTTCATGGGATGACGTTCCCAACATTCTTCTCGCGCAGCATTCGATTGAAATTCGCGAGATCGGTTGCGACGACGGCATCGAGACGCCGGCGCAAATCAGCCAGTTGCGTCTTGAACGTCGCGTAGACTTCCTGATGTTGAGTCGTTGGTGCGAAGTCGCTGCCGCCGACGCCGTTCGACAGATAGTTAAGTTTGCTGATTAGCTTCGGTGGCCAGCGCACGGTGTCCTGACCCTGCCCGGTGAATCTGCGCTGAATTAAGTTGTCCTCAATGTCGGTCAGCTTCTTTTCGAGATCGTCGGCAGCGGTTTTGACGCTCGCGTCCTTCACCAACGTGCGCAAACTGTCGAGCTGCGCGCGGATTGATTCGATTTGATTAACCATGTCGGCGACGGACTCCATGTCTTTCCGCAGGTCCCACAGTATCGTCATCTGCCGGGTGATGTCGGCTTCGCTGCCGGCCGAATTCGGATCTTTCAGAATCGTCAGCGGCTGTGTGTATTCCTTGCCATCGACGGTCAGCTTCACGGTGTAACTTCCCGGTGGGACGAGAATCGTCATGCGACCGCCTTCAGGTAAAGGCCGCCAGCCGTCAGCGTTCAGACGAATGTCGGGAGCGTAAGCCGGACTCGTGCGCAGACGGACCTCTTTCGATGGATCAGTCCGCAAATTCCACCACACACGATTCATGCCCGCGGTGCGGGTGCCGCGTTGCGTCGCGAGCGTTTCGCCTTTCGCGTCTACAATTTTGATCGATGGCTCAGACGCGGGCGCCGCTTTCAAATAGTAATTAATCGAAACTAGTCCGGGCGGGTTTTGGCCAATGGTGTTGTCATCGCCGGAAGCGTACGGGACGATCATCCCGCGGAAGCGATAAGCCGGACGCGGCGCGAAGAGATGCGCGGCGGAATTCTGTACCGCGCTGTTCCACTGTTGGATGGGCGTAAGATCGTCGAGTATCCAAAAGCCCCGGCCATACGTGCTGACCACGAGATCGTTGAATCGCTCTTGAATCGTGATCCAGTAAACCGGCGCGGCCGGAAGATTGTTCTGCAAAGGCCGCCAGTTGACGCCGTCGTCTTGCGAAACAAACAAGCCGCCTTCAGTGCCGAGATAAAGCAAGCCTTGTCGCGTCGGATCTTCGCGGACGCAATGCGCGTAACTCAGCATCGTCTTCGGAATTCCGTTCGTGATTAGTTTCCACGTGCGACCGTAGTCAGCCGTCTTGTAAACCCACGGATCGCGATTGTTGACCTGGTGGCCATCGATGGTGATGTAGGCGGCGCCGGCGTCATAGCGCGACGCTTCGATGTTGCTGACCGTGCCCCACGGCAGCATGTTTGGAATGTTGCGTGTCACGTTCGTCCAATTTTTGCCGCCATCCCGGGTTATCTGAACGATGCCGTCGTTCGTGCCCGCCCAAATCACACCGGCCTCTTTGGGCGATTCGGCGATCGCGAAGACCACTGGCGCGTACTCGACGCCGATGTTGTCGCCGGTGAGCCCGCCTGAGAATCCCTGCTTGCTCTTGTCGTTGGAAGTAAGATCGGGACTGATGACTTGCCAGCTTTGGCCGGCATCGGTGGTCACGTGTACGTACTGGCTGCCGACGTAGAGCTTCTTTCCGTCGTGCGGTGAGAAGGTCAGTGGGAAGGTCCAAACAAAGCGATACTTCAAATCCGCCGCCGGAGTACCATTGACTTGATCTGGCCAGACTTCCACGTTGCGCGATTGGCCGTTGCGCAAATCGTAGCGCGCGACTATGCCACCAATACTTCCCGAACCGGACGCGCTCGACCAGATGATGTTCGGATCGATCGGATCGGGCGTTGCCCAACCGCTTTCACCACCCGCAACTCCGTGCCACACGCTGCGCGGAATCGAACCCCCGTCAGTGCGGCTCGGGCCACGATACGACGGCCCGTCCTGCTTGTTGCCGTAAACGTAGTAAGGAATGCGATCGTCCACCGTGACGTGATACATCTGCGCGTTCGGCAATTGGATTCGCTGCCAGGTCCGTCCGCGATTGATTGAGAGGCTGACGCCGCCGTCATTCGCCACCGCCATGCGATTGGCATTCGACGGGTCGATCCAGATGTCGTGATTGTCGCCGCCGGGACTGCCGGCGCCGCCCGACATGCGCGCGGTTTCGCCGCCATCGAGCGTCGTCGCAAATCCGGCCGTCAGGAAATAAGCCTCGTTTTCATTATCCGGCGAAGCCGTGACGTGAAAATAGTAATGAGTACGTCCGCCCAGATTGCGATCGTGACTGATCAGCCGCCAGTTCTCTCCGCCATCATCTGAACGCCAGAGCTTGCCGCGATCTGTTTCCTGCCCACGCAGAGGAACGCCATCACCCGTTTCAATCAATGCGTAGATGCGGTTGGAATTCGCCTTCGACATCGCGAGCGCCCACTTACCGGTCAGGCGCGTCGGCAAACCGCGGCCAGTGATTCGTTTCCAGGTTGCGCCGCCATCACGCGAAGTGAATAGACCACTGCCGGGACCACCACTCTCACGACCCCAGGTATGAATCTCGAGCGGCCACATGCCGGCGAAGAGGATTCGCGAATTGTTTGGGTCCATCACCAGGTCCGAGCATCCGGTGTTTTCGTCAGTAAAGAGTACGCGATCCCACGTCGTCCCGCCGTTGGTGGTGCGATACACGCCGCGCTCCTGCTGTGGACCATACGCGTGACCCATGGTGCACGCCGTGATGTTGTCTGGGTTGTTTGGATCGATGGCGATCTTGCCAATGCGACCCGTCTTTTCCAGGCCCATCAACTTCCAGTTTTTGCCGGCGTCGGTCGATTTGTAAATGCCCTGACCGACGGAGATGTGACTGCGAATGCAGGCTTCGCCTGTGCCTGCCCAGACGATGTTGGGATCTGAAGGCGCGATTTCGATCGAGCCAATTGACGAAACCGGGTGCCCGTCGAAGATTGCTTCCCAATTCGCTCCACCGTTGATTGTTTTGAAGATGCCGCCCGACGCAGAACCCGTATAGTAAATGTATGGATTGCCCGGGACGCCAGCGATTGAAGTTACTCGGTTACCGACCGGTCCGATGTAGCGGTAACGCAAAGCATCGGTGTTGGGTTGTTGAGCGAACGCAGTAAACGCGCAGATGATAAACGCTAACGTTGAGACGATTCGGGTGATTCGGGACATGATGAACTCCTGCAAGTGTGTGTGCATGTGTCAGAACCGAGAGCGGTTTTACAAAACCGCGAGCGGTAGCGGCCGGTTAAAAACTCAATATTCGAAAAACGTCAAACGCGATCCTCGCGACTTGCGTCCTTATCCCGCTCGCTACCGCTCGCGATTCTGTCAAGCCTAAACCTGAATCTGATTTCCCAGCGCGACAAATCGATCAACTGAAGCGCCCGCCGGGCCGCTCATGAAAATCAGGTAAGGCCCTTTCTGAAACAGCATGATGCGTTTGCCGTCCTGATTCAGGTGAATCCCACTGACTTCTCGCACAGTCGTTGTCTCGCCGCCGCCGATGCCCAGCGCCCCGCGCGCCAGCAACCACGTGCGCCACGCCTGGAAACTCGATCCGTATTGAAGATTCAGCACCGCCCATTCCTGGCGCGACGAATCGAGGTAACGCGCGCCCGTCAAACGATCGGGAATGAAAGGCCGCATCTCAGTTGGTAAATCGCCGCCGGAATTGATTGACGCCTCGATCTGCCCGCCCGTCATTGTGCTGATTTCGATCAGGGTCAGCCCACTCGGTGTTTGCGCCGGCAGAGTCCAGAGAGACTCTTTCGTCTCGGGATAATCGATCAAGCCTTCGCCGTTCCCGACATTCTTCGCGAGGTTGTCAACATTTGAGCTAAGTGATGGATCGGCGCCGTAAATAATGATGATGATGTCGCTGCCTTGTTTCGCGAGAACGTAAACGTTGCCCTGCGCCGAAACGATATGCGAGCCGGCGTACGTTGCCCCTTTCGGACTCTGAACCGTTACGCTGGTCATGGTGCCGCCCATCGAGGTCTTGATTCCTGTCGCGATGTCATTGGTGAAACCCGTCTGGCCCGGCATCGCGGTCACCACATTAATGTAAATCTCGCCACCGCTCGCCGGCGTCGCCGATCCAACCGGAATCTTCTTATAAGTCGAAGACGTCAGGCTGGTCGCACCTTTGGCGAGGCTTGTCTTCGTTACGCCGGGAGGCAGTTTCGCGCCCGTCGTCGTGGTTTCAGCTTTAGCAGTCGCGGTGCCGCCTAGCGCTTCAGTCTGTACCGTCGTCGGTTGCGTGTCCTTATCAACCGGGAATTCACTCAGCGTTCCCGCGGCGCGTTCAGGGACTGCGGGTGGTTTGCGATCAGGTGGCGTGTAAGACGTGGCATACCAAACGTAAGCCCCGCCCCCGGCGATCGCCACACCGCACAATCCAAGAATAACGAGACAGCCCATCATTAACTTGCTACGCTTCTTTTTCGGCTGGGCGCCTGTCGGTGGTGGCTGATATTGCGGAGGAGCTGGTGGTGGCGCGGTGATCGTCGGTGCGGGCGGCGCAGCTTGCGTTGGTGGAATCGCTGCGACGGTTGGCGCGAAGAGCTGCGTCCCGCAATTGCGGCAGAAAGCTTCACCCGGCGCTGCCGGAGTTCCACACTGCGGACACATCGTGGCCTTTAATGTTTGGTCGTTCATCGAACCCCCTGAAGATGTTCTCCGGCACTTACGCGGTGGGAGATGCTTCTATCGGGAAAGAGATTGAATGTCAACAAAAAATCGTGAGGCGATCCGTGTCAGAAGCCCGACCCGTCAGAGAGGGCGGCAACTTGAAATGGCGGCAACGTGGAAGAACTATAGAGTGCTTTGGATTCCGAGGCGGCAGTGGTTCGGCAGGTTTAGCTACTTGCGTGATGGCTCGGCCACTCTGATGCGCGGCCATTCTCTGACTTGCCGCTAATCAACGACTTACTGATGCGGTCTAAGACCGCAAGAAGTACACCGAACCGGCAAGTCGAAGACTTGCCGCGCATCAGAGTGGCAAAGCCAGAATGAAGGCGCCGAGATACCTTTTGATTACTGTGGTAGACAATCAGCGCGTCACCGGTCCACGTTGCCTCACCCGTTCGACCTTACGGCACATTGCGAACGTATCGCTCGCCGCGCTAACCTAATCGCAATGGCAAGTGAAAGTAAGAAAGCACTGATCGTCGTTGACGTCCAGAACGATTTCTGTCCGGGCGGCTCTTTGGCAGTCGCGCACGGTGATGAAGTCGTGGCGCCGCTTAACAAACTCATCGAAGAGTTTCTCGATCGAGGCGAGCCCGTTTACAAAACACGCGACTGGCACCCCCCGAAAGCCAAACACTTTGCCGCTTATGGCGGAATCTGGCCGGTGCACTGTGTGCAAAATACGCCTGGCGCCGAGTTCCATCCTGACTTGCTGGACGATCCGCGCGTCACCGTGATCTCGAAGGGATTCGACGAAAGCGCTGACGGCTATTCCGGATTCGACGGAACTCAACTGGCGCAATCGTTGCGCGATGAAGGCGTGGAAGAAGTTTGGGTTGGCGGACTAGCCACCGATTACTGTGTGAAGGAAACGGTGCTCGGTGCGCTTAAAGAAGGCTTCAAGGTCAAAGCTCTCGCCGACGCAATGCGGCCGGTCAATGTGAGTCCTGACGACGGCCGGAAAGCGCTTGAGGAGATGAGCGCCGCTGGAGCAGAAATTATCGGCAGTAAATCGAAAGCGGCGGGTGGAGGAGAGTAGAACAACCCTCGCTTTGATTTCTCACGAATTTTTACAGCGTCTGAGACAGTGCTGATGAGCAGCTCTCGCTCTCGCCTTACAAGTCTGTTTGTCAGCGCGCGGCAAATTGTCACACCTGGTCAGATGCTCACGGAAAGCTTCGTTACAGGCCTGCCGGCAGCGGCCCGGCTGGGGCGCCGCCGCCGTCGCAACTGATCCAAACACAAACACCGCCAACAGCGTCATCCACACGACGCGCGATCTAATCTTCGATCTCATTCTTGTCTCCTCCTTTTTAATTTTGGAACAGGCTGGGGGCTGTTCGCGTAACGCTGAGGCATGAAGGACCGAAGCCCTTTGCACGCTTGGACGCGCCGGCGTTGTGGATGGGCGGGTCAATTTGGTTGAAGTTTGCGCGGCAGCAATATCAAGAGTCGCGTTCAGTCGATGCTCTGTGACTCAGTGTGTACTCTGTGTCTCGGTAGGGAAAACAGTTGGCAAGAACTCCACCACAGAGACACCGAGATTTCACAGAGACACAGAGAAGGGCGATATGCCAGTCGCGTTTGCATTGACCGTTGGGACGATGGCCCGTGATATCATTGCGGCCCAATGGGCACGCTCAACTTTGACCGGTATCACGCCGCAATGGGCGATGCGTCGTATAAGGACGCGACGCGCGTGCACGGTAAGCCTCTCAGCGAAATCATCGCAACCTTCTACTGTACGCAAAGAAAACTTCCGTTCGCGCCGGCGCTCGGCCATGAACGCCTGATTCGCCTGCTGGTTGACAGCCAAATCGATCGGCCACGGCTGCGATTTATCGAGCAGGACCGCGCCGGACTACAACGCTTCGCCAAAGCCATCGAAGACATCCAGTTCGTCGGTAGCATTCGCGCCGTTCGTCCCGGCACGATCATGTTTCCACAGCAGCCCATCGCCGACATCACCGGCAAGTTTGGTCTGACGCAGGCGCAAGAGATCAAGTTCGAGCACGCTTTCGATTTGCCGATGACCACCGCGAGTACGGCGATGCAATTTCGGATGGCCGCCGGTAAACGCTGGCTGTCGGATTTTTCTCTGCGACGCAACGGCGACATCGAACGCGCGGTAGACATTGCGACGTATGCATTCATCGGCGGCTTTAACGACACGTCGAACATGGAAGCCGCGCATCGGCTCGACATTCCCGCGGTCGGCACCGAAGCGCATTACTGGCAGCAGGCTTATATCGGATACATGACTGAGCCTGAAATCGATCCGCGCACGAACCGGCCCAAACATTTTGAGCAGGTTGCGTTCGAGCGTTGGCTCGACGCGAATCCGAACGGTACGACGCTTCTGCTGGACACGATCGATGTTTACATGGGCGCGGTTCACGCAGTCATGGCGGCGACTTCGACCGACGCGCGCCGCAAAGCTTTTAAAGGGTTCCGTGTCGATTCCGGCGACCTGGCTGATTTAGGAAAGTGGTGTCTTGAGTTTTTTGAAGCGAATGGCTTGCATGGTTTGCGACCGAATCTGACTGGCGACCTGACTATTGAAAGAGTAAAACAGATCGTCCACGATTTCCCGCAAGCCGCGGGCTTCGGCATCGGCACGAAGCTTTCGAGTGAAGTGAAAAGCGTCGCTGGCGTCATATTTAAAGCGTGTGTCGTCGATGGCCGGCCGACCTTGAAAGCTTCGAATTCCCTCGACAAAACGACGCTTCCGGGGCGTCTACAAGTCTTTCGAGGGATCAACGCAGACGGAAATTACGTCGCGGATGTGACGGCGCTGAATGACGAAGAGATCGAAATTCCCGGCGCTGCTCGGGTCGAACGACTGCTGCAACCGTTCTGGGAAAATGGCCAGCACGAGCCCATCCCCTCGATCGAAAAACAAAAAGCGTTTGTCGCCGATCAGATGATTCGTTTCCCCGACCTGCAAAACTATCCGCAGACGCTGAGTGATCGCCTGACGAGGTTGCGTGACGATCTGACGGCGCAGATGCGTGCGGACAATTCCGGCTGGGAAAAGATTCTGAAACTGCCGGAACAGATGCCGGAAGAATTGATCAACGCGAAGTGACGCTGTCGTGTCAGTACCGGGAGCGGTAGCGACCGGATCGAGAATAGGTTGAGTATGCGATCCCGTCGCTACCGCTCCGGGTACTGACACGGTGACGCAAACGCAAAGTAAATTGACAACCCCCGAAACCGCATGCTAAAAGTTCGCTTCGTCCGACCTGCTTTAAATTGCATTTACACGTGAGCGTAGCGTTACTGATCGCGCGCCCGTGGCCGCCAATAAATGGTTAGCCCGAAGCGTTGCTTAACTCAGAGTGTAACTGAGTCCTATGGCACAGGAAGGTAAACCTCCAGAGTCTGGAGCACCGACGGACGCACCTACCGACGCAGCGCCGCAGACGGACGCGCGCGCTAACACCCCATCTTCACTTTCAGCCGACGCCGAAAAAGACGCGCAAGTAGAAGCCGCGAAAGCGCGCGTGGTCGCCGCGAAAGAAGCCGCGCAAAAAGCTGCTCCTGCTGCGCCCGGCGCACCGAAACCACCCGTTAAGAAAAAAGAAGAAGGACCGAAACCGTCCGATGCTTCGAATCATCCGCTCGTCAAAAGACTGCGGGAAAAGTGCGCCGACGCGGTGACCGAAGCGACTGAGTTTCTCGGCCAGTTGTCGATTCGCATTGAACGTTCGCGCGTCGTCGAAGTGTGCAACGCGTTGAAAGCCGATGCTGAGACGCCTTTTGACTATCTTTCGGACTTAACCTGCGTTCATTGGCCGGACAACAGGGAAGCGCCGCTGGAAGTTGTTTACCAACTGTATTCGATTTCGAAAAACGAACGGGTGCGGCTGAAAGTCGCGACGAATGGCGCGGGCGTCGAAAGCGTAACCAGCGTCTGGCCGGCCGCCGACTGGCCCGAACGCGAAGTTTACGATCTGTTCGGCGTCATGTTTCACAATCATCCGGACTTGCGACGCATCCTGCTGCCGCCGGATTGGGACGGGCATCCTTTGCGAAAAGATTACCCGCTGGAATTTATTGAAAACGCGTGGACTCAACGCCATCTGCCTGAGTTCACAGACGTGCAGCGGGAACAGGTTGAGCAGAGGCGGACCTATGGCCTTGAAATTTTGTCTGTTCCGCAGGAGCGTGAAGTCCGAGATCTGTTCCGGGGCGGCAAAGAAGTGATGCCGAAAGATAAGTGAAGATGTACTTTGAACTTTGTACTTCGTACTTTGTTCGCACTTCGAACGGACGCGTAACGTCGATTAGAGATCAAAGCACAAATTACTAAGTACAAAGCACGAGCTGTTTATGTCGCCCAAAGAAATCGCCGCCCATTACGAGGCCAAAGTTTTCGACACGCCTGAGGCGGCGTCGACGGCGGGCTTTGTTTTGACGGAAACGCACGCGCCACGAAATGTTTGGAATAAGGCGAGCGCCGCGCAGTCACTGATATTGAAGCTGCGCGAAAAAAAAGAAGCCGGTGAGCTCAAAGAGATCGGAATAGTGATCGAGCCTTGGAAAGTGACGGGATGTTATTTGCCGAATGACAACGGCGCGGAAAGATGAACTCGCCGTTTAGAGCGGGCACTTGTGCCCGCTGGCGGGACAAGTCCCGCCTCTAAACTTTAGTAATATGCATCAGGTTGAAATCGCCACAACTCGGGAATCGCTGCTTGACGCGCCAGAAATGACGCTCAACATGGGTCCGCAGCACCCCAGCACGCACGGCGTGTTGCGCGTCATCCTGAAGCTTGATGGCGAGACGGTCATGGATCTCGATTGCGACATCGGCTATCTGCATCGCGGCATGGAGAAAATTGCCGAGAACCGCATGTACGCGATGATCGCGCCGTATTGGGATCGGCTGGATTACATCGCCGCGGTTTCCAACGGCCTGGTTTGGGTCGAGACAGTCGAACAGATGATGGGGCTCGACGTCCCGCCGCGCGCGCATTACCTTCGCACGATCCTGACTGAGCTGAATCGGATCGCGTCGCACCTGGTGTGGCTCGGCACGCACGCTCTCGACATCGGTGCTGTCACGATCCTGCTGTGGGCTTTTCGTGAACGTGAAGAGATTCTGAAAATTTTCGAGCGTCAGTTCGGTGCGCGGCTGACGTGCCACGCGTGGCGCGTTGGGGGAATGCCGAACGATGCTTACGACGATTTCGAAGCAGATGTGCGGCGCTTTATCGGCAATATCTCAGGACGGCTGGACGAGTACGAAACGGTCTTGTCGGAGAATCGAATCTGGTTGAGCCGCACCGTGGGCATCGGCGTGATTTCCGGAGAAGACGCGATCGCGATCGGTCTTTCGGGTCCGGCGCTGCGTGGATCGGGCGTCGCCTGGGACATTCGCAAGTCGCGACCGTACGCCGCGTACGCCGACATGGATTTCGAAGTGCCGCTGGGCGAAAACGGCGACACGTACGATCGCTACCTGGTGCGGATGGAAGAGATGCGGCAGTCGCGAAGCATCATTCAGCAGGCGATCGACAAACTGCCTGATGGTCCGGTGAACGCAAAAGTGCCGAAGCTGATTAAGCCGCCCGTAGGCGATTATTATCATTCAATCGAAGGGCCCAAAGGCGAGATTGGCTGCTATTTGGTTTCCGACGGAACGCAACAGCCCTGGCGCATGCGTGTCCGTCCGCCGTGCTTTATTAACTTGCAGTCGTTGAAGAAGCTTTGCATCGGCCATCTGGTCGCGGACGTGGTAGCGATCATTGGGACGCTCGATATTGTCCTGGGCGAGATCGATAGATGAAAAACAACCGCAAAGCGGTTTAGTTCACCTGATGATTCTTCTTTTCGCAGCACCGACATTCATCGACAACCTGCTCCTGAAATTCTTCAGCGAGCAGACGGTGAATTATGTCGTCTGGCCGTTCCTACAGATTGGCCTGGTGGTCACCATCACCACCGGCTGGGTAGCCTACGCGACTTACCTGGAAAGAAAGATTTCGGCGTTCATGCAAGCGCGTCTGGGTCCGATGCGCGTCGGCCCGTGGGGCTTGCTGCAGCCAATCGCTGATGGCTTGAAGCTTCTGACAAAAGAAGATTTTGTTCCCGGGAACGCCGACCGTTGGGTCTTTTTCGTTGCGCCTTACATCGCGGTCGTAGCCGCCTTCGTGGTGATGGCCGTCGTGCCGTTCGGACCGGATTGGGCCGTGATCACTGACGTTAACATCGGAGTTCTGTTCGTGCTGGCGGTTTCGAGCGTCGGCGTGCTGGCCCTGATTCTTGCGGGCTGGTCATCCAATTCGAAGTACGCGCTGATGGGGGCGCTGCGTTCCAGTGCCCAAATGGTGTCGTACGAAGTCTCGATGGGTATGGCAATCATCGGCGCGTTGATGTTCGCGCGCACGTTGTCACTGTCGGGCATCGTCGGCGCCCAAGCGTCCGATTCGATCTGGTTCGTGCTTTACCAGCCGGTTGGTTTTGTAATCTTCCTGATCGCCGGGATCGCCGAAAACAATCGCGCGCCCTTTGATTTGCCGGAAGCCGAATCGGAGCTGGTCGCGGGATTTCACACAGAGTACTCAGGCTTCCGCTGGTCGCTCTTCTTCATGGCTGAGTACGCGGCGATGGTCGTGGTCACGGCCGTCGCAACCACGCTCTATCTCGGCGGTTGGTACTTTCCGTTCGTGTATCGGTTGACCGAAGCGAAGGGTTATCACAACGCCTACGTCGCGATCAGCTTGATCGTCTTCCTCGCGAAGATGGGGATTCTGCTCTACCTCTATTTTTGGTTGCGTTGGACGCTGCCACGCTTTCGCTACGATCAACTGATGGACATTGGTTGGAAGTGGATGATCCCTGCCGCGCTTATCAATATCGTGGGCAGCGCGCTTGGCGTGGGCGTCATTCAGGGCCTGGATGGCTACCGTGGGATGAATACGATCGATTCGCTGAGCCAGGGGTTGGGACTAACGGCGACCGGCAAAGCAATCGCGATTGGATTCGGCATCGTGAATCTGTTGTTGACGGCCGGGATCCTGTCATTAATAAATAGGCGGTCGCGCGATTTTAATCTGAAGAAGCAGCGGCGGCAGATTCGTTTGGTTGATTTGCCGAAAGGGCCGCCGGCGGTGGTGCCGGTGAGTGAATAGGCAAATTGGAAAGGACTATTTGACATTTGGCATTTGGCATTTCTCATTTGGCCATTTGATTTGATTCGGCATCGTACGCCGGCGAACCTTGGCGTGATCGAAATGGCCAGATGCCAAATCCCAAATGCAAAATGTCAAATATCGGACAATGAACCTATGAGGGCTGATCTCTAAATTTATGCCAATAGTTCCTGTTCCCAAACCAACATTGATTCAGAAGCTGAAACGCTTCTTCATGGTCGATCTAATAAAAGGATTGGCCATGACGCTCGGCTTCAATATCGGCGCGTTGATTTCGCGGGACGCGGTTGCCGGGAAAGGGATTTACACTGAGCAGTATCCGAAGGTACGGCCGGATGTGGCGCCACGCTTTCATGGCGCGCCACGCCTAAACATGGATCCGGAGACGCACGACACGCTCTGTATCGCCTGCAACCTGTGCGCGCTCGCGTGTCCGGAAGACTGCATCGATGTGTTGGCGATGGACGTCGAGATCACCGTCGCGGGCAAACCGCGTCGCAAAAAAGTGCTCGACGAATTTATCTTCGACACTTCGCGTTGCATGTTCTGCGCGCTGTGTCAGGAAGCCTGTCCGACATATTGTCTTGAATTGACGCAGGATTTTGAACTCGCAACCTATTCGCGCGCTGGGTTCGTCTGGAATCGCGAGATGCTGGAACAGGGCCGGGAGACTGTTAAATACGAAAGGTGAGCGTTCTGTTCTTTGATCTTTGTACTTTGTTCTTTGGTCGCTGACTCGGTGTGAGTCCTGACGACAAGAGATCAAAGTTCAAAGTACTAAGCACAAAGCACATGGTTCTTTCTGGTTGGGAATCAGTCTTCTTTTGGATCTTCGCAATCGCTGCGATTCTGGCGGGGCTTTTAACCGTCATGGCGCGCAACGCGGTGCATTCTGCGCTCTTCCTGATCTCCTCACTTGTTTCAATCGCGGCACTCTTCATTCTGCTCGGCGCGGAGTTCATCGCCGGCGTGCAGATTCTGGTTTACGTCGGCGGTGTGATGGTGCTGTTTCTGTTCGTCATCATGCTGGTCAACGTGGGCGCGGAAGAGCGGGGGACGGCGGCCATTTTTAATAAGCCGCCGCAGGTCGGCGCGGCGCTCGTCTTCTCGTTGCTGCTTGTCATGGGGTTGCTGTTCGCAATTAACCGCGGCTACCAGGGTTTGCAGAAACGCGACGCGGCGAAACTGGAACTAGCTGCCGAGACTCGGCAAGCCCAGCAGCAAAACCTTCCCGCCGGTGCAACTGGCGTCAGTCAAATCACAGACGACACTGGACGCGTTGGCAGGAATTTGTACACCTACGCCGCCTTGCCGTTTGAAATTGCGAGCGTGCTGTTGCTGGTCGCCATCATTGGCTCAGTGATGCTGGCGCGTACATTGAAACAGGAAGTTGCCGCCGATGATGTCGATCCTGAAGTCCTAAGCAGGGCCAAATCTTCAGAACCGGAGGCGACGAGTTAACGCATGGTCGCTTTCGCTTCGATACTCGCGCTGGTTTTGCAGGATGCTTCGGGCAGTCGCATGTCGGCAGCGATGGAAGGCATCAAGCATCCGGATCTTTCAAAGTTTCTCGTTATTGGCGCCATACTGTTCATCATTGGCGTAGCCGGCGTGCTCGTGCGGCGCAATATCATCGTGATCTTCATGTCGATCGAGCTGATTCTGAACGCGGCGAATCTGAACTTCATCGCGTTCTCGCGTTACCTGGCAGACACCGGCGGCGCGAACCCGCTTTCCGGACAAGTGTTCACGGTTTTCGTCATCGTCGTGGCCGCCGCCGAAGCGGCGATAGGACTCGGCATCGTGATCGCGCTCTATCGCAATCGCGAAACGATCTGGGTTGATGAGATTGATCTAATGAAGTGGTAATTAACAGTTCCAAGTTTCAAGTTGCAGGTTTCAAGTAGGCAAACCGAACCTTGGAACTTGAAACCTGGAACTTGAAACTATGTTTAGGTACATCTGGCTAGTTCCCCTGCTACCGCTTATCGGCGCCGCCATCAACGGCATCTTCGGCCGTTGGTTTCGGTTTCCGGAAAAGCTAATCGGCGGAATTGCAGTCGGCACGATTGCGCTTTCATTTTTGATCACAGTCGCGGCCGTGTACTCGTACGGCTTCAGCGGAAACGCGCTTTGGCCGAATCCCTACGTCTCTACGCAAACGAGCTTCACATGGATTAACGGTGGCGCCGTCCGCCAGAGTCTCGGAGAACAACACGCTTCAGCTCCGGCAGAAAGCCACGGCGAATCGACAACAGCACCTGCGCAAGCACAGCCGGAAGGCGCCGGTTCATTACTGAACATTCAATGGAGCTACCAACTCGATCCTCTGTCGGCAGTCTTCATGCTGATCGTGACGGGTGTGGGCTTATGCATCTTCGTCTTCGCCACCGGTTACATGCACGGGGACCCGGGGTTCTACCGGTTCTTCGCCTACATGGGCCTGTTCATGTTTTCGATGCTCGTGCTGGTGATGGGCTCGAACTTCGTGATGATGTTTGTCGGCTGGGAAGGCGTCGGGCTCTGTTCGTATCTGCTGATCGGCTACTACTTCAATCGCGAGGAAGCCGCGAATGCTTCGCGAAAGGCATTCATCACGAACCGCATCGGCGACTTTGGTTTCATCCTCGCGATTTTCGGCATCATCGCGGCGTTTGGCAGTGCGGAATACACCGATGTGATTTCGAAGGCCGCTGGTTATCCGGTTGAAACGCTGGGACATTGGGGACTGATGTCCTGGATTGCGCTGGGCCTAATGATCGGTGCGTGCGGCAAGTCGGCACAGTTTCCTTTGCATGTTTGGCTGCCTGACGCGATGGCTGGTCCGACCCCGGTTTCGGCGCTGATTCACGCGGCGACGATGGTGACGGCGGGTTTGTACATGCTGACGCGCACGAACGTCATCTTTCAGCATTCGCAGACAATGATGCTGGTCGTTGCCGTCATCGGCGCGTTCACCGCAATCTTCGCGGCGACGATCGGCATCACGCAGAACGACATCAAGAAAGTTCTCGCTTACTCGACTGTCTCGCAGCTCGGCTTCATGTTTCTCGCCTGCGGCGTAGGCGCGTTTGTGATCGGCATCTTCCACGTAATGACGCACGCGTTCTTCAAAGCCCTGATGTTCCTTGGCGCGGGCTCAGTCATTCACGGCATGCATCACGAGCAGGACATGCGGCGCATGGGCGGCCTGAAGAAGTACATGCCGTACACGTACCTCACGTTTCTCGCCGGCTGGCTGGCGATCTGCGGCATCATTCCGTT
This sequence comes from Acidobacteriota bacterium, assembly GCA_052389795.1. Lineage (GTDB taxonomy): Bacteria > Acidobacteriota > Blastocatellia > Pyrinomonadales > Pyrinomonadaceae > UBA11740. The sequence goes on along the minus strand of JBQTHO010000007.1, from coordinate 342,728 downwards.
CAGCGGCTTCTGGTCGAAAGACGAGATTCTCTGGAAGACAGTCTCGACAGATGTCGTGCCCATCGGTTGGCTGCTGTGGATTGTCGGCACCATCGCGGCGACCTGCACCGCGTTTTACATGACGCGACTGGTCGCAATGACGTTCTGGGGCAAAGAAAGATTCCGCGACGCGCACGACCACGGCCCCGGCCATGAAACGCACGAAGACCACGAGACGCCTGGACATCCCGCGCATATCCCGCACGAGTCTCCAAAATCTATGTGGGTCCCGCTAGTCGTTCTCGCGATTCTCGCGACCGTTGGTGGATTCGTCGGAATCAGCACCGCGTTCACCGGCGGGAAACACGTCGGCGGCAGGCTGAACATCGTTAACTGGATGGAGCCGATTATCTGGAATCCGGCAACGAAATCGTTTGGTTCTGAGCATTCGGAGGCGCCTGCGGCATCGCACGGTGAAACCGTGACACCGCCGGCGCCAAGCGAATCACATGCGCCAGCACCGGCTGAATCCCACGGCTTCAACCTCGCGCACACAATCGAAGGAGTAGTTCACAGTCACACGCTGACTGAATGGATTTTCATCATCATCTCATTGATCGTCGCCGGCATCGGCATCGGTCTCGGCGTGCTCTTTTACCTCAAGAAGCCAAGTCTGGCGGACGTGTGGGCGAAGCGGCTCAGGCCTTTGTATGTCGCCAGCTACAACAAGTATTGGATTGATGAGTTCTTCGGCATGACTGTCACGCGGCGCACGATGGATCTGGCGCGCGCGGTCTACGCGTTCGATTCGAAAGTCGTTGATGGAGTCGTGAACGGCCTGGCCGGAATCACGCGCCTGACGAGTCGAGTGACCGGCGGGACTGACAAATATTTAGTCGATGGCCTGGTTAATGCGATCGCGAATTTCGTCGTTCGCCTGATGTCGCCGATTGTGCGCGCGGCGCAGACAGGTTTTATTCAAAACTATGCTCTGGTGATGGTGATCGGGTTACTGGTGGCGGTGGCGGTTTATTTTGTTAGGGCATTTTAGTTTTGGAGTGCGCTGACTTGTCAGCGCTTTGACTCTCAAAAGAAAAGCGGCGACAAGTCGCCGCACTCCATACGAGGATCAACGTGATTAAGAACAATATTCTCTCCATCATTGTCTGGTTGCCGGCGCTCGGCGGGCTTTTGATTCTCGTCTTGATCAAAAAAGATCGCAGCGATCTGATCAAGAAGTTCGCGACCGGCTGGCTGGTGTTCGATTTCATCGTTTCGCTTTGGTTGCTCACTTACAACCGCGGCGTGGGTGGATTTCAGTTCCTCGAAGACCATCAATGGATTCCCATCATCGGCGCGCGTTACCAGATGGGCATTGACGGCGTGTCGGTCCTGTTGATTGTGCTGACGACTTTTCTCGGCGTGCTGGCAGCCTTGTCGTCATGGAACTACATCGCCAAGCGTGAGAAGGAATACTACATTCTGCTGCTTGTCTTGCAGACGATGGTCCTTGGCGTTTTCACTTCGCTCGATCTGTTTCTCTTCTACCTGTTTTTCGAAGTCGGTCTGGTGCCGATGTATTTCCTGATCGGAATCTGGGGTGGCGAGAACCGTCTGTACGCGGCCATCAAGTTCTTCCTTTACACCCTGGTGGGTTCGGTGGTGATGCTGCTGGGCGTTTTGAAGATGTATTTCCTGACGCAGGACACGACGCTGACCGCGCAAATTGCGCCGGCGACGATGAATCTGCTCGCGGGAAATCCTGACGCAGCCGGGTTAGTCTCGAACACTTTGCAACAGGCAGCCCAACACGGCACCGGAACTTTCAACATTCTCTACCTGCAGGCGATTGGCTCAGTCATGCCGATGGGAACTTTGCAGGTGCTTCTGTTCTTTACGTTCGCGCTCGGCTTTGCGATCAAAGTTCCCATGTGGCCGTTTCATACGTGGCTGCCTGACGCACACGTCGAAGCACCGACGGCCGGTTCCGTCATTCTTGCCGGCGTTCTGCTGAAGCTCGGCACCTACGGTTTCTATCGTTTCAACCTGCCGATGTTTCCGAAAGCGTCCATGGACGAAGCGTACTTCGGCCGCTTCGGCGTGCGCAGCGTGATGGTTTTTCTGGCGATCGTCTCGATCATCTACGGCGCGCTGGCCGCGATGTATTTCGTGGTGAAGAAAGACGGTGATGTGAAGAAGCTGGTCGCGTACTCATCTGTTTCATCGATGGGCATCGTGATGCTGGGACTGTTCTCATTAAATCCAAATGGCATCAATGGCGCGGTGATGCAGATGGTCAATCACGGCATTTACTCCGGCGCACTGTTCCTTCTGGTCGGTATCATTTACGAGCGGCGGCACACGCGCAATGTGGCCGAGTTCGGTGGCCTGTCGCACATCATGCCGGGATATTCAGCCGTATTTTTAGTGATGACGATGACGGCGATCGGTCTGCCGCTGCTGGCCGTGTTCATTTCTGAGTTTCTGGCACTAAGAGGCGCTTTCGAAGCGAATCCGTGGTGGGCGGGCTGGGCCGCACTCGGAATCATACTGAACGCGGGTTACATGCTCTGGCTGTACCAGCGCATGTTCTTTGGTGAAGTGACGAACGAAAAGAACAAGCTGCTGCCGGATCTGAGTGGTCGCGAGTGGGCTTACATGATGCCGCTGGTGCTGATGTCGCTGTGGATCGGCATATATCCGTCACCGTTCATTCGCTACATCGAAAAGCCGGTGAACGCCATCGTCAAACAGATTCGCCCTGACTATCAGATTCCGGGCGAGACAACACCGCGGACAGTGCAAACGCAGCAGCATAAGTGAGGCCAGTACTTTGTTCTTTGTGCTAGGTTGTCGGTTCAACGGCGGCGAGTTTAATTAGCGAACAAAGTACAAAGCACTAAGTACAAAGATCAGAACCATTCATGTTACTGCTATTTCAGACCACTTCCTTTTTCAACGTGCGCGATCTGCAACTGATCGCGCCTGAGCTGATTCTTACCGTGGTCGCCTGTGTGGTGCTGGTGATGGAAGTCGTGCTTCCTTACCGGCTCAGCAAGTGGACTGCGTATTTCTCACTCGTGGGAATCGCGCTCGCCCTGGTTTCGCTCGGCGCGCTCTTTTTCAGCATCGGGGGCGCATTTCGCGTCAGCAATATCCAAGCGCTGACTCCCACGGACGGTTTCTGGGGAATGGTGCGCATCGATGGGTTCGCCCTGCTCTTCAAAGGGATCTTTCTGCTTGCGGCTGCGCTCGCGATCGCCATCTCGATCCGATTTCTCGATCTCGAACGCGAGCAGCACGGCGAGTATTACGCACTGGTTCTGTTTGCCACCGTCGGGATGTTGTTTCTGGGCAGTGGTTACGATCTGATTTCGCTTTATATCTCGCTCGAGCTGATGGCCCTAACGTTTTATGTGCTTGTGGCGTTCACGAAACGGCAACGTCGTTCGAACGAAGCCGGCATGAAGTACTTTCTGCTCGGCGCTTTCTCTTCGGGAATCCTGCTCTACGGGATGTCGCTAATTTATGGCGTGGCGGGCTCAACGAATCTCGGTGACATTGGCAGGAACCTGGCGGGCGCGGGACCTGAGCTTCGACCTTTGCTTTTGCTCGGCATGATCGCCCTCGCGGCCGGTTTGTTCTTCAAAATCTCCGCCGTGCCGTTTCACATGTGGGCGCCCGACGCTTACGAAGGCGCGCCGACGTCGGTCACCGCATTCCTCTCAACTGGATCGAAAGCCGCGAGCTTCGCTTTGTTCGCGCGTATATTTTTCGTCGCACTCGCGCCGATGCAGATCGATTGGGCGCCGCTTCTCGGCATCGTCGCCGCGCTGACGATCGTCGTAGGGAACTGGGCCGCGATCACGCAGGAGAACTCGAAACGGCTGCTGGCGTACTCATCGATCTCGAACGCCGGTTATTTGTTGCTTGGTATCGTCGCGAATAACACCTACGGAAACATCGGACTTTTCATTTACCTGCTCGTGTACACGCTGATGAACATGGGCGCGTTCGGCATCATCATCAGTCTGCGCCGCCGCGGCATCATCGGCGACAACGTTGACGACATGACGGGGCTGGCGCAGAAAGCGCCGGGCATGGCGGCGATGATGGCGATTTTCATGCTGTCGCTCGGCGGCTTACCCGGTACCGGCGGCTTCATCGGAAAGTATTTTCTGTTGTGGGGCTTGCTGAGCCGTGGAGATGCCGAAGGTAAGACCTGGTACTACTGGCTGGCAGGCTGGGCCGTTATTAACATCGTCGTCTCGTTTTATTACTACATCCGTTTCATTCGCGTGATGTACCTCGGCGATCGCGTGGCTGATGATGAACCGTTATCGATGTCGCCTGCTTTGCGCGTCAGCCTCATTGCCGCGCTGGTCGGTATTCTTTTCATCGGAATCTATCCCCAACCATTCATCTCGTTAGCGCAAAAGCTAATGCCATCGGCCGCTGCCACGGTTGCGCCGGCCGCCTCGAACACTCCGGCGCCTTCGGAGTAGACTCCTGTCCATGCACGAAGCTTTACCAGGTGGCGATTTAATCGAGAAGGGTCTCACAGATCTACGAGCCGGCCGCGAAACAGTCGAAGGGCTGCTGGTGGCGATTGGCGCCCCGCGTTTGCGAACTATCGGTCTTAAGCTTCCCGATAACCTGCCTGAAAATCCCGAGCATCGTCTATACGATCTGCTGGCTAAAGATGACTCCGATTCCGCGCACTCGCGGTACAATGCATGGATTCGAAAGCTGATCGTTTTTGAACACACGGGAGAACATGCGCTCAATTCGCCTTCTCCCAATTCGGATTTTCGAAAACTCGTTGATGGCATCGTCAGTGTCGACTTTGTCGAAGGCGCTAGCGCGATCCGGAATAGTTTGCAACGGCTGCAATTACTTTGAGCAGACTTATTGATAAGCTATTATCGCGATTCCGCGGAGAACGAAAATGCAACCTCAAAAAGCTCTCGAAAGTCGCGCTAATAAAGAAATCCTTATTTCGAAGAGCACGAAGACAACCCCTCTCTATACGATCCACAACCTTGACGCTTTTGAATGGTTAGCTAATGCTCCGATGAACTCTATTGAGGCGGTCGTCACCGATCCGCCCTACGGCCTCGTTGAATATTCAGAGAAAGAACTCACCAAGCGCAGAAATGGGAAGGGCGGTATCTGGCGTTTGCCCCCGGCGTTTGATGGCAGCAAGCGAATGCCCTTGCCGCGATTTACTGTGTTGACGGAAGCAGATCAAAAATCGCTGCGAGACTTCTCGTTTCGACTAGCGTCCTTACTGAAGTGCGTTCTGGTGCCTGGTGGACATGTATTCATCGCGACCAATCCTCTGATATCTCATTTCGTCTATGAGAATTTTCTTCGGGCGGGCTTTGAGAAGCGAGGTGAAATAATTCGCACAGTCTACACCTTGCGAGGCGGAGACCGACCTAAGAACGCGCACCATGAATTTCCAGACGTAACGGTAATGCCGAAATCCTGCTGGGAGCCTTGGGGTCTTTTTAGAAAACCGTGCGAAGGTCGCGTTCAGGATAACCTTCGGACGTGGAAAACGGGCGGTCTCCGGCGCATTTCAGAGACGGAACCATTCAAAGATCTGATTCAATCATCTCCGGCACGCGGGCGCGAAAGGGCAATCGCGCCACATCCTTCTTTGAAGCCACAGCATTTCCTGCGGCAAATCGTTCGCGCTGCATTGCCACTTTCTGAGGGAACCATTCTCGATCCATTCATGGGCTCTGGTTCTACCATTGCTGCCGCCGCGGCTTGCGGTCTGAAAAGCATTGGCCTGGAAGTAATGGCTGAGTATTTCGTAATGGCACAATCAGCAATTCCTCGTCTCGCAGAACTCGAAGTCTGACCACACAATGGCCCGAAAAGAAGACTTCAACCGCAAGGTTCCGCTTCCTTCGGGACTCACCGTGACCGCCATTCAAAAGGCGATTGACTACATTGAAAAAGGATTGACGGATCTTGTTGAAATTTATATTGAGCAGGCTAACGTTTTCAGCGCACTAGTTGGCATTTATGGCGCAAAGGCGTTGGATGCAACCAGCGTCTACGAAAAACATCGGCACCTCGACCTCGCCCAGCAGCGGTTTCCTGATTTACGAAAGAGAGGAAGCGGACCGAATCCATCTCCGCTCGTCTCCCTGGAATCGAAAGCGAGCAAAAGACCATGGGCGATTCAGTCGCATTATGATCACTCCGGCTGGTATATAGTCTGGCGTTACCTCGTCGATCCCACGATGTCGTTAGAGGCTAATAAGCCGGTGATCATTTGGCGGGTAGATGTAGTCTTTCTCATCAAAGAAGATTGGAAGTATGAAGGCAGCAGCGCCGGAACTGCTGGCGGTGGCAGAACCCACACCTTCGCGCTGCGAAATCCGGCGACCAAACTCAAGAACGCAGCCGTCTACCAACGGAAAGACGTCAAAATAATCGGCAGCAAAGCCGTGCCCGCAAACGGAGATTAATCCGTGGTTTTGGGTCTGTTGCCGCTCTACATCTTCTATTTCTTCGCCGGAATTTCGATTGTTCTGGGTCTGCTCTCGCTGCGCGGCGGCGTCCAGTTTGTGCGTTATCTGCAAAAGGAAGCTGCGAAAGAGCTGCCGGAATACACGCCGTTCACGACCGTGTTCGTGCCGTGCCGAGGCGTGGATGATGGGCTGAAAGAAAACATTCTGAGTCTGTTCGCGCAGGACTATCCCGCGTTTGAAATTATCTTTGTCAGCGACTCGGCGGACGATCCGGCGTTCGCTATTATCGAGGAAGCGCGTCAATCGTTTCAAAAACAAACGGGCCCCGTGATCAGCACAATCGTCGCCGGGCCTGCCACTGACAGCGGCCAGAAGGTTCACAATTTACGCAACGCCATCAATGCCGCGCACCCGCAGAGCGAGGTGTTCGTCTTCACGGACACGGACGCGCAGACACAAAAGTTTTGGTTGCGCGCGCTGGTGGCGCCGCTGCGCGATGAGACAGTCGGCGCCACGACGGGCTATCGCTGGTTTGTAGCGCGTGATGGCGGCTTCACTTCACATCTGTTGTCCGTTTGGAACGCGGCCATCGCGTCCGCTTTAGGTGAGCGAGGCGAAAAGAATTTCTGTTGGGGCGGCTCGACGGCGATTAGCCGCGCGAAGTTCGAAAGTTTACACATCGCCGATCGTTGGAAAGGCACTGTCTCGGATGATTTTACGGTCACCCGCGTTCTTCACGAGGCAGGCCGGGCCGTTAAGTTTGTGCCCGCCTGCCTAACGCCGTCGTTTCATCGTTCGGCGCCCCGCGAGCTAATCGAATTCACCACGCGTCAGTTGAAGATTACGCGCGCTTACGCCTCGCATCTTTGGCGGTCAGTTCTAATCGGGAGCGTGATATTCACGGTAACGTTTTTCGGCGGCCTCGCGCTCGTCATAGTCCGGGCAGTCCTGGGAGCTTCTTTCGCGACGCCGCTGGTTCTGTTACTGCTGATCTTCGCCATGGGCGCTGCAAAATCGCACCTGCGTCTGAAAGCAGTGGGCTTGATCATCAACGATGAAGCAATGCGACGTATGGCGACAACGCTGGCGCACGTGTTTCTCTGGCCAGTCGCGTCGGTCGTGTTTCTATACAACGCTTTAGCTGCGGCCGTGTCGCGGCGCATCACCTGGCGCTCCATTTCCTATGAATTGAAATCGCCGACTGAAACTGTCATTCTGGCGCGCGAACCGGTCCGACGCGCATGACTCACCACCGAAAACATTCGCTTCTGGGCGCTGCATTGCTGACAGCACTTATTGCCTCATCCGTTCCCGCCCAAAACAGGCGTAGCGTCGATCCGCTAACGGCAATGGTCGCGACCGAGCGCGCTTTCTCGCGCATGTCGGAAGAGAAGGGAATCCGCGAATCATTCACCGAGTTCATCGCCGAAGACGGCATTCTTTTTCGACCGCGGGCGGTGTTCGGCAAGAAGTGGATGCGCGAGAATCCGCTGCCTCCTGCAACGACGCGGCCGTTACTTGTTTGGCAACCGATCTTCGCAGGTATTTCGCGCGCCGGTGACCTCGGCTACACCACCGGCCCGTGGCAGTTCAAAAACGATATTAAAGATGCGAAGTTCTCTGGCTTCGGCAACTTCATGACCGTCTGGAAGAAACAGCCGGATGGCAAATGGAGATTCGTAGTGGATCTAGGCGTCTCGAATCCTGAGCCGATAAAGCGATTACTGTTAACTTACGGTGAACCTGCTTCCGGACGGTTCGCGCGTGACGCAGCAAAGGGGCGGAGCACTCTTCAAGATTCAGAGCGCGACTTTTCCCAGGCTTCCGAGAAACGCGGGGCGGTCGAAGCTTTCCTGGTTTACGCGGCGCCAGACGTGCGCGTGTTTCGAAATCAGAAGCAACCATTTATCGGCCGGAAGGCCGCGGTTAGGGCGTGGACGCCTCTCTCGATCGAGTGGACCTGGACGACGCAGTCCGCGGACGTTTCGTCGTCAGGCGATATAGGCTACAGCTATGGCCTCTACGAAATGCGCGACAAAGCCACGAACTCCTTAACCGAAACGGGCAACTACATGCGTGTGTGGAAGCGCGTCAACGGCGCGTGGAAGCTGATCCTCGATCTAACCGATCCGCATCCGCCCGAGAAGAAGAGCTAATGGCCACTAAGGCTTCGCAACTGGTTCAAATGATCCGTTCGACGAAACGTGAGAAGCGTCTCGGAACAGTGATCCTGTTCGTGACCTCGCGTTGCAACTCTCTATGTCGCACGTGCTTTTATCACAACGAACTGAACCAGCCAGGCGATATGACGTTCGAGCAAATCGAAAAGGTTTCGCGCACGATGCCGCCGATCACAGACCTCTGGCTCTCGGGCGGCGAGCCGACGCTGCGTCATGATGCTTCGGAAATCATCGACTTGTTTGTGCGGAACAATGGTGTGCGGCGATTAATTATTCCGACAAACGGACTGGTGAAGGACCGAGTGTGCGCGATCGTCGATGAGGCCCTGGGCCGGCATTCGTCCATGGACTTGTACCTGAATGTCGCGCTCGACGGTTACGGTGAAACTCACGATCGGATTCGCGGCGTGCCGGGACACTGGCAGAAGTCCCTCGACTGCATTGAGGCGATTTATCCGCTGAAGGAAAAGTACGGAGAACGTTTGCGACTCAATGTGAACACAGTCGTATGCGCCGACAACTACCTGGAAATTGAGAAGCTCGGCGAATTCATGTGGAGTAACTACCGGCTTGACGGCCAGTATTTCAACATCGTCCGCGGCGAGACACTCGCGGGTGACGAAATCAAGAGGGTGCCGCCGAACGTGCTGCCGAAGATGTACGCGTACATTTCGCAACTGACGAAGCGATACGGCAACCGGATGTTTGCGGACGACGATGCGTCGCGGCGCTTCGTGAAAAACGTCGCCTACGTGGGCACCATCACGACACATTACCGAACTCAGCACGAGAACTTCGCGAAATCGACGGCCTGGCCATTCGCGTGTACGGCTGGTGAAACAATTGCCGTCATCGATTACAACGGCGATGTGCGCGCGTGCGAGCTGCGCCAGAAGTTTGGAAGTTTAAGAGATCACGAATACGACTTTGGCGCTCTATGGGCGAGCCAGGGAAGGACTGCGGAACTAAACGCGATCGACGGCGGCAAAGCGTGCTGGTGCACGCATGTGTGTTTCATTCACGACTCGATGCGGCATTCGCGGCGGGCTTTGATCCTCGAAGGACCGAAGAATTATCTGACGCGCGGATCGTGGTAAACTGCCGAGTACGCGATGTCTCAGCGACTTGTAACCTACATAACGCCTCAGGAATACGTCAAACTCGAACGCGAGGCTGAGTACAAGAGCGAATATCTGAATGGTGAGATATTCGCGATGATCGGAGCCAGCCGCGCGCACAACCTGATTACCACCAATATCAGCGGCGAATTTAGACGACAATTAAAGGGTCGCCCTTGCGAGACATATGCTGGCGACATGCGCGTAAATGTTACGTCGATTGGGTTCTACACATATCCCGACGTGGTTGTTGTCTGTGGCGCGCCGCAGTTCGAGGACAGCGAATTCGATACCTTGCTTAACCCGACGGTGCTGGTCGAGATCCTCTCGAAGTCCACAGAACGCTACGATCGCATGGCGAAAACGTTTTATTATCGAACGGTTGAGTCGCTCGCCGAGCATGTGCTAGTGGCGCAACACACGGTTCATGTCGAGCAGTACGTCAAGCAACCAAATGGGGATTGGTTGCTGATCGAATTTACCAGCCCAGAACAAGTGGTGCAGCTTGGCTCGATAGATTGCTCTTTGCAGTTGACCGAGGTTTACGACCGCGTGACCTTTGATCCGAACTACCGTGTTACCAGATGACGACAAAGAAGGCACGAACATCAAGTCGGGCATTGCCTATGGCGCGGCCGTCTCGCTCTTCGCGGCCGTGGTCGGTGGGCTGATCGTTGGCTGGCTGCTCGATCGCTGGCTCGGCACGAGCCCGTGGTTGCTGGTCGTCGGCCTCGTCCTCGGCGCAGCCGCCGGTTTTTACGAGTTCATTCGCACTACTTCCAAGCTCAACTAATCGTCTTCCTCGTTCAAATTGACTTAAGGCGCAACGCGCTCAGAAATTCCTCAACTAACCCGCACACGTCGTCGTCTAAAAGTATTGACCATGCGATGACCCGCTGTGTATAGTCTTTCGAACCAGGGTGAATCGCCCGGTGGCCCCTCCACCAAGCAAAGTTAGTCCAGCCTCATTAGCGTTTTAGCGAATTGTGAGTAGAGAGCCGACCCCTATGAGAGACCACGCCTACTTGTTGCGCGGAAGTTTCGCCGCCATCTGTGCAAGTCTTCTGGTTTTTATCGCCGGCCCAATTCAAAAAGCTTCGGCCGCTCCGCAAAAGAGTCCGGTGCTGTACAGCGCCTCTTCTTCGTCAACGCGAGCCGTCGCGCTCGAGTCGATGACGTTGCGCGCGGAGCCGTTTCAGTTGACGTCGGACGGTTATTTTGGCGCAGTCGATTCACGAACGCGCATCGCCCTGTTCGGCACGGACTTCGAGTTTCTACAAGGTGAAGGCGTGAACGCCTTGAGCGCGGACGCGCAGGATGCGGCCGGAAATCTCTTTTCGTTGAATGTCGAGTACGTAGGCACCGTCCCCAATTTCGACGGCGTTTACATGGTGATCGTGCGGCTGAATGATTCGATGCCGGCAAACGTCGGCGACGTTCTGATGCGCTTGAGGCTGCATGGAATGGCGAGCAATCGCGTGCGGGTGGCCATCGGACAAGTTGGCGGCGGACCGCCCGACGATTTTCCCGGCGTGGGCACACCCGCGCCGGCAACACCGCCCGGGGCGGCGACGCCTTTATCACTGGCGCAATACCAGGCTCAATACAACGACCCGAATTTTCCCGGCGACGCGGACATAATTCGATTCCTCGAACAAGCGTCGTGGGGTCCCAGGGGCGATCGCACTGATTTCAATCGCGTGCGACAGATTGGGATGGAAGCGTACCTGAACGAGCAGTTCAATACTGCCGTTACGAATCCCGCAAAGGGATCGAACTATCCGGATCTTCCGTTCCCGCTAAACGATCAGGCTTCGGCATGTCCTACGACGGACCCGAACGATCCAAGTTACAACCAGGCGGTCTGCAATCGCGACAACTTCTCGGTTTATCCGACGCAGCGAAACTTTTACAGCAACGCGCTGTACGGACCCGATCAACTTCGGCAGCGAGTCGCGTTCGCCCTGCACCAAATCCTGGTCGTCGGGTCGCTTGAGATCAATCGCCCAAGCTGGATGACTGTTTATCTTCAGTCGTTGGATCGAAACGCTTTCGGCAACTACAAGACTTTGTTGCGCGAAGTCACCCTGACTCCGGCCATGGGCGAATACCTCGACATGCGCCTAAGCACGCAGAACAACCCGAACGAGAATTTCGCACGTGAGATTCTGCAGTTGTTCGCCATCGGAACCGACGTGCTGAATCCAGATGGCACCCCGCAGAAGGACGCGCAAGGTATGCCGTTGGCGTCATATACACAAAGCGACGTCGATCAATTCACGAAAGCCTTTACCGGATGGAATTTTGACGCTGCCATAGCTGCGAATATCACAAACTGGCGCGACCCGATGATTCCGCGGTTCCAGGCAACAATCCCACAACATGACACAACCGTAAAGAATCTCTTCGGCACACCACTTAACGGTTGTCCTGGCGCGGTCGGCGCGGCCAACCAGACCTGCGCGCAAAACGAGTTAACGGCGGCAATCGATGCCATCTACAACCATTCAAACGTCGGCCCATTTGTGAGCAAGCAGTTGATTCAGCACTTGGTAACGTCTAATCCAAGTCCGGCTTATGTCGCCCGCGTTGCCACAGTCTTCAACAACAACCGAACCAACCCAACCCAAATGCGGGAAGTTATCCGCGCGATTCTTCTCGACCCGGAAGCGCGGGGGGATGTGAAGAGCGATCCCCACTACGGGAAGCTTCGCGAGCCCGCCCAGTACATCGCCGGTTTCCTGCGGGCATTCAACGGGAAGTCGTTTGACAAGACTTCGACCAGCGACGGCGTGCTTGGTAACCGGTCGTCAACCGATTTCGCCGGAACCCTGGATCAACCGATCTTTCAGCCGCCGACCGTGTTCAGCTATTACCAGCCAGGATATGAGGTTCCGGGCGTGAAGATTCTGGGTCCTGCATTCGGAATTCTCTCAACCTCGACCACATTGCGACGCGCGAATGTGATCAACACGCTGATTTACACCGGTGTCACCTCGAATACGACGCCGACTCCGTCTAATCCCGATCGACCGCGCGGCACATCGATCGACATTGCCAACCTTGAAGCAATTGCGGTGAATCCGAGCGACGGTCAAATCGTCGACACCCTGAACTCGCTCGTGCTGCACGGCACGATGTCAACGCCGATGCGCAACTCGATTATCACGGCGATGAACGCGATTACCGATGCGAATCTGACGCAGCGACACCAGAAGCGTGCGCGGGCGGCCGTTTACCTGGTAATGACATCTTCCCAATACGACATACAGAGATAAGAACCATGGCACAATCACGCAGAGATTTTCTTCAGAATGGCGCATGTGCGCTGGGCAGCATGGCGGTCGCGGCAACCATTCGTGATTTAGGGATCGTTCATGCCCTCACGCCGCAAGCCCAAACCGGCTACAAAGCCCTCGTGTGCGTGTTTCTGAACGGCGGCAACGACGGCAACAACATGTTGGTCGATCTGAACCCGACCCAGTACAACTCGTACTCAGCCGCGCGGGCCGCATCGACACTGGCGATTCCGCAGGCGAACCTTCTGGCCGTCTCGCCGGCCACCGGCGGTTCCTACGGGTTCCATCCAAACATGCCGGAGATCCGCAGTCTGTTCGATCAAGGAAGGCTCGCCGTGCTTTGCAACAACGGGCCACTCGTCGAGCCGCTCACCAGAGCAACTTATCAAAACGGTACCGGCAAAAAGCCGCTGCAACTTTTCTCGCACTCGGATCAGGTGGGACTGTTCCAGACATCGATTGCAAACTCTGTCAGTCAAACGGGATGGGGTGGACGGCTGGGTGACAAGATGGCGATAGTGAACGCTGGCGCCACATTCCCATCGAACATTTCGATCGCCGGCATCAACTTGTTCCTGACTGGGGTGAACACACGACAGTTGGCGGTCGCCGACTCAAACACTGCGCTGTCCGCAGTACTCGACCTGGCGAACGCCCCCTCTCCGGTGACCGCGGCGGAAAACGCTGCACGACTTACGTCGTTCAATGAGCTACGTGCATTGGATGTGAACTTCAGGCTGATTAAAGCCGCCAGTGACACGCGGCAGAGCGGAATAGATACCGACACGGCCCTCGGCAGCGTAAATCCAATTCTAACGACAGTTTTCCCCAACACGTCACTCGGGCGTCAACTTTTGCAGGTAGCGCGACTGATCAAAGCCAGCACTGATCCGATTGCTGGGATAAATATGAAGCGACAGATCTTCTTCACACAGCGCGGTGGTTTCGACACCCATTCCGGGCAGTTGAACGGTCAGGGAAATCTGTTGACGGAAGTAAGCCAAGCCATCAATGCGTTCTACTCTGCGATGGTCGAACTGGGCAGGCAAAATGAAGTGACACTGTTCACGATGGCGGATTTTAGCCGGACACTTGACCCGGCAGGTTCCGGCGCGGCGGTGGGAACCGATCACGCGTGGGGCAATCACCACCTAATCGTCGGCGGCGCTGTGCTGGGCCGCGCGTTGTATGGAACGTATCCCACGCTGGTGAAGGGTGGGATAGACGACACTGATGGCGGCTCAAACCCGCGCGGTCGCTGGATACCAACTACTTCGGTTGAGCAGTACGGCGCGACGCTGGCGACCTGGTACGGTCTTTCTTCGGCTGACTTAACGGCGGTCTTTCCGCTGATCGGGCGTTTTGCGACGCCGAACCTTGGTTTTATGTCGTGAGGTGAACGAGGAGCACCCAAATCCGACACTGAAGATTGATTAGCCTAGCGATAGTCGCTAGGCTATTTTTTGATCGAGAGCGTCCAACTGAAGGATGAAGAACAGCAGACAGACGAAGGTTCAGATGGCTCGGCTGATAATTCTGCCGGCTCTGCTGGCTGGTGTTCTCGGATTCCTCTTGTCGCGCAACGCGACCCTCGGGCCGGCCCACGCCTTCTCGGCGGGGCCACCGCCGGGTTATACGCGCGCGCCTGGCGAAGAACCCGAGGCGTGTGCGGAATGTCATCTTCACGCGGGGTCGAGTAGCGGACAAATCTCAGTAACTGTGCCACAGACTTATACTCCGGGCCAGACTTATCAGATTTCGGTGACGCAGACGAGCAGCGATGCCTCGCGCAACCGCTGGGGGTTTCAGCTGACAGTTTTGGATCCTGGTGACGAGAAGGCTGGAACTCTTCAAAACACAACCGGGCTCACCCAAATCATTCAGGGTGGGCCCGGTGGCAATCGTGAATACATCGGACACAATTCCGCTGGAACATTTCATGGTCAACAGGGAGGCGCCAGTTGGACTTTCAATTGGACTGCACCCGGTATTAATGCAGGCGTGGTCACCTTTTATGCTTCAGGCAACCAGGCAAATGGCGACGGCAACAATTCCGGCGACTTCATTTATTCGACTTTTGTAACGTCCCAACCGGCCGCTTCGTCGCCCCAATTGCGCTTTGAACAGGGCGCCACTGACCCGACGCAAGCCGCCGCTTTGGATTCGTTGCTGCTGACGAGGGATCCGTTTCGCGTTCAGAATATGGCGCAGTGGTGGACGCCCGGACCCAATCTGAACACAAGAGTTATTGTCTTCGCTGCAAACTTGGGTTCCGGGTCCGTCGTGGTGAATCTGGTAGACGCTCAGAACACTAGCTTCGACGTACCCGCCGAAGATGTGCGGGCTGTGGCGAATTCCGATTTCAGTCAGATCACCTTCACGTTGCCGAGTGGTCTGGCGGTGGGGACCTGCACGGTAAGAATCAAAGTGGGGTCGCAGGTCAGCAATGCCGGGACTTTCAGAGTTGTGTCATAGGCTTGGGGTCTCGGGAACAAACTCCATCACAGTCTTGAGTCTCTCTACATCGTTAAGGAGGAAACGCGATGGCAGGTCGTGAAATCAATCTCGGCGGACGGTTGCGCGTGATGATCATCGGAGCAATTACCCTGATAACGCTGCCACTGTTCATCTCGACCGTGAGCGCGCAAAGCAACGCGCAAAAGCCCGTTGAGGTTCACATCAAAGCACGCCGGTTTGAATTTGAGCCGAGCAAAATCACGCTCAAAAAAGGCCAGCCCGTCAAGCTCGTGCTTACTTCCGAAGACGTGGATCACGGGTTCGCGATAGAAGAGTTTGGCATCAACCTGAAAATTCCGGCTCGGCAGACTGCGTCAGTGGAGTTCACGCCGGAGCGCGCCGGTCGCTTCACCATTCAGTGCACCGTCTATTGCGGTGAAGATCACGACAACATGACGGCTGAGCTGGTGGTGGAAGAAACGCAGTCGGAAACAATCAAGGTGAGCTTTGATGATCAAGCGCCGGGCGTAGTTATCGTCGAAGCAAACGGCCAGCGCCTGAGAATTGATACCGCGACGAAAGTTGTGACACGACTTCAGGATGCACCAGTCACAGGGCCGCCCACGACTGAGATGCCACCTTCGTCTGCCGCACAAAGAGTTGAGAAAGCGCGTCATGTTGAGCACGAGAACTATGACTATCGTCTGATCAATGTCCCGACGCCGAAACGCGTGCTGCGTCACAGCGTGAACCTCTACTTCACCCATCGATTTACACAGTCGCTCAGGCCGCTGGATCAAAGCGCCGGCCAATTATTTGGGCTGGACAGTTTCGGCATTGCATCATTGGGCGGGTTCTATGGGATCACCGACAAATTATATGTTTCCGCATCCCGCTCCCCCCTTTGTCAGCGTGGCTTGTGCCGGACGATTGAAATCGGCCTCGGTTATCACTGGTTGGACGAAAAAGGTAACTCTCCGGTCGCACTGTCTACCTATGCGAGCGTGGAAGGAGATGAAAACTTCAGGCGGAATTTCACTTACAACTTGCAGGCGATGCTCGCTCGGAGCGCCACGAAATATGTACACTTGTTTTTCTCGCCCGCAGTTCATTTGAATGCGAACGGTCAGCGGCGATTCGACCCGCGCGCCACCAGTTTCTTCCCGCCCGCCCCGATTGCGGACTCGTTCCGTCTCGACAAGCATGGCGCGTCTTTCGGGTTTGGCGTAAACGCCCGAATAAGGCCGTCTGTTTCGTTGCTCTTCGAATACACGCCGCGCGTAGGTTTCAAACTCGGCAGGGTGCGGCCAATCTTTAACGTCAACTCTACACAGATAGTCGGCTTCAGAAACGAATCCGAAGCAGCGATTGGTTTCGGCGTCCAGAAGGACATGGGCCGGCACTCGTTCTCGCTCACGTTTTCGAATACACAGGCGACGACGACTGCCCGCTACAACTCGAGCAATCTGGTTTTGCCACCAAGCAAATTCATTATTGGATTCAACCTGTATCGAAGGTTCTTCAGATAAATTTGTGTGGGTGTCGTGGGTACGCACGCCTTTGGCGTGCTCGTTAGCTCGGCAGCACGGCACGCGAGACGCGTGCGTACCTCGGGTCTGTTTTATCTGCGGCTGCGATTGCGTCTAAACGGCTGGCTGCATTAACATTGGGTGTTCAATTCAACTGGCGTAAATCGTGCGGACGATTCGTCGATTCCACTTATTAACCGTTTCACATAAATCGTCAAAGAGGAAATTATGTTCAAAACAATCCCCCGTGCTTTTTTGTCTGCCTTAGTCGTGATGCTGTTTACGGCGGCCGTAGCTTTCGGACAATCGCAAGCCACCAGCGGTAATATCGAAGGCCGCGTCACTGACCCGAATGGCGCCGCCGTGCCGGGCGTGAACGTAACTGCCACGAATCAGGACACGGCATTCGAGAAAGCCGTCACCTCCGACATGGACGGAATTTTTCTAATTACTTTTCTGCCGCCGGGCAAGTACCGCGTGACCACTTCCGGCAGCCAGGGCTTTGCTGCAGCGGAATATCGAAATGTGATCGTCACAGTCGGCGGCAAGACGCCGCTCGATATCGACCTTCAGGTAGGCACCACGACAGCCATGGTCGATGTCTCTGCCCAGGGACAGATCGTTGAAACCACCCGCACCTCGGTGTCCTCGGTTATCAATGAGCGCGCAATTGAAAACCTGCCGGTCAACGGTCGCAATTTTCTCGACTTCGCGACGCTGACGCCGGGCGTGGTGCGCGAGCCAACGCGCGCAGGCGACCTGACGGTGGGCGGACAGAAGGGAACTCTCAACAGCTTGCAGGTTGACGGCGCCGACAACAACAACACCTTTTTCGGTCAGTCGTTCGGCCGCACCGGCACGCGTCCGCCCTACCAGTTTTCCGAAGAGTCGGTGCAGGAATTCCAGGTTAATCAAAACGGTTTTTCGGCCGAGTTCGGACGCGCCGGCGGCGCGATCATCAACGTCGTCACAAAGTCCGGCACGAACGAATGGCATGGCAGCGCGTTCGAATTCTTCCGCGATGAATCGCTAAATTCGAACACGCCTATTCTAACAGCGCGCGGAGCCAAGCGACCCAAGTCCCAAATCAACCAGTTCGGTGGCACGCTGGGCGGACCGATCAAACGCGACCGTGCTTTCTTCTTCGCCGCTTTCGACGGCCAACGTTCGACGATCCCAAACGTTGTGGACGCGCCGAATTTCGCCGCCCAATCTGCCGCGATCCGGGCGCTGCTCGCGCCCAAGATGGGAACTTACAACATTGGCCGCGATCAGGACGTGTTCATGGTGAAGACCGACATTCGCTTGAACGATTCGAATCAGTTGGTGCTGCGGTTCAATCAGCAGAACTTCACTGGCAACAACAATGAAAACGCCGGTGCGCTCAGTGTCGAGGAGCACTCCGGCAATAGCGTGGCAAAGACGACGACGTTGTCCGGGTCGTTGACTTCTACTCTTACCAGCCGGGTAGTCAACGAGTTTCGTTTCCAGTTTGGCCGCGACCGCGAGCCGGGCACCGCCAACAGCGACGTCGTCGAGGCGCGCATTCAAACCGGAGGCGGCTTTTTGCAGTTGGGGCGCAACAACTTCAGCCCGCGCGAAACCACCATTAAGCGTTGGCAGTTCATCGACACGCTTAGTTACACGCACGGCGCGCACAGCTTGAAATTCGGGGCAGATTTGAACTTCGACAGGATCTTCAACTTCTTCCCCGGTCTGTTTACAGGTCAGTACACGTTCAACTCATACGCGCTCTTTGCTTCGAATACGCCAGCTTCTTTCACGCAAAATTTTGCGGGGCCTAATACTTCGGGTGGTACGACAAATCCGGACATGAGCGACTATGGATTTTTTGTGCAGGATGACTGGCGCGCTACGCCGAACCTGACGCTCAACTTCGGTCTGCGATATGACTACCAGAAGATGGCCGACCCGACGGTGAACAATCCGAGCGCGGCGCTGGCAGCCGTTGGACTCAACACCACGACGCCGGTGCGCGACGGCAACAACTTTTCGCCGCGGTTCGGCTTCAGTTATGCCTTTGACGAGAAGACTGTGTTGCGCGGCGGTTACGGAATTTTCTTTGGCCGCACCCCGGCAATCATGCTGGGCACGGCGCACTCGCAGAATGGAATTCAAGTTACCGGCGTGACACTCAACTGCACTTTGGTACCGAATCCGTGTCCGACTTACCCGGCGATCTTCACGGCTCCGCCGGCGGCGGGCGCGCAAACCCCAAGTCTCTATCTGTTTGCGAGAGACTACGCGCAACCGTACGTCCAACAAGGTCGGCTCGGCATCGAGCGCGAACTGATGGCTAATACCAGCCTGTCCGTCACGTGGATGTATTTCCGCGGGGTCCATCTCTCGCGCGCACGGGACATCAATTTGGGTGCGCCAGTCCCGACGGTTGTGACCGATCCGGCTGGACAGACATTTACAGTTTTGCGCCATCCCGCAGCGCGACCGATTGCCGGCTTTACGCGTATCACTCTATTCGAGAGCACAGCAAACTCGCGTTACAACGGACTAGCGGTTGAGTTGAAGCGCCGCTTCGCACGCAATTTCCAGTTCCTCGCGGCGTACACGGCTTCGAGCGCGAAGGACAACAAACCGGAACAGACGATGGTTGTAGTCGGTGTCGACGATATCAAGGGTTTGATGAACAACCAGGACATCAACGCGGATTGGGCGCGTAGTGACCTTGATATTCGTCACCGATTTGTCTTCAGTCCCATTTACGAGATTGGCCGAGTTGCGGAAGACAACGCGTTCGCTAGCGCACTGCTTAGTCACTGGACGTTTTCAGGCATCATTACGCTCCAAAGTGGATTTGCGCATTCCGCTTCGATTGTGGGTGACGCAAATCGCGACGGTAACGCGGCCACGGATCGAGTACCCGGCACCGTTCGCAACGCGTTTACGACGCCGAACATTTACGTCTTCGACACTCGGGTGACGAAGTCGTTCCGTTTCGGCGAGCGCTACAACCTGAGTCTCATCGCGGAAGCGTTCAATCTCTTCAACCGTTCGAACCTGGCGACGGTTAACACCGGCCGTTACGGCATTGCGAGTTCTTCAGCGATTGTGTTGACCAACCCGGCGGCCTCAACGCCGTTCGGAGGCGCGCGCACGTTTCTCGGCGAGCGGCAGATTCAGCTTGGATTGCGGTTTCGGTTCTGAACCCGCGCTTAATCGAGTCATGCAACAGGCGCCGTTCTTATTGGCGGCGCCTGTTTTCTTTTGAACTAAACGTCTGAATGGATGCCGGCGGCCGGTCTCACTTTTCCATCTGACCGCTGACGAGTTCCTTGAGCAGCGTGTCTTCAGGATCAATCTGAATTGAGAGTGGAACTTTGCCCGTGCGAACTGTCGCGGTTGCTACTTTGCCTCTCGGAGAGAGGGTGAGAGAAATTGTCTTGCCTTCGCTGGTCACGGTGACGGGAACTGGATCCAGGAATGGCGCGCCGGCTTGTACTTGCTTCAAAACGATCGTGACTGAATTACCGCTATTGTGCATTTCCGTAGCTTGCGACGACCACTCATAAACTGGATGGCCAGCACCGTACACCCACTGCGCGAAGAACTGGCGCAGGCTCTTGCCGGAACTCTTTTCCAGCGCTGCTCTCAAATCTTCACTCGTCGCGTTGCCTTCACGGTGCGCGTTGTAGAAGTTGCGCATCCCGCGGAAGAAAGCCTCGTCGCCCACTCGCTTTCGCAACATGTGCAAGACCCAGGCGCCCTTCTCGTAGTTATTAGGGTTGAGCAGTTTCATTAAATCTTGCGTTTCAGTGTCATGAAGGGGCGCGTTACGCTGTTTCTGGTAAGCAAAATAATTTGCGGCTTCATTTCGCATGTATTCGCGAAAAGCTTCCGCGCCGTCATGCTTCTCGATGAACAGCGCGGCAAAGTACGTGGCGAAGCCTTCACTCAACCAAAGATCAGCCCAGGTTGATTGCGTCACCGAATCTCCGAACCACTGGTGCGCGATTTCGTGGGCGACCAGACTCTCGATGCGCCGCGGAATGCCAAAACGGGCGCTCATCTTTTCGTTTGGTCGCAGATTGAAAATCGTGCTGGCGAAGACGATCGCGCTCGAGTTCTCCATGCCGCCAAACTGAGTCGCGCCGATAATCAGCGCCAGCTTCTCGTACGGATAGGGCGCGATGGTTTGACTGAAGTATGCGAGCGACGGCGCCGCGGTCGAGAATCCCTTCACCGCGTATTCCGCGTCGCGATGCGGCACGTTGTAGAAGAGGTTCGTGACGCTCTTGTCCGGCGAATCGATGAACGCGCCCTGGTTCACCGCCACGATCATGCAGTAGGGCGGAATCGCTTTGCGCTCTTCAAACCTCCAAGACGAAATTGTGCCGCTTCTCGTCAACGTAATGAGCTTTCCATTTGCGATTACCTGGTAATGTGTGGGCGCCGACACGTTAAACGAGACGGCTGCCTTCGCCGAAGGATGATCGAACGAAGGTATCCAATGATGGACACGGTTGGGCCAGTTGTCTCCGGTAGCGGAAGGCTTGCCGTCGCCATCATTCGCTAAAATCAGCCCGTCTTTCGGCCGACCGTGATAGCTAATCGCAATTTTCAATTCAGCGCCGCTCCGCGCGGCCGCAGGCAGCGTAACGTCCAGCGTGTTTGACGTCCTTTGGTAACGCGCTGGCTTGCCGGCAACCGTGACGGAAGTGATCGGCATGTCGCCGAAATCAAGATCTATTTTCGTGACGTTCGGCTTCATCACCCGTAGCGTGACTTCTGTCCTGGCTGACGCGATCTGGGTCATTGCGTCGTTGAAAGACAGCGAGACGTCGTAATGAAGCGGACGCCAGTTGCTGACGACGCGTTCGCGGCGCTGAGCCGGAACAAGGTTGGCGCAACAAGCCAGAACCAGCGCGGCAAAGAAGATGCGCGTTGCGCGCTGTGATCGCAAGACTCCTCGCATGATTGCCATTCTGTTTCTCATCGTATTCCCAGCATTAAGAGCGCCGAACGATCAGAGACGTGTCCGTCGCTGTCGCGCCAGCTTTGGTAAGCGGCTTGCTCACTCTCCGTCACCGGCCGATTGCCGAGCTTTGCCGCCGGCGTCCGCTCGAATGCGCGATCAGTCAACGCCATATGCGCCGCGCGCACGTGAAGCGATGCCGGGCTCAGCAAAGCGGCTTCCGCGCTTTCCGGATCGGCGAAGAATTCTTCATAGGCCATCAAGTGCCACACGCTGCCGGTCGAGTGCTTTTCAATAGCAATGACACGCAGCAATCCGAAGCCGCTCTCAAGCTGAAAGATCAAATCATCACCAGGCGCAAACGGTGCGTCCATTTAAGTCTCCTGTTGCTCAGATTAACAGAGAGAACTGTCAGCCGTAAGTGAATTCGTTGCCAACGTGGAAATGCGAAACTACAATCCAGCCCTTGAGCCAATTCGATCCGAAGAAGAATTATTACGAAGTGTTGGGCGCTGAAGTTGGGGCTTCGCGTCGGGACATCGAAGTGTTGTATCGGCGTCTGGCGCACAGACGACATCCGGATCGCGGAGGCTCAGAAGACGAAATGAAAGCGCTGAACGAAGCCTACGCTGTGCTGCACGATGTCGCCACGCGAAAGGATTATGACGAACGTAGAATGCGACCGGTCGCGACAGCGCCTTACATCAACACGGCGCCGGCCGCCCAGGACGTCGGCATATATGGCCAGGCGTTGAATGCGTTGGTGTGTTTGGCGGCGGGCTCGATGTTATTGCTGCTGGTTCGATTCAATGGACTTTGGTTTCTTTGGCCGCTGGGAATCCTCGCGCTGGGCGTTATGTTGTTCGGCGTGCTTTTCGCGCACTCAGCTGTGAGGAACGCGCGCGAATCGCTGCGCGCGTCGCATCCCGTCCGCCGTCTTCGCGCGGTACAGGAACTCGCGTTCTGGACGATCGTGGTGGGCGCAGTATATGGTCTTTACTTGATTCTCACTGCCGTGTGACGGACACTCCGCAACAATGGTGACAGGTCTTAATGCGCTGTTCCTGGAAGTAAATCACCTCGCAGAGTCGCTGTCTTTTTATCGAGACCAACTTGGATTCGTCTTGGAGTCGCACAATTCTGACGCTGAGCCGCCCATGGCCACAGTGCGCGCGGGCTCGTTGAAAATCAACTTAGTCCAGCAACTCGAGACGATGTTAAAACGCGGACGCGGCGTGCACTTTGTGTTGGGTGTGGAGGACGTTGATGCGCTCTTCGCAAAGATCTCTGCCGTCGATAATCGTGTTCCGTCACCGCGCGATGAAGGCTGGGGTGGCCGGTTTATAAGCGTGCTGGATCCCGACAATTATCGACTGGTGTTTGTTGAATGGAATGCGAATCAACCGAAGTGAGGTGAGGAGATGGGCTATCAGCACGTTGAAAATCTTCTGATCAGATTCCGTGGTCAGTCCGTGGACATCAAGACAATTTCCGGCGGAGTCTACGAAGGAATTATTGCAGATATCACGAATGATTATGTTGCCCTGAATGTGCATGGACAGGATGGCGAAACCGATAATGTCATCGTACTTTTGCACAGCATTGAATCCATTTTGCCGCGCGGCACGATGTGATTTTGAGACACTCGTGCCTGGTACGATAAGCTCATTTTTCGTGAAGAAAAAAGTTTTGAAAAAAGCTAATCTTTGGGTTGCATCGAAAGAGTGACTTGTGCATAATCATCGCGCGTCCGCCTCCCCGGTGGACGAAGTGGTCGCGTGGGGTGAGGACACGTGGCCTTAGGGTGGGGCTTGTGGGAGGGCCCCGCCCGCTTTTATTTCCAGGGGCCTCTTAAATCTCGCGCGACCAATCACTTCAATCCAATAAATCATTTCAGCGGTTGACTTTCAATTTAAAGGGCATAACATACCGCACGGATAATCAGCCGGGCGCTTTATCTAAGGACAATGGAGCATCGGGCCACCAGCAGGTGAGCATCGCCACAGTCGGCGCTTTTTGAAGTTGCACGCTGTGGCATTTTTGCGCTCTTCAGTCGGTTGCCGGTTAGCTACGGTTAGAGACGAATGGCCTCATTTAAGCGTTGGTTGGTCGGGAGCCCGATCAAAACAGCGCGCTTAGCACACGAGAGACTTACCAAGAAAACCGCGCTGGCGATTTTCGCGTCGGACGCGCTCTCTTCCACAGCTTACGCGACTGAACAAATCTTACTCGTGTTGGCCGCTGCCTATTTGGCCGGACAACGCGGCGCTTTTGGCACAGTTGTTCCCATCTCGATAGCGATCAGTTTGCTGCTGATAATCGTCACCCTGAGTTATCGCCAAACTATTCACGCTTATCCTTCCGGCGGTGGCGCATTCATCGTTGCGAAAGACAACCTGGGAACGATTCCCGGGCTAATCGCCGGCGCGTCTTTGCTGGTTGATTACATTCTCACCGTCTCAGTTTCGGTTGCAGCCGGAGTCGAAGCGATTACGTCGGCGATGGTTGGAACTCGCTTCGCTGAACTTCACGATCACCGAGTCGCCATCTGTTTGTTCTTTATTATTTTTGTTACCCTCGCGAACTTGCGTGGCGTGCGGGAAGCAGGCGCGCTGTTCGCGGCGCCGAGCTACGCGTTTATTTTCAGCTTCCTTTTTCTGATTGGCTACGGCCTGGTCCGTTATTTCATCAACCCCAGCATCGCTCCCGTTCCTGATGACACGGATCTGAAAATCGCCGAAGGCTACGAACCACACTTATTGAATTGGTTTCTTTTGCTGGGCGCTTTCGCAAATGGTTGTGCAGCCCTGACAGGTATCGAAGCTATTTCCAATGGCGTTCAGGCATTCAAGCAGCCGGAGTCGAAAAATGCCGCGAGGACGCTCGGTTGGATGGCCGTCCTGTTGATTGTGATGTTCGTCGGCGCGAGTATTTTGGCCGACTTGTTCCACATCCAGCCGCGGGCTCGCGAGACAGTCGTATCTCAAATTGGCCGCGCGGTTTTCACCGGCTATCTCGGTTGGTTCTATTACATCGTCCAGGCGACGACGGCGGCGATCTTAATTCTGGCGGCCAACACGGCATTCGCCGGCTTCCCGCGCCTCGCGTCTCTGCTCGCGCGCGATCGGTTTTTACCGCGGCAACTCGCCAACCTCGGTGATCGACTGGTGTTTTCAAACGGCATCATCCTGCTCGCCGTGTTCTCGGGTCTGCTCATCTGGGCGTTTCGGGGGGACACCAGCCGGCTGATTCCGCTTTACGCCGTCGGAGTGTTCCTTTCGTTCACCCTGTCGCAAACCGGCATGGTTGTTCACTTTTGGCGCGAGGGGAAAGCACTCGAAGCGTTACGCGCACAGCCTGTGACTGAACCGGCCGTAGCGGCAGAGAAAGCAAAGAAGGACAGTGCGCGTGTGACCACCACCGGCAAGCTTGATCCAAAGCATTTGCGTTCGTTAACCGCCACTGCGCTGACAACCGCGGAAGTCGAAAAGTTACACAAACAGTCTCATTGGAAAAAATCGATGATCGTCAGCGCGATTGGCGCCGTTGCGACATTCACGGTGCTGATGGTGTTTATCATCACGAAGTTTACCCACGGAGCCTGGCTGGTAGTTTTGGTGATTCCGTTGCTGGTTTTCATGTTCAAGCGAATTCATCGTCACTACATTGAAGTCGCAGAGCAACTTTCAACCGAAGGTCTCAGCCAGCTTCGTCCGATACACCACGAAGTAATCGTGCCCATCTCGGGAATTCATCGCGGTGTGATCGAAGCGCTTGAGTACGCAAAGTCGATCGCGCCGCATCACGTCACGGCTGTTTACGTGAACCTGGATGACGAGGCCGCGCGGAAGCTGCGCGAAAAGTGGGCGCAGTGGGGCTCAGGCGTAAACCTGGTGGTCGTAGCTTCGCCGTACCGCTCGCTTGCCAGACCTCTTTTGAATTACGTCGATCGCGTCAAGCGCACCAAGAAAGGCGTGGTCACCATCGTGCTTCCGGAATTTGTTCCCGCCAAGTGGTGGCAGAACCTGCTGCACAATCAGAACACTCTGTTCTTGAAAGGCGCTCTGCTTTTTAAGAAGGGAATTGTGGTGACGAACGTGCCCTATCACCTCGAACACTAAATTCGTGTGCTAAGCGTTGGCGCTGAAGGCCTTACCTGCCAGGAAACATGCGCGGCAATAAACTGGACGTCCTTGTGAAGGATAGAAGGGGACGGTGGTTTGCTGGCCGCACTGTGCGCAGACGACGGTGACTTCGATGCGCTGGCGCACACCGGAGGTGTGTGAGGCAGAGACGGCCGCGAGTCGATCGTTCTTTGCCTGTTTGCAAACCTTGCAACGCTTTGGCGGGTTCTTCAGTCCCTTATCGTGGAAAAATATTTGTTCGCCGGCCGTCCACAGAAAGCTCTCACCACAGTCGACACACTTGAGGTTCTCGTCGTGAAATTCAGACGACTGGACTTGGCTGGTTGCGAGGACTTCGCTGTCTGACATACTGTCTCCTCCGCACCTTGATGCACGCGGCGACCGGCAGGAGCGGATTCGCACGAACGGCTTCCGAACTGACGAGGAGGCCGAGGAAGACTAGATTGAATGCTGTCAGGTTTGAATAACGGGGCAAGCACTCAAAAAGCGACGGCCACAGCGCGTGCAACTTATAACTAAGGCGCAGTGCTGTCAAGCGTTTTTGCAGCGAAAATCATCGGCTAAATTCGTTCAGTGAGAAGAGAAGAATGAGGATTTTGGTTGTCGGCTCAGGCGGGCGCGAGCACGCGCTGGTTTGGGCTCTCAAAAAGACGAGCCGCCGTCCGACGGAAATCTTTTGTGCGCCCGGCAATGCAGGGATCGCCGAAATTGCTCAATGCATTCCCATTGGTGCGACGGACGTTGGCGCGCTCGCTGATTTTGCGCAGCGCGAGCAGATCGACTTAACCATGATCGGGCCGGAAGCGTCTCTCGCCGAAGGCGTAGTGGATGAATTCGAGCGGCGCGGGCTTCGGATCGTCGGCCCCAGCAGGGAAGCGGCGCGACTGGAAACCAGCAAGGTGTTTGCCAAGGACTTCATGCAGCGCCATGGAATTCCAACTGCGCGCTACCGCGTTGCGGCTTCTGCAGACGAAGCGATCAATATTCTGAGAAGCGGCGAGCTAGGTAATGAAGTATCACCAGTCGTCGTCAAAGCCGACGGATTGGCTGCAGGAAAAGGGGTCGTTGTCGCCCACTCTCGCGACGAAGCGGAAAAGGCGCTGGCTGATCTTGTCGCGCTGGGTTCGGCGGCCGAGCGCGTCATCATTGAAGAAGCCCTGACCGGTCCAGAAGCGTCAGTCCTACTGTTTTCCGACGGCAAGGATTTTCGCTTGATGCCGGCCGCGCGCGATCACAAGCGCGTCGGTGAAGGCGACACCGGACCAAATACCGGCGGCATGGGATCGATCACCGACGCAAGCGTTATCGATTACGGTACTTTGAAAAAAGTCGTCCGCGAAATAGTCGACCCAACGCTGCGCGGCGCGCTTGCCGAGGGTTTTTCTTTCCGCGGAATTCTTTTCATCGGCCTGATGCTAACGAGTGCCGGCCCGCGCGTTCTGGAGTACAACGTGCGCTTCGGCGATCCTGAGGCGCAAGCGATTCTAATAAGGCTTCACACTGATCTCTCGGCCATTTTTGAGGCGATTGTCGATCAGCGTCTCGGGGAACTCCAAGTGCAATGGTCGAATGATTCGGCCGTCTGCGTCGTTTTGGCGGCGCGGGGGTATCCCGGCAAACCGGAAACAGGGACAGTGATTGAAGGTCTCGACCGCGCTGCGCAACACGAGAACGTGGGAGTCTTTCATGGCGCCACGTCCCGCGGATCAAAAGCCGAATGGCTGACGGCGGGTGGTCGCGTTCTTGGTCTGACGGCGACCGGCGAAACGCTCGACGCGGCCTTGTCCCGCTGCTACGCCGCCGTGGACGATATTCATTGGGACGGGATGCACTATCGCCGGGACATCGGGCGGACGGCCAAACCCAACGCGGCAACTGGTGGTTAACTACTCACCGCTTACTGCCCTCTGCTCACTGTCTGTTATACTCACCGCGAAAATTCGCCGGACTGCAACCGTTTGCACGCCCAGAACGTACAACCCAAGGCGCTCTTGCGTGACTTGTGGTCAAACCGGCAAATCTGAACCTCTGGAGGATGAAAACATGGGACTGTGGACGAGACTAAAACGTTCAATGCGCGCGCTGTTTGGCGGCGCGATCGAGAGGACTGAGGATCCGGAACTCATTCTCCAGCAGACAATCCGCGACATGCGGGATCGCATTCCCGATCTGAATAATTCCGTTGCCCAGGTCATGGCGACCGAAAAGCTGCTCGCAAAGAACAAGGAGCGGCTCGAAGCGCAGGTGGTCGATCTTGATTCGAAAATCAAGGCATCAATCAAGATGAACCGCGATGACATCGCCACCGCCTACATCGGACAGCTTTCGCAGGCGCAGATCGATTTGCAGAAGACCGTCCATCAGCATGAACACGCGCAGCTCGCTTCGAAGCAGGCGCTGAAAGCCCGCGACAATTACATGCTGCAGATGCAACGGCGCACTGCCGAAGCGATGCAGCTAATCAATCAATCTAAGCAGGCAAAGTTGCAGGAGCAATTGGCGCAGACGATGGCGTCTTTCCAACTGGGGGACGATGCCGGGACATTCGACGAGATGCGGGACAAGATTGATCGGCGTGCGGCCGCGGCCGAAGCCAAGATGCAGTTGGGCACATCCTCTGTCGATACTCAAATGCAGGAGATCGAGCGCGAAGCTATGGATATGCAGTTGCAGGACAAGCTGCTCTCGTACAAGAAGGAGATGGGTTTGCTGCCCGCAGGAACTGAGGCCGGCTCGCCCCAGGCTTTGCCCGCCCATGGCGAAACCAGCCGTCAGCCGTAAACCGTTTCCGAGCATCCAACGTGACTGGCAGAAGCCCGACCGTGAGGGAGGGCGCAAGTTTCAGAACTAGTGCCAACCGAATCTCGTACGATAGATGGACTTGTCGAAGATCGATTTCCGCTACGTGAAAGAGGCGTTCAAGGAGCCCCTAAATTTCTGGGGCATGGCAGGGTTCGCCGTCGCGGCCGCCTTTTTTTGGGATGTCACGCCTTTGTTGATGGGTCTGGGCGGCGAAGCGGTTTATTTGACGGTAGTGCCGGCCAGTCCTTTCTACCGCCGTTATATTGAGCGCCGCGAGAAGCAGCGACAGCACAAGCTGCGCGAAGCCCAGCGGGAACAGCTCATCAAGGCCCTCGACCCACGAGAACGCGAGGCCGTCGAGTACCTGCGGTGGATGAAAAACCAGATCTATTCGAACTACCGCAAGTTCACCAACAGTAAAGCGATTCCTTCAAATCTGGAAACGCTCGATCAACGCTGGGAAGATTTCGTCGACTTGCTCGACGTCTATCGCCGCCGGAAGCACCACCTTCGCTCAATCAATCGTAAGGCCGTGCAGAACCAACTGAAGCAAGCTGAGCACGCAATCCAAACCGCGACTGACGATCGGCAGAAACGCATCCAGCAAGCCAACGCGGAGATTCTCAGGCGGCGGGTTGCTGCCTTTAACGACCTCGAACGTTCAGTTCGCCTGGTTGAAGGGCAACTGCAATCCATCGAAAACTTCTTCGGATTGGTCAACGATCAAGTGGTGACACTGCCGACGCCGGAACGGGTCTCTTCCTTACACTTCGAACAGCTCAGCGATTCAATCGCGATGACCCGTCAGATGCTGGAAGAAACCGCGGACACCTTCGGCATGCTCGACAATCAAAACCGCGAACTGGATCTGCTCCTCTCGGGCGGCTCATCCGCGAAGTGAATTAACCACAAAGACACGAAGACACGAAGGGAATTGCCAAAGGGAAAATTCGCCCTCGGTTTCTCCTTAGTGTCCTTGTGATGACTTAGTGGTAAACGGGGCGTCCTAAGGCTCTGATTTGCCGCTACTTAACCCTCAAGTATTTCCTCAGAAAACCCACTCTATCGTGTTGAAAAAAAAAGTCACCACAACATATTGACATCCTCAACACTCAGGAGTATAGTCCGTTCTGCTTCGGTTGTGACGGCTGGCGGCGGCGGCGGAAAGGGTCCCGAACCCAACTCCGCAAGTATCGGTGACTTCGCAAACCGACCGTAGTACCTGCAAAAAATCGAATCTTTATTGGACGGCGATCCGGATCGTCGGTGGCTTTTTATTTCCTCGAACTCGGGCTCGCGTGCGGTTCCCCGCGCGAGAAAGGTAAAATAGAAATGAAATCAGCGAGTGGCGCGAAGATGACAAAAGTGTCGGAAAACGAAATCCTCCAACCATCAGTCTCACTTCGCCGTGCGATTCAGCCGTTGGGTTTGAATGCGCGGAAAGTGGTCTCCAAGCGTTACTCGCTGAAAGACGCCAAAGGAAACTCAATAGAAGAATGGAGCGACATCGTGGCTCGCGTCGTCGCGCACGTTTCTGTCGCCGAAACCGATCCCGCCGAGCGTGATCTCTTCTACAGCACGATGTCGGACATCATGATGGCGCGCGAGTTTGTGCCGAACACGCCATGCCTGGTCAACGCCGGTAAGCCAAACGGCCAGCTAGCTGCGTGCTTTGTGCTCGACGTCCCCGATTCGATCGCCGGCATCATGAAAACGGCGACTGACGCCGCGATCATTCATCAGACCGGTGGCGGCACCGGTTTCACTTTCGAAAAGCTCCGCCCGAGCGGTTCGATGGTCAGCACCACGCACGGCGTCGCCAGCGGTCCCGTGTCGTTCATGAACATCTTCAATACGACGACTGACACGGTGAAGCAGGGTGGCGTGCGCCGCGGCGCGAACATGGGCATGATGCGCGTCACACATCCGGACGTCCTGCGCTTCATTCACGCGAAGAACGATCAGCACTCGCTGACGAACTTCAATATCTCGGTCAACGTTACCGACAGGTTTCTTGAGGCGGTTGATAAGAGCGAGTGGTATCAGCTCGAGTTCGGCGGCGAGACATGGAACGATCCGGTATTCGATCCCGTCACGGGCCGCAACTACGTTGTCTATCGCCGGCCCGATGGCTCGACCGTCACGTTCCGCGACAAAGAATCATTTGAGACGGCCGATCTTTCCGACGCTTTGATTGAAGAGCCGCCGGCGCCGGGATTCGTTTATGCACCAGACATCTGGAATCGAATCATTTCCAGCGCCCACAAGTACGCCGAGCCGGGCATCGCCTTCATCGACGAAGTCAATCGCCACAATCACATGATGAATTCGATGGGACCGATCATGGCGAGCAATCCCTGCGGCGAGCAGTTCCTGCACTTTGCGAACTCGTGCAACCTCGGTTCGATCGACGTGAACAAGTTCTACCATCGCGAAAACCGCGTCGATTGGGACCGGCTCGCCGAAGTCACGCACTGGACGACGCGTTTCCTCGACAACGTGATCGACACGTGCGCCTGGCCTTTGGCGGAAATCAACGACGTCGTGAAGCGCACGCGCCCGGTAGGCCTCGGCATCATGGGCTTTGCCGACCTCTGTCTAAATCTGAAGATCACTTACGGCTCACCCGCCTCAATCGATCTAATGGATGAGGTAATGGGATTTATTAGAAAAGAAGCCTGGAATGAATCGATGCGTCTGGGCGCGGAACGGGGCGTCTTCCCTGAACTCGAAGCGAACCGCGAATCCTACGCCGACTTTCTCTACAACGAAATCGGCATCTCACGCGAAGTTCCGCTCACCCCGCGCAACTATGAAGTTACGACGATTGCTCCTACCGGCACGATTTCCCTGGTCGCAGAGACGTCGTCGGGTGTTGAACCTAACTTCTCCTGGGCGTACGTGCGAAAGGACACTCTCGGCACGCGCACGTACGTTCATACCCTGGCCGCGCAAGCGCTTGGAATCGATGTAGATCAAACCGATCAGACTTCAATCGATGCCGCCGCGGCGCATGTGGTTGAGCATGAGCACGAGCTGCCCGGCTATTTCATTTCCGCGATGTCGATCAGCGCAGAGCAGCACGTCCACGTGCTCGCCGCCGCGCAGCGGAATGTCGATAACAGCGTATCGAAGACCTGCAACGGCGCAGTGAACGACACCATCGAGTCAGTCGATCATCTTTATCGTTTGGCGCGACAACTTGGCTGCAAAGCTGTGAGTTATTACCGCGACGGCTCGCGCGAAAATCAGGTGCTGACTTCGATGAAGACAGAGACGAAGACTGAGACGCCAACGATTGTTACCACTACGACGATTATCGATCCGGAGAGTCTGGAGTCTGGAGTGCGGAGTCTGGAGTCCGCTGATGCGACGACTGAGGCAGAAACCCGACCGTCAGGGAGGGTGCAAGAAGGCAGAACGGAATCAGAGAATGAGGCGGCTGCGAGAAGATTAGCCGAAGCGGAAGCTGACGCTCGTCGTCACGGTGCGGTTCGGCTCGAGCGGCCGCGTGAACTTCGCGGCGCGACCTGGCGCATTCCTTTCGACGGCCAGAACCTCTACGTCACCGTCAATCACGACGATGAGATGATTCAGGAAGTCTTTGCCACCGGCCCGATCAGCGGGGGTGTCGGCATGCTGGCTTCCAAGATGCTGCGGGGCGGATTCGACGCGGCCGAGGTGTCTTACAGCTTGAACAAGGTGACCGGCACGCACGCCGTCTGGTTCAACGAGCGCCTGCTGACTTCACCCGAACAAGCCGTCGCCGAATGCTTGATGATCACCAACCGTCGCTTGAAGGGGCACCCGGATTCAGCAAGGGCTCTTAAATCTCAGTCCTCAGTACTGAGTCCTCAGTCCTCGGCTTCTCAGTCCTCAGTCCTCAGTACTCAGTCCTCGACGACGATGTCTTCAATGATAGGAACCTGCCCCGAATGCCACGGCCAACTAGAGCACGCTAGCGGCTGCGATTTCTGTAGGGATTGTGGTTATAGCAAATGTAAGTAATTGGAGCACGGGCATCTTGCCCGCATGTCAGAACCGCCTGCGGTAGCGGGCGAGCGATCAAGCGGGGCAGTAGCCTAACCGTCAGGGAGGGCTCAGATTTAGTTGATTATTAGGAGAGGATTAAAGAAGAGATTTTAACAAGCGAGCAAAGGTAGTTTAGTTCACCGTCGTTCAATAGTTTTCGAACTAGGCGAGAACTCACCTCGCGAATCATTGACCAGCTAGTTTTCCAGACTTCCGCTCACAAGCAGCCCAAGCCTTCAAAACCAACTTGGCCGTCGCGAGGAATCGCGGCGAAGGTTTGACGAGCGACAGCATCAACTATCAGTTTTTGTGCTTCTATACTGACGCGCCACCCAAGTCACGCTCAGTTAAGTTTTACCGGAGCCGCCGTTTCACAGCGCGCACTGTAGCCGGTCATACGGAATATGCTCCAGTTCCAGGTAGCCTCGAATACATTCAGGATCCTTAATCAAAATGGGGAAGGGGTTTCCATGGAGAATATCGACCCCTACGCAACAGGTCTCTTAATCGCGCTAATCCGGTAATCAGCAGTTTGCGCGCTGCTATTAGTCATCCGTTTCCTCCAGTTCGTCAAGACGAACATTCTATGCTGTCGGCATGAGTTCTAATCTGGATCAACTCACGGCTGATGCGATGAAATTGCCGTTGAGAGATCGTGTGCAACTCGCCCAGCGAATCGTCTCTACGCTTGATGACGAGGCAAAAACAGGCACAGAAGAATTGTGGTTTGCTGAAGCTGAGCAACGGCTTGAAGAACTTCGCAGCGGGAAAGTTCAAGGAATCGATTCAAACGAAGCCTTTCGCTGCGCGCGCGAAGCGTTGCACGCCGAAGGCGTTTGATAATTTAGCCCGGCGTAACACGCCGGGTAACGATCAGTAAAGGTCTTCGTCAACTCTGAAAGGGTTGAATAGATCAATCCCAAACATATCGCTCGTCGTAATCAATCTTGTACCTCTTCAAAAACTCTCTAAACTCTTCCTCGAATGTTCGGCGTCGATGATGCTGTTCCTGCTTCTGGATGTACCTCTTGACCACGTCAACGTGTGACTCGCTGACGGAGAAAGCGCCATAACCACTTTGCCAGTGAAACTTCTTCAAAGCCGGTCCTTGTGTCTTTGCCCATTTCGAGGAGCTGCGTTTCACCTCATAGACAATATCGGCGATTGAGTGATTCTTGGATAGGACAAAGAGTGCGTGGATGTGATCCGAAACACCGCCGACTATAAGAGTTGGGCAGGTGTTGGCTTTGAGGACCGAGGCAAGGTAAGCGTGCATATCCTTCCTAAGGTTTGGTTCGAATAAGAACGGGTAGCGATCTTTAGTCGAGAAAATTAGGTGAGTCCAAATCTTTGCGAGAGACTGGGGCAATGAGGTTCGTCCTCCTATTTCACCCTTTCAGGGTGAGGATGGTTTGGGGGCAGATTGTACCCGGCGTGTTACGCCGGGCTAAGCTATCTCACGCCTTCGGCGTGAAGAACGCCCTGTCTCACGGTCGCCCTACTGCCTCGCATGGCAAACCTAACAACGCGCGCCTCAAACCGCTCACCATTTCACGTCGTAGGCTTTCAGAAACTTCTCCATCTGTTCGCGATTGTCCAACACCGTCGTAAACAGAGCCTTGTAGTTTTGCTCGCGCTTGAATTTCAAAACATCGCGCGCGCGGCGGGCGCCGATTAGGTCTTCGAGCGCTTGCCATTCGAGCATGATAACCGCCAGGTGCATATAGGAGCTGCCTTCTTTGCCATCGCCATGCGGAGGCTCGATCCTCAGGTTCGGATACATCTGCTTTAGCTCCGAGAGCATCTCGCGCATCTTGCCTCGATGCCGCTCTCCCAAAACCCAGTGAGCCTGTTCATGCACGTAAATCGAGAGTGTCCGATCATCGTTATCGTAAAAGCGAAGATTCATCGTCAGCACCGGGTATGAATGGTTGATGGCCGTTTCGTCGATGACGATGTTGCGGGTGATTGTGTACTTCTTCAGATCGTACTTCGCGGCGAGATCCAGAATCTGTGCCCGGCGAAGATATTCACGTTGGGAATTGTGCTGAAGCTTGATATTCAGCTCTGGCGTTTGGGCCACCATGATTGCCGGTAGCAATAAAAGTGAGAAGATGAGCGCTTTCATTTGTCGTTCTCAGTTGCCATGGTTGGAGGCGAAGATGCATTTTAGCCGATTGCAATGTCCCGCGCACACGATGAGCCCTCCCGGATGGTCGGGCTGCGGGTAATGATATTCCGCCTCCACTTAGCTATTGACTTTTCAGATCGTGGGAGAATATCGTGGCGTCGCCGATTCGTTAGGCGGCTGAATTTCTCACGAGCCTCTGCCCAAAGCACACTCGCACAATGCAGCCCACACACAAAGAGATCATGGGTTGATCTGAGAATCCAGCCACGGTAGAAAGATATGGTCTTGGCCTCGCGCGCCACCAAACCATAAGGTGGGTGTCGTTGAACCTCAAATAATTGAAAAACAATCTTACTCCTTTCGCGAGGTGTAAATCATGAGTGTTGAATCCCGAGCACTTGTAGAACTTCTTCTTCTGGGTCCCTCGAATGATCGCCGGCAATTGCAGGATTCGCCCGTTCTTGGGGATGTTTGGATTTCTTTCGCGGTGAAACCCGCGGAACCGGTAGACCTGTTGGTTACTCCTTCCCGCGACCAAGCTGCGGGCCCGGTCGCGAAACTAATCGCCGATAGAATTCGTGAACTCGACTTACCGCGCACCAGTAATCAGGCGGCTCAGGTTGCCTATCTCCAGGGACTGGTTGCTGCTCGGCTCTTTATCTATGAGGTCCTGCGCGTGATCGTGCCGATGTCTCTTTGGTGGCATGAGCGAAAGATCGCGCAGGAAATATCGAAGTACAAAACAAGAGTGGCGCTGAACAGTCGCATCAAAACCGTGATGGAATGGGCTCAGGCTGATAGCGAAGATGCAAAAGCCGAGAAGTCCGCGGCTTTCGCCGATTTCAAAACCCTTGATCGGTTTGCCTCGCTGGCGGGCATCATTCTGTGGGCCGGGACGAAAAAGCCTCCGCAGAGTATTGGCGAAGCCCTCGACAGCCTGGAGGATCCCAATGAGGTTGTGAGTATGCTTCGCGACCTATTCGGTCAGATACAGAAAGATCTTGCCTTGCATGGATCAGCGTCGCGCGTAAGAGCCAAAAGTCCGGGAACCACGGCGCAAATTTTTCAAATCTCGCTTAATCGTAGAGCTATGCCGGCCCTCGATAAATCGGTACCGGCCGTCAAGGGTGATGCCGCCCGAACCCTCTTCAGAGTGAAATGCGACGACATCAACTGGGCCATTTTGGATTCCGGTATCGATGGAAACCATAGAGCTTTTAATGACGAGGACGGCAACAGCCGCATTATCAAAGCCTTTGACTTCAGTAATATTCGGAACATCGTCAGCCTCGATAACCTGGACACGGACAACGATCAATTCAAGGACCGGCTGCGCGAATTGCTGAGGGTTCCGAAAAAGAAGTTATCGGCCAAGGAGGCGACCGGAATCCTTAAGGAATTGGCAGAGGATGCCGACAACGACCGACCGATGCACTGGGAATTGGTGGAGAAATTCATCGAAATCGATCCGCGCACGCCGCCGCCCAGCGCGCACGGAACGCATGTGGCTGGAATTCTGGGCGCCAGCAGGCCAATACAGAAGGCGTCAGCTAAGAAAAAAAGTCAGGAGGCCGAAGCCGGGGGTGACTGGGCAGATGGAATGTGTCCGGATATCAAATTTTACGATTTGCGCGTGCTGGCCAGGACTCTCCAGGACACTGAGTTCGCCATCATTGCGGCCCTGCAATACATTCGTTATCTGAACGATCGTCATACCCATACCAGCATTCACGGCGCCAATCTCAGTCTTTCAATTCCACATGACGTGCGGAACTATGCCTGCGGCCGCACACCCATCTGTAACGAATGTGAGCGCTTGGTTGAAGGCGGCGTAGTCGTGGTGGCCGCCGCGGGAAATCTTGGCTATCAGAGATTTGAAACGAAGGACGGATCGTACGAGGGCTACACCGCCTTTAGTGTCACTGATCCGGGCAATGCTGATGGTGTCATTACTGTGGGAGCAACTCATCGGTACCGGCCGCATACCTATGGGGTCAGTTTTTTCTCAAGTCGCGGCCCAACCGGAGACGGACGCATGAAACCGGACCTGGTGGCGCCAGGAGAGCGGGTAAAGTCGACGCTCCCAGAGAATGGATGGGGAGAGCTCGACGGGACGAGCATGTCGGCGCCGCACGTGAGCGGGGCCGCCGCCATGCTGATGGCGCGTTATACGGAACTCATCGGTGAGCCGCGGCGCATTAAACAAATCCTGTGTCACAGTGCGACCGATCTGGGACGCGAACGCAGCTTCCAGGGCCACGGAATGTTGGACGTGCTGCGCGCGTTTCAAGAAATCTGAGGAGAGGAAAATGATCTTTAGTATGGATGTTCGCCGTGCCCGCAAAGGCGACTGCCTTCTTATTCACTACGGTTCGAAGAATAAACCCGGTCTGATACTAATTGATGGTGGACCGGCGCAGGTTTACAAACCACATCTCAAGCCGCGGCTGGACGAAATTCGAAAAGCGCGGGGCCTCGCCGCCGCCGCTTCGCTCCCGGTCGACCTGTTGATGGTCAGCCATGTAGATGATGATCATATGAAAGGCATTCTGGAGTTGACTGGAGAGATGGTTGACGCTTTTGACGCGAAAAAGCCTCTTCCATTGAAGATTAGCAGCGTTTGGCACAATACCTTCGATGACGTTATCGGGAACGATCCGCAAGAGCTGACCGCTTCGCTGAAAAGGACGTTCGGCACAGCCGCGGTGGGCGGCGAAATTGATGTGGAAGGCCTCGATCCCGCGGCGGCGCGCATATTAGCCAGCATCGATCAGGGATTTCGTTTGCGGGATCACGCTCGGAAACTAAAGCTTCGCGTTAATCCACAGTTCGGCGGCGATCTGATCATGACCATGGGAAAGGCCAAGGCGACCGATTTAGGCAAGGGACTGAAGATGACTGTCGCGGGTCCAATGAAGCCTGAACTCCTGAAATTGCAAGAGGCTCATGACAAGTTTCTAAAAGCAAAGAAGGAAAAGGAAGGGGAGGCATCCCTGGCCTCGTTTACTGACTCGTCAGTTCCAAATCTTTCCAGCCTCGTGTTACTGGCCGAGGCGGGCAAGAAGCGAATGCTGCTTACCGGTGATGCGCGCGGCGACAAAATACTCGAGGGTCTGGAACTGGCCGGCGTGCTTAAGAAAGGGGGCAAGATCCATGTGGAGATTCTCAAAATGCCGCATCATGGAAGCGATCGCAACATGGAGGCCAGCTTCCTCAGCCGCGTGACTGCTGACCACTATGTTTTTTCGGGTAACGGTGAGCATGGCAACCCGGAAAGAGAGACCTTGCAAATGCTATTAGATGCCAACGGTGACGCCGATTTCACGATTCACCTGACCTACCCGATTCAGGAGATCGACGCCGCGCGTAAGGCGGACTGGAATAAAAAACAAAAGACTAAAAAGAAGAAGACTCGGTGGTCGCCTAAGACCCAAAGCCTCTCGGCGTTTTTTGATGCCCACAAAAAGTTCGCGAAGAAA
This sequence comes from Acidobacteriota bacterium, assembly GCA_052389795.1. Classification (GTDB taxonomy): domain Bacteria; phylum Acidobacteriota; class Blastocatellia; order Pyrinomonadales; family Pyrinomonadaceae; genus UBA11740. Next base: position 304,135 of record JBQTHO010000007.1, on the reverse strand, counting down.
GTCAGCATCGTGCCCAGGAAAGGGCCGTATCTTATCAACCTTCTCGAAAAGGTCACTTTCTGAGCTCGCACCAAGGTTGAAACGAATTGTCGATTGGGTTCCCGTGTTATAGCAAAGCACTACTTGCAGTTCTACGACTACCCGCTCGCCGCGAACCGTGCCTTCTCGTCCGCTCATGAGGGTTGGCAAAAATCCGATCGACTTGTGTCTTGCGTAACTTGGGTGAATGAGGCAAGACCGATATCATCGTGAGGCTAACTAGCATGAACAGACGCTTCTTTATTTCATCTTCGATTGCGGTCGGTGGGGTAGCGTTGTTAACGCGGCTGCCGAGTTGGGCGCGCCCTACGTCGGGAAGCAATGCGGACGAGGGCGTCCGCGTTCCCAGCACCAATGCGAACGGGGGCGTCCGCGCTCCCAGCATTAGCGAGACAAACCCACAATCACCCAAATCAAAAGCAAAAGGAATCAAAAAAGTGATCAAGACAGATGCTGAGTGGAAGGCCCAATTAACGCCAGAGCAGTACAACGTTTTGCGGCAGAAGGGAACTGAGTATGCCGGCACGAGTCCTTACACCGACCTCCACGACAAAGGCACCTTCGAGTGCGCCGGATGCGGGCTGCCGCTGTTCAGTTCGGAGCAGAAGTTTGATTCGGGCACGGGGTGGCCGAGTTTCTGGGCGCCGATCAAGAAAGAGAACGTGATCGAAGAAGTCGATAAGAGCCTTGGCATGACTCGGACGGAAGTCTTGTGCGCCCAGTGCGACGGCCACCTGGGACATTTGTTTGACGACGGACCAAAGCCGACGGGACTGCGCTATTGCATGAATGGGGTGGCGCTCAAGTTTGTGAAGGGCTGAGGTGATGCGACCAACCACAGCGCCGAAGGCGCGAAGTGGAAAGCCTGGGGCAACGCCCCAGGATAAATGACGGAGAGCTCTGGAGGAGCGAAATGAGTCCCAGGCGATCAATGGCGCGCGCGAAATATTTCGCCGCGTTGCGGCTAGGAACAAACAACCTGACGCGTTCCTGGGCCGCTGGCCCGGGCTATTGCATTGCGCGCCCTGGCGCTTTGACTAGATGCCCTCCCGCAACGTTGGGCTACTGCCCCGAAGAACCCACCCGCGACCGCAGGTGGTACTGACAAAGCCTGACGCCCTTCCTCACGGTCGGGCTACTGCACCGGATGCGGGCCAGGATGCCCGCGCTCCCTGGGCGATGCCCGCGATCCCAGCGCAAGATGCCGCGCTCGCAGCTATATCCTGACTTTGACATATACCTGTTATTAGCGTAGGGTCGTAGTCGAACATAGTTCGAGCTTACTCTGCTCTCAGATCCTCTGGTCACTTTTCCAGTTCAACATGAATTCCACAGCTCATCCCAGTTAGAAAGCCAAGGCTTCTCTCTTCTGGTTCGTGTACACCTTGGCAAATTGGGAAGCTTTAGTAGCTTCTGTTGGTCCCACATGGGAAAAGGTAAAGAAAAAATGTCTATGAAACTATATGTTGGTAATCTCGCGTTCGAAACGACGGGCGACGATCTGAAAACACTGTTCGCGGAAGCGGGTACTGTCGAAAGCGTCTCGTTGATTGAAGATCGCGAAACCGGTCGCTCACGCGGCTTCGGGTTTGTCGAAATGCAAACCAAAGAAGAAGGCACGGCGGCAGTTGAGAAATTCAACGGCACCGAGTTCGGCGGGCGCCCGCTTAAGGTCAATGAGGCCAAGCCGCGCGAAAATCGCACCCAGCGATACTCCGGCGGTTCGGGCTACTAAGTAGCGGCCTACCGCTCTCACCAAGCCTCCGGCGAGTTTAATCCGCCGGGGGCTTTTTGATTGTTTTTTGCGCCTCGCCACCTCATCAGGCTCGAGACTCATAGACGCCAGACTGGGGGCGCGTCGGATATCGTCAATCCCCTGCACCCCTTACCCGATATCGTGCTGAACGTTATCGTGCAACACAAAAATCGGGTGAAACTCGAAGCCACACTATCGTCACTCAATCGGCATGGCAATTGCCGAAGCAACCGCGGAGGTTTCTATCAAATGAAGGCACACTATTTCGGTCAGAAGATGGGGAGAGTTCTGGCCGCATTGTTCTTTGTAGTTAGCCTCGGATTCGTATCGAGTTCAGCAGTTCAGGCGCAGTGGTGGCCAAATGCTACTGGTCAACGGGATCGAGATTATCGGCGCCAACAGGAGCGCGAAATGCGGCGTAACCGAGAACGTCAGCGTAACGACGAATGGCGGCGTCGCAACCGCAATCGGAACGACGATGACTGGCGATATCGCGGCAATACCGGCTACGGCAATATTAGCCAGGTAGCCGTTAATCAAGGCATTCAGGACGGCATCTACACGGGCTCGCGCGATGCGCAACGGGGTCAGAGCTACAATCCGCAGAGGTCGCATTTCTATAAGAACGGACACGGCGACAATGGCGGCTACGGCCGTTACGGCAAGAGCTACCAGTACCAGCAGGCGTACCGACAGGGATTCCTGCGTGGATATGATCAGGGCTTTCGACAGTATGGCGGTTACAACCGTGGTCGGAACACCAACAATCGGTTTCCGTTCCCCTGGTAACTGACTATCTCTTTGCTCTTAACTCGAGGTGGATCGCTGCTGGTCAGCGGCCGCCTCGATCTTTGTGCGAGCGCGACGCTTGGACGCCAGGGTAGCCGAACTTCGCGGACAGCATTGAAACTGATCCGCCGTCAAAGCCTGCGACAGGGAAGGATTTCACCCTCCGACTACCGCAGAAGGAAGAGTGGTGCAGTGGGCATCGTTCGCGCGGTAATGAAGCCTTTCGCGCCGCCCAGCCCAGCCCGCGATATGACGGGCTTCAAAACGACAGAGCAAATTTCTTGCTAATCAATCGCGACGGTGATATACGAGCGGCGAAAATCTTCCAGATTGGCAGGCCGTTATGGGGAGCGGCGACTGCCGCCAATCCATTCCTAATCGCTCCCCAAGGAGGAGTCAATTATGACCTACAGACGGATGTTACTGTTTTCAGTGGTGGCCATGCTGGCCCTGGTCGTCGCATTCGGCAATGCGTGGAACGCTGAGACCCAAACCCGCTCCAATCAGGGAGAGGGGGCAATCCTGATCGGTATGTCTCCGGTCGAAGCTACGCTGCGGACTAAAGCCGGCGAGCGGGCCGTGAAAGGCAGAGTGAATTTTTACCTGGAAGCGAGCGGCGGCGAGGTGATCGTAAAACAATTCAATGTTGTCTTTCCCGATGCTCCGCAAGCGGCGATTACCGGCCGCCAGCCAAAATCAAAGAACCCGAACGGCGTGCTTGGCATGTCTATCCCGGCATCGGAAAAATCAGTGCGGCTGCGATATGACGCGCAAAGCATGACGATCGCGGGAGAGATTCCGGTGCAAGTGCACTTTCCGCAGATCGATGAGATCTATCCGCCGGAGTTCGCAAAAGATCCGAAAGAGTCTGACTTTGCCGTGTCGCGAACACAAAGCGGCCGGATCAAATTAGAACTCAAGCTGAGCGAACCGCTGGAGAAGGCCATCGAACGATCGACGCAACGACAGGCGGCGAAGCTAACCGGCAATGGCGCGGCCAGTATTGAGGTTGGAGCCCTTGGCGATATTCCTCCGTATCGCTTCGAACTGCTTCCCAGGGCATGGCTAATCGATATTGGGAGGATTCGCTGGTTTGAAGGCGCTTCGAGATTATGCATTCAGCCGGTGCGCATCAGGAGCGGCGCGGCGGACCCAACTCCCACCGGAGCGGGTCTGGCGTTCGGCATGCCCGGAGCGAACACGCAGTGGGGCAAAGTAGACGTCGTGTTCCAGGTGCGCGACTGGATGTTCGTCAACGATGCATCTCTGAAGGTAGCTTCTGAAGGAGCGGAAGAAACCACGATTCGTGGATCGGTCAGCGTTGCCGACTGCATTGAAGTATTTTTCGTTGAGAACTTCACGCCCGCAAGTCTGCATGGTGGCGGAGCGACCTGGTCCAGTGGCACCGCAAACGCGAAAATCATTTCAAGCGACGGCAACGCGACGTTTGGAGTTGACTTGACCCATCTGGCGCATGAACTGGGCCATGTGCTCAACATGGGTCATCCCGGAAATCCTAATGGGCTGTATAACGCCAGCACCAACACTCTTATGTGTCCGAGTGGCTGGCATAACGACAACCCGAAAAGAAACAGTCGCGACAATGGGCTAAACGTTTCCAACCCCTTGTTAGTGTGGACGATTAAAGTCGTCGGCGCGGGACCCGATTGCAATAGCAGTGCGGACTGTGGCGGTTGTCCGTAAGTTCGAGGTTGGTTGTCTGTGGATTCTTTTTTTGGCCCGTGCTCAGGCGCGGGCCGTCTTTTTTGAGGGCGCCGGATCCAAGCGGAAACAGGAGGTTAGCGCCGCTTGGAAAACGGCTGAACAACTTCCACGGCCCGGGCGTACAATGCGGCTAAGGCAACCCTATGTTCTGTCCTCAATGCGGAACTGAATCCCCGGCGGATCTGAAATTCTGCCGCACCTGTGGCGCGAACCTGCGCGTGATTGGCAAGGCGGTCACGCTCAGTGAGGCGATCGCTCGCAGCGACAGCGTGCCTTCTAAAATCAAAGACCTGGTCACGAATTTGAAAATCGAAAAGGTCACCGATGAAGTGGCGCGCGCCATGGAAAAGGTCAAGCAGGAAATCACGCACACCGCCGAAGATCATCGTGAATGGCATCGTGAGAGAGTCGGTCGCAAGCGAATAGAAAAAACCGCGGATCAGCGTCGTGAGAAGCATTTGACTGCTGGCTTGGTGATGATGTTTTCAGGTGTCGGGCTTTCGATCTTTCTCTACTTTCTCAGTCACGCGCTGGTGCTGAAATTGCCACCTGAAACACTCGCCCGGATACCGTTTGAGCTTGAGCCCGTGGTTCGTGTCGCGTGGATGATCGGCTTGATTCCGGCGCTCTCCGGCTTCGGTCGAATAATCGCCGGGTTAACGGTTCGGCGGGACCGTCAAGCTGAAATTGCGTCTCCTTCGCGCACGCCGTTGCGAATCGGAGAGCCTATCGAGAAGCGTTTCGACCAGAAGCCAACGTTAGCCTCGCCACATGACGATGAGGCCAAGGTGTTCGCTCCATTTTCGGTGCCGCACAGTGTTACGGATCGAACCACAAACATCCTCGAACGTCAGCCACCGGGGCGACAGACGGATGAGATGCAATGAGACGAGGGCGCCACGGACCTACCCTCAACACTCAAATAAAACCACGTTGACATTGGCGCGTGAATCCCTTATCAGTTGATTGTGTTTTGCCCTTCGAAGAGTGGCGAATGCAACGTCACCGAGCAAGCGGGAATCTGAGGTTTTGATGGATTATACAACCAGAGAATTACTTAAGCGCTACGCCAAGCTGGCGACGGGCCAACCGTTCGCGCCGGTGCTGCTGAACGTTCTGGTCACGTCGGTGTGCGACATGCGCTGCACGCATTGTTTCTTCACGGACGAACTGGACGATCGTCCGCGCAAGAAACTCCAGATGAAGGCGCACGAGATCGATCGTATCGCTCAGACGCTGGGCGGCAACCTCGGCGTGTTGATTCTCGCCGGCGGCGAGCCTTTCACGCGCAAAGACCTGCCCGAGATCGTCAGCTCGTTCTATCGACACAACAATCTGGAATCCGTTTACCTGATGTCGAACGGGCAGATTCAGAAGCGAATCTTTCCTGACGTCACGCGCATCCTGGAAGAGTGTCCAAACCTGAACGTCACCGTCGCGATGGGCATCGACGGTTTGGAGCAGCAACACGACAAGATTCGTCAGAAGCCCGGCTCGTGGCAGATTGCGATTGAAACCGCGCGCGAGCTGAAGGCGATGAAAAAGCAGTACCCGAAGCTCGACCTGCAAACGTGCACCTGCTTTATGCATTCGAATCAGGACACGATCTTCGAGTGGTACGAATTCCTCAAGCATGATCTGAAGCCGGACAAAGTTAACTTTAACTACATCCGGCCGCCGTCAGCCGATCCGATTGAACTCGACATCGACCAGACCCGTTACGCGAAGCTGGCCCAGATGATCGACGACGACTCGCGACACGCCGCCATCAAGAACAATTACGGCGGCAAAGCCGGTTACTTCAAAGCGGCGATCGACATTTACATGCACGGCTTGATCACGAAGACGCAGGAGACGCAAGAGGCGCAACTGACTTGCTATGCCGGAACAGCGGGCGCGGTGATCTACGATGAAGGCACACTGTCATCGTGCGAGAACCTCGCGCCGATTGGAAACCTCCGCGATCACGACTGGAACTTTCAGGGACTGTGGCTGTCCGACGCGATGAAGGCGCGCCGTAAACAAGCCGCTGATGGATGCTTCTGCACGCATGAGTCGAACTGCTATTACCCGTCCCTGCCTTTCAATCCGAAGCACTTGATCCAAATCAAGAAGCTTGAGCGCGAGATGAAAAAGGCGAGCAGGGAATTGGAAAAGCGGACTCAACCTGAACCCGATGGACTTACTGTGAGAGCGTAAGTGCGTCGATGAATCCAGACAATCCAAAAATCCTGATCCTTTCCTCTGACACCGGGGGTGGCCATCGTTCGGCGGCGGCGGCGATCGTCGCCGGCATTCAGTCGTTCGTGCACGGCGAATCGTACGCGATTCGCACGATTCGCGCGGTCGAAGAATCGCACCATCTGGCGGCGAAGATGGTAGCTGTTTACAACTGGCTGCTCCGTAACCGCCAGGGTTGGATGAAGTATTACTACTGGTTCATCAATCGGTTTCGTCCCGATACGCGCGAGTTTTTCTATAAGCGCACAGTCGGATACGTAGCCGGCCAGTTTGAGAAATGGTGCCCGCATGTCGTGGTGAGCGTGCATCCGCTCACGCAGCACATGTTTGCGCGCGTGTTGAAGGAGCTTGGATTGGCGCATCGCATTCCACTGGTCACGGTCGTGACCGATCCTTACTACGGATTTTGGAAAGGTTGGGCGTGCGATGACGTGACGCTTTATCTCGTGGCGACCGATGAAGCGCGCCGGCAGTTGATCGATTACGGGATCTCGCCTCAGCGGATCAAGATTTCCGGCATGCCCGTGCATCCAAAGTTTGATTTTCCCGGCGAGCAGGCCGCGCAAACTGCGCGCATTGCTTTGGGCTTGAACCCGGACAAGTTCACAGTTTTTGTGAACGCCGGCTGGGAAGGCGGCGGCAACATCCCGCTTATCTTCCGCGAACTCGTGCGCGGGGAACTCGACGTGCAGGCGATCTTCCTCGCCGGCCGGAACGAAGAACTCCGCGGCGAAGCCGAGCAAATCGCTTCCGAAGCAAAGTTTCCCGTGAAAGTCATCGGTTACTCAGACGAAGTCGAAAAGCTGATGCGGGCGGCGAACGTGATGATTTCGAAGCTGGGCGGTCTTACCACGTTCGAAGCTTTGTCGTGCCGGGTGCCAATCATTGCCGATTCGACTACTGAACCCATGCCGCAGGAAGCCGGAACGGCTGCGATGGTCGCTAAGAGCGGCGCCGCTGTAATGTTGCAGAAACCGTCGGATGTGGTGCCCGTTATTCGTCGCATGATTGATGATTCGAAGCACTACGCGTCTTTGCGGGCGGCCACGATCACGCTCGCGATTCCCAATGCGACGAAGCGAATTGTTGAAGAGATCGTTTCCTTGATTCCTGAGCAGGCGACCGCGAGTGCTGAGGCGCTCGCCGAACGGGCAGCTTAGCAACCCGTCACGCGCGCCGGTGGCGTGTGCCGCAAAATGGTAACTTGCGTGCGCAAGATAGCATCTTGCGCTACCCCTTCTTGACTGGCGCGCTCCGTTCGCGGTTTAATCCCGTCGTTTCACACTCCGAACAACTTGAGACAATTAAGTGGCACAGACTTCCGTCTGTGGCGAGTTACAGAACCGCGAGCGATAGCGAGCGGCCCGAGTACGCAACTTGAGAATTTAACCCGCCCCTATCGGTCGCGGTTCTGTAATCTGTCTATGCTACCGTAACAGCATGAGTCTTTTACTTGAAGGAAAACGAGCATTCATTACCGGTGGCACGCGCGGCATTGGTGCGGCGCTGTGCGAGGTGTTCGCGCGCGAAGGCGCGGACGTCGCATTCAGCTATAACTCGCGCGACGATCTCGCGGAAGAAATTAAGCAGAAGATTGAAGCCCTCGGCCGTAAAGCGCGATCATTCAAAGTTTCCGTCACTGACAGATTCGGCATGAAGCACCTGACGCGCGAGTTGGTGGCCGAGTGGGGCGGCATGGACATTCTCGTGAACAACGCGGCAATCAATCGCGGGGACAATTTCGCGACGACTACCGACCGCGCGTGGGATGAGGTGATCGGGACAAACGTGGGCAGCCTGTTCGCCGTCACCAAACCCATGTACAAGCAGATGATTCGCCAGCGTGCCGGCGCGATTCTCAACATTAGTTCAATCGGTGCGATCCGCGCGCTGCCGACTGCCGTTCATTACGCAACGTCAAAGGCTGCGATGATTGGATTTACCAAGTGTCTGTCGCGCGAGGCAGCGACGTTTGGCATCAAGGTCAATGCGATTGCGGCCGGAATTTTCGATACGGATCTGGCGCAGGCTTTGCCCGAGCGTTGGATCCAAATGCACGAATTCTGGGTGGGGCGTCTGGGCAAGCCGATCGAACTCGCCGAGTTCGCGGTGTTCATGTGCAGCGATCGTAATTCCTACATGAACGGCGAAGTTGTGATCGTCGATGGCGGGGCGGTGACTTAAGGAATGCCGAGTCGATTACGTTTGCACCCCTTCACCCTTCTGCACCGAGCATAGTATGAGGGATGTGAGCACAATACTCCGCGCGCTCGTTCCGCTCACACTAATATTAATTACTTGGTCGGGCTGCAACCGCGGCGTTGACCGAAAACCTTCAGGGCCGGCACTCTCAGGCAGATTATTCGCCCTCGACCAGACAAGTCATAAGCTGTACGAGATCATTGGCAGCGCCGTCGGCAGAGCAGAATTTAGAGTGATTGGCGAGAACGTTCTCGATGCCGCGATTTCGCCGGATCAGAAATTCCTGCTCTACCGCGTCAGCGTACCCGGACCCAGCCACAAAAACGATCGGCTAATCCTTCGTGAACTATCGTCTGGACAAGAGAAGGCGGTCATTAGTGGCGTAAGTGCTCAAGTCCCCAGTTGGGCCACCGATAGCCAGAAGTTCTCTTACCATGCCGAAAATAGCCTGCATGTATCCGACCTTGTCGGTAACTCGCAGGTGGTTTATTCGGCGCCCCACGCAAAATACACTTTGCTGTCTGCAACCGGCGTTTCCCTGGGCGCCAAAGAGATGTATGCGAAATTCACGCGGGCGACCTGGATTGGTCCCGATCGATTCGTGTTTCAACGTTACCGAGGTGATATGCCTTACGCCCCCGCGCTGGCGTGGAACGAGGCTTTTGTGGAACCGAACGTCACGACAGTAGTGATGGTGGGGAGTAAAGCAACTCTCGTCGATGTAAATAAGAAGTGGATTGTCAGAGGAGTTTGCGGCGAGAAATCACTTCTACTCTTAAGTGAAGATTACCGACAGGGGCCTTTCTATCTCGCTTCGTCAACAGCCGATCTGCGGCATCCGAGTCTTCGCGCGTTACCCGACATCCCCAGTCAAACACAATCAAAATCCGACCCTGAGTCGCGCAAGTATGATTTCCTCATGGTCTTTTCCGAAACAGTAGGGTTTCTTCCCCGGAGTTGTCAGATTTTTTCGATGCGCGGGGAAGCCGAATTCAAACGAACAATGATTTCGTACATTGATCCCGACACGCTCGCGCAACAGGCGCCGGTCGAATTGAAAGGCGTCGGCGAGATCAAGTCCTGGACGTTTGCCTCTGATGGAAAGCACATCGCAATAGTCCATAAGGAACAAGGTCTTGATTCGCTCTCAATCGTTAACGTCGAAACGCGTGACGTGCGTTCCCTGGGAATGGCAGGTGTTGGCGGCCCAGGCCTTGGTGACTGGAGATTGGTCGGTTGGATATTCTGAGTTTTCGCAGAATATGACATCAGTTACCCGCGGCCCGTCGTTTTTTCTATTTCATTGACCCGTTTTTCAAGCCCCCGCAGTGTTCTCACAATTTCTCCCAAACGCCTGAACGCAGCAATCGATCTTAACCAATCACGATTGTCGAACGCGGGGATTCCGGAAATCATCTTTCCCGCTGGCACGTCGTGACTCGTAGCGCTCTTGGCTGTCAGCACAACGTCGTCGCCGATTGTGTTATGCCCGGCGACGCCAGCCTGGCCGGCGAGAATCACTCGGTTGCCGATGTGCGAGCTTCCTGCCAGCCCCACCTGCGCACAAATTAAAGTGTCTTCGCCTACCGTGCATGAGTGACCAATCTGAACCAGGTTGTCGATTTTCGCGCCGCGTTTGATGCGCGTCTCGTCAGTCGATGATTTGTCGATCGCGGTACCGGCGCCAATCTCCACGTCGTCTTCGATCACCACCCGGCCGACTTGCGGAATCTTGAGCCAGTGTCGCTCTTCATCTTTAGCAAACCCGAAACCGTCACATCCGATTACCGCGTTGTTGTGAATGATGACGCGTCTGCCGATGACGGTGTTCTCGCGAATGGCAACGCCCGAATGAATTTCGCACTCATCATCGATCGTCACGTTGTTGTAGATCGTCGCGTTCGCGTGAATGCGCACGCGATTGCCGATGCGTGAGTTTTTACCTACGACTGCGTTTGGCCCGACAAAGCATTGCGCGCCGATTGTCGCTGTCTGGTCAATCACAGCTGATTCGTGAATGGCGGATTCGGCTGCGGGACGAGGGTGGAAAGCAATCAATGCGCGAGTAAATGAGAGATATGGATCTTTCGCCCGCAGCACTACGAGATCCGCGCGCGCTACTTCAACGTCTTCGCCGACAAAAATCGCTGACGCGGCCGTCGCAGCTATCTTTGGCGTGTAACGCGGGTTGGAAAGAAAGGTCACATCTCCCGGCTCAGCTTGATCGAGACCGGCAGCGCCGGTGATTTCAATGTCGCCGTCGCTGGGTTCACACTGAGAGCTCGTTAGCTGAGCAAGGTCGGAAAGTTTCATTGGCGCAAGAGTTTATCGCATCGGTGGGCGAACGGCACGGTGATGGATATAACGGTTCGCGGCTTTGCCGCCTGATGTGCGGTAAGGCTGTGCCTTACCGATCCGCTGGAGTGTTTTATGGGGTGCGCCCATATGTTCGGGGCGTAGCCCCGGTTGAAAAGCAGACGGATGACGGAAAGGCCAAGCCTTTCCGCATATCGGGCGGCAAAGCCGCGCGTGTGCTTTTGGCGTCACATCATGCTAACCGGATCAATTTCCAGGCTGACCCGCCGCAGATCGTGACCGGCATCTTCAAGAGCTTTAAGAGCCAGGTCGATCAGCGCGCGCATTTGTTTCCGGCTGCGCGATTTCACCAGAACATGAAAACGAAACTCTGCGCGAAGTCGTGCGAGCGGCGCCGGCGCCGGCCCGAGCACGCGACCGGTGTGTTCAGAATCAGCTTCAACCAGGGCTTTTTTGGTCGCTTGCGCGAGTTCGTAAGCACGATTCGCATCTTTGTGGCGCGTGAGCAGCAACGCCAGCGCGACAAACGGCGGATACTGATGGTTGCGGCGGTGCCGGATTTCCTCATTGTAGAACCCGGCGTAGTCCTGCGCGACCGCATGCTTCAGAGCGTAATGATGCGGATGAAAAGTTTGGATAAGCACGCGCCCGGGCCGATCGCCGCGACCCGCGCGGCCCGCGACCTGAGTTATCAACTGAAAGGTTCGTTCGGCAGCGCGAAAGTCCGGCAAGGCCAGTCCTGCATCGACCGAAATTACGCCGACGAAGGTGACGTTCGGAAAATCGTGTCCCTTCGCGAGCATCTGCGTTCCCACAAGCATGTCCAGCTTGCCTTTCTCAAAATCGAGCAGCGTCTGCTCAAATTCGCGCCGGCGAGATTTCGTGTCCCGATCGATTCGACCGATGCGGAGCCGCGGAAAACGCTTTCGCAGAAGCTCTTCGATCTGCTCTGTGCCTTCGCCGACGTAGTAGATGTATTTGCTTTCGCAATGCGGACACTGCGCCGGCGCGCGCTCGCGGTGATTGCAGTAGTGACAGATGAGCACCCGATCGCCGCGATGGAAAGTCAGCGTCACTTCACAATTCGGACACATGACCGACTCGCCACATGAGCGACAGAGAATGAAGCTCGAGTAGCCCCGACGGTTCAGCAGGATGATCGACTGTCCGCCATTCGAGTGTGTTTCTTCGATCGCTTCGAGCAGTTGATCGGAAAAGACGACCGGCTTTTTATGACGCGCAAAGACGTCGCGCATGTCTACGAGTTCAGCGGTGGCCAGGCGGCGCTCGCCGATTCGTTCCGGCAACTCGAGGTATTGATATTTGCCGATCTGCGCATTGTGAAACGTTTCCAGCGAAGGCGTGGCCGACCCCAGCACAACCGGGGCGGATTCTCGCTGAGCGCGCACGATTGCAGTGTCGCGTGCGTTGTAGAACGGAGACTCTTCCTGCCGGTACGACGAGTCCTGCTCTTCGTCCACAATAATCAGTCCCAGATTCTTCACCGGCGCGAAGACAGCCGAGCGCGTCCCGAGAACCACCCGCGCTTCGCCTGTGCGCAGTCGTGACCATTCGTCAAAACGTTCGCCGCGTGACAGCGAAGAGTGAAAGATTGCAATTTGATCGCCGAAGTGCGCGCGCAGCCGCCGCGATAGAATCGGGGTGAGCGAAATCTCCGGGACCAGCATCATCGCGCCACGACCGCTGCGCAGCGCGGCACGCATCGCGCGAATGTAAACCTCAGTCTTACCGCTGCCGGTGACGCCGTGGAGCAGGAAGGGCGAGAAAGTGCCGTTGCTGATGGCCGTCTCGATCCTGCGGAACGCCGCCTCCTGATGGGCTGTTAGCTTGAACTCATCAGTCGCGGGAAGTTCCGCGAGCGCCAGCGGATCGCGACGAATGTCCTGCTCGAACTCTTCAACGACGCCTCGCTTCTTCAGCGTCACGATCACCGAAGGGCTGATGCCGGCGGCCTCGATCAATTCGCCTGCCGGCATTTGTTTGTTGTGGGATTTAAGTGTGTCGATTGCACGTTGTTGAGCGCCGGTTATCCGCTTCTCGCCGTTTCCATCTGGTTGAACCAGCCGAATTAACTTCTGTCGTTTGGCGCGAGTAGCAGTTGTGCGCGTGCGATCCGCGCGCTCGAGGAAACCATCAGCTTCAAGTTCTCGCAGCCATTTTGGAATGCGAGCCGAACCCATGCGCAGGCAGAACGCGTTGATCTCGGCTTCGCCTTCGTCAGCGAGGATTTGAAGTGCGCGTTGTTTAGTCGGCGAAAACCCACCTGCTACCGCAGGTGATACTGACCTCCCTTTCTCTGTGATCGAAACAACCTGCATGATTGAAGTGTTGATGCCGGCGGGAAGCGCCGCGCGCATGACTTCGCCCAAAGGGGCTGCGTAATACTCCGCGACCCAGCGGGCAAGCTCGACGACTTCAGCTGTCAGAGACGGTTCGACGTCGAGTAGTTCTTCAACTTCCTTGAGTTCAGATTCGATCAGGCTTGTGCCTTCGCGGAGCTTCGGGAGGAGCGCCACGATGTAGCCCGTCATCGGCTTGTTTCCAAGTCGCACGACCACCCGCGAACCGACCCGCGCCGTTTGTCGCATTGTTGAGGGAAGGCGGTATGTAAAAAGCTTCCGGAGATGGACCGGGAGCGCCACTTGTGCGAACTGGGAAGCGGATTCTTCCGGCGGAGCTTGAGCGGGCAAAGACATTGTGCGGCAGGTTATCGCGGGAGCGAAAACGATTCAAAGCGCTCTCAGCCGCTCGCCGCTTTGTCGGAATTACCGTCGAGATATTCCATTACCTTTTTCAGGTCGTCCCACGTCTCGCGCTTCTTCGACGGGTCGCGCAGAAGGTAGGCAGGGTGAAAAGTTGGCATTACCTTGATACCTTGATAATCCCGGAATTGACCGCGCACGCTACTGATTCCGGCCTTTACCTCAAGCAGATTTCGCAGCGCCGTATTGCCCATCACGACGATGACTTCGGGACGAACGACGGCGATTTCGCGGAATAAGAACGGACGGCAGATCGCAGCTTCTTCCAACGTCGGTTGCCGGTTACCCGGGGGCCGACAGCGATTGACGTTGCCGATGATCACTTCTTCGCGCTTCAGGCCCATCGCTTCAATCATCTTGGTCAGCAGCTGACCCGCGCGGCCGACAAACGGTTTGCCCTGGACATCTTCATCAGCGCCCGGAGCTTCGCCGACAAACATCAAACGAGCCTTTGGATTGCCGTGCGTGTTCACGACCTGCGTGCGCCCCGAGCAAAGCGCGCATCGGGTGCAGTTGCCAATCTCGAGCCAGATGTCTTCGAGAGTCTCAGTTGACGGCGGCAGCGTCGGAGCCGGGGATGCTCCGCCAAAAAGGCCGTCCTGCGGGGCAGTAGACAGCGCAGCCGGTTTCAGCGGCTGGTTGAGCCGAATGGATTTTTCTGCCTGCGGTGTCGTAATCGTGGCCGCTGGTTTAACAGTCCGAGGCGGCTCGGTCTGAGTTGAAGAAGCATTCAGAGTTGTCCTTGCAGGTTCGACCGACTCGTCACCTATCGTTTCCGCGCCGAGTTCGCCGAAGTAATGGACGTATTCTCGCGTCTGCTTCAACAGTTCGCCCAACTCGTTCGTTTGATCGGAAGTCATTCTTTTTGTGCGGCTGCAGCACGAGCGCTGCTTTTTCTCAATTTCACAACTTCATCAAGGATGCGTTGCGCAGCTTCTTCTTTCGGCATGAGCGGCAATTCTACAGTGTCAGGTCTGTCGCGAAACAAAATTGCGATGGCGTTGTTAGCCGAGTCAAATCCGCCGCCGGCTTTTGAAACATCGTTGGCCACGATCGCGTCGAGGTCTTTGCTGACCAACTTCTCCCAGGCGTTCTCGAGAAGATTTTCAGTCTCAGCAGCGAAGCCGATGATGAGTTGGCCCTGGCGTCGGGCGGCGGCGACCTCACGCAGAATGTCGGGAGTGCGTTGAAGGCGTAGCTCGAGTGTGTCTGCCGTCTTCTTCATTTTTTGGGTGGACGTGTCAACGGCCGCATAGTCAGCGACGGCCGCGGCGGCAATAAAGATGGTCGCTTCGCCGGCGCGTTCCATTACGGCGTGATGCATCTGATTCGCGGTTGTCGTCTCAATGACGCTGACACCTGCCGGGGCAGTGACACTGGTGACGCCGGAAACGACCGTCACTTCGGCTCCACGAGCCTGCGCTGCTTTTGCAATCGCGTATCCCATTCGACCGGACGATCGATTTGAAATGAAGCGCACCGGGTCGATCGATTCGCGAGTGGCGCCGGCCGTGATCAGAATGCGCTCTCCAGCCAAATCGGCGGCGTGCCTGGAAGTCTGAAGCATATCCAACGCGACCTCTACGATCCTGCCGGGTTCGCTCAGACGCCCCGGGCCTATCGTGCCGCAGGCCATCTCGCCCTGATCGGGTTTAATGATCCGCACGCCGTCGGCACGGAGCTTCTCGATATTTCGTTGTGTCGCGGGGTGCTCCAACATCGTGGTGTTCATCGCCGGCGCGACCAGGACCGGCGCTGTGCACGCCAGGTAGGTGGACGTCAGGAAGTCGTCGGCTACGCCGTTCGCGAACTTCGCCAGGGCATTGGCTGTTGCCGGCGCTACGATCAGCAAATCGACGGTTTGAGAGAACGTTATGTGGGCGATGGGATCCGGATTATCCGCAGCGTAGTCGTCAACCAGGACGTAAGACCCCGACAGCGAACGAAACGTGAGGGGCTGGATGAACTCGCAAGCGTGCCTGGTCATGGCCACGCGGACCTCGCAGCCAGCGCGTTGAAGACCGCGAAGGACTTCAATGGCCTTGTAAGCAGCTATTCCGCCGGTCACGCCGAGTGCGACGCGGTGCTTGCGTTCATTCTGATCGCCATCCATGTGAAATCGAAATGTAACACCGCCAAATTATGGGTGCAATATTGCTGGATTTTGCGCGAGCGTATAATCACGGTCGCAAACGAAACTGGCTTACCAAAGTTCCCTGAGCTAAAGTAACGCACACGCGTTCCAGTCGCACAGCTCGATCAGTGGGGGGTGGATTTCAATGGGTAACTTAACGCGAATCTTGTTGTTGGTTCTCGCGCTGGCAATGGCAGGTGGGACTGCGCAAGCGCAGCGAGTGGAACAGTCTCAATTCGGGCCCGTGGTGCAAGCCTACCTCGGCTACTTGCGTAATGAACAGGAAGTCGTTGACGACCGGGCGAGTCGTCACGAGATTTCCGCGGACTATTACCGGCGCAATTCGAACCGTATTCGCGCGTTGCGTCAGATGGCCATTCGTCTGGTGACGAAATCCGGCAACGACTATGTGCCTGAACTCGAAGCGGTCGCGGCGGACGAGATGCGAACGCTGTTTGAAGATCCTCCGAGCCCGCGCACCCTCCGCGTCAGTCAAGTTGTAAGGAATACGTTTCGTTACCTGGGGCCCGTAACTTCAGGAGAGGTCTTTTATGTCTTCGCGCGGCTTGACCCTTACGAGCAAGCCGCCTTGATCGAATCCGGAAACGCCACCGACGGGCCGATGGGTTTGTCATCCCCGCAGTCTTCAGCTGCCAAGGGCCAACGAGTCGGCGACAGCTCGACGCGTCCGCGGCGCAGCGGCCCGCGCTAACCATCTCCTCTTCTGACTTGCCGTTTCTGATTGTTGGGCTCGCGTTTGACCTGGAGGGCAAGGACACACAATCTTGACACCACAAGGGCAAAAAGCCCTTTACAGCACCTATTGGCCGTGATATCGTGCGCCGAAGCTAGTAATTCTGGGCTAAGTTTTAGAGATTTCAACGAATGCCTGTTGACAGGGGGGCTGGATTTCGTGTACAAAAGCCACTGATTCAGTGGCTTCATTACGCCACGAAAAAGCTTTCTTCAACAGAACTCAAGCGATAGCGACTCGGAATGTAAAAGAGTCAGCAGCGCGTTTTCTAAGGTATCTTGTCACTTCTACGGGAGGAAATGATGATTAGCAGAAATTGGAGCCGCAAGTCGATTGCATTTGCGGTCACAGTAGCCGTCCTCAGCGTCTATTCGATGGTAGCGCTGGCGAAACCCGGCGAGCAGAAGAACTCCGGAGAACTTTCGGTTTCCGGCCAAGTCACCGTTAACGGCCAAGCGGCGATTTCGGGTGCGACAGTATTTTCCGACAGTGTCATTGCGACTGCGGCCAACAGCAGCGCGGTTGTGAGCCTCGGGAAACTTGGTCGCGTAGAGTTATTGCCGAACACGAGCGTTAGGATCAGCTTTACCGACGCCAGCATTTCAGGAAATCTGGACGCTGGTCGGCTTCAGGTTTCGACGTTGGCAGGCACGTCCGCCATCGTCACGACTAAAGACGGCGCGGCGGTTGCCGACGCAAGCCAGGCGGCCAGCTTTATGGTCGATGTCGAATGTGGTGACATGAGAGTCGCTGCTCAGACAGGCTTGGTTGAGCTGCGAGCCGCTGGCAAGACGATGGCTGTCGCCGCTGGAACGACTGAAACTGCGGGAACACCTCAACCTGGCACACGCTGCACCCGTCTAGCACGGCCCGGCATGCCTGGCATTGGTGGCGGCGCCTTGGCAGCCTTGTTACTGGCGGCCGGTGGTGCGATTGCGGCGGCGATTCTGGCCGGACGCTCCGAGAATAACGATCTGAATTTCGGCGGAGACGTTACCGTAATCAGTCCGACGAGATAGAGGACGCGAACAATCCTGCTGGTGGCGTGCCCGAGTGCGCGGCACTTGAGTGTAAACTGCGGG
Source organism: Acidobacteriota bacterium (assembly GCA_052389795.1). Lineage (GTDB taxonomy): Bacteria > Acidobacteriota > Blastocatellia > Pyrinomonadales > Pyrinomonadaceae > UBA11740. The sequence goes on along the minus strand of JBQTHO010000007.1, from coordinate 286,314 downwards.
TCACGCGCTAAATGCGCGTGACCCGTATCTTTTGCTTCGACAATATTCCTGAATGCACATCGCCGTAATTGGCTCTGGTTACGTAGGGCTTGTCACCGGGGCTTGTTTCGCAGAATTCGGCGTTGACGTCGCGTGCGTTGACGTAGATACCGACAAAATCGCCCAACTAAATCGTGGCGAGGCCCCAATCTACGAACCGGGTCTCGAACAACTCATTCAAAAAAATCTTCAAGCCGGGCGGCTAAGATTCACGACCGATCTTCACTCAGCCGTCGAGCCGGCTTCTGTCGTATTTCTCGCGGTAGGGACGCCACCAAAGACCGACGGCTCGGCCGATCTCAGGTTCGTCAATACCGCGGCCATTGACGTAGCCAGGAACCTCCGCAGTTACAAAGTCGTCGCGATGAAATCCACTGTCCCTGTGGGAACTGGTAAGCGACTAACGGAACTAATCAAGAAGAATCTGCCGGCGCCGGTACCGTTCAGCGTCGTTTCCAATCCAGAGTTCTTGCGGGAGGGCGCCGCGATTAGCGACTTTATGCGCCCCGATCGAGTCGTGATTGGCAGCGGCGACGAGGAAGCGACCGAGGTGATGCGGGAACTGTACCGGCCCCTGTATCTAATCGAAACGCCGTTCGTGATCACGTCCGTCGAAGGCGCGGAGCTAACTAAGTACGCGGCGAATGCCTTTCTTGCCACGAAGATTTCGTTTATCAACGAAATCGCCAACCTGTGCGAAAGAGTCGGCTGTGACGTTCACGACGTCGCGCGCGCGATCGGCATGGATCGGCGCATTGGCAGCAAGTTCCTGCACCCCGGGCCCGGCTTTGGCGGCTCTTGTTTTCCAAAAGACACGCGTGCGTTGTCGGTGATCGGAAGGGAGTATGACTCGCCTACGCGAATCGTCGACGCAGTGGTGGAAGTCAATGAGCGACAGCGTCAGGCGATGTTTCCGAAGATCGAAAAGCTGGTTGGTGACGTGAAGGGCAAGCGAATCGTTGTCCTTGGCCTTAGCTTCAAGCCAGAGACGGACGACATGCGCGACGCGCCCTCGGTTGATATCATCCGCGCTTTGGTGCAGGCCGGCGCAACAGTCATAGCGTACGACCCGGTCGCTCAACACGAGGCGGAAAAACTGCTGCCGGATATTGAGTACGCGAAAGATGAGTACGCTGCTGCTATTGGCGCTGACGCGCTGGTGTTTCTCACTGAATGGAACCAATTTCGCGCGCTGGACATGGAGCGTATTCACGGCCTGATGAAGACCGCAAACATCGCCGATCTTCGAAATATTTACGAGCCTGCCGATATGCGTGCGCTTGGATTCAACTATGCGGGAGTTGGACGCTAAGTAACTATGGCTCTCTCAGGAATAGCTCTGATTACTGGTGGCGCGGGCTTCGTTGGCTCACACATCGCGACGGCGCTCGTGGACGCTGGCGCCCGGGTGCGAGTTGTTGACGATCTGTCGACGGGTTACCTCAAGAACCTCCGTCACATTGAATCCAAAATAGATTTCATTCAGGGAAGCGTTGGCGACGCCGCGACATTAGGACGCGCGCTAAGCGATGTAGAGTGGGTCTTTCACGAGGCTGCTATCCCCTCCGTTCCCCGGTCGGTGGATCGGCCGGTTGAATCTCATGACGCGTCGGTCAATGCCACCTTCGCCCTGTTGCTGGCAGCTCGCGATCAGAAAGTTCGGCGGTTGGTCTATGCGGCCTCCAGTTCGGCTTACGGGGATCAACCTGAGCTTCCCAAGCGCGAAAACATGAGGCCGGCTCCGCTTTCGCCCTACGCGGTTGGAAAACTGGTGGGCGAGTACTACGGGCAGGTCTTCACAAACGTCTACGGTCTTGAAACCGTTTCGCTTCGGTACTTCAATGTCTTTGGGCCGCGTCAGGATCCTGGCTCGCAGTATTCCGGCGTCATTTCGCGTTTCATGAGTTCGCTGGTGAATGAGGAGCAGCCGATCATTTACGGCGACGGGGGGCAGTCGCGGGATTTCACCTTCGTATCGAACGTAGTCGATGCGAATTTGCGCGCGGCTGAATCAGCCGACGCCGTCGGCAGGGTGATAAATGTCGCCAACGGCCGGCAGGTAACGCTGAACGAACTGCTTGAAATAATGAAGAATGTCACCGGCAAATCGACGACGGCGGCACGCTATGCGCCGGTCCGTGTAGGAGATGTGCGACACAGTCTTGCTGACATCTCACTCGCGCGATCATTGCTCGGTTATGAGCCCAGGGTCGGACTCGAAGAAGGTTTGCGCCTGACCTTTGATTGGTGGCAGAAAACCGGTGGTCAATAACCCGCCGCTGCTCACTTTTAGTGGCCTGATGACAGCTTGCCAATCAGCGAGAACATCGGCATGTACATCGAGATGACGATACCTCCGATGGTTACGCCCAGGAAGCCAATCAACGCCGGTTCCATCAAGGTCAACAGGTTCGCAATCGCGGCGTCCACTTCCTGCTCGTAGAAATCCGCAATCTTTCCAAGCATCGAGTCTAGCGCGCCGGTTTGTTCGCCGATCCCTACCATCTGCGCAACCATGTATGGAAATAGCTCCGACGCGCGCAACGGCTCGACAAAGCTCTTGCCCTGTTCCACGCCGTCGCGGATCTGAATGATCGCATTTTCAACGACGACGTTCCCTGCCGTTCGGCCGGTAATGTCGAGCGACTGCAAAATCGGAACACCGGAAGAAAGCAGAGTCGAGAGCGTTCGCGAGAAGCGAGCAATCGCAATTTTTAGAAAGATTGGTCCCAGAATCGGTACTTTCAAGAGAATGGTGTCGATGACCTTCCGCCCATTCGGCGTTTTGTAGTAGAACTTCAGCCCAACTACCGTCGCGATTATCCCAGCCAGGATGCAGAGCCCGCCCCAACCCGCGAGGAAGTTACTGAGGCCGACCACGACTCGCGTGGGCAGCGGCAGCGGCTCTCCCGGACCTAACAGGCCGAGGAAGATATTTTGGAATTGCGGAATCACCACGACCATGATGACGGCGATGGCGACGATGGCCAGCAGAATCACGGCGACCGGGTAGATAAGCGCCGAAACGACGTCGCGTTTCAACTTCACGATCTTTTCGATGAAGGTAGAGAGTCGCTGCAGAATCAAATCCAGAATACCGCCCGTCTCGCCCGCTTCGACCATGTTCGAGTAAAGCTGATCGAACACTTTCGGATGACGATTCATTGCGGCAGACAATGTCGAACCTTCCTCGACGTCCTGGCGCACCTGGGCCAACACCTGCTGAAAGTACTTGTTCTGCTGCTGTTGAGACAGAATATCGAGACACTGAACCAGCGGCAGACCCGCATCAATCATCACAGAGAATTGCCGCGTGAAGATCGCGAGATCCTTCGACTTCACTTTTTTCCTGCCGGCTAGTTTCGGAATGCCGATCTCGCGGCCCTTTTCTTTCACGGACATGAGCGTGATTTGCTCGCGTCGCAGCGCCTGGCGCAGCGCCTCGCGGTTGTCCGCCACGCGCTCGCCGGAAACAATCTCGTTCAGCCGGTTTTGGCCCTTGAAAACGTAAGTTGGCATTTCCTAATGCTCCGTTCTGGGTGGTCGTTATTCGTTATCGCCTTTGGATGGGACGCTGGGCGTTGTAGCCCGCAGGGACGGGTGGCCTCATTGAGCCATTGCCAGTGTTCAATCCCGCACCTCGGTCGATCAGGTCGCGAAGCTCGTTCGAGTTCGACGAGGCCTGGAAAGCCATGTCCTTGGAGATGGCGCGTTTGTGAAACAGAGTGGCGAGGCTTTGGTTGAACGTCTGCATCCCGTGAATGTCCTGACCTGTCTGCATCATTGAATAGATCTGATGGACCTTGTCTTCGCGAATCAGATTTCTGATTGCCGAGTTGGGAATCAGAATTTCCATCGCCATCGCCCGGCCGGTGCTATCGGCACGCGGCAGCAGCGACTGACAAAGGATGCCTTCGAGCGTCAGGGAAAGCTGAGCCCGAACCTGCGCCTGCTGCATTGCCGGGAACACGTCGATGATGCGGTTGATCGTTGAGGCGGCGGAATTCGTATGCAGGGTCGCAAATGTTAAGTGACCCGTTTCCGCAATTCTCAGTGCTGATTCAATCGTCTCGAGATCGCGCATTTCACCGACCAGCACCACGTCAGGATCCTGACGCAACGCGGTTCGCAGCGCTTCTGGAAAACCCTTTGTGTCGGCGTTAACCTCGCGCTGGTTGACGATGCAACCCTTGTGGTTATGGAGAAACTCGATCGGATCTTCAATCGTGAGAATGTGCTCGTGACGTACGCGGTTGATCTTGTCAATCATCGCCGCGAGCGTCGTCGATTTGCCCGACCCGGTTGGCCCTGTCACCAGAATCAAACCGCGCGGCTTGTTGCACAGCTCCTGAACGACCGGCGGTAGCCCGAGGTCCTCAAACGACTTGATCTCGTAAGGAATGGCACGGAAGACAGCGCCCACGGCGCCACGCTGATTGAAAAGATTCGCGCGGAAACGCGAGAGGCCTTTGACGCCAAAGCTAAAGTCCAGCTCGAGGTTCTCTTCGAACCGGTGCTTCTGTGCATCGGTCAACACTGAGTAGGCGAGCTGCTTAGTCTCGGACGACGTCAGCGGCCGGTAGCCTTCCAGGGGGCGGATGGTTCCGTAAACGCGCACCAATGGCGGCGTGCCAGTGGTGACGTGCAAGTCCGAACCGCCCAGTTCAAACAGTTTGCGCAACAGCTCAGAAAGCGAGATTTGCGGTGGATTTTCCATGGGGTTTGTCTTCCTTTTTGAAGATTTCGCCTATTTCTTTTTGGCCTGAAGTTGGGCTGGCGAGAACGCGCTGATGAACTTCTCAGCGTCGGCGGCCACCTTGTCGTGGTTGCCGGCTGTGCGCGTCGTCAACGCGTAAACCTTGCCTTCAATCTCTGCAAAGTAAAAGTTCCAAACCTGCCCAGGCTTCCCGTCGGACGAAGGCGTTTGCGCGATTACCTCGAAAACGCGACGACCCGAAATCTCGCGCTGACGATCATTCACGACCCAACCGCCGGCACTGACCATTCGGTCGATGACAGTTCGCCTGAGTTCGGTGTACGACGCGCCGCCTACCATTTTCTTTTGCTCGCGGCCAAAGGGCTGACTGCCCGTTGTCGGCGCGACCAGGGTTAATGTTGCGCTCGCCTCAGGCCCAGCCGCGGGAGCGATTCGAAAACTCGAACCCGCCCCAGTCGAAGCTACCGGCGCCCAGCCATTCGGCAGGGCCGCGTTGCTGGTCGTCGCGGGAGCGGGGGGCAGCGTGAGTGTTGTCGGAATGGTCGCGTGGTTTCCTGCGACCTTTGGCTCGGTTGGTGCAATGCCATTTCGCCGGGCCAACATCACTGCGCGCATCGCGCGCCGCCGAGCCAGCATTGCCTGACGACGCCGCAGCGTTGCCCGATGCCGGCGCCACCACGCACGTGAATGCCGTCGTCGTTGTGACGCAGAGGAGAACTGCGCGCGAAGATTATGCGCGGTTGAGCTGACCAAAGGGATCATCACAACCAGCGTTGCCAACAGACACAAACCGATTGCTATGCGACGTAACATGTGTTTAGTCCTTTCACGCCACGGTCTCGCGTACAACCTCTTCAACCGTGGTAACGCCACTCTTGATCTTTTGCAGGCCGGATTCACGAAGCGTAATCATTCCGTCCTCAATCGATTTCTTGCGTAATTCAAGCGCGGAAGCGCCGATCAAAATCAGCTCTCTGATTTCGTCGGTAATCTCCATTACTTCGTACAAACCGATGCGGCCTTTGTACCCGGTTTCGTTACAAGTCGGGCAACCGCGGCCCTTGTACGTTTTGACCGTCTTGGCTTCTTCAGGCGAGAACCCGATTTCCACGAGCGCTTCAATTGGTGTGGGATGTTCTTTTTTGCAGTCTTTGCAGATTCTGCGAATGAGTCGCTGCGCCTGGATGAGATTGACGCTGGTGGCGACGAGGAACGGTTCGATACCCATGTTCATAAGGCGGGAGATAGTCGAGGGAGCATCGTTGGTGTGAAGCGTCGAGAGCACCAAGTGGCCCGTGAGCGCGGCCTTGATCGCGATCTCGGCCGTTTCAAAGTCACGAATTTCGCCGACGAGGATGATGTTTGGATCCTGCCGCAGGAACGAACGAAGCGCGGCGGCGAAGTTAAGCCCGATCTGCTCTTTCATTTGCACCTGGTTAATGCCCGGCAGATTGAACTCGACGGGGTCTTCCGCCGTCATGATGTTCGTATCGACCTTGTTCAGCGATTGCAGCGCCGAATACAAAGTGTTTGTTTTTCCGCTTCCTGTTGGTCCCGTCACCAGCACCATGCCGTACGGCTTTGAAATGTTTCGCTGGAATTTGACGAGCGATTCCGGCTCAAACCCGAGGTTCGTCATGTCGAGCATCAGCTTCTCTTTGTCGAGCAGGCGAAGCACGACTTTTTCGCCGAACAATGTAGGAAGCGTCGAAACGCGAAAATCGAGTTCGCGCGAACGCGACTCGACTTTTACGCGAATCTTGATGCGGCCATCCTGCGGGAGTCGCTTTTCGGAGATGTCCAGCTTGGACATGATCTTGATACGCGAGATGAGGGCATCACGCATCTTCAAAGGCGGATGCATCACGTCGTACAGCACACCGTCAATGCGGAAGCGTATGCGAAGTTCTTTTTCGTAAGGCTCAACGTGAATGTCCGAAGCGCCGCGGCGCAGGGCATCCACGAGCAGAACGTTCACGAGACGAACGACCGGCGCGTCCTCGCTCATGCGAGCGAGACTTGAAATATCTATCTCTTCGTTATCTTCAAAGACCTCAACTTCTTCCGCCAGTGAACTGTGATCGAAATCGAGAGTATCCAGAGAAACCAGGTCGGCATCCGAAAAACCATTTCCATTCGGCGCCACTTCGGTCGTTACAGAGGCCAGCTCGATTTCACGCGTCGTGCTGTAATACTTCGAGATTGCTTGTTGCACGCTTGCTTCAGCGACCACGACCGGCTCAACGTTCAACCCGGTCATGAACTTGATGTCGTCCATCGCGAAGACATTGGTCGGATCGACCATGGCCAGGGTGAGGGTGGCTCCCACGCGGGACAAAGGCAGGACGGAATACTTTTGCGCGACTTCCTGCGGAATCAGCCGCAGGACCGAGTCGTCGATGTCGAACAATTCAAGATTGACCGACGGAATGCCGTATTGCCGGGACAGAATGGCCGTGATGGTGTCGTCTGAAACCAGCCCGAGCTTCACAAGATTGAAGCCCAGCCGCCCACCATGCTCTCGCTGGTAATCGAGCGCCTGCCGTAGGTGCTGGGGACTGATCAGATTCTCACGGACGAGAATTTCGCCGAGTTTGGCTGACATTTTGGTGCTTTTGACTTGGTGCTGCTAAGTAAATGGTTGAAATTGGTGAGTTTCCGAACCTGAGAAGGGCGCAGGTTAGGGCAGAAATGCCGTGCCGCGGATGCTAAACACCGTTGGCAATGGCAATCTTAGCGTTCAACAGAGGGGCTGTCAACGAGTTTTCTGATGGGCGCAACCCGAGGCGTAAATCCGTGCACGGATTAGCTGGACAAATATTCGTTGATATTCGACAATGTTCGCGTTCATCCAGCAGCGGGAGGGTGCACGATGCCGATCACAGCACGCCAGCGACGAATACTCGATTACATCTCGAACTACTTTGAAGCGAATCAGGAGCCACCCACGATGGTCGAGATCGGACGGCAATTCGGGATGTCGTCTTTGGCAAGCGTCCATAACGTCTTGTCGATTCTCGAGCGCGAAGGCTTTATTCGCAGGATTCCAAACGTGAGCCGCGGAATCGAACTGGTGAAGCAGGAAACCGGCGAAGGTAATTTCGAGATACCTTTGCTGGGCATCGTCGCAGCCGGCGCCCCGATAGAAGCAGTACTAAATCAGGAGACGGTTTGCATTCCGCGCGACATGATGAAAAAGGGCCGCATGTTCGCCTTACGTGTGCGCGGCGATTCGATGATTGACGAACAGATTCGCGAAGACGATTTCATTATCTTGCAGTCGCAGCAAACCGCTGACAATGGCCAGACTGTGGTGGCGCTGATTGATGGTAGCGACGCAACCGTCAAGCGATTCTATAGTGGTAAAAATCACGTACGGCTTGAAGCTGCAAATCCGCGATACAAACCAATTATCGTTCGGCCGCCTGAGCGACTACAGATTCAAGGAATCGTGGTAGGCGTGATTCGAAAATATCAGCAATAACAATCCTTCACGGTTACCAGGTCTTTCAGAGAACGGCGGCGACGCGTTTGAGATCGTCAATGAATCGTCGCTTCTCAACGTAACCTTACAGTCAGTGCAAACATGAAAGTTGCGGTTACCAGGAAAGAAATTGAGTCGGCGCTGCACGATCGCTTCGGAGATGTTTTTGAACGTCACGAACAAATCCTGACAGAGACACTGCCGACCGATGTTGTCGCAATCGACAACGCATTAGGCGGATTCCCGCGGGGTGCAATCACAGAGATTTACGGGGCGCCGTCGTCGGGCCGGACCAGCCTGTTGCTTTCGGCGCTTGCGGCCGCAACTGCGCGCGAAGAAACCTGCGCGTTGATTGATTGCAACGACACCTTCGATCTTTTATCCGCGGCCAAGGCAGGCATCGATTTCAAGCGGCTGCTTTGGGTCCGTTGTCAAAATAATCTTGAGCGCGCATTTAAAGCTGCGGATCTGGTATCTCATGCCGGAGGATTTGGCTTTGTCGTCCTCAATCTGTGCGATGTGCCGGCGAAAGCCGTGCGCCGGATCGTTTCGTCCTGGTGGTTTCGGTTTCGGCGCGTGATTGAAAATACTCCCACGGTGCTACTTGTTCTAACACCCGTCGCAGCGGTGCGGTCATGTGCGTCTTTAGCTTTAAAGCTTAAGAAGGAAAGAGCAGTGTGGCCCAGCACGGTTTTAGGGTCGGAAAGTTCCCACCGCGGTTTATCAGTCATTTCGGAACAGGGGCGGTATCTTTCACTAGTACGCCCATTGAATGCGGCTATGCGGGTTAACGGCGCGCCGACGCATTCTCATTTTCTGCACGCCATGCGGATTCGCGTCAATCGGGAACGGCCGCTGGATTTCCACTCGGGAGTCATGCAATTTGAGCCCACATCCGGACTTGCGATGTTCGCTGATATTCGTTAATATTCGCCCCGGCCCTAAGTTTAATCCAAACGAAAGAATGTGGTCATGTTTGCCTGCATTTATGGCCCAAGTGTCTCTAAATTCGAAGTTTCGGCGTCCGCTGAGGCTGAAAAGACAACCTCCGTCCTGGTTGGTTTGGCCTTTGAATTTTCGCCTTTAGTCGAACTAACGTCGGCGAACACAGTGCTGCTTGATATCGCCGGGCAGGGCCTTTTGTTCGGCGCTGCAAAAGCTGAGGAAACATCAACCGACGAGATTGAAGCCGCGGGTAACCTGGCGAACGCGATCGCTCAGCGCGCTTCGGCACTCCATCTGAAAATCAGTGTGGCAGTAGCCGTGAACCCTGATGTTGCCATTCACGCTGCGCGATCCTTCAAAGGCGTGAGCGTTATTCCGAACGGCGCCGAACTTTCAACACTTCAAGCCCTCTCGATCAAAAACATCGATTGTTCTTTGGTTGAAATCGACGGGAAGCGGGCGCACGAAATTCAGGAAACGTTCACGCTGTGGGGAATCCGCACGTTTGGTGATTTGGCGTGCTTGCCGTTGTCGGGAATTGCCGAGCGTTTGGGGCAGGATGGCGTACAGCTGCAAAAGCTGGCGCAAGGGAAAACGGATCGTCGTCTGAATCTGGTGCGACCGCCAATCGGTTTCGCGCAGTCACTCGAATTGGAACATCCGGTCTGTGAGTTGGAACCGCTGTCTTTCATACTTTCGCGTCTCCTGAATCAGCTTTGCGCGAACCTGCACGAGTATGCATTGGCGACGAATGAATTGAAGATCGAATTGAAGTTAGAAGACAGGACTCAACATCAGCGCGCGATTACGCTGCCCGTGCCGATGCGGAATCCAAAGACACTCCTGCGTCTGTTGCTGTTTGAGATTGAAGCGCGACCGCCGCAAGCCCCCGTAGTCATGGTCACAATCACCGCTGAACCCGTAAAACCGCGCGCGGCGCAAACCGGGTTGTTTATTCCGCTGGCGCCGGAACCGGAGAAACTGGAAATCACGTTAGCGCGACTGGCAAAGCTGGTTGGCCTCGACAAGGTTGGGTCGCCTGAGGTTTTGAATACGCATCGGCCGGATTCTTTTCGCATGAACAAATTTCGGCTGGTTGAAAAGAGCCCGACGAATCTTAAGAGGAGTTTGCAGTCCAACGGCGCAGGCAGGATGCGCGCGCTCCCGGTTATGGGCTTCAGAATGTTTCGGCCGGCGTGGCGTGCGGAGGTGCAAACAGAATTTGGAAAACCGACGCGCCTCAGGGCGAGCAGCGAACAATCAGCCGGAAAAGTTCAGGGTTTGGTGATCTGCGCCGGCGGCCCCTGGCGCGCGTCGGGAGATTGGTGGCGTGAAGACGTTTGGGCCAGAGATGAATGGGACTTGGCTGTGATCGATCCAGCTTCACCTGAAAGCGAGATCCTGTGTCGCGTGTATCGAGATTTAGCGAGCGAGCAGTGGTTTGTCGACGGAATTTATGATTGATGCCACCGAGACACAGAGACACAGAGCAATAGTTAGAAATGTCTTGTTGGGTATCTCAGTGTCTCTGTGCCTCTGTGCTAATTATGAAATACGTTGAACTGCACGCGCGGTCGGCGTTCAGTTTTCTTCGCGGCGCTGCGACGCCTGAAGAATTAATCGCTGAGTGTGCTGAATTGAACATGCCGGCGATGGCGCTGTTGGATAACGATGGCGTTTACGGGGCAGCGCGATTTCATTTGGCGGCGCAGAAGGTTGGGGTTAAAGCGCACATTGGGGCGGAGATCACAGTTTCGAGTTCCAAGTTTCGAGTTTCGAGTTCACAGTTGAATGGCAAAAGTCACAATTCGCGATCTCGCATTTCAAATGAATTGAGAACTCGAAACTCGAAACTTGAAACTCGAAACTCGACATTTGTGGTCTCGCTCCTGATTCGCAATCGCACCGGCTATCAAAATCTCTGTCGCCTGATCACCTTGATGAAGATGCGTGTGCCGAAGCATGCAAAGCCGGGTGAATGCGCGGTCACCCTCGAGGAGGTGGCAGCGCATGCGGATGGATTGGTGTGTTTGACGGGCGCGAAGGATGGGCCGCTGTTTGCGGATGGTTCAGGCGTAGGCGTTGCCTGCGCAAGAGGCGGGCAACGCCCGCCTTTACACATTCAAGCTGTCGATCGGCTAATCGAGATCTTCGATCGTGAAAATGTCTATGCCGAGCTGCAACGTCACTTCAACCGCGCCGAAGAAGCGCGGAATCATGCGGTGATTGAAATTGCGCGCAAGCTGAAACTGCCACTGTTGGCGACGAATGGCGTTTGTTACGCGACGCGCGCGCAAAGGCAGGTTGCCGACGTCTTCACCTGCATTCGCAATCACGCGCGGCTGGAAACGGCCGGGCAGCTGCTTTCGATCAATTCAGAACGGTTCGTGAAATCGCCAAAAGAAATGACCGAGTTGTTTACTGATTTGCCGGAAGCAATCGCAAACACAGTTGAGTTGTCGTCGCGGCTTGAGTTCACGCTAAAAGATCTCGGCTACGAATTTCCGAAGTATCCAGTGCCGTCGGACGAGACGATGACTTCATTTCTGCGGAAGCGGACTTACGAAGGCGCACACTTGCGATACGGCCGAAACGGCGAATTCGCCCGCGCACAAAAACAGATCGAGCATGAATTAAAACTAATAGAGAAGCTGAAGCTTGAAGGTTATTTCCTGATCGTTTGGGACATCGTTGAGTTTTGCAAGCGCCAGGGAATTCTCGTTCAGGGCCGCGGGTCGGCGGCGAACAGCGCGGTTTGCTACTCGCTTGGAATCACGGCCGTCGATCCGGTCGGCATGGAACTTCTGTTCGAACGATTTCTTTCGGAAGAGCGTGGCGAATGGCCGGACATCGATCTCGATCTGCCGAGCGGCGACCAACGTGAACGCGCGATTCAATACGTTTACGAGCGCTACGGGCAACGTGGGGCGGCGATGACCGCGAACGTGATCACTTATCGCGGGCGTTCGGCGGCGCGCGAAGTGGGCAAGGTGCTCGGGTTCGATGATGTGACGCTCGGCCGGCTGTCCGGCCTGGTGCACACATGGGAATGGAAGGATCCGAAGGACACGACTGAGCGGCAGTTCAAAGACGCAGGGCTCGATTTGCGCGATAAGCGCATCAGGAAATTTTTTCAGCTTTACCGGGCGGTGCAGGATTTACCGCGGCATTTGGGCCAGCATTCCGGCGGCATGGTGATTTGTCAGGGGCAGCTTGATTCGGTGGTGCCCCTTGAGCCGGCGGCGATGCCGGGCCGCGTCGTGGTGCAATGGGACAAAGAAGACTGCGCTGACCTCGGCATTATCAAGGTCGATCTGCTCGGCCTCGGCATGATGGCAGTGCTTGAAGAGACGATTCAAATCATCCGCGACGATTACACGGAAGCAGTAGATCTCGCGCACTTACCACAGGACGACACGGCCGTTTACACAGCGCTGCAACAAGCCGACACGATTGGCATGTTTCAGATTGAAAGTCGCGCGCAGATGTCTTGTTTGCCGAGACTTCGGCCCCAGAAGTTTTATGACATCGTGGTGCAGGTTGCGATCATTCGGCCCGGGCCAATTGTCGGCAACATGGTCAATCCGTACCTGGAGCGGCGGCTCGGCCGCGCACCAGTGAAGTACGCCCATCCCGACCTCGAACCGGTGCTGAAACGCACGTTGGGTGTGCCTCTGTTTCAGGAGCAACTGCTGCGGATGGCGATGATCTGCGCAGATTTTACTGGCGGCGAAGCTGAAGAATTGCGGCGCGCGATGGGCTTCAAACGTTCGGAGCAACGCATGAAAGACATTGAAACTAAACTGCGGCGCGGAATGACGAGGAAGGGAATCAGCGGAAAAGTTCAAGCGGAGATCATCGAACAGATCGCGTCATTCGCGCTGTACGGATTTCCGGAATCACACGCGGCCAGCTTTGCTTTGATTGCTTACGCCAGCGCTTATCTCAAATGTCACTACCTGGCGGCGTTTACCGCGGCGACGCTCAACCATCAGCCGATGGGGTTCTATCAACCGTTTACGATCATCAAGGACGCGCAGCGGCATGGATTGAAGGTTCTGCCGGTAGATGTCACTAAGTCGAATTGGGAATGCACCCTCGAAGAGGGTGTTGGGGGTAGGGGGTTGGGTGTGGGATCCAAAGTCCAAAGTCCAAAGTCCAAAGTCCAAGGTTCGAAGTCAAGCATTGAATGTCTAACATTAACTCCAGGAAAACAGACCTTGGACCTTGGACCTTGGACCTTGGACGAAACCACCCAACACCCCACGCCCAACACCCAACACCCAGGTCTTCGTCTCGGTTTGCTCTGCGTGAAAGGTTTACGCGAAGAAGCCGGTCGCGCGATTGTGCGGGCGCGCGCGGCGCGGCCTTTCACCAGCATTGATGATTTGCATCTGCGCGCTCCGGAACTAAGAAAGGATGAGTTGCGCAAGCTGGCGGCGGTAGGGGCTTTGAATTTCATTCAAAGTCCAAAGTCCAAAGTCCGTCTAAAGTCCAACGTCCAAAGTCCAACGTCCAAAGTCAGAAATCAGAAATCAGAGGTCAGAGGTCAGAGGTCAGACGTCGGAAATCATCAAGACGCCGCTGCACAGACATTGGACCTTGGACATTGGACGTTGGACCCGCCCCACCGTCGCGATGCGCTTTGGCAGGTCGAGCGTGTAGCGCGCGAGCCGGGGCCGCTCTATAAAAAGTTGGAAGAGACCGGCGGGTCACCGCTGCAAGCGATGACGTTGAATGAAAGATTGAATGCTGACTTGCGCGGCACGGGCATTACGATCGGCCGGCATCCGATGGCGCAGCAACGCGCATGGCTGGACACGATGCAGGTCAGTACTGCGGCCCAGTTACGGACCATGCGCAACGGCAATCGAGTGAAGGTTGCCGGTTGGGTAATCGTGCGTCAGCGTCCGGGAACGGCGAAAGGATTTGTATTTCTAAGCCTGGAAGATGAAACGGGAATCGCAAACATCATCGTGACCCCGCAACTCTTTGATGGGAACCGACTCGCGCTGGTGAACTATCCGTTTCTATTGATCGAAGGGATTTTGCAGCACCAGGACAATGTTATCTCGGTGAAGGCGAGACGCATCGAGCCTTTGCAGATGAAAATCGAAAGTCCGGCATCGCACGACTTTCATTAAAAAAAGAGGCGGGCATTTGCCCGCCTCTAAACAATCGAAATGCGGGCAAGGTGCCCGCGCTCCCAGAAAGGTTACGGCCGTCGGCGTGGCGGTTTTCCCGCGGGCTTTTCGGCCTGCACGTTCTGTTGACTCTTCAAAGCATCGAGTACAGCTTTCGCATCGGCTTTGAACTTATGCGCGTCCGGCGCCTTGTCAACGAATTGCTGCAAGTAGTTCGCGGCCTGCTGGTACATCGCTTTAGCCTCGTCCTTCTTGCCTTCGCCTTCCTTTAATGCGCCAAAGTTAAAGAGAATCAGACCCATGTTCGACAGCGCCTCTGCGTCGTCCGGCTTTTCCGCGAGAATTTTCTCGTATTCAACCTTGGCTTTGTCGTACGCGCCGGCGTCGAACAGCATCTGGGCCAGGTCGTACTGCGCCTTGGTTTTCTTTGCGGCGTCAGTTTCGACCGCCAAATATTCCTGATATGCCGTAATTGCGGCATCCGCTTTCGTCGAATCAACTTTGGTCGTGAACAAGCGCATCGACTCTGCGCGCGCGCTCAAAGCGAAATACTTGTTCGATTCGAACTGCTTCAACTCGTTAGGATCGGTAGGTGTCGTTAGCTTCTTGAGCAATTCCACCGCCTGAGTAGCCGCTTCCGCCGAAGCTTTGAAATCTGCCTTCGCTGCCTCCATGCCGGAAGTCCTGGCGGCTGCATCAGCGGACTGAACCGCCGCGTTGAACTTATCGACCCCGCGTATCCGCAGCGCGACGGATTTATTCGTCAACAAGGACGGAGTTCCCGGATGATCAACATCGGCAGCGATGCCCGTGTCGTAGTGTCTGATCGCTTCGTCGTAATTCTTTGCAGTCAACGCAGCATTTCCACTTTTAAACGAATCGCCGATCACTTGATTGGCGTTCTTGATCTTCTCGTTGGACGCGGCGATCTCGGCATTCTGTTTCTCGAGAGCTTCGCGCTTCGCTCTGTCCGCTGCGCTCTCGCCGGCACTGGACGCTGCGGATTGCGAGCTGCCGCCGCCGCCGGCCTTCGCTTGCTCTTCGGTGAAGCGCTGGCCGTTGCCCGGCGTCATGACAAGCTCGAAGTCGATGTCGCGGCCGACCTTCACACCGCCACGGACAGTGGGCGACGCATTCGGCGCGCTCACGGCGATGACGTACGTGCCGATGTACGGCAAGCCGGCGTAAACGAACTCTCCGTTCTTGTTAGCCTTAGTCGGGTACTTACCTGGCAGGTCGGTGCGGTAAACATCGACTTGCGCGCCGGCCGCGGGGACTTTTGTGCCGTCGGCCTGTTGAATAAACACATGGCCCCGAAGCTGGCCCGTTTGAGCTGACGTGCCGACGGCTGCCAGAAGCAAAACCGCGGAAGCGATAATCGAATAAAAATAACGACGCATGTAAGTTCCTCCAAAAAATCCGCTGCAGGGGCGAACAGCCGACATTAAGATGCCTTTGGTTTGCAACAAGTTGTAGCGGAAACCCGCCCTAACGTTAATTAGCCGAACGCGTGCTGTCAAGCATACGGAATTGGATCCGTCACGCCCGCTTCGCGAAAAGCGCGCAGTCGCAAAGCACATGAATCACAACGGCCGCAGGCACGGTCTTCAGCGCGGTAGCAGGACCATGTGAGGTTTAGCGGCGCGTTCAATTCCAGCCCACGTCGTACTATCTCGGATTTCCTCAGGTGTATGACCGGCGTCACAATCGCAACATGTGTTTCGGGCTTTGTTCCGGCGTCGATGGCGCGTTGAAAAGCCTCGTAAAACTCGGGACGACAGTCCGGATAACCTGAAGAATCTTCAGCCACGGCGCCGATGTAGATACGTTGCGCGCCGATAGCTTCAGCCCAACTGGTGGCAATCGATAAGAAATGTGAATTGCGAAAAGGCACGTAGCTGGATGGGATTTCGCTCGAAGTAAGATTTGCTTCGCTCACCGGGATGTTTTCATCGGTCAGCGAAGAGCCGCCGATCGACTTCAGATATTCGATCGAGACAGCGAGCCGTTTTGTTACGTCGTAGCTGTCGGCCAGGTCTGTGAAAGCCTGATGCTCACGCGCCTCAGTTGGCTGTCCATACGAGACGTGAAGGAACGCTAGTTCGTCGTTATCTTCGTTGGCGATCGCGGCCGTGACACACGAATCCATGCCGCCTGAGACGAGGCAGATCGCTAGGGATGAAGGCGGAAGGATGAAGGATGAAGTGTCTTCGTCAGGCTTCTCAATTATTTCGGTGTTGCCGCCCATATGAAATAGTGCTTTCACACCCCGTGAACATCCGGCCCCCAGATGTACTTGTGAAGCTGCAGTTGCATGCGAACGTTCAATCCGCTCTCAGTAATCCACCTGGCCAAGTCCCGTAAATCGACTAGCTCCCAAGCCGGGGAAATCAGGATTGCTTTCGCTCGAGTCTCAAGCCCGTATTGTTCGATGATCTTCTTCGCGAACTCCCAATCCGACGCGTCGGCGATGACGAATTTGACTTCGTCTTGATCCGCCCGCAAGCGCCCAAGATTTGACCAATCGTTCCGTTCAGATTCACCTGAAGCCGGGCACTTTATATCGAGGATGACCTTCGCGCGTTCATCAACATCACCAGTCGAAACATAGCCGCCGGTTTCAATCAAGACTTCGTATTCTTCATCGCAAAACTGCCGAATGAGCTCGAACGCCTCGCGCTGCGCAAGCGGCTCACCGCCGGTGACTTCCACCAGGCGGCAGCCCAAGTCGCGCACCTTTTGCATGATCTGTTCGATCGTAAAATGGTCGCCGCCGGTAAATGTGTACTCGCTGTCGCACCAGGTGCAACGCATCGGGCAGCCGGTCAGCCGCACGAAAGTGCAGGGGCGGCCGGCGTGCGTGGACTCGCCCTGGATTGAGCGGAAAATCTCGGTAACTCTGAGCATTTTCCAGATTCTAGATATTAGATTTGTGATTGTCGATTTCGGGGCGGCCAACCGCAGCCGCCCGGCTTCATCAAACTCGCGGGCAAACGAATCGGGCGGACGCGTCTAAAGATCGTGATAGCATGGCCCGAGCCCCCGAAGAACACGCGATTTTGAGTAACAGCCAGACCCGAATTGATGAAGTAATTGGCGCCGGCGCGCAGCGCCTGGTTGAACGTGCGGAAAACCCGCGGCAGCTCGACGCGTCCGCGCTGATCAAGCGCGTGCGCGCAACCGTCGAGAAATACGTTCTCAAACACGAGCCCGAAGCCTCGGCCGAACAGATCGCTTCGTTCATCGACGGCTTGCATGCGGACGATCTGTGTCTGGTCATCGCTTGCCAGCACGGGGATCAAGCGGCGTGGAGTGAACTCGTCGAAGGCTACGGCGCCACCGTGAAATCCGCCGCGCGCGGAGCGAGTCCGAACGCCGAAATGGCTGAGGATTTGGCCCAGTCTATCTGGGCTGAACTGCACGGCCTTAAGGTTCGTGACGACGGGCAACCGGCAGGCAAGTTGGCATACTACTCAGGCGCTGGTTCCCTCGGCGGGTGGCTGCGCGCGGTCGTCGGACAGCTTGCAATCGATCGCCATCGACGCGAAGCGCGCCTGGTTCACCCGGAAGAAGATGCCGATCTGGATCGGCTTTCACGCGAGAGTGAAAAGGAATCTCCGGATGGCCGGGTCTTTCATTCGATGACGACGCCAGAAGACGAGCTGGCGACTAACCTTGCGTCCGCCGCCGTTGAGAAGGCCTTCGCACGCGCTTTGGGGGAACTGGAAGATGAGGATCGTTTGCTGGTGAAGCTCTACTATTTTGATGGTCTGCGCCTGCGTGAAGCCGGCGCAGTGCTGGGCGTGCACGAAGCCACCGCGAGTCGCAGACTGACGCGAATTCACGGCGATGTGCGCAAACGCGTCGAGACGCTTTTGATGAAAGAACATGGCTGGACGCAGACAGAGGCGGCGCGCTCGCTGTCGCAAATCGCGGCCACGCTGCAAATGGACGTAGAGCCGCTGCTGGCCGCACCAGCGGCAACCATGGTTGAATCTTCTGAGACGGGAGGCGACTCAATCGCTGTTTAGTAGAGAGACCGCAAGATCGAGCTACGTCGAGCGTTCAATGACTTAGGAATATCAGCGACGGCCGCGTCGCATTGTTTTGAGAATGCTGAACGATAAAGACATGGATGTGCTGATTGGACGCTATGCTAAGGGCTCAGCGAAGGGCACACCTGTCGAACATCCTGACGCCGATGAGCTGAATGCCTTTGCGGAGGGGGCCCTTCCCCCGGCAGCCCGGCAGGGTTACTTGTCGCATTTCGCTGACTGCGATGACTGTCGAAAACTGGTAAGTCAATTGGCAGTGACCACAGGCGCCGGCGTGGAAGCTTGCATTCCCGCTTCCGAGCCCGTCGCTGAACCGTGGTGGAAAAAACTCGGCGCAGTGTTCGCGATCCCGACGTTGCGCTATGCCGCATCCGCCGTCGTCTTGTTGGCAGTGGTTGGGATTGCCTTTCTTGTCTGGCGTCCACCCACACAGAGAAATGCGGAGATGATCGCGCAGAACCAACCGCAGACCAATCCAGTGGAAGCAGTGAAGCCGGCGACGAGTCCGGAAACTGAGGCTCTTCGCGAAGAAGGAACGCAACGAAACACTAGCACTGCGATCCCGCAGCCGTCTGTTTCATCGACGCCCGATCAGAACAGATCTGGGTTGACGACGTTGAGTCCGCCGCCACCTCCGAAACCCTTGGACGCGCTTGCCGCGAAAGATGCGCCCGTCGTGGCCGGTGCCGGTCGCAGTGACGACGCGTCACGCGCGCAGTCAACTCCGTCATACGCGCCCGCGCCAGCCGAAACGTATCGGATGGAAAGCCGCGATCGCGAACAACCGAAGGTTGGCGCCAGTCCCGGCGGACCGCGCCGGAACGAATCGTCCGACAGGTACAAGGCGATTGATCGCGCACGCTCGGGAGACTTTGCGAAAGGTCGTGATGAAGACAGCAACCGGGCGGCGGCGAATCAGCCTGCAAGTGAAAACAAGCTGGAAGATGCAAAGCGCGAGCGGACTGCGTCCCAAGTTGTCACCGTCAGTCCCAAGAGTGTTGGAGAATTGCCAGCCGAAGCGCGCAAGTCAGCAGGGACCCGCTCGAGTTCCGAAGAAGCACCGGAGACGCGTTCGGTTGGCGGCCGCAGGTTCAAGCGCCAGGGAAACGCCTGGGTCGATTCCAAACTAAAATCCTCCATGTCCGTCCGAACTGTCGGTCGCGGTTCGGAAGACTTCGACAAACTCGATTCCGGCCTGCGTTCGATCGCCAAACAGCTCAGCGGCGAAATCGTCGTGGTTTGGAAGGGCAAAGCCTACCGAATTAAGTAATCGCAAATAGTGAATCGTAAATAGATTTGAACCGTTCGCGGGCGGTTGTCGTACCTATTCGCGAAGCAGTTGGCTCGTCTCCTAATTTTCAAATCTCTGCGACTGCTCTGCGTGCTCGGCGTCTCTGCGGTGAGGATTTCGAGGGTGCTTCACCGCGGAGTCGCAGAGATCGCAGAGAACGACGCAGAGAAAGACAAATTATGTACTACTAAGCAGTTGCTGAAGCTTTTCTATTTACGATTGACCATTTACTATTCACGCGCATGTTCTGTCCGTCCTGCGGCACTGAAAGCACCGGCCTTAAATACTGCAACCGTTGCGGAGCGAACCTCGGCGCGCTCACAGCGCCAACTGAAATCGTCCAGATTAATTTGACCAAGCCTGCCTTAATTATTGGCGTCATTCTGGCGGTTCTGACCTTGGGCGGTTTCGCTCTGCTGGTAATCGGCGCGGGGATGTTGGCTACTGTGACGCAGTCAGTTGATCCGCTGATTGCCCTGATCTTTATGGGCATCGTGACGATTCTCACCGCCGATATCCTTCTGATTCGCCAGCTCTCGAAAATAGTTACGGCCACACTGAAATCTAATCAGATGGGGAGCTCACGACAAGCCATCGCGGCCGAACCCGCGCCGCAACTAGCGCGGCCCGATACCGCGCCTTTTCTTCCGTCGTCGAGCGTCACCGAAAACACGACCCGCTTCCTGGAGAGTGACTACCGCGCCCCTGCCGAAGCACAGCCCGCGGAAAAACAAAAGACTTAGTTGGCCGCAAACGGTTGCGAGCGCCAATCGTCATTGATAGAGTTCGTCGCGTTCTTAGCCTGAGCTCTGGAACCATGAGGTATCAACATGCGGTTGCTCTTGAAGAAGTGTGCGCTCTTTCTGTTAGCCTCGATGATGATTGGAATGGTGTGCACGGCTGGGTATAGTCAACGCCACTCCGCGCCAGTGCGTGGCAATCCCGACATTCCAAAAATCGTGGCTGAAATGAATGCGCGCCGAATCGAAGCGAGCATTCGCAAACTTGTGAGTTTCGGCACACGGAACACGCTCTCTGAACAGAACGATCCGACTCGTGGGATTGGGGCCGCGCGCGATTGGCTTTACGCCGAGTTTCAAAAAGCGGCGGCGGAATCAGGCGGGCGCATGACGGTCGAGAAGCAGAGTTACGAACAGCCGCGGGCAGCGCGAATTCCTCAACCAACAATCGTCACGAACGTGGTGGCGACGCTGAAAGGGACGCAACCTGAATCGGCGGATCGGGTGTACGTCGTTAGCGGCCATTACGATTCGATGTGCAGCAGCCCGGCCGACGCGAAGTGCGACGCGCCCGGCGCAAATGATGATGCATCGGGAACCGCCGCCGTGCTTGAGATCGCGCGCGTGATGGCTAAATACAAATTCGACGCGACAATAGTTTTCATGGCCGTCGCCGGGGAAGAGCAGGGCCTTTTAGGTGCGACTTACTTTGCCGAACAAGCGAAGAAAAACAATGTGGACATCGAGGCGATGTTCACGAACGACATTGTTGGCAACACGCTCGGCGGCAATGGCGTGCGCGATCGACGGACACTGCGTGTTTTCTCGGAAGGGGTACCTTCGAATGAAACTCCGCAAGAGGCAACGACCCGTCGCAGCGTTGGCGGCGAAAACGATTCACAGTCTCGCCAGCTTGCACGCTTTATCAAAGAAGTTACAGATCGGTACGTGCCGGCGATGAAAGTCATGATGATCTATCGCAGAGATCGATACGGTCGGGGCGGAGATCATCAACCGTTTCTCGAGCGCGGCTATGCCGCGGTTCGTTTCACTGAACCGAACGAGGACTATCGGCATCAGCATCAGAACATTCGCATCGAGAATGGAGTTCAGTACGGCGACCTGCCCCAGTTCGTGGATTTCGATTACGTCGCGAACGTCGCGCGAGTGAACGCGGCCTCACTCGCGATGTTGGCCTCGGCCCCGGCCCGGCCAAAAAACGTGACGATGACGACGGGCCTTTCAAACGATACAGACCTGAAGTGGGAGGCCAACAAAGAACCGGACGTGGCGGGCTATGAAGTTGTCTGGCGCGACACGACGGCCGCGACCTGGACGAACTCGCGACCGGTCGGAAACGTCATGACTTACACCTTAAAGGGCATGTCAAAAGACAATTATTTCTTCGGCGTGCGCGCCGTCGATCGGCAAGGGAATCGCAGCCCGGTGACGTATCCGCGTCCGGCGGCGCGAACTCAGACGACGCCGCGACCCATTTCGCGCCCCGCTCTGCCGTAGTCAGGATGCGGGATTTACTCAACCAAAGCCGGTTTTGTTGCGTCTAAGACCACGTGAACGGATAACGTTTTCAAGACCATTTTAGAAAGTCACCAAAATGAATCTGAAAAAGCCCGGTACGCACTCATCACTTCTCAAACGCGTAACTGCCTTAACGTCAGCACTAGCGCTGCTCATAACGAGCTTTGCCGCCGTCAGCGGTCAAAGCATGAAGCCAAAATCGGCGGCGAAGGCGGGCAGGCTCAGCGAAGACCAGCGGATCGTGCATGTCCTGAACCGCCTCGGATTCGGCGCGCGGCCCGGGGATGTTGAGCGGGTGAAAGTAATCGGGCTGGACAAGTACATTGAGCAGCAACTGAATCCTGAAAAGATTGACGACTCAGCGACGGAAGCCAAGCTGCAAAACCTGACGGCCCTTCGCATGACGACGCCTGAGTTGTACGAGAAGTATCCGCAGCCGAATCAGTTGCTGCGCGCGCTACAACAGCGCGGAGCGTTGCCCCAAGACCTGGCAGCGGCGCGCGAGAATCGGCAGCAGAATGGCGCGAACAATCAGAATTCAAATCAGCCGAAAGCGGGTGAATCGAAGACGGGTGAATCGATGTCCAGCGAGATGCAGGGGCCGCCGAGCAATTCTGCAAACCCGAATGCCGATGCGAACCCGATGAACAACGCCGAGTATCGCCGCGCGGTTTACGCTTACTTCAAAGAGAACAACCTGCGTCCGCCGCAGTTCATCACCGGCGAGCTTCAGATGTCCCGCATTCTTCGCGCGACTTACAGCGAGCGACAATTGCAGGAAGTAATGGTCGATTTTTGGACCAACCACTTCAACGTGTACGCGAACAAAGGCGCCGATCGCTGGCTACTGATTTCCTACGATCGCGACACGATTCGGCCGCATACCATGGGCAAGTTCCAGGACTTGCTGCGAGCCACGGCCGAAAGTCCGGCAATGCTTTTCTATCTCGACAACTTTCAGAGCGTGTCGCCGAATGCGCAACAGCAACAGCGCCCGGCGCAGATGCAGCGGCCTGGCCAGGTTCGGCGTATTGATCCAAGGCTGCTTACGATGTCGAACAACCCGCAGCAACAGATGCCGCAGCAGACACAAGGCCCGCGGCGCGGCATCAACGAAAATTACGCGCGCGAGTTGATGGAGCTGCACACGCTGGGCGTTGACGGCGGCTACACCCAGAAGGATGTGCAGGAAGTCGCGCGCTGTTTTACTGGCTGGACTATCTTCGCCCCGCGTGGAGCGGGTGCGGCCGCCGCACAACTCTCGAATGCAGGCGGCCGCCGCGCCGAAAGACTGAGCGAGAATGCCGGCAAGTTTTATTTCAATCCGCGCGTCCATGACGATGGCGAAAAGATTGTGCTCGGGCGCAAGATTCCGGCCGGCGGTGGGGCCAAAGACGGATTAATGGTGCTGGAGATTTTGGCGCGACATCCTGCGACGGCGAAGTTCATCGCGACGAAGCTTGCGCGCCGGTTTGTTTCAGATGAGCCACCAAAGTCGCTGGTCGATCGAGTTGCGCAGACTTACACAAAGACTGACGGCGACGTTCGCGAGATGCTGCGCACGATTTTCCTCTCACCTGAATTCAATTCGTCTGAGGCGTACCGGGCGAAGATCAAGCGGCCGTTTGAGCTGGCAATCAGTGCCGTACGCACGCTGGGCGCCGACACGAATGGCGGTCCGCAATTTCATCAATGGATTGCCCGCATGGGCCAGCCGCTCTACGGCTTTCAAACGCCGAATGGTTACTCAGACGTGGCCGAGGATTGGGTGAACACGGGCGCGTTGCTCGAGCGGATGAACTTTGCGCTTGCGTTGGCCAGCAATCGCATTCCCGGAACGCGGGCCGATCTGTCACGCTTCGTTGGTGACATGGCTAAGGACCGGAACGTCGATAAAGAGAAGCTGCTTGATCGATTCGTGACCTTGATTGCCGGCGGTGAGATTTCGGCGAAGACGAGAGAAAGTTTGCTGAAGCAGCTTAACGATCAGATCACAGTTCCCACGATGCCCGTGGTGCAGACCGCGTCATTGAAGATCCCAGGAAACCCGTTTGAAGAAGGATTCCAGCGCGGCAACTTCCCCGGGCCTGGCGGTGGACAACAGAATCCCGATCGCCCATCGGGACAGCAACAGCGGCAACAAACCGCGAATGTGAATGCCGCTGCAATTGATAATCCGGTCGTGAAGATTGCCGGGCTGCTGCTTGGATCGCCAGAGTTTCAGCGGCAATAAGAAAAAGCGTGCTTGGTGCTTAGTGCTTAGTACTTTGATCGAGTCACCACAGAAGTAGCGAACAGACGACAAAGTACAAAGCACGAAGAACAAAGCACCGAATTCGCATCTATTCGAGGTTCAAGATCATGAATAGAAGATACTTTCTTAAATCCGGCAGCATCGCATTGGCGTCATTCGGCGCGATGACTGCCACGCCTTCGTTTTTGCGACGCGCGCTGGCGCAAGCGATCGAGAAAACCGGGCGGCGCAAGACGCTGATTGCGATCTTTCAGCGTGGCGCCGTTGACGGGCTGAACATGGTCGTTCCGTTTGGCGAGAGCGCTTACTACGATCTGCGTCCGAATATCGCTATCCCGAAGCCGAATGGCAGCGCGGAAGCGGCCATCAATCTGGACGGTTTCTTTGGGCTGCATCCGTCGATGCAGTCGTTCAAGTCGCTGTGGGATTCAAAGCGGCTCGCGATCGTTCACGCCTCGGGCTCGCCCGACAACACGCGTTCGCATTTCGATGCGCAGGACTACATGGAGTCCGGCACGCCGGGCGTGAAGTCAACTCGCGATGGCTGGCTTAATCGTTATCTGCAAGTGAAGACCGCCTCGAAGTCTCTATTCCGCGGTGTCGCGATGACGCAACAGATGCCGCGCGCGATGCAGGGGCGCGCTCCCGCGATCGCAATGTCGAATCTCGCCGAGTTTCGTATTCGTGCGGGCCAGACATCGGCCTCGATGCAAGGCGGCTTTGAAGAAATCTACGATCAGGCCGTCGACGACTCGCTGCACGGCACCGGCAAAGAAACGTTCGAAGCAATCAATTATCTGAAGCAGGTGAATCCGGCGCAGTACAAACCAGAGAATGGCGCGAACTATCCGGCGAACGGTTTCGGCAACGCGCTTCGTCAGACTGCCCAATTGATCAAAGCCGGTGTGGGGTTGGAAGTCGCGTTCGCGGACGTGGGCGGCTGGGACACCCACGTGAACCAGGGAAATCAGCAGGGCCAGTTGAGCAACTTGCTGAGGAACTTCAGCAACGCGATCTCGGCGCTTTACATCGACCTGGGTCAGCGAATAAATGACGTCGTCATTCTGACAATGTCTGAATTTGGCCGCACGGTGCGCGAGAACGGCAACCGCGGCACCGACCACGGTCACGCAAACGCAATGTTCATTCTGGGTAACAGCGTGCGCGGTGGAAAAGTCTATGGCGAGTGGCCGGGTCTTAAATCTTCACAGTTGTATGAAGGTCGAGACTTGGCGCTGACGACGGACTTTCGAGACGTGTTTGGTGAGGTTGCTCAAAAGCATCTCGGCGCGACGAACTTGAAAGTGGTATTTCCGGGTTACGCGGGCGGCAAGTTCCGCGGCGTATTGGCATAGCGAAGTCCTATTGCCCACTCAATAAATCACAGCTTACACTGCGCGCCTCATCTTGAAGGTTCTCTGGGACGCGCGAACTAACGCGAAAGTTGCCATTAAGACTCCGCTGATCAGTAATGAGATCATTTGGAGGTTAAGGTAGACATCATATCGAGCCACTAGAGCTACAAATGCCACGAATTCATCGCTTTCATGGCTAACTAATAATTCCTCCCTAACGAAAAGGGGGAAGCCATAGGCGACAAGTGCTGCTCCGGATAACACCAACAGCAACACCGGTCTAATTTTTCTTCGCAGCGTGATTGCGATCGCAATCAAGCAAGCGCCGGTTACTGTCGTCCAAACGCAACCTAGGATAAACCAGTCAAAGTATGTCGGGGCGGCATAAGTTTCATGGCGAAAGCTACTATTCCGATGACCAGGCCTATGATTCCATCTGAAAAGGCGACCCACTTCGCGGCCTTCGTCAATCCCGCTTTTAAACTACAAACAATCATTATTACGCCGCTGAACAGAGCGCCGGCGCTAAGGAGGAACATCGGGGTCAGGGAACTGAAAAGAAAGTCAAGAGAAGGTGTCGGACGGATTGACTGCCGCGCTATGAGAAACAGAGCCATCAACAGTGCACCCAGAGCGCGTACTGCCATTAAGCGGCGCAACCAAACTGTCGTCCCGATGCTCGGGCTAGCGATCCGCGTTAGGTCTTCTTCGGCCAACGGCGGCACCTGCGGAAGAGCTGCGCGGATTGTGGACTGCAAAGGCGTCCGGCTCTCAACCGTAGTCCTCGACGGGCTAATGATCTCAGTTGGTGGTGGTCCGCTAGCGGCAGCCGGATGGACGCGCGTTTCTAACGGATCGTACGGAGCCGACAAGACCGATCCGTCCATCAGACAAAATGCGAGCGTGTCATCGGGATAGTTCGATTGCATGTGGGGCAACTTTTCATTCGCTGAGTCGAGTATCGGTCGCGTTACCTCTTGCGCTTGCCCGTGTACACACCGGCGAAATTGAAACTATTATCGTCATATGTTCCGGTGCCTTCCCAAAAATCAGCGCCGTGAAAATTTTCGGCTTTGGCCCAACGCACCCTAAACCGTCCCGGCCCGTCCGAGATGATAACCATCGCATCTCCCTTGCTGCCCGGCGGGCCGTAGTCGATCAACCCATCTTTCTCCGAATTACTAATCAGTGTCGGAGAGGCATTCCAGGTGTTGTCATCGACCTTGGTGATGACCAACTCCCACACGCGCGGACCTTCGTTGGCGATCCAGGTGCCGCTCAAGTCTCTTGTCCCGGTCGAGGCGGTCGAAGTCTTCGAGTCGCTGGTCGTCATTGTGCCGCTTGAAGGATTCCCAGCATTGGTTGGTTGATTCGCAGGCTTTTTGGTGCAGGCGAAGCAAGTGAGCAGCAGAAGCGTTACGACAATGGCTTTGTTCATGTGTTGTCCTCAGTATTCGTTATAAAACGAGGCAGCTTATACAAGAGCTGCTTTGCCGCGTCAATCTTTCACTTCCTATCTGCGTTCATCTGCGTGAATCCGCGGCTAATTACTTAACCAGAGCCACGATTCTTAGCGGCCCGCCGCTACCGCCGCTAATCTTCATCGGCAGTGCGATCACGAGAAAGTCTTTCGTCGGCAGCGCGCTCATGTCGCCGACGTTTTCGAATGCCGGGATGTTCTTTGCAAAAAGGATTCGGTGACTCTCGAACAGAGTTGATTGGCCGAAGTCGATGCTCGGTGTGTCCAGTCCAATCGCCTTGATCGAACGATCTGTCGTTAGCCAGCGCGCCGCGTCGGGATGCAGACCGGGGAAGTGAAGCTTCGGAACTGCGCCAGCACCCCGCTCGTCCGTGCCCATGTATTGCACACGATCGGGCCAGTGCTTTGCGAAATCGGTCCGCAGCAGAACGATCGCGCCCTTCGGAATCTGACCGTGCTGCGATTCCCACGCCGTAAAGTCGGCCACGGTGACCTGGTAATCGCGGTTGGCTTCGCTCTGTTTCGTCACGTCAATGGCGATCGCGTTGCCGATGAGCTGCTCAACCGGAATTTGATCGACGGTGTGCGAACTGACGGCGAAATGTTTCGGCGCATCAATGTGCGTCCCGCCGTGCTCCGGGGCGGAGAACTTGTTTGCGGCATAGTAGAAACCCTGCGGCGTAGTTCCATCGAAACCTTTCTCGAATTTGAAGCCGTCTTCCGTCGGCCAGTAGATCGTCTGGCCGTCGAACGTATGCGACAGATCGATAATCTTTGAGCCGGCGAAATCTAACTTCGCAGCCGGTTCAGTTTTGGTCTGGGTACAACCAGCGAGCAAACAACAGACAAAGATGAGCGAGCAAAGTTTCTTCATTTTTGGATCCTCGATGTATTTAGTCCGACTTTGATGCGGAGCAGATTATTCACGCCAAAGCGCAAAGGGCAAAGCCACGCAAAGTCATGGCGCTCAACTGGCGCGGTTCGACGGGTTCGTTTATGCTGCGAAGCACCTTAATCGTCGAGGTCGTAAACATGTTTCAATGTCGCTATCGAATGTCGGTCGCAATGTGTCTGTTCGCGTTTCTTATTTGGGCTTCGCTGATTTTCTCGCCGGTCACAGCGCAACAGCCACAACCGCCGACTTACGATCCGAAACTGATTTCTGAAATCAAAGCAATTCAGAAAGCGGCGCTCGAGAGCGATTACGCGTACCGGCAGCTTGCGCATCTGTCGAACAACATCGGCGCGCGCCTAAGCGGCTCGCCGCAAGCGCAGAAGGCGGTCGAGTACACGGCAAGCGAGCTTCGTAAACTGGGCCTCGAGGTGAAACTCGAAAAGGTGATGGTGCCGCACTGGGTGCGCGGCGAAGAGACCGGCGCGCTCGTCGAATATCCGCACATGGCGCCCGGAACCACGCAGAAGGTTGTGCTGACAGCGTTGGGCGGCAGCGTCGCGACTCCGGCAAACGGACTGACTGCTGAAGTTGTGGTCGTGAACAACTTTGACGAGTTGACGGCGCTTGGCCGCCGACGTGTCGAAGGAAAAATCGTTTTGTTCAATGCGAAGTTCGATCAGCGTTTGGCGGATAACGGCCTTTCGGGCCCGGCTTACGGTCAATCGGTGATTTATCGCGGAACCGGGGCGAGTGCCGCGGCGAGGCTCGGCGCAGTGGCAGCGCTTAACCGTTCGTCCGGAGGTGCTGATTACCGTTTGCCGCATACGGGTGCATTACGCTATGCGGACGATGCCCCGAAGATTCCGGCGGCGTCAGTTACCGCAGAAGACGCGGACATGATGGCTGACCTCGCCGCGCAGGGCCGCGTGCGAATGCGCTTGCTGTTGACGCCCCAAACTCTGCCGGACGCGGTCAGCTACAACGTCGTTGCTGATCTGAAGGGCAGCGAACATCCGGAACAGATCGTGATCGTCTCAGGCCACCTGGATTCATGGGACCTCGGCACGGGTGCGATCGATGACGGCGCGGGCTGCGTGATGGCGATGCAGACTGTGCAGTTGCTGAAGCAGCTGCGGCTGCGCCCGAAACGCACCATTCGCGTCGTGCTTTGGATGAACGAAGAAAACGGTCTGATGGGGGCGCGCACTTACGCGAGCGATCACAAGAACGAGATGGCGAACCATTTTGCCGCGCTCGAAGCGGATGCCGGAGCGGGCCGGCCGCTGGGAATCAATGTGGCTGGTAAACCCGAGATTCTAACCTTGCTTCAGCCGCTCGCTACGATTCTGCAAACGCAGGGCGCGGGCGTAATGCGGGTGGTTGAAGGCGCCGGCGCGGACATCAGCGTTCTACAAACGGCGGGAGTGCCGACGTTCGCGCCGCTTCAGGACACGCGCACTTATTTTCATTACCATCACACGGCGGCGGATACGCTCGATAAAGTCGATCCGCGCGACCTGCAAGAGAACTGCGCCGTCGTCGCTACTCTGATTTACACGCTCGCATCGATGCCGCAGCAGTTGCCGCGTCGATAGTTTGGAGTGCTCAAATTAACCACTAAGGCACAAAGGCACGAAGATGAAAAAAGCACACTTGACCGTAGATTGATTAGTCTTTGTGTCTTCGTGGCTTTGTGGTTAATACCGTGAGCGAATCCTTCCAAACGACGATCCTTCACTTCGATTCGATCGATTCGACCAACCTCGAAGCGATGCGCCAGGCCAAAGGCGGTGCACGCGAGGGCCTTTGCATTATCGCGCGCGAGCAGACACGCGGTCGTGGCCGTTTGGATCGAAGCTGGCACTCGCCGAAAGATGCGGGTCTTTATCTAAGCATTGTTCTGCGGCCTCAGTTTGAATTAGCGCGCTGGCCGCTGATTAACCTGGCGGCGGCTCTGGCTGTTCATGACGCAATATTCAGAACGTGCGATTTGAAAGCAGACATCAAATGGCCCAACGACATCTGCGTGCGTGATCGAAAGTTGTGCGGCATTCTCGCCGAGACGGTTGAGACGGAAATTGGGACAGCAGCGATCGTCGGCATCGGAATAAATCTCCACCATGAAAACTTCCCGACCGAGTTGGAACCGTTCGCCACATCCCTTCAATCAGTGACCGTTAGTGATGTCAATCGCGATGTTCTGCTCAACGAGCTTTTGAAGGCACTGAGTGGACGCTACGAGATGCTCAAAAGCGATAGCGGGGGCGAACACACCATCCGCGAGTGGTGCGCAAACTCTTCTTATGCATTCGGCCGAATGGTTCGCGTGTCGCTTGGTGACGAACATTTCGTCGGCATTACGCGTGGACTGGAAAGCGACGGCGCGCTGCGAATAGAAACTACGGACGGCAAGAATAAGATCGTCCGCGCAGGGGATGTCACGGCCCTGCGGGCGCATGGCGCCGGCTCATAGCGAAATCCCTGTTGATTGGCAAGCGAATCGTTATCTCAACCTTCGGGTCGTTCGGCGGCATCCATCCGTACATCGCCATCGCTCTCGAGCTGAAAGCGCGCGGACATCGTCCACTGATTGCCACCTCTGAAGTCTATCGCGAGAAGATGGAGACGGCCGGAATCGAGTTCCATTCCGTTCGGCCTGACGTGCCTTCTTACGAAGCCACGCCGGAATTGCAAGCGCTGGTCGAGAGATTGATGGACCAGAAGCAGGGCCCGGCAGCCATCGGCGACTTAATCCTTCCGCATCTGCGCGACATTTATTCCGATCTTGACGCGGCGACCGAGGATGCAGATCTACTGCTGACGCATCCGCTTCCATTCGTGGGCACAATGGTAGCCGAGAAGAAGCGTCTGCCCTGGGTCTCGAGCGTTCTCGCGCCGGCTTCCTTTCTTTCAGTTTACGATCCGATCGTGCCGCCGCAATGGCCCTGGCTTTACCATTTCATGAAGCTGAGTCCTTGGGTGGGTCGCGGGGTCATGGCGCTCGCGAGGATCAAGCTCGAAAGGATGACCCAGCCAATTTACGATCTGCGCCGGGAGCTCGGATTGTCGCGTGGGGGGCAACCGTTGTTCGAGGGGCAGCATTCGCCGACGAAGGTTTTGGCGCTCTATTCGAAACTGCTGGGCGCGCCGCAACCCGACTGGCCGGCGAATAGCCTTATCACCGGTTTTCCGTTTTACGATCGCCGCGACTACTTTGGCGAAACCGCGATGTCGGCAGGCTTGACGGAATTCCTTGGTGCTGGCCCGCCGCCGATTGTGTTTACGCTCGGGTCGTCGGCATTTTGGGTCGCGCGAGATTTCTATCGGGACTCAATTACCGCGGCTGAAGCGCTGGGAAGGCGTGCATTGCTTTTGATTGGCCACGCACGAAACCTGCCCGCCTCGTCTTTACCTGACGGAGTTGCCGCATTTGAATACGCGCCCTTCAGTGAGGTCCTGCCACGAGCGTATGCCGTCGTGCATCAGGGCGGCGTCGGCACTACGGGTCAGGCGATGCGATCCGGCAAACCGGTCTTGGTAGTGCCGCACGCTCACGATCAGTTTGATAACGCGGCGCGAGTGGCAAGATTAGGCTGTGCGCGCGCCTTGCCGCGCCCGCGCTACAACGCTAAGACCGCGACGCGTGAATTGCGTATGCTGCTCGACGATCCGAGTTACGCTGAGGCAGCCAAACGAGTGGGCGAACTGGTGAGTGAGGAAGCTGGTGCGAAAGTGGCTGCTCATGAGATTGAACAAGTGTTACGTGGTGCTACTGATGGGTGAGTGTCCGGCTTCGTCGCAGAGCGACGTCTGAGTTTAGCCCGGCCTTTTAAGGCCGGGATCGCAACGGCAACCAAGTCACGTCGCATTAGCGACGATTGAGTCAGTGTTCAACCGTCGCTACGGACGATGTCTTTGATCAGAAGGGTTAGTGCCAAAGCGATTGATCTCATCACGAAGCCTCCGAATCGACGGCGTCACCGTTTAAGTTCCGTACGTGGCTTGATAATACTCCTCCTTCCGCATTATCTTCGCTCGTCCTGCTAATATCACTAAACTCATGCTGCTCGTAATCGACATTGGTAACACGAACACGTCGCTCGGCGTGTTTGACGGCGAGAAGTTGCTCACGCATTGGCGACTGACGACCGCGCGTTCGCGCACGGTTGATGAGTGGGGCGTGCACGCGCGAAATCTCTTTGCGCTCGCTGATCTGGATTTCAAATCAATTAGCGGGATAGCGATTGCCTCAGTCGTGCCGCCGGTCAACTTCACTCTGAAGCGGATGGCCGAAACGTACTTTCATCTGACCCCGATGTTCATCGACGACACGATCGACACCGGCGTCAAGATCCTTTATGAGCCGCCGTCAGACGTCGGGGCCGATCGCATCGTTGACGCGGTCGCGGCCATCAAGAAGTACGGCGCGCCGTGTATCGTCGTTGATTTCGGCACCGCAACAACTTTCGACGCGATCAATGCAAACGGCGAATACCTCGGCGGTGTAATCACGCCGGGCATCACAATTTCTTCCGACGCCTTGTTTGAGCGCGCCGCAAAGTTGCCGCGTGTCGAAATTAAGCGTCCGCACAAAGTTATCGGCTCGGCAACTGTCGAAGCGATGCAGTCGGGCCTGTACCACGGGTACGTTGGTCTCGTCGATGGAATTCTGAAAAAGATGATTGACGAATTGGGGCGTTCGCCGCGAGTGATTGCGACTGGTGGCCTGGCGCCTCTGATCGCACGCGGCTCGAAGTTCATTCAGGAAGTTGACGAGACACTGACGCTGGAAGGCTTGAGGCTCGTGTACGAACGCCAAAAATAGGTTTCGGGTTCCGAGTTTCGTGTTTCGAGTTCATAAGACATCGCACAATTTCATGGCTGCTATTCAACTGCACGAATGCAAACTCGAAACTCGGAACCCGAAACTCGAAACTTGAATTACTTTTCCTACTTCTCCGAAATCGAAGACACTTTCATTCGCCGTCGCGGCAAGCACTTGATGCTTAGCCCGATCGACTGGGCGTTGATCGAAAGTTGGAAAGAGCGTGGCGTGCCGCTGCACGTGGCTTTGCGTGGCATCGAACATTCGTTCGATTCGTACGACTCAAAGAAGCACAAGCGCACCGTCAAGACGCTTCTGTATTGTCAGGAAGAGGTCGAGGCGCAGTACGCGGAATGGCTTGAATCCAGAGTAGGCAGCCACGAAACTGCGGACGAGACGTCCGCGCTCCCCGGGGACACGTCCCCGTTCTCGCGTGACGCGATCCTCGGACACCTCGGCCGATCTCTCGATGAAATCCGGCAGCTCGCGCAGAATCGAAAACAGGAAGACTCGTTCAGCGAAGCCTTAGCTCGTGCGGTTGCGTTGTTGACCGAGATCCGCGACGACTATTCGAGCAGCGCAAGCCCCAACACGCGCAAGCTGGAAGAATCTTTAACGGGGGTCGATCGTTTGCTTGATGACTCGATTCGCGCGGTCGTCAAGGAAACTGAACTCGCCTCGATCCTTTCTGAGATCGATTCGCAGATAAAGCCTTACAAACGTCACATGGACAAGCCTACCTTTGAGCAAACGCGGGACAATCTCCTGCGCAAACGCCTGCGCGACCACTTTGGCGTGCCGCGGTTGAGTCTCTTTTACCTTTAGTCACCTGTGATCAGCGGAAACCTCTTGAGAACTCGCGGCGGAGGGAGTATTGTCGCGTCGCTCTCAGCCCAGGAACTCCTACTGACGGACGAACCACGTTGTCCCTAACGCCTCCCAATGCGACTATTCTGCCATCGCACGCGGCGACCGGCATGAAGCACACAAATCAAACGGATGAGATTTTCGAAGTTGTCATCGAACGAATCATTCCCGGTGGACTGGGCCTCGCCCACGCGGACAGGCGGACGGTCATGGTTGCGCTCGCGGCGCCGGGTGATCGCGTGCGTGTGCGCATTGATCGCGTAAAAGGAAGCGTCGCTTTTGCTTCAATTGTCGAAATTCTCGATCCTGCTCCTGTTCGGGTCGAGCCGCCGTGCCCTTACTTTGGGCGCTGCGGCGGCTGTAATTTCCAACAGTTAAGTTACCAGGCACAACTCGACGCGAAAATCGAAATCATTCGTGATTGTCTGCGGCGTCTCGGTGGTATCGAGGACGTTCCGCCGTTTGAAATCAAAGCGGCGCCAAACGAGTGGCACTATCGCGCGCGTGCGCAGTGGCAATACGCTTCGGTTCGCCGGTGGCTTGGGTATTTTGAAGCTAACTCGCGTGACGTGTGTGACGTTGCCGAGTGTGCCGTACTCGTGCCCGAGCTTCAGCGCGAACTCGAAGGGTTGCGCGAGCAAATGACGCAAGGCGAGTTGCCTGATGACGCGCGCCACTTTCGTGCGGTCGTTGGTGATGAAGACGTTTCAGTTGCGGCTGGATTCAGCGGACGGGGCAGTAGCCCGACCGTAAGGGAGGACTCCCATCCGGCTGCGATTACTCGCACTATTAACGGTGATCGTTACCACCTGAATGCCGACAGTTTCTTTCAGACGAACCTCGATCTCGTGCCGGCTCTGATCGACTCAGCGTTGGGCGACGCGCGAGGCGAAACGGCAATCGAACTCTATTCGGGCGTCGGGTTGTTCACCGTGCCACTCGGGCGTCGATTCACGAACGTGATCGCGGTAGAAGACGACGCCGCAGCCAGCGATTTCGCGCACCGGAATCTTGCCGATGCGAGTTTGAGGAATACCGAGGTTGTGAATGAAGATGTGGCCGATTGGCTGGAGAATGTGGAGGGCGGCGGCGCGCGGTTCGCGCCTGCGGCGCTCAGGCGGGCAAGGATGCCCGCGCTCCCAGGCGCACTCCAAATCGATTTTCTTTTGCTCGATCCGCCACGCACCGGCGCTGAGTCGCGAGTGATCGCAGGAATCCTGAAGTTGAAGCCAAAGAGAATTTGTTACGTGTCGTGCGATCCGGCGACGCTCGCGCGCGATCTGAAGAAGCTAATTGCCGGGGGCTACGCGATTAACTCGATTCAGGCCTTCGACATGTTTCCGCAGACGCATCACGTTGAGACAGTTGTTCACCTCACTGGTTGAGGACAGTCCATGTCAATTCTCCCACGACCTCGATTTGTTTCTGCTCCTTTACTGTCGCTGGCGGTTGCAGTGTGCGGCGGGATAATTGTTCAGCACTACGCAAAGCTCAACAGTCAATCATTTGCGATCGTGCTGGCCATCGCCCTTGCCGCATCGATCTTCTGTCCCCTGTCGCTCAAGGGTGGGAAGCTGTTCGCGTCCACTCTCTCCCTGCTTATAGCATTCTTCTGCACCGGAACTGTGCTGGTGCGAACAATGGATCGGCCGCTGGCAAATCGTATTTCGACGATGTACGACCAAGGCGACATCGCGCCGGGCGACCCAGTCGAGTTGGTGGGAGTGGTCATCGGCGAACTTGAACCGGCGCCGGATAGTTTTTATCTCGCGATGCGGGTTGAGCGAGTCGCGATCAAGAGCAGTGACCGCAACGCGTCGGGAACGGTCTTGCTCCTCGCTCAAGCCTCAACCGAAAAGGTCAAGCAGGAATACGACGCGCTTGCATTGCATCATGGCGCGCGCCTGCGCGTCATGACGAAGCTGGATCGCGAAGATAACTTTCGTAATCCTGGCGTCTCGCAATTCACCGAATACCTCGAGCGCAAAGGCTACGATGCGACCGGAACGATTAAGAGTCCGCTGCTGGTTGAGCGAATGGACGATGAACGAGTGTTCTTGCCGCTCGCCTGGGTTTACAGCTGGCGCGCTCGTCTGCAGCAGAAATTTCAGCAAAGATTCTCGGCAGAAACGGCCGGCGTCCTCAATGCTGCACTGCTTGGCAACCCTCACAACATTTCCGCCAAGGCGGCGGAGCGCTTTCGCGCGGGTGGCACGTTTCACATTTTGGTAATCAGCGGACTCCAAATCGCATTCATCGCGGGTGTTGCAATTCTGCTCATTCGACGGATAACGCAACAGAAGCTGCTTCAATTTCTGATGGCGGCATTATTCCTCTGGGCATACGCGATCGCGGTTGGCGCCGAAGCTTCAGTGACAAGAGCGGCACTGATGTTCACACTAGCAGCTTTCGCGCCCGTCGTATCGAGGCGTGCGAACTCGCTGAACACGGTTGCGGGCGCTGGTCTGCTGCTGCTGGTTCTGAACCCAATCGACCTGTTCAATCCTTCGTTCCAACTAACTTTTCTATCGGTTGTTGCCATCGTCTGTATAACGCTGCCGTTGCTGGAAAACATGCGACGCGTTGGCACCTGGCGACCGACGATGGTCACTCCGTACCCGCCGCGGTGTTCGGCGTGGTTCAGGACATTATCCGAAGCCGTGTTCTGGAGCGAACGCGCATGGCGCGCAGAAATGGCCGCGTCAAACATTAAGTACCGTTTGTTCAAAACTCCGATTGCCGCAAAGTTGGAACGCTGGCGGATTCAGAAGATCTTGCGCTACGCGCTGTCGGCCATGGTTATTTCAGCGAGCGTGCAAATTGTTCTGTTGCCGTTGATGATTGTGTACTTTCATCGCGTATCAATCGCGTCACTTCTATTGAACATCTTTGTCGGCGTTTTGATGGCTGTCCTGGCATTGACCGCGCTGATTGCCGTGCTCCTCGCGCAAGTCAGCACGATGCTGGGAGGCCTGTTGGTCATGTTTGTTGAAAAGACGAACTGGTTGATGACTCATTCGGTCGATCCGCTCTCGCTTGTGGGACTTGCTTCAATGCGGCTGCCACATTACAGCGGATTAGGGGCGGGCACTTACGCCGTGTACTTCATCTTGCTCGCGACTTTAGTTGGCGCCATGTCGAAATGGAATCCGCTGCGGTCTCACGCAGCGTCAACCGGGCGTAACCGGCGAATGGTCGGGAGAGCGGCTATCGGCTTCGCAGTCACTTTGCTGATTGTTGTGGTCCACCCGTTCAGTGCGGCGCCACCTGATGGGCAACTGCGCCTTGAGTTTCTTGACGTCGGGCAAGGCGATAGCGCGCTCCTCACAACGCCGGACGGAACTACCATTTTGATCGATGGCGGCGGCCAGCCGAGTCTAAAGTGGACAAAAGGTAACCGCGAGGATGGAGAGCCGCCTTTTGAACGTGACACGCGCAGCATCGGTGAACGTGTAGTGTCACAGTATCTATGGTCGCGCGGTTTGGATCGCGTCGATTATCTCATCGCGACGCATGCCGACGCAGATCACATCGACGGTCTCAACGACATCGCGCGCAATTTCAAAGTCCGGGGCGCCATCGTTGCGCGCGCGCCGGCGAACGACTCGGAGTTCGCAAAGTTTGCGCAGACCTTGAACAACGCCCGTGTTCCCCTGGAAATTGTTGGCGCCGGTGATGTGATTCAAGTTGGAAACGTTTTGATAGAGGTTATGTGGCCGCGACCGGTTCAGAGTGGCTATGCGCCGTCGCGAAACAACGATTCACTCGTGCTGCGCGTTCGTTTCGGCGAGAAGTCATTTTTGTTCACGGCTGACATCGAAAAGGAAGCTGAAACCGCGCTCGTCAAGACCGGACTAGGTTTGAAAACGGATGTCGTGAAGGTCCCGCATCACGGGAGCAGGACGTCTTCGACTGAGCAGTTCATCGCCGTGACGCGCCCGGCTTTGGCGATCATTTCCGTCGGCCGCCATTCAATCTTTGGGCACCCTTACCGGGAAGTAGTCGAACGCTGGCGGAAGAGTGGCGCACAGGTGATAACCACCGGCGAGAAGGGAACGATTACGGTTGTGACTGATGGGGTGACTCTGACCGTTGGCACATTTGTGCCTTGATGGCCTAAACAAAATCCGGTTCGGCCGGTGTGTAGAGATCGATAGTCGAACTTCCCAGCTTGTAAGTCTTCAAAACTCCCAAAGGCGGCGCGTAGATGTGAATGGTGACGAGGTCGCGTCCACTCACATCCGGATTGCCGAGCTGATGTATGTCAGGAATTTCTGAGCCGGTCAGGCCACCGGCGCGCAGCTCGCGGTGGGACTCGTACTGCAAACCCTTTTCGGCATCGTACTCGAAAGTCGTCTCCCAGAGAATTCCTTTGTGCACAAACACTGCGCCGTGCGAGCCGTTGTGATCGTGAATCGGCGTGCGCTGTCCCGGCTTCCAGCACAGCACCAGCATCTCGACAAACTCGTTCTTCATCACGCGATGACGCGAATAGTTGCCGGCCTTGAAACCCAGGTACGGCGCCACTTCTTCCCGCGACATGTCGGTGCCTTCAACCAGACGATACACCTCGGCCAGCGACGGGACTGCGGTCACTGATTCGAGCGCTTCGGCTAAAGTTTTGAAGGTGAGGCGACGGTCGGCGTCCACGCGCTTCGTCTCGGTTGCTTCGATCGCTTGCACGATAAGTAGGGTTATAGACGCCGAGACAGAGTGAGTCAAGCATCAGTGTCAGAAACCCCGAGCGGTAGCGACGGGATCAGGCGCTTCCTTAAGTTGAGATATTGATCCGGTCGCATCCACCACCCCGCGCGGGCTGCCCGCGCAGGGACCCCGGTCCGCTCGCGGTACTAACCCCTTATGTCAGCAAAATTCTCAAGTCGCGCACGTTAGTGCCCGTCGGACCGGTCGTAACTGCGTCGCCGAGCGCGACAAAGAATGAATACGCATCGCTGCGATTGAGGAAATCGGCCGGGTTTAATCCGATTCTGCGTGCGCGTTCGATCGTTGTGCTGTCAACGATTGCACCCGCCGCTGGACTGTTTCCGTCGATGCCGTCAGTTCCCGCGCAGAGCGCGACGAACTGACCAACCCGTCCCGAGTTTTGATCGGCAGCGGACGCCAAACGCAAAGCTGTCTCGAGATTTCGGCCACCAAGACCGTGACCGCGCACCGGGCAAGCGTACTCACCGCCGGAAATAAGACACACATTTGCGCCATTACTAGCTTTTAGTTCGCAGAGGCGCGTCAGAAGCTTATCGACGCCAGTCTCTATCAGCTCGTCTGAAATATCGCGCGCGATTTCGACAGTCAATTCGCGATTACGCGCCGCAGTGGCTGCCGCTTCCAACGCGCTGTTGTTGTCGAGAAGGACGAAGTGCTCGTCAAGATTCGGCCGCGGAGTCTCGCGATTTGACTGGAGCGCAAGCGTCTCGCTTGCGGATGAATCCGCAGCAGCCTCGACAGCGCGCATAATCAATCTCGGCAGTTTATGGCTGAGGTTGTAACGCGCAACAACTTCGGTCGCGGACGGCTTGTCAGCCGGTGAAGTTAATGTCGGACCCGAAGCGACGTTGTGCTCTTCGCCTCGTGGCACGTCGGACACAATCAGCGTCAACCGCGGAGACCCTGGCGCACGCATAGCGAGCCGGCCGCCTTTTACGGCCGAAAACGCCCGGCGCACAGCATTGATTTCACTGATCGACGCTCCGCAAGTCACCAGTGCCTGGTTTG
This sequence comes from Acidobacteriota bacterium, assembly GCA_052389795.1. Lineage (GTDB taxonomy): Bacteria > Acidobacteriota > Blastocatellia > Pyrinomonadales > Pyrinomonadaceae > UBA11740. The sequence goes on along the minus strand of JBQTHO010000007.1, from coordinate 246,951 downwards.
CCGAGCGCAGGTCTTCCAACGTGATTTCTTTGTTGATGGGGGCTTCCAGCATCGCCGAACCCCCGCCGGAAATCAGAAAGATCACAAGAGCGTGTTCCCCGTTAGCTCTATCGAGCAACTCGAACGCAGCTTCCGCAGCGGCGAGACTCGCTTCGTTCGGGATCGGATGACCGCCCTCGAAGTACTGCCAACGTTTGCTCAACTTCTGTCCGACAGCATTCAACGCGTACTCGGCAATCACGCCCTTAAAAAGTCGGTCGCCAAGGACGTCCTCGAGCGCGACCGCCATAGTCCCCGCTGCTTTTCCAATGGCGATTGAGTAGACCTGGGCACCAGCTGACAGTGCGAAAGAGGTTTCCCGGACGCTCAGGCGCGAGCCATCGATGCGGATTGCATTCTTTAGCGCTGTGGCGGCATCAACTGCTCGCAACGCTTGATCAAAGATTGAGCGTGACGCTCGTCTGAGTTGGAGAAGCTCTGACATGGACTTCGCGCCGTCGGCGCGGAATGTTTATAGCTTGCGATTGCACCCTGCCCCAAATTGAGAGTGGAACGAATCCCGAGGCGTCGGGATTCGCTCCACTCTCACTGTTCATTCAAATTAGAGACGTGTGCCTATAAACATTTCGCTCCTGACGGAGCGAAGCTCATTCTACCGTGACTAAGTGACGGACCGCGCGAAAACGCGTCTCGCTGATCCCGCGCACCATCATGAGGTGTTCGGCGCGGCGGAACGGCCCATATTTCTCGCGATGCTCGACGATGCGTTCGGCGAGGCCTCTACCGATTCCCGGGAGTACTTCAAGTTCTTTCGCGGTTGCCGTGTTGAGGTTGATTTTCGGCGCCGTTAAAGAGGTTGACGAGTGTTGCTCCGGCGGCGTTGGTGCGCTGGTGATCGCACGCGAACGTTTGGCGCACGAAGTGGTGAAAAGGACCAAAGGAAGACACAACAGGAAGATGAGAATTCGCCGGTATACGGGCGGGGAGTTGGTCAGGGAGCGTAAAATCATCTGCGGATAGCTCCGTTAGGAGCGAAATATTTATAGACGTGACAGTCAGAACGGGCAACAGGTCCGTGGAGGCGAAATGAAGTCAGTACCCTCCGCGTGAGTTTGGGTCGAGAACGCAACCATTAGCAATTGATCAATTAACCCACCCGCCATGCTTCGCACCCTCACCTAACCTCTCCCCAAAGGGAGAGGAACAGCAGCAGGTGGTACTGACCTCACTACCAACGATCAACTTGCCGCCAGCGAGTGCAATTTGCTGGAAGTGTTACAACTCGGAAACTTGTGACGCTTAAGTGTGCGATCTTCACAAGGTTATCCACAGAAAATGTGGAACAACAGAGCGGGGCATTAGCCCGACCGTCAGGGAGGGCTCCGAATTGAGCGCTCGATGAGCCCTCCCTGACGGTCGGGCTAGTGCCCCGAGTTTACTGTCCCCAGGAATTCGCGGAAGCAGTCGCATACTCGCGACCTAACCACCATTTCTCAGCGATGCCGGTCTCTTCCCGGCGAGTATGTCCCCGAATCTGCCGCTGCGACACCCATTCGTTGTAGGACTCATCGTAGCCAAAGTAGCGAACCAAGTACCGCGAACCCCGCACGCCGATGATTCGTCCTTTGTACAAATCGCCCTCTGATCGAACGACGACCCGACGGCCAATCGCCGCGTTTGCGGACTCGTTCGCCTGCGCCAGAACCATGTCGGTGGGAAATCCACGGCTGGCAAAGGAAGATTCCTGTTCTTCGGCAAACTTCATGTCGCGCCGCGCGTTCTCGACAAGTTCGCCCAGCGAGACCTGCCGGTCACTGTTCAGGTCGGCGTAAGATGTTCCGCGCAAAGACGCCAACAACATCTCAGTAAACGTCCAATTTTCAGTTGACTCTTTGTCAGCCGTCGCCGACGTAACACACGCGTAGGAGATTCCTGATTTCAAACCCCGCGCATCCTGCGCCAACGCGCCGGAATAGCAGCAGTCTGCGGTCAGCAAGACGCGTGAGCCGCGGAACCCCCAGTTGATGTCCCGCACGATTGACCGCGTTGACCAGCCGGGCACCCGTTCACTTGCGTCGTACGTCGCGAAAAGCGTCTCGCGCTCGTCTTCTGACTTGTAGCCGTGACCGGTAAAATAGACAAAAAGGAAATCGCCTTCGCGAGTCTGCGACAGCATCTCTGAGAATTCGGTGCGCACGCGGCGAATCGTCGCCTGCTCATCCCGCAAAAAGACGAGCTGATTCGCCGGCACGCCTGCACCACGGAAAAACTCAGCCAGTTGCGCATCGCGTCGATTCAGTTGCGGAAATGACTTAAAGGTCTCGGAATCTTTCCATTTCAAAATGCCGACGATGAAAACCCAGGTTCGTTTCGGCTCCCAATCGCGTTGTTTCAGCGTGTCGGTACTAAGAGCGGTAGCGACCGGATCAGGACGCGCGATAACGAGCGTGAGCGACCATGAACCGAGCGAGCAGGCCAGAAAGAGCGAGGTGATGAAAACCCGCTTTACAAGATTTTGCCGAATTGCTGAACGCATGAGTGTCCCTGTGCCCGACTGAAGTTTTATCGAACAGGTCGAGGGTTTGTGGTTCAGGAGAGCTCGGCCTGTCAGACAGACGGACGATAAGAAGGGTTTTGCGGAAACGGAAGGTAAAGCCGGCGACTTATTCAAGTTCCTGCTCGTCCCAATCGGCCACGATTTCAAAAGCGCGACCAAGCACGGGACGTGGACGCGCGCCATCGGCTTGTCCAATCAGGCCTTCTCGCTCCATCTGATCCAACACGGCGGCGGCACGGCCATAACCGATTCGCAGGCGGCGTTGCAGGACAGAAGTCGAGGCGCGCTTCATCTCAACGCAGATGCGCAGCGCGTCTTCGAAGAGTTCATCGCGCTCACCGCCGGAGTCGTCGAGACCCATCGCCTCTTCTTCGGATTGCGTGATGCTTTCATCGTAGTCCGGCTGCCATTGGGCCTTGATGTGCGTAACGATTTTGTTGATTTCCGATTCGTCAACGTATGCGCCATGTACGCGCAGCAGACGCGAGGACCCGGGCGGCAGGAACAGCATGTCGCCGCGGCCGAGCAGGTGTTCCGCGCCATTCGTGTCGAGAATCGTGCGCGAATCGACTTTGGAAGAAACGCGATAAGAAATGCGGGAAGGGAAGTTGGCTTTGATCAATCCGGTGATGACATCGACGGATGGCCGCTGCGTTGCGAGCACAAGGTGAATACCGATGGCGCGTGCCATTTGAGCAAGCCGCGTGATCGATTCTTCGACCTCGTGACCCGACGCCATCATCAGGTCGGCCAACTCGTCGATGATAATGACGATGAACGGCAGAGGCTTCCACGGCTCGCCGGTCTCATCAAAATCTTGGGCCGCGTTACGTTTGGCGATCTCAGCGTTGTAGCCGTCGATATTGCGGACGCCCCAGCCGGCAAGCTGCTTGTAGCGACGCTCCATCTCGGCCACGGACCAGCGGAGCGCGCGGGCTGCTTGTTTCGGATCGACGATGATAGGTGTCGCGAGATGCGGGATGTCTTCATATAGTCCCAGCTCGAGCCGCTTCGGATCGATCAAAATCAGCTTTACTTCATCCGGTCGCGCGCGATAAAGAATGGAAACGAGCAGGGAATTGACGCCGACTGACTTACCCGCTCCGGTCGTACCCGCGATCAAAAGGTGCGGCATGCGCGCCAAATCGCTGACGTAATTCAATCCGTCAATCGTTTTCCCGAGCGCAATCGTCAGCTTCGAAGTTGATTCGCGAAAGGCGCGCGACTCGATCACTTCGCGCAGAAAGATTGTTTCGCGGCGCGGATTCGGAACTTCGATGCCGACGTGCGGCTTACCCGGCATCCGATCGATGCGAATCGATTCGGCTTTCAAGGCAAGACATAAATCGTCAACCAGGCCGGTCACCCGGGAATACTTCACGCCGGGATCGGGTTTGAATTCGTAAGTCGTGACGACAGGGCCCGGGCAGATGAATTTGATTTGGCCGGTCACGTTGAATTCGCGGCATTTTTCGGCGAGCTTCGTGGCCATGCCGAGCAGTTCATCGTCGGCTTGTTCGCGACGCATCTGCGCCTCGTTAAGGAACTCGAGCGAAGGAAGTTGATAATCCGACTTGGCTTTGGCGCTGGCTTTCCGGCTCTCAAACGGCAGACTGCCGCTGGCCGGGGATTCAGTCTTCCGCTTGACCGCCGCCTCGCGCAGCATCTCTGAGACGACCGCGGTTTCGGCGGCCGGTGTGGCTTTGCCGCGAAACAATCCGCGTTTGGCCGGCGCCGTTGCCGCGCCCGCCGCCGCGACCATGGCTTTTCCGGTTGTGGAGGCAGCGAACGATTCGAAGGCTGAGGCGATCTCGGCGCTTTCCGGTGCGCTGCGAGCCTGAGAAATTGGTTGGCCCTCGCTGTTTACGACCTGGGGTCCGGTCAACGCGCCGTTTCCGTTTGGACCCGCGGCATCGATCTTCTGCTGGCGGACCATTTCCCGGTTCGCGCGCCGCGCCAGACGCCATGCTTTGAATCTAATTGGAAGCAATCGCAGGGAACCGAATCTTTCGCCCAGCGACTCGCCCGCATTGGCAAAAGAAAAGTTAGTTGCGAGCAGGATGCCCGTGGCCGCGATTGCCGTCAGCAGAATCGCGGCGCCGACGGTGTTCAGCCCAGCGACCAGCGTGCGCGCGATCAGGACCCCGATTAGTCCACCGGCATTGAAGCTTGCATCGAAGAATGGATGAATGTTTGCGAGCGTCAGCAAAGCCGCCGCGGAAAGCACGACGATCGTCAGTCCCAGTAAACGATACATTGGCGCATTGATGCGCTGCGTGCGAAACCGGCGCCAGGCGGCGGCTAGAATAAGAAACGGAATCAGATACGCGGCGAGGCCGATTGACTGAAACAATGCCGCCGCGACATTCGCGCCGACAGTTCCAATCCAATTGCGGGCACTAGCTTCACCGGCGGCATTCCAGGAAGGATCGTTTGGATGGTACGAAGCCAGGCACAGCCCGAGCAGCAACGCGGCGGCCACCAGCGCGATCACGATGATCTCGTTCAGCCGCGAGCGTTCTGGCGCGGGTTCGAATTCGATATCAGTTGGAATTGCGGCCATTTGGAATCAGTGAGCAGTGAGCAGAAAAACAACTGTTCTTACTCATCACCCATCACCCATTACTCATACTCATCACTCATTACTCATTACTCAGCACTCATCACTCATCACTCCGTTTACGCTGCTCGCTTCGATAGCAAATACTGTTTAATGAAATCGTCGATGTCCCCGTCGAGGACTGAATCGACATCGCCCTTTTCCAGTTTCGTACGCGCGTCTTTCACCAACTGGTACGGCGCCAGCACATAGTTTCTAATCTGCGAGCCGAATGAGATGTCCTGCTTGTTCGCTTCAAGTTCTGCCGTTTCCGCCTTGCGCTTTTCAACTTCGAGTTCGTAAAGTCGCGACCGCAAGACCTGCATCGCGACGGCGCGATTCTGATGCTGCGAACGCTGGTTCTGACACGAGACCACAATGTTGGTCGGTAGATGCGTGATGCGCACCGCCGAATCCGTCACGTTGATGTGCTGTCCACCGGCGCCGCTCGCCCGATACGTGTCCACGCGCAAATCCTTTTCGTTGATATCGACTTCGATGTCGTCGTCGATTTCCGGATAGACAAACAACGAAGCGAAAGAAGTGTGTCTTCGCGCGGCTTGATCGAACGGCGAGATGCGCACCAATCGATGCACGCCCGCTTCGGCTGACAACAGACCGTATGCGTATTCGCCTTCGACTTTAAAGGTCACGTTTTTGATGCCCGCTTCTTCTCCCGGCTGATAGTCGATGACCTCACTTCGAAATCCTCGTCGTTCAGCCCATTTCAGGTACATGCGCAGCAGCATCTCGGCCCAGTCCTGCGACTCAGTGCCGCCCGCGCCGGGATGAATGGTGCAGATAGCGTTGCGCACGTCGTTCTCGCCCGAGAGCAGCATCTCGGTTTCGGCCTCGGCGATCTCATGCTCGAGCCGTTTGACCAGCTGACGCAACTCAGTCAAAGAGCTTTCGTCCTCTTCCGCAAATTCAAAGAGCACTTGCGCGTCTGAAATCTCGGTCTCGAACTTCTCTTGCCGCTGGATGACGCGCTCCAGGCGGCTTCGTTGCTGCAAAAGCTTCTGGGCCTCTTCCTGATTCGACCAAAAGTCCTGGGCTGATGCCCGTGTTTCGATCCGGCTTAGCTCAGTTTGTTTTGCCGGGACATCAAAGAAACCTCCCGAGCTGATCGACGCGCTTCTTTAAGTCGTCGAACGAATCTCTTAATTCCTGAATTGAAAGTGTTTCGATCATTTGTAACCTCTTCGACGGCCGCCGGGGCAGTAGCCCGACCGTGAGGGAGGGCTCAACTCTTGAGCCCTTGCTGACGCGCGGGCTAATGCCCCGCACCAGTGCGCCGGTTTCCCTTACTCCCTCTCATAAACGTCGCTGAGATGAATCCCAGAGTAATCAACGCGCAGGCGTAGGCGAGCACATCGCCGTGGCGCGAATAAAAAGTTGATCCTGTCGCCGTCTGGCTCACCGTCCAGGTTCGCACAGCTTCCTGAAAACTCGGCGTCGGGTCGTGCACGTGCCCATTCGAATCGATATAGGCGCTGATCCCCCTGTTCGTCACCCGGACTAAATCACGATCGTTTTCAACGGCGCGAAAGACTGCATTCGCCAGGTGCTGACGCATCACGGCAGTCGGTCCAAGGTAGCCATCATTCGAAATATTAATCAGCACATCAGCTCCCGTATTCGTGAAAGCGCGCGCTACATCGGCATGAGCGGCCTCTATACAAATAAAAACCCCGGCACGAAGCGCGCCGAGGGGCATCAGCGTATAAGAACTGCCGGGCGTAAATTCGCCGACGATGCTCCGCACCGAACCCGAGCCCGGTAGCCAGCGGGGCAGCGGCACGTACTCGCCAAACGGCATCAGGCGAATCTTATCATACTGCGCGATTTTCTGACCCTGCTCATTTATGAGAATTGCAGAATTGTACGAGTCCCCGTTCGGCCCCGGCTCAAGAGAATTAAGCAGCACGTACGTGCGATGTGTGCGCGCGAGATTTGCGATGACGATTTGTAATTGTGGGTCGCGCGAGTAATTGAAGTTCATCGGCGACTCAGGCCAGATGAGAAGTCGTTCACGATACGGAGCGGAAACCTTTAAGGCCGCTTGGGTCAGTTGAATGTGCCGCCCAAGCAATTGACGGTATCCAGCATCACCCACATCAGTCATTGGCACATTTGGCTGGACGGCGACAACAAGTGTTGTCTCTGTGAAGTTGACCATCGGACTACCAAGATCCGGCGCCGGCTTCGAGAGAACCACGAATACAACTACTACCGTAAGCAGAAGGGCACAGGCGATTAGGGAACCGCGACTACGTCTCACAAGTGGCAAGGCAAAGGCCGCGTTTACGGTCACCATCACGAAAGTGACGGCGCCTACTCCACCTAGTCGCGCGGATTGAATTAACGCTGGATGAAACGCTTGTGAGTATCCAAGCGCGTTCCAATCCAGCCCCGTCACTGCCTGACGCAGCCAATCGAATGCGATCCATACCAATGGTGCCCCGAGCAGAACAGAACTTCCGAATCGATTGACGACTCGGGCGATACAGGCACAGGCCACCGCCGGAAATACTGAAACGAAAACAACTGGCAGCAGCAGCAGCGGGTACGCAAGCCACGGCGGCACCCCGGCGAAATGAATCATCGGATACGTCAGCCACCAGCACGTCCCGTAAAAAAAGATCGTTCCCCAAATCAAGCCGAGGACGAACGCAGTGCGTTTTCTGGAAGTCGTCGCGACAGCAAAGAGCAGCGGCGCTAATCCGATCCAGGCCAGCCACCACAATTCGAAATTTGGAAATGACAAGACGAGGAGAACGGCTGATGAAGATGCCAATCCAGATTCACGAAGTGACGGCGCGCTTTCGCGGATCGCTGTGAGGAAAAGCGGTCGCCGCCTTTGGATTGGCGGCTCAACTGCCGGCACTTCGCTCATGGGACGGAGTTTAGCAGAGTTCAGAGTTCAACCTTCAGGTTGCGCTTACGACAGTTTCAAGCTGAAGCTTGAACTCTAAACTAAGCTTTTCTGGAAGGCGTTTCAAAAAACCGGGGAAGGTCGAAAAAATATTTTTCATTGGAGGATAATCGAAAGAGAAAGGACGGCCGTCCCTCCGTTTGAAGGCCTCTTTCACAAAAACCGTCACTGTCAAAGTGACAAATTCCGTCGTAATGACCGAAGCAACAAGAATGAAGTGGGCGCTGACACGACGGGCGGTCAGGTTGCAAGAAGAGAACTTCAACAGTCTCGACTTTACCTTGGGAAATACCGCGTGCTGGGTTTGGCAGGCTACTAAAAGCAGGAAGCCCGGTCATTTCTGACCGGGCTCTTGATTGGGGGGGATTGAACTGAAGGATCGCTCGGTGGGCGGCTGGCGCAGCGGCTTGCAGCGCTCAGAGAAGTGATGGCGGCGGGGGCACGTTTAACTTCATCGTGCTTGCCGACTTAGTCTTCAGCACTTGGTGTGCCACGAAGGCGGCCAGGTCAGCACCACTCCGGTAGCGGGCGGTTGTAGTTGCGTGTCTGCTCCCGCTCATATTTGAAGATTAACCACCCGCTACCGCAGGTGGTACTGACTTTCTTGCCGCTAAAAAGCAGGAAGCCCGGTCATTTCTGACCGGGCTCTTGATTGGGGGGGATTAAACTGAAGGATCGCTCGGTAGGCGGCTGGCGCAGCGGCTTGCAGCGCTCAGAGAAGTGATGGCGGCGGGGGCACGTTTAACTTCATCGTGCTTGCCGTCTTGGTCTTCAGCACCTGCCGTGCCACGAGCGGCGCGCAAAAGAGGAAAGCGCGCGGCGCAAAGCGTCGAGCAGACCTGGTCGCGACATGCGAAAAGAAAAAAGGGCAAGGCGCTTATTACGCTTTGCCCTTCGCACCCAGCCCTTGGATCTTTGTCGCTATGGCCTTCCCATCGTTACTTGCCTTTGCAGCGCGACCGCTTCCTGATTAGCTGAATCGAGAGTCATGGCGCTCGACGCATACTTGCGTGCTTCACCGAGGTCTCCGCGCTCAAGAAAGATTCGGCCGAGCAGAATGTGCGCATCGATCGCCTTCGCGGACGGGTCCCAGAAGATCGCCGTCTTCAGGGCCGCAATGGCTGCTTCCTGATCGCCACGTCGTTGATTAATCCGGCCGCTCAGAAGAAACGCTTCAGCGTTCGTCGGTTCAATCACGAGCAGCTTTCGAATCTCGACCATAGCTTCATCGTCGCGACCCTGCTGATACAACTCGCGCATCTTATTCAGAGCTTCTTCAGTGTTATCGACTTTGGCTTGCTCGATAAGTTGTAGCCGCGTCAGATTCGACAGATCGACCTGGTTCAGCACGTCGCGCGAACGCGGCGAAACATTTGGAATCGTTTGCGACTTTTGCCACTCGGTCTGCCACTTCGCATAGCTCGCCTGCATATAGACACGCGCGTGATTGTCCGCCGCATTCGCCGGTTCCGCGCGGCCGGCGCGCTCCTGTGTCTTTGCGAGGAGGAAATACGCCTGGCCATCACGTGGATCAGCGGCGATTACTTTCTCGAGTTTCTCGGCGGCCTCGGCGTACTTTTCGGAAAGGAACAAGGCATAGCCGTAATTGAACAGCACCGTTGCGTCGTCAGGCGATGAATCGGCGGCGCGCGAAAGCAGAGTAATCGCTTGCAGCAACAGCCGCGTCTTCTCTTCAGGTTTCTTTTCGGCCTTGGCGGCGGCGATCGAAACAGCGCCGGCGTTGTTGTAAACGGCCACGAGAGGCATGACCTTCTCGTCAGCCAAAGGCACCAGAATCTCAAGCGCCTTCTTGTCTTCGCCGAGTTTCCAATAGGCGAGCCCGGCGTAGAACTGCGCTTCGCCATAATGCGGCTCTCTCTTCTGCACCATCGTGAGGTACTCAGCGGCCTCTTTCAGTTGAGCCTGACTGAGATAGAACTCGCCGAGCGCGAATGCCGCTTGCGAATAAACGGCACCGCCGTTCTCTTTCCCGAACAGCTTCATCGCGTTTTTCAAATAGATGGCGCGCGTCGGATCCTTTGCCGCGGTCAGCAGACCTTTCATGTAGGCTTCGAATGCCTGAGGTGGAACGCGGGTCGCTTCCTGGATCAGCTGGTTGCGGGAAAATGACAGTGCCTTGTCCCGCTGCGAAAGAATCTGATAGGCGAGTTCGCCATTCATTTTTTGCAGGTCAGTCACCGTGCCGCCAAAATCGTAAACGCGGGGCGCCCACGCACCGTCGAACACGTCACCGGCCATCCGACCTTCGTTGATTCGCACCACACGCGCTTCACCGGCGATCGTCGCCATTGACTTTGCCGTTTCAGGTTTGTCGGGCGAGACAGGAGGAACCGTCAAGTTGAAATTGCCGATGACGATGATCGTCGCTCTTAGTTCGCGAGCGATTTTGATCGCGGTGGCGCGCGACGGCAGCACGGTTAGCGGCAGATGCAGGCGTTGATAGGCCACGGCTCGCTCGTCACCCGTGATCACGACCAGGCCCGGTTTCGTCAACAGAGCCGAAAGCGAATCGGCGAAGCTCTCGCCGATCCAGTTAAACTCGGGGTGATTGGAACGGTTCTCGAACGGCAACACGACGACGGTTTCCGTCGAGCCTGACTGCGCTAAAGCGGTCTGCGCAGTCGCGGTCGAAACGACCAGCGAAACAACAAAAGTCGAGAATATCGCGAATAATCGTCTAAACATCAGCAAAAACCTTTGGAAAAACGGTCGGGAAATTCGATGCGGCTATCTTAACAGCGGTTGGACGCTTCGGGCGAGGGACGGAAAGTCCAACGTCCAACGTCCAAAGTACTGAGTTCACTGGCTGCCACAGCGACGAAGCCCCACATTGGACTCTGGACCTTGGACTTTGGACTTTGGACGAGGCTGCTAGGGCGTGGCCTCAATCACCACCAATTGATTATCGACGGCCACAACGCCGCGGATTGCGCGAATGGCGCGCTCGACCCGCTGTTTTGTTTCGGCTGATGGCACTGACCCGATGAGGGTCACACGGCCGCCTTCGACGATCGTGCTGACGTCGAGGTTTGCCAGCGCCGGATCAGATCGAGAAGCTCGCTCAATCTGTGCCTGGATAATTGCGTCATCGACGGTCGCAGCCGCAGTTTCGCCGGCCGGTTCGGGCGATTCGGAGGGTCGCGTGGACGTTGCTGTTGGCGTTGGTGACGGCGTCGGTGATTGCGCCTGGAGCGACCGGGAAGGCACGGTCTGTTGAGCGTCGAAGGTCGAATCCATCGGATCGTACGGCCGGCTAGTGAGAAAGAGAGCGAGAAACGTGGCCAGCGCCGCGGCGCCGATGACACTAAGTGCGACGACACCCTCGCGCGATCCAGTCCGGCGTCCCGTTTGCCCGGTGCTGCGGGATTGCCGGGAAGTGGAAATGACGACCCGTTTTCTGTCTTGCCGGTGCATGAGTTGCGATACGTAACCTACCAATTGGGATTGCCAACCTGCAAGGCGTTTGGATTTCACCGTTCAAACCTCAAGCGTACGGGAACAGAGACGTGCGTTGAGCCTCTAATCCTTAATCGAAGGAGCCGAATGATGTCGGGCTTCTCCAGTCCACTTTCGAAAGTCAGAGTTGCCAGTCCTTGTCCCGCGGGTTGGGACAGCATGAAGGGCGATGAGCGCGTGCGCTTTTGCGGCCAATGCGAGTTGAACGTGTACAACCTATCAGCGATGACGAAAGCGCAGGCCGAGAACCTAATCGTCCGCACGGAAGGGCGTCTGTGCATCAGGTTCTTTCGGCGGACTGATGGTTCAATCCTCACGCAAGACTGTCCGGTGGGTTTGCGCGCGTTGCGACAGCGAATGTCGCGAATTCGTCGCGCCGTGGCGAGTATGCTACTTGGTTTTTTTGCCGGATCTGCTGGTAGCTATGCCGTCAACGGATTCAAAACCGCACCAGATGAGCCACATACGGTCGGCGTCATCGCGGTTACCGAAACCCACCAACCGGTTCACTCTCCCGAGGCTGGGCAAGTGGAAACGCCTGTTTCTCTGGGCCGAGTCATTTATCCGAAGCGTCGTCGTTGACCCTCGTCAATCCGGCTCCACCTTTTTACGCAAGTCCAGACTACGGTGTTCGTTCTAACCGTGAGCGCGAGACTGCGCGTGTATAGTTCATCTGGGAGGCTTTTTTTATGAAACGCTTGGTAAGCGGACTTTTCGCCGTGACGCTGATTCTCACGAACGTCGCGAGCGGGTTCGCCCAAACATCTGAACAAACGACGACGGCTGCCGATCGGCAGTCCGTTAACATTACGGTTTATAACTCGAACCTGGGCCTGGTGCGTGAGACGCGGCGATTGAACCTGCCGGCGGGTCGCGTCGCTCTGCGTTTCGCGGATGTCACGGCGCAGATTCGGCCTGAGACAGTGCATCTGGCTTCGCTTCTGTCGCCGACGGCGCTGCGGATTCTCGAACAGAATTATCAGTACGATTTGCTGAATCCGGCAAAGTTGCTCGACAAGTTTGTCGGCAAGCAGATCACGCTGGTGCTGCGTCGCTATCAGAACAATTCGGAAGTTTTTGAGCCGGTGCAGGCGACTTTACTTTCAAACAATGCGGGTCAGGTCTGGCGCATTGGCGGGCACATCGTGATCAATCCTACGAACATAGTCGAGATGCGCTTTCCCGATGTACCGAAAAATCTCGTCGCCACGCCGACGTTGGTTTGGGACATTGAGAGCCGCGAATCGGGGATGCAGACGATTGAGGCGAGCTACCTCACGAACGGAATGAATTGGCGCGCTGACTACGTGCTGATCGTCAATGCGGATGACACCAAAGGTGATTTACAAGGTTGGGTGACGTTGATGAATTCCAGCGGCGCGACGTTTGAAAATGCGCGCCTGCAACTGGTCGCGGGGGACGTCAACCGGGTGCGCGAGGAGCGCGAGTATGATTTGGCCGTAAGAATGGCGGCGAGCAAGTCTGTAACTGATGAGGCGCAGTTCAAGGAGCAGGGCTTCTTTGAGTATCACATGTACACGTTACAGCGGCCGGCGACGATTCGTGACAACGAGACCAAGCAGGTCTCGCTGCTCGAGGCCGCCGGATTCGATGTGAAGAAGGAGTTCGTGCTCAGTGGACAGCGTCACTATTACCAGAACTACAACAATCCCGGTCAGCCGATCAAAGAGAAGGTGGGCGTGTTCATGCAGTTTCGCAATGCGCAGCAGAACAAGCTCGGCATGCCGCTGCCTGCCGGCACCATCCGGCTGTACAAGAAGGACACCACCGGCAATCAGCAGTTCATCGGTGAAGACAAGATCGATCACACGCCGAAGGACGAGGACGTGCGCGTGAAAGTCGGCGACGCTTTTGACATAGTCGCTGAACGCAAGCAGACCGATTACAAAGTAATCGCGCGTAACGTGTACGAGTACGCTTACGAAATCAAGATTCGCAATCACAAAGACACCGCGGTCAACGTGATTGTGAACGAGCCAATCGGTGGGGATTGGGAAATGATTTCGTCGAGTTTTGAAGCGAAGAAGACCGCCGCGTTTGCGGCCCAGTTCAATGTGCCGGTCGCGAAAGATGGGGAGGTGACGTTGAGCTATCGCGTGCGCGTGCGGTACTAGGCCGCGCGTCTCGCGCCGTTAGGCGCGAAATGTTTATAGAACCAATAGTGAAAAGAACCTTTCTCCGGCAGCAGCGATGCGCATCGCTGCTGCCGGAGAATTTGTCTTCATAACGATTCGTAGCTATAAACATCACACCGCTACGCGGCTGATAACCCAGGTGAAGATGAGAATACGAACCCCTTTTTTGATTATCTTCCTTCTCGTTGCCTCAGTTTCTAAATACGGCCAAGGACTGTCGCAGAGCACATCCGATCCTAAGTCGGCCCTCGACGATCGAATCCGGGCCGAAGTCGCTCCCTTCAAAGGCAAAGTTTTTCTTTACGCGAAAAATCTCGACACCGCCCGAACCTACTCGTTCAATGGTGACGAACGCGTGCGCACCGCGAGCACGATCAAGATCGCGGTGATGATCGAAGCCTTCGCGCGCGTCGCCGAAGGTCGCGCGAAGTGGACTGACGAGCTGATTCTGACGAAAGCCGCCCGATACGGCGGCTCAGGAATTCTTCCGGAACTAAGCGATGGCCTCCGCCTCACGCTACAAGACGCCGTGCGCCTGATGATGGTGCTGAGCGACAACACCGCGACGAACATGGTCCTTGACTATCTAACGACGGACGCCGTTAACGAGCGCATGAACTCACTTGGTTACAAAGCCACGCGCATCATGCGTCGCGTCGGCGGCGGCGGGGAAAGCAAGGAAGGGAAGGTAGGCGATAACCTGAAGCGTTTCGGCCTTGGCGCCACGACGCCCCGTGAGATGGTTCAGATCATGGAGAAGCTAGAGCGCGGCGAAATCGTCAGCAAGGAAGCTTCAAACCAGATGCTCGATCTGATGAAGCGCGAACAAGGTCGCAACTCAATTGGCCGGGACAGGCCGGGCGTCCCGATGGCGAGCAAATACGGCGCTCTCGATGCGTTGCGAAGCTGCGTCGCCATCCTCTACACGAAGCAGGGAAGGATCGCCATCGCGATTACCGTGGACGAAATGCCGGAAGTTCGCTGGTCGGTTGATAACCCAGCGTATCTGTTAATGATGCGTTTGTCATCAATCCTCGCAGAAGAACTGGGAACCAAAGGCGCCGGGGCTAACAACCAGGCGGCGCTCTCACCAAATCTAAGCGGCAGAATTTATCCGAAATTCTGAATGCAATTTTCGAAGTTTTGTATATAATGCCGGCGCGCTGAATGGATAAGAGTCAAAACCTTGGAAAATTGCAGTGTTCCTTTTCTCGTTCAAGCTGGAACAATAAGTGCCTGCGTACTACCTGAAAAGAGCATACTCGTTGGTTTGACCGCGTCGGGATTCCCATTCCTTTGTTTGCGACTTAAGAACTTTGGCCAAGACTTCAGTCCAAGAAGCAGAGTTTCCCGCCGGTCCAGACTTGCCCGTCAACATCGTTATGGAGAGCCCTACTCAATTTTTGGAGGAACCAATGAAAAGAAAAAGCCTTTTTACCAACACGGTCGCACTAACGCTCGGTGCCTTTTTGATAATGATGACCGCAGCGTTCAGTGCCTTTGGACAGGCAGGCACTTCCACTGTTAGAGGCACAGTTACTGACCCGCAGGGTAACCTTGTAGGCGGAGCGACGGTGACGCTTACCGGCCTTGCCACCAGCACTTCGCGATCAACTACAACTTCTGACAACGGTGCCTATGGTTTTGAACTCATCCCACCCGGAGACTACCGCATCGAAGTAGAGGCCCAGGGCTTCAAAAAAGGGGTGGTGACCGACATCCACGCCATGGTGGCTAAACCATCCGCCGTTGATGTTCAATTGGAGGTCGGAAACGTTAGCGAGACAGTTACCGTTGCGGCTGGATCAGGTGAGCTATTGGTTAATCGCGACGACGCCACTCTTGGCAACGTCTTTGTCAACCAGCAGATAACCCAATTGCCTCTTGAGTCAAGAAATGTACTGGGGCTACTCACTCTTCAACCGGGCGTAACGCCAGGTGGCTATGTAACCGGGGCGCGCAGCGATCAGTCAAATATTACTCTCGACGGAGTTGACATCAACGAGGCGCAGACGAATTCGATTAACAGCCCCGTCCTCAGACTTAATGCTGAGGCGATCGAAGAGTTTCGCGTAACCACTGCCAATGCGAATTCGTCCGCTGGTCGTTCATCGGGCGCCCAGATTTCTCTCGTTACGAAGAGCGGTACGAATGAATTCCACGGTTCGGCCTTTTGGTCACACCGAAACACCGTTACAACTGCGAACGACTTCTTCAATAATCGAATTGGCCTCGGACGGCCCACGCTGCTTCGAAACGTTTTCGGAGGGTCGCTGGGGGGGCCTATCGTAAAAGACCGAGCATTCTTCTTCTACAGCTACGAAGGACGCCGGGACGCAAGTCAAACTCCTTCCCCCGTTCGTACAGTTCCATTGTCGAGCCTTGGCCAGGGCCTACTCCGGTACCGAATAAGCCCCACCCAAATTGGATCACTAACCACTGCGCAACTGAATCAGATATTTCCGTCGGTTGGAATTAACCCGGCCGCAGTTACCGCGCTGGCAGCCGCAGCAGCTAGATACCCGGCCAATGATTTCGGCGTCGGTGACGCCATTAACACCGGAGGCTTCCGCTTCAACGCACCCCTACCGGTTAAGAATGAGTCTCATTCCGCGAGATTGGACTTCAAGCTCAACTCCAATCATTCGATCATGGCGCGAGGCAATTACATTCAGGATTTAGTAGGTGGTATTCCTTTCTTTCCGGATACCCCAGCGCCAGATTTTTGGAGCCATCCCAAGGGACTTGTGATCGGTCATGACTGGGTCATTGGAAGCAACAAGGTCAACAACTTCCGCTACGGCATAACACGGCAAGCGTTTAGTCAACAGGGTGACTCCAGTGAAAATGCGATCTCGTTCCGATTTGTCTTTCAGCCCCTTGGTTTCACGAGAACTATCTCTCGGACAACGCCAGTGCATAACTTTACAGACGACTTTTCCTGGAACAAGGGCAATCACGCGATTCAGTTGGGAACCAACATTCGACTTGTCCGCAACAGTCGGGTATCGCAGGGTAACGCATTTGATAATGCGGTTACCAATCCATCGTTCTACTTCGGTGCGGGAACCCTGCAGTCCAATGCGATCCGCGACTACCTCGCCACTAACGGGCTTCCTGCGATCGGCTCGGGAACATCGGATGTTCAAAACGCTATTACTGCGCTGATCGGACGCTTCTCGCAGTACACCGCGAGCTTCACATTCGATCGCGATGGTTCTCTTTTGGCGAGCGGAACGCCTTCAATACGTGAGTTCGCGACAGAGGAGTACGATGTTTATGCGCAAGACTCCTGGAGGATACGGCAAAATCTGACCCTTACGCTCGGTCTAAGGTACGGATTATCGCGTCCAGTTTACGAGCGAAACGGCTTCGAGACACAGCCGAATATCCCGCTTTCGGAATACTTCCAGCGCCGACTCGACGCCGCCGCCGCGGGACGCGCTTTCAACGACTTGATTACGATTAGTGCGTCCGGCCCTGCCAACGGCGGACCGCCGATGTACAACTGGGACAGGAATAACTTTCAGCCTCGCATCGCGGTCGCCTGGTCACCGTCTGGCCGAAGTGGGTTGAAACACTTCTTGTTTGGCAACGATGGGGATTCTTCGATCCGCGGCGGCTTCGCGATCACGAATGACTACTTTGGCAGCCAACTCGCTGCGACCTTCGATCAAGTAAATGCCCTTGGATTCACCTCGGGGACTACGATCGCTGCTAACACGTACAATACGACTAATCGTCCCGCGCCACTCTTTACTGGCTATGGGCAGGCAGTTCGCCCGCTTCCCGGTATTACTGTTCCCGGCAGGCTGGTATTTCCGCGGCAGCAACCACCGGATGAAGCCGCGCGCATCGAAACGTCCCTTGATTCCAAGCTGGTCTCGCCAATTAATTACTCTTGGAACGTGTCCTTCGAGCGCAAGCTCCCGGCAGGTATTTTCATACAAGCGGCATATATCGGCCGTGCAGCGCGAAACCTGCTGGCAACACGGGACATTATGGCCCTGAACAATATCGTCGATACTAAGTCAGGTATGGATTGGTATACGGCGGCAACACAACTGGAGCTTCTGCGAGCGCAAAATGTTCCGGCCACCTCCGTCGTGCAGATTCCGTACTTCGCGAACCTGTTTCCTAACAACTTGGCATCGCAGCTGAATGCCCTTTACGGTGGTGCATTTGTTCCGACCACTCTAAATCAAACGCAAGCAATCTACTACGTTGCGCAAAACTTCTATGGCAACGATTGGACAAGTACGCAACTCGACATTGATGACTTGTCGGTTCTCGGTCCAAACCTGTTCTATCAGCCACAGTACGCTGCCCTCTCGGCGTTCGGAACGATTGCGAAGTCGAACTATCACGCCGGAACGCTCTCTATTCGGCAGCGCCTCAGCACTAAACTTACTCTAGATTTCAACTACACGCTGTCGCACTCGATAGACGACGCGTCTGGTCTACAGACGAGCGGAGGCTATGGCGCCGCGTTCATCCTCAACCCGATCCGACAGCACCAGAGCTATGCGAACTCTGATTTCGACATTCGCCACGTTATCAACGCAAATGCGGTCTACCAGCTGCCATTTGGCAAAGGACAGAAATGGGGGAATAACGCGCCCGGATTCGTGCGGCAAATATTCGGCGGCTGGCAGGTCTCCGGTATCTTTCGGTGGAACACCGGTCTCCCGATTTCTACTCCGTTCGATGATGCGCGATGGGCGACCAACTGGAATGTCCAGAGCAATACGACTCGGCTCCGCTCGTTCCAAACCTGTCCCGGTCCCGATCCCGCAGGCGTTCGGCCGCCCAACCTCTTTGCGTGCGATCGGACGAACATATATCGTTCGTTCCGGGGCGCTCAACCCGGCGAAACCGGCGAGCGAAACACGCTTCGGTTACCCGGCTACTGGGTAATCGACACTGGCCTGAGCAAGGCCTTCAACATGCCGTGGAGCGAGCGACACAAACTCCAAATTCGTTGGGAGACTTTCAACCTCACGAATACTCAGCACATGGGTGGTATTGCCGGCGGAAGAAGTGGTTATGGGCTGGCTTTGGATACCTTCAGAGTCCGAGCAAATGGCAGTCAGCCCAGTCCGCCTACCGCATGGGCTAACTTTGTCAGTATTCAAGGCACACCACGTGTAATGCAGTTTCTGTTACGTTACGAGTTCTAGGCTGGCGATGTCAGAGTAAGACTGGTCGCGGGCTGGTACAAATGTACCAGCCCGCGTTTTTCTATCTGAGTCTCGAGCAACACGCACTGTGAGTTTAATGCTTCATCAGAAATATCATGGTCGCGTCAGCGCGACGGAAGGAGACTATTTATGCGGCTCATAAGTCTTCAAAGCAAGGAGCGAAACAAGCGCTTTCCTCCTGAGTCGAGTCATTCGGTGGGTCACCGCGTCGTCTGGTTGGCCCGTATAGCCGCATTTCTTGCGTTGGCGTCAGTCGTTTACTCTCAGGCTGGCGGTCACGTCCTTTTTGGCGACGTAAAAGTTGACGATTCGAAAGTCGGAGGGACATCCAGCCCAATGGCTTATCATATTATTCTCTACACCACGACCGGCAATGTCCTCGATCGCCAGGTCATACCCAACAACGGACGCTACCGATTCTCAAACGTTAGAAATGGCGAGTACGATGTTGGCGTCGAGGTAGATGGGATGGAGATCGGGCGCGTTCGAGTAACTGTCCAATCACTATACAAAACCGATTTTCAGCACGACCTCGGACTTGAGTTGAAGCCGGGATTCAGTCGCCCTTCAAAAGGCAGCGTAGTTTCTGCAGCCGATTTTTATGAACGGCAATCGTTAACGAAGGGGCTGTTCGAAAATGCTGACCGGGCATTGTCAACCAAGAACTACGATGAGGCTCTAACGTTGCTCAAAAGGGTCGTCGAAATCGATCCGATAGACTTTCAGGCGTGGACCCAGCTCGGCACGGTCTATCTTGGGCTGAAGAAGTTTGACGAAGCCGACAGCAGCTACTCGAAGGCGATAGAAATTCGCCCCTCGTTCTTTCCCGCATTACTTAATCTGGGCCGATTGCGTTTAATGACTCAGAAGTACGAGGCCGCGGTCGACGTGCTGACGCAGGCGATCACGCAGCGCAAGGACTCTGCGGATGCAAACTTTTATTTGGGAGAAGCGTATCTGCAGGTCAAAAAAGGGACGCTCGGAGCCAGGTATCTCTACGAAGCGATTCGTCTGGATCCGGTGGGACAGGCTGATGCCCATTTGCGTTTGGCCACGCTCTACAACGCAGCCGGAATGAAGGGTAAGGCTGCTGTTGAATATCAAGAGTTCCTGAGAAAGAAGCCTGATTATCCAGAGCGAAAGAAACTGGAAAAGTATATTGCTGATAACAACAAGCCGTGAAGAGAAATCGCATCAACCGACTACTGAGAAGGACTCTCCGAAGTACTGGCATCACATCTTGCCCGATCCTCATATTAATTAGCGGAACCCGAGACTCAATCTAATCGTTTCCAATCTGGCAAAAGCCATTGAGGTACTAATAGCGTCGACGCAACAGGAGATCATCCAATGAAACGTGTGCTGATCGTTGTAGTTTTGGTCGTAGCCGCAGCTATTCTGGGCTTGTGGCGGACGAGCGGTGGCGTCCGGCAGAGCCTGAACCGGGTCGTCGGAGCCTCCGGGGAGCAATCACAAGGCGATGTGCGCGAGGAAATTCGCAAGAGCTTCGAGCTGCAGCCGGGGGCGCGTATCGATGTCATTGGTATCAACGGCAAGGTTACGATCGAGACATTTGGCTCGGCCACAGACGGCACAGAAGGCGCGCAAGATGCGCGCGCTCCAAGGACAAAGACCGCCGAAGTTTACGTGCTGCGGACTGCGGGCGGTAGCGAGGGACTGAGTCGACGGCAAGTGACTATCGAGCAGACGTCGGCCGGATTGGTAATCAAGGGCCGACAAGTCGGCCACGGCTTCTGGGAGCACCTGTTCGGAACCAAGGCCAACGAAGATGTCACGATCAAGGCTCCACGCCAGATTGCCCTCGGGCTGAAAGGCATAAACGGGCGCGTCACCGGCGGCGACATTGATGGTGCGCTCGAAGTTAAAGGGATTAACGGCGGCGTCGATTTAGGTCAGGCGAAAGATACGGCGACCATCAGCGGCGTGAACGGGAACATTTCAGTGGGCTTGAACAGTCTCACTGATACCGGCGCGCGCGTCAGCGGCGTTAACGGCAACATTGAGCTGAAATTAGCGAGCGCTCTGAACGCCCAACTCACAGCGAAAGGAATGAACGGCAATGTTCGTTCAGAAATTCCCGGCGTGACAATCGAGAAGGACGATTACGGCTCTCGCTATTCAGCCCGAATCGGCAACGGCGGCCCGCCGATCAACTTCAGTGGCGTCAACGGCAATGTGCGGCTGACGCGTGCGAACCTCGTCGCTACGGATAACGGAAAGAAAATTGAAACGAAGCCGACTAAGACATCGTCAGAAAAATGAGCACGTTCTTAATGACGCTCAAAACGCGGAAAGGCCGGAGATTCTCTCCGGCTTTTTTGATTTGGCCCGCCCGCTATCGCAGGTGGTACTGACAAGGTGGTGCACCCAGGAGGACTCGAACCTCCGGCCTTCTGATTCGAAGTCAGACGCTCTATCCAACTGAGCTATGGGTGCGCATAAGAAAAGGTCTTTGGACTTTGGTCTTTGTATTTTGATCCTTATCTAACGTCACGCACTAAGACCTAAGTACAGCACAGAGTACAAAGTACGAAGCTCAAAGTACAAAATCCAAAGCACACACAGATCGAGTTTATTTCTTTTCAGCCGGCGGTGTGTGCCCCGGCTGAAATTCCTGTCGAATCAGCCGAATCAGTTCGTCGATCTGCTGCGGGCTCAGTTTGTCTTTGAACGCGGGCATGCCGTCGCCACCCTCCATTACCTGTCTGCGAAACTCCGAATCCGTGTGACGCAATGCATGTCCCGCGCGGAAGCTCGGAACTTTCAGCGTCTTGCCGTCATCAAGTTTTACTGGTCCGCCCACTCCATCCACGCCGTGGCAGTTCTGACAATCCTTTGCATAGATGTCGCGCACGCCGGCAAACGCGTCGGGCGTCGGCGTCGCCGTTGCCACCGGAGAAGCTTTCGTTTCGGTGTTAGTTGTCGTCGGCTGGTTGCTGCACCCCCACGTGACCAGCGCCCAGACGATTATCATCAAGAAAGATCCGCGGAAACTCATTCTTTATCCCTCAGCACTTTTTCTCTGGAACGGGGCCAGTATATCACGCGCCTGACAGCGCCACGGATTTGCCATCGCCTCGCATTGCAAAAGCCTTTGACTCGCAGCAGAATAGGTGCGCCCTTATTCAGGCATTCGGATTTCATATAAGACCGCACTCTGGTCGTTCACTTCAATCTCCGATGAGCACCGAACGAGAGTCTCCAAACAACGGCCCGCGCGGCGCCTTGCGGCTCGCGCCGAACGTTGAAGAGTTAGAGGAGCACAAACGAAAGTGCCCACGACAGTTCGTTAACTTCACTTTTTATCGAGCATTGCCCGAATGGCGCATGCTGGTTGATGCCGACAAAGCAGATTGCAAACAGCGTTTCATAAACACGGTCGATGATTTCCGTCGCGATCTTTTAATTCACACGTATTCGACGGTCGGGTGGCGCGCGAATGCGGACTTGATGATTTGGCGCATCGGCTACAACCTGGAACCGTTTCAGGATATGACGAGCGTGCTGAACGGCACGCCGCTGGCGAAGTACCTGGAAGCAACTGAGTCTTTTCTTTCGATGACCAAGCGATCGATGTATATCGAAAAGGACTGCTCAGATCACAAAGAGGATCATACTCACGTAGTGCCGGGCCAGTCCGAATACCTGTTTGTTTGTCCGCTGCAGCGCACGCACGAATGGTACGCGCGGCCGCAGGAGCAGCGGCACGAGATGATGGAAGAGTATCAACGCATCGGCTCGAAGTATCGGGCAGTAAAGCTGCACACGACGTATTCGTTTGGGCTGGACGATCAGGAATTTGTAGTGGCCTTCGAAACTGATAATCCTTCGGACTTTCTCGACATGTTTCAGGAACTGCGCGAAACGAAAGCAAGTTGTTTCACGTTAAAGAGCACTCCGATGTTCACCTGCCGGCGACGCAGTCTGGCGCAATGCCTGGACGCGCTCGGATAGTTCCGCCGAGAGCTTTTCTTCAATCCTGCTTGACCAAGCAAAGACAACTAAGAATTTGGCCGGCCGTGCTGATCGTACTGATCTTTGTGGCGGCGGCTGGCCTGTTACGTTATCAGGGCAGATCGTGGTGGTGTGAATGTCGGTCCTTCTTTTGGACGTCAGACGGGTGGGGTTCTTTAACCTCGCAAACGTTTCTCGATCCGTACAGCTTCACACATTTGCTGCACGGCTTCCTGCTAGCCGGCTTGCTGTTGCTGCTTTTTCGTTTTGTGGTGAAGCGAAATGTGCCCACGAGTTGGCGGTTGGTGATCGCGCTGGTGCTCGAGGCGGTTTGGGAGATTCTGGAGAACACAAATGCAGTCATCGATCGGTATCGTGAGGCGACGGCGTCGCTTGATTACTACGGGGACACGGTAGTGAACTCGCTGGGCGATATGGTGTGTTGTGTTTTGGGTCTGCTGATCGCGCGCAAGTTAGGCTGGCTGCGGTCGCTGCCGATATTCATTGTCACAGAGATCGTCCTCCTGTTTTGGATTCGCGACAGCTTAATTTTGGAAATCATCATGCTTGTTTATCCGATCGACGCGATTAAGGGGTGGCAACTGGCTCGGTAAACACCTGCGGGGAGAGGAGACGCGGAGACACGGAGACACGGGGACACGGGGACACGGAGAGAGAGCAAGGTTGGGTAGTTCGAATCTCACTAGAAAAGAGGTCTTCCACAATGCAAAACATCAGAAGTTACAAGGAACTACGGGTGTATCAAACGGCGATAGATGGTGCAATGCGAGTCTTCGAGATCACAAAGCGCTTTCCGTCGGAAGAGCGATTCTCGATGGTCGATCAAATGCGTCGAGCGTCACGCTCAGTGTGTTCGAACATCGGCGAAGCTTGGCGCAAACGGCGCTACCCGGCTCACTTCGCAAGCAAGCTCAGTGATTCCGAAGGCGAAGCTGAGGAAACTCGCGTTTTTCTGGAACTCGCGTTTCGGTGTGGGTACATTCTCCAAAAGGAAATGGAGCAGCTCGATTCTACATACGACGGAATCCTCGCCCAGCTAGTACATATGATCGATCACAGCGAACAGTGGACAAAACGAACAACGACTCGGGGAAGACGATGAGTCTGAATGCACGTTTGGCGGTAATCATAGCCATAGTCCTGGGTGTCTTTGTCTCCGCGTCCCCGCGTCTCCGCGTCTCCGCGTCTTCTTCAGCTTCCGCTACCGCCTCTCTCCCAGGAGCCGAATACCTCTGGTATGAGGCTGAAAACATGCGCGGCATCAGCGCCGACGCGCGGCATGAGCCGTTGCTGAACCCTTCGTGGATGCAACTGCCCGCTGCGAAAAAGCCGGGGTTCGGAATTAACGGGCCGGGGGTTTCCGCCGAATGGTCGCAGGG
The DNA here is from genome assembly GCA_052389795.1 of Acidobacteriota bacterium. Lineage (GTDB taxonomy): Bacteria > Acidobacteriota > Blastocatellia > Pyrinomonadales > Pyrinomonadaceae > UBA11740. The sequence continues at coordinate 222,651 of JBQTHO010000007.1, read as the reverse complement.
CGGCGAGAGCGAATGGAACTCAGTCAATGCAAGCGCCGATGAGACGCGCGGAACGATTTCGCAGGATATCGAAGTGCCGCGCACCGGCGAATACAAACTGTGGGTGCGCTACGCTGATTGGGCAAACAAAACTGAGAGCCTTACGATCAAGATCACACAATCGGGTCGCGATGTCTTCAGTCATGAATTCGGCGCGAAAGACGTAATCGATCCTCACGACGAGATCAAAATGTATTGGCAGTGGGCGTTCGCCTGGGATGGCGCGAACGCGACGCTCGCCAAGGGCCCCGCGCGTGTTTCGATCGAAATTCAGAAAGCAGCTCAAGCGTCGCGGCAAGTTGACTGTTTCTTGCTCACAAACGATGGCGCTTACCTCCCGCAAGGACGACAGAAGCCTGAATTTGCGGCGGCACGTTACCTGCGGGATTTCGCGAAGACGCGTCCCGCGCTTGCGCCGCTAATCGACCAACCAGCGGTGACGAGTCTGCCTCAACCATGGAATCCGCCAAAAGTTGCCGGCCGCGATTTCGTGATGCCCTGGAACATCACAAAAGAGTTTTGGTCGCTGTACGACAACCCCGCCGATCAACGTCCGCTCTATCCCTTCCACGCTGAGCCAATCGACGAATTCGTCAAAACGTATTCCGGCAAGCGTGACGTTCCGATCTTCGATTCAAAAGTCGTTGTGCCCGTCATTTACCTCAACGACGCGCCGGAGTTGCTCAAAGAAGGCAGCTCGTTTCGTCGATATCTTCGCGAGACACATGCGTCGTTTGCGATTCTCATCAATTACGGCTCAGCGAAGTTCGCTTCCGACGCGGACGCGCAAGCGGCGTGGTCATTGCTAAATGGCGAGTTGCGCGATCAGTTTCTCGGTTGGGTTTCAGGCGAGAGCATCGGCTACGTTTGGGACGATGCGCCAAAACATCTCAGGCTGACCCCTGACATGACGCGTGCGCAGATGCTTGACAATTTGCGCGGCTTCTACAGCGACGCTCTCGCGCGCAAGTGGGGTGGGATGTTTAAGGTCCAGGCCGGTTCAATGTGGGACAAGCTGATTCCGGCGCAGTCAACGTCCAGCACTTCATTCGCGCACGCGCTCAGCCGTTGGGGTGTGAGGCTTTTGGGAATTGAGACGGCGGCAGTGCAACCCATGTTCGCGATGCGAATTGCTTTCACGCGTGGCGCAACGCGTCAGTTCGGTGGCGCATTTGTGTATTATCACGCGCCTAACTTTGGCGACACAGCCACCACCTTTACCAGGGCGCAGAATTTCGGGGGGCCCGATCAGTTCTTTCATTCACGCTACGGCGCGACGATGGGCCCGTCGCTGTCGTGGTATCGAAAGAGCTACTACCTCTATTACATGTCGGGCGCGTCCGCGATGTATCTCGAGCAGGGCTACGATCAATTTTTCAAGCCGGGTCCGGGCGATCACCCGTTTCAACTTAATCCGCTTGGCCGCATAACGAACGAGTTCATGCGCTTTGCTGAGAGGCACCCTGATCGCGGTGCACCCTACACGCCAATTGCGTTTCTGCTCGATCCCGCGCACGGCTGGGACATGACCGATTACCCGCAGTGGGCATTCGGCGTTTCTCAAGTCAGTCGCAGCGATCGCGCGTTGCGCCAACTGTTCGGCGCCGCGTACTACCCGGGACTCGTGCGCGAAGGCGAACCGGCCAGCGGCGAGCGGCAAGCGTATGTCCCGGGCATCTTCGGAAACATTTTCGACGTCCTGGTGGCATCCGACACGCAGCAAGAGGCGATCGACAATTACCGTGCAGTTGTCGTTGGCGGTGAAGTGAACTGGACAAAGGGGTGGCCTGAGCGACTCGCTGACTTTGTGCGGAAAGGCGGCGTCGTCGTTGTGAACGCGGCCCAGGTCAAAGGTCTGCCTGAGGGCCTTCTGGGCATACGAATAAGCAATGCGACGGCTGAAGCCGATAACGCGAGGTGCGCTATTGACGCGCTGGAAAAACAGGATCTGAGTGGACAGATGTTTCGTTACGAACGAGTCAGCCCCACCAGCGCCCAGGTGCTTTTGACCGCGCCTAACGGGGATCCATTGGTGACGTCGAACAAGATTGGTCGCGGTCGGGTTGTGTTTGTTGCGGTGCCGGACTTGCTGGGCGAAGACGAAAGAATGACGCCGTTCGCGGCGCATCTTCTCGCGCATCTCTTTTCCGAAGCGACGCCCGTGCGCGTCGAAGGGGACGTCGAATATCTCGTCAACCGAAATGCGAACGGCTGGGTCGTGACGCTCTTCAATGACAGCGGCGTTTTCAAGCCGCAACAGGGCCTCGCGCAGGTTGATCGTTCGGCGGTTGCGAACGTTGTGGTTGGTCTGCGAAATCAGAAAATCGCGACTGCGACTGAGTGGCTGACTGATGCGAAGCTTCCTTTGAAAGACGGCGCGAACGTGCAGATCACAATTCCGGCTGGTGGCATCGCGATCGTCGAACTGAAATGATGGAGCGCACGCATCCTGCGTGCGGGGCCCGGCAACTTGCCGGGAGAGACGGCGAGCAAGATGCTCGCGAACCGCAGGCAGGATGCCTGCGCTCCAGCCCGCTAGACTATCGCGTTCAATTTTGCAGTAATAGTGAAGACCGACTCCGAGTCTCGAGATGCAGTTTGATGTTTCGACAAATCCCGGCAAGGTCGCCCGGCGCTTCTTAATCAGCGGCGAGGTGCAGGGTGTCGGCTATCGCTTCTTCGCACAACGCGCAGCCGCTCGGCATCAGGTTGTCGGCTATGTGAAGAACCTCTCTGATGGCCGTGTGGAAGCTCTCGTCGAAGGTTCGCCGATACAAGTCGAAGCCTTCAAACACGATCTCGCGGCCGGCCCGCGTTTTGGTCGCGTTGCGGACATCGAAGAACTGCATCTAGATCCGACGGGCACCTATTCGGCGTTTCGCATCGAGCATTGATTTCACGAGCTCTCATGAGCGACGCACCTACCCTGATTGTTGACCACGTCACGAAAAGGTTCGGCGACTTCACGGCCGTCGACGACCTGAGTCTTCAAGTCCATCGCGGCCGCGTCTTCGGACTTATAGGTCCGAACGGTGCGGGCAAGACGACGACCATTAGAATGATCGTCAACATCACCATGCCCGATTCAGGAGGTATCGAACTATTCGGCCAGCCGATGAGCTCGCAACTTCAGGATCGTATCGGCTATCTGCCGGAAGAACGCGGGCTCTACCGCAAGATGAAGGTCGGCGAGCAACTGCGCTTCTTTGCTGAACTCAAGGACGTGCGGCGCAAGGATGCTGATGAACGTATCAACAAGTGGTTGGCGAAGCTGCAACTGACCGACTGGAAGAACAAACGCGCGAAAGACCTGTCAAAGGGCATGCAGCAGAAGGTGCAGTTCATCACTGCCGTCATTCACGATCCCGATCTGCTGATTCTAGACGAGCCGTTCTCGGGACTCGACCCGGTGAACGTCGAGCTGATGAAACAGACGATTCTGGAGAAGAAGGCTGAAGGAAAGACAATCATTCTTTCGACGCACCAGATGGAGATTGCCGAAAAGCTCTGCGACGATGTCTGCATGATCAATCGCTCGCATAAAGTCCTGGATGGAAAGCTGCGTGAGATTCGCCGGAGCTTTGCGCGTAATGCGATTGAACTGCAAATTGCCGGCGGCGATGGCGTGCTGGAAGACCGGTCGCTGGTAGCGAACATTCGCGAGAGCGGCGACGACCTGGAAGTTTTGCTCGCGCCGGGCGCAGATGCGCAAACCCTGCTCAAACGTCTAGTCGCGAGTGGCGCGGTCATCAACAAATTCGAATTGGCTGAGCCCAGCTTGCACGACATCTTCATCGCCAAGGTCCGCGAATCATGAGAAAGTTTTTTGCCGTCATCAAACGCGAATACCTTCAGCGTGTCCGCACAAAGTTCTTCATCGTAGCGACGGTGCTGGGGCCGGTGATGCTGGCACTGTTCACAGTGGTACCGGTGTATATCGCCGGCATCAGTGTCGGCAGCGTGACGCGTCTGGCCGTTATCGATCAGACCGGAAAGATTTACGATCGGTTCCGGGAAGCTTTGGCGTACACCGAAGAAGATGACGACGAGATCGACTCGAATTCCAATTCGGGCGTAACAGCGAATTCGAACCAACAGGATCGCGCACAGCGCACCTCTGAACTCAGTAACGCACGCTTTGAGGCTGAGCAAGTTACGCTGGACGGACGGTCGCTCGAGGAAGTTAAGCGGCAATTGAACGAGCGCGTCCGCCGCAACGAGCTCGATGGTTACGTTGTCGTTCCGCCGGACATCCTCACCGCCGGAAAAGCCGAATTCTACGGTCGGAACACCGGTGACATTTTTACGCGCGGCACCGTGGCAGACAGGTTGAGTCGCGCCGTGCGCGAAGAGCGTCTGGCGGAAAACAAGATCGATCAGCGCGTGTTGCGCGAAGCCAGCCGGCGCGTGACCTTAAACAGCACGAAAATCAGTGCCAGCGGGGAGGAGAAAGTTTCCGGCAGCGGCTTCATGGTCGTGTTTTCCTTCGGCATGCTCATTTACATCAGCGTTCTGATGTACGGCCAAATTGTTTTGGGCGCCGTCATTGAAGAGAAGGAAACCCGCATTGCTGAGGTTCTGTTTTCGTCAATGCGATCGTTTCCGCTGATGATGGGCAAACTTGTGGGCGTGTCGCTGGTGGCGCTGACGCAGCTCAGTATTTGGGGGCTGGCGCTGCTGGCGTTCGCCGGGTTCGGCGCAGGCATGGTGGCCGGAAGCTCGTCAGTGAACCTGCCGCATGTGCCGCCGATCATGTTTGTCTACTTCGTTCTGTACTTCCTGCTTGGGTATTTTATCTACGCTACCGTGTACGCGCTGATCGGCTCGATGGTGACGACGACGCAGGAAGGTGGTCAGCTCGCGATGCCGATAGTGCTGATGCTGGTCGCCGGTTTTTATTTTGTCTTTCCGATCATTCGCAGCCCGAATTCTTCGCTGGCTTTTTGGGCCTCGATGTTTCCGTTCCTCGCGCCCATCACGATGATGGTGCGCATCACGACTGAGACTCCGCCGGCTTGGCAAATCATTTTGTCGCTCGCGATCGGATTCGCAACTGTCGTCGGACTGATTTGGCTGGCGTCGCGGATTTATCGCGTAGGGATGTTGATGTACGGGAAGAAAGCAACCATTCCGGAAGTCTGGCGGTGGATACGGCAGGCGTGAGGTTAGAGCCAAATCAGCCGCAGATTTCCGCGGATAAACGCGGATCGACCACGAGAGCACGCGAGAATTCGGATTAATTGCTTTGTCTTTAGTCTGCGTAAATCCGCGTTAATCCGCGGCCCAACTTGTCGCCCGGAGGAAGTAATGCCGATCGAGATCGAAAAGAAATATCGTTTGACCCCGGGCGAGCGTCGCGCGATCGAAAAGCGACTTCGCGAGCTGGGTTACAGACCTAAGAAGATCGAGTTCGAAGAGAACACAATCTATCGCGGCGGCACTTTGGAATTCGGCAAGCGCGCCATGCGAATTCGCCGGGTGAATGGCGAAGCAATTCTAACCTTCAAACAACGCATTCTCACGAACTCTCCCATAAAGCATCAGCAGGAAAACGAGACGCGCGTCAGCGACGCGGAAGCCACGCACGAGATTTTGTCAGCGCTCGGCTTCGCGCCCGCGTTGATTTACGAAAAACGTCGCACGCATTGGGATGTTGGCAAAGCGAAACTCGTGATTGATGAGCTGCCGTTCGGATTGTTTATGGAGATCGAGGCGTCTGAACGAGACATCAAGCGCGTTGAAAAACTCATCGACGGCGGCAGACTGCCGGCCGTTAATGAGACCTATCCGTCGCTCACAGCGAATTTTGGGAAGAAGAACCGAAAGGGAATTATCGAAGCGAGATTTCAGAGCCCCAGCGCAAGAAGGCCCGTTTAGAGGCGGGACTTGTCCCGCCAAAGAGAAAGCCGGACAAGTCCGGCTTCTAAACAACCTCTGTCTACTAATAGTTCCGGTCGCGCACTTCCACTGTCTGAATCGAAAACACGACCCGCATTGTTCCGGCCCGGCGGTCTAAGGAAGACGGCACGAACACGGCGTTGTTTCTCAGCGCCGCTTGAAAGTCATCGAGCATCCGGCGGTCGCGCGGCGCGTGCATCACATCCGCAACTGAAGCCGTTCCGTTGCTGAACACGTCCGCGATCACGACCATGTCATCGTTGCTTTCACTCTCATGTGAGTGCGGGTTCGCGAGATTCAGAGTGGCGAGGCCGCCGTTCGGATTGAGACTAGGCGACTCAGAATTGAACGGGGTGCGCAGCGCGGCGTAATTCGTCGGGGTAATAGGCCGATTAATATCGTACGGCTCGCTGCTGCTCACCGCATTGTATTGCTCGAATGCGGTCGCGGCTTCCTTCAGCGCCAGCATGTGTGGCTGCAGGGCGACGAACACAGCCGCGAACAGAATAAGTGACGCGACCGAGCTAAACGCATAGCGCATAGCCCGTGGCTGTAGCCAAACAGAAATAAAATCGACGAAAGCTTCGCCGAAAGGAGCGTTGCGGCGCGCGCGTTGGACTGAAACTTCAGCGCGAACCGCGTTTTGGATCACCGGGATCAAACCAGCAGGCACTGAAGGCCGCGACATTGTCCCGAGACTAACCCGCACCGCGCGAATCTGCGCGAGATCGTCCCGGCAAACCGGACAGACTTCCAGATGCCGATCGCAACGGGTGCGCTCGTCATCCGCCAGTCCGTCATCGCAATAAAGCGAAAGCGATTCCTGAATCTCTTCACAGTTCATATTAAATCAGACATCAGAGGTCAGATATCAGACGTCAGCACCGGCTTGCGTTCTATTTGACATCTGACCTCTGACATCTGATCTCTGCCTTTCCGTGAATGGCTGGCCAACCCCGGCTGCTCTTCCCTGGAGCAACGCCGGCTCTGCAAAGTTGGCACTGAACGATTCATCCATGCTCCAGTGAACCTTACGTGTTGTTGCTAGCCACGTTTTCAAACTCACTGTCACACTTGCTGGATTGGCCATCCTGCCGAGCCGTCACTTCGACCCTTTTGGCACCGAGTTCTCCGTGAAACCGGGGCGGGCCAACCATTCACTTTCAATTTACAAAGAACCTTCCAACCTGCGCCGCAGCTCTAAACGTCCTCGCGCCAGCCGCGACTTCACGGTCCCGATGTTGATTTGCAGCGCCACGGCAATCTCTTCGTACGTCAAACCTTCGACATCTCTCAGCACGACAGCTTCACGATAAGCGCTACGCAAACTCTGCAAAGCCTCGCGCAACTGATTTTCGCGCTCGTGCGCGAGCGCTTCCTGTTCAGGGTTGGAGGCGTTCCGGTCTTCCAAACGCGTGGCTATCGTCTGCTTGCGTTCGCCAATCGGGGCGTCCAGTGAAACCGTCGCGTCCCGCCGTCGCCTGCGCCACCATCGCCAGCGATTTCGCGCCTGGTTGATCGCGATCCGGTACAGCCAGGTTTTCAAATCCGCGTCACCGCGGAATTTCGCAATCGCCTGGAAAACTCGCAAAAACGTTTCCTGCGTCAGGTCCCGAGCTTCTTCAGGATCGCAGGTCAGGCGATAAAGCAGCGCGTATATGTCGCCGGTTCTGTCCGCGACCAACTGCTCGAACGCTGCGGCCTCACCGCGCTTCAATCTTTCCAGGAATAGGTCTTCCGGTGTTTCAAGGAACAGGTCCTCTGCAGTCGAACGGACACCGACTAAAGCTGCCGAGGCAACTTCGTTCAACTCCGCCTGGGTGCGAAGGGCTATTTGCTCTCCGTAGCTCACGCTAAACCCCCAACGGGTCCGTCTGGCGCGACAAGCTTGAAACCGTTCGACCGCGCTTGCTCGTGCCGACGTTCCCTTAGACTCCCTGTGCCGATGTTTTGTTCCCTATCGGACATCGCCCAAATCACTGCGTTCTGCCGGTTGCTTTGATGACGCGGACTGGATGAAAGTTGCGACCGGCGCCTGCTTGACATCCACCAGACCCGCCGTTAAATTCGCTGTTTCCGCGATCATACACCTTTTTGAACGCGCGTCACCGTGCGAACTTGCAAGAGGAAATTGCTTGGCTAAATACAAAAAGAAGCGCGCCCGCGAGCTGAAGCACGATAAGTTTCGCGACACCACGATGCTGCTGGCCGACCGGCTGGCGACCCGCTCTGCGGGACGAGGCCGGCAGGTGCTTTATGTGTTGTTGGCGGTGGTCGTCGTAGCGGCGGCTGCGTCCGGAATTTATCTTTGGCGTCAGAAACGAGCGGACGAAGCGGAAGCCGCGATGGGTCGCGCCATCGCGATCGCGCGGGCGGAAATTAACCCGGCACCGCCAGCAAATTCGAAAGACCCGGTTTTCAGCACTGAGCAGGAACGGGCCAAGCGCGCCATCGAAGAATTTCAGAAAGTCGTTGCCAAGTACGGCGATCCGTATCGCAGCGAGGCGCAACTGTTCATCGCGCGTAGCCTCCTGGTGACAGAGCCCGAGCGTGGCGTCGCCGAGCTGCAGAACCTGAGTAACGGGAGCGGTGAGGTGGCAGTGCTGGCGAAGTTCGCACTCGCGCAGAAGAAAGAATCCGATGGAAAGCTTGATGAAGCAGCCACCATGTATGCCGACCTGGCACGGCAAAACGCGACGATCGTGACATCCGACTCCGCGAACCTGCGGCTGGCGCTGGTTTATGATAAGCAAAGCAAGAAAAAGGAGGCTGCCGACTTGCTCTTCAACATGGTCTCCGCCGCGCGAAGCGCGAAAGACAAAGACGGCAAACCAATTCCCGAGTCGGCGGCCGCGCGTGCAGCAGTGCGCGAACTCCTCCGAATCGATCCCGAGCGGCACAAACAATTACCGGCCCCTCCGCCAACGGATCTTACCCTGTGACCCCCTCATCCATATGTGGCACAGACTTTAGTCTGTGATTCTTATCTTGAGGTAACACAGACTAAAGTCTGTGCCACTGCATGGATCCATTTACCCACACACTGGTTGGGCTGACCGCAGCGAAAGCGGGACTTGAGCGGCTGTCGCCGCTGGCGACGACCGTTTGCATGCTTGCGGCAAACAGTCCTGACTCAGATGTCGTCGTTGGCTTCGTCAGCGATCGTTGGGATTATCTGCACCATCATCGCGGCTTAACTCACTCAATCGTCGGTGTGATTGCACTCGCGGTCATCGTGCCGTCAATCCTCTGGGTGGGCGAGCGCATGTTTGCTCGCCTCCGTCGCGCGGGACCGCGGACGCGTTATCGCGGACTGCTGCTCGCGTCGCTGATTGTGACGGCTACCCATCCGTTGATGGATTGGACTAATAACTACGGCGTCCGACCGTTTCTGCCCTGGAGCGGCGGCTGGTTTTACGGCGATCTCGTGTTCATCGTCGATCCGTACATTCTGCTGCTGATCGGCGGCGCAGCGTTTCTCGCAACGCGACGCGGTTGGCCGAAGATGGTTCTATGGGCGGTGCTAGCGACGGCATTTGTTGGGCTAACTTTTCTGGTGGGTGCGCGTCCCGACCCCAGTCTTGCCGGCATCAACATCGCGCGCGTGGTCCTCTTGGTGGGCGTTATCAGCTTAATCCTTGTACGCGTTCTCAAACTCAGTCGGGGTCGCGAAAGGATAATTGCGGCGGGCGCGCTGGCTGGGCTTGTTGTTTACTGGGGGGCACTCGGGTTCATCCATCGGACCGCTTATCAACAAGCGAACGAATTGGCGGTACGCGCAACAGCCGGACGCGACGAACGCGTTCAGCGGTGGGCGGCAATGCCGACGCTCGCTAATCCTCTGCGTTGGTCGTGCGTGGCCGAAACCGACCAGGCCATCTATCGCTTTTTTGTCAGGCTCGGCGACTCTTCATCCAACCCGCCGCCTATCGTGGACGGCTATCAGCACAATTCACCAAACCCTTCACCCAGCCCGCGGGCAGGCGGGAATGGCTATGAGAACAATTCACCGGAATCGTTCTTCAAGCGCTATGAAAAACCAACCGGGCGCGCGGCCGAACTCTCCGCGGTGGCGGCTGAAGATCGACGCGCGAAGATTCTGCTCAACTTTGCGCGCTTTCCTATCGCCCGGGTACAGGACGAGAACTGCGTCAGCCAGACCATCGTTCAAATCGCCGACCTGCGTTACACTGAACCCGGCGCAACTCGGGGCACTTTTTCTCTGAACGTGCCGGTCGAATGCGCGTCTAAATAAAGGTAGGGGGTTGGGTGTGGGGTGTACGGTGTTGGTAGTAGGCTAGAAACCGATTTGACGTCTGGCATTTGAGATGTGAGATTTGTCAGTTCGCTAAACCCCTCACCCAACACCCTACCCCCTGAAGTTGTGAACGAAGTAACCCAGAAACAGCTTCTCGAAACGCTGCGCGATACTCCGTGCACTAGTGGTGCGGCGGCGAAGCGCGACTTGATGGCCAGCATTCGCGTGTCCCCGGCGGGTTACTTCGCGTTTGCCGCCCTGCTGACATTTGTCTCGGTCATTCTGTGGCGAACAAACAGGGAATTGGCCGCGCTGGTCGTGGCAGCGTCGGCGTGGATTGTGATTCCCGTAATCGTTGCGACTGACCGGCTATATTTCGACGGCTTTACTCTGCTTCGTTCAGGGCTGCCGCCGCTGTTTGAGCGCCTCGTGCGCGGCCGGCGGCCGAAACTTACTGTTGATGAGATCGAGCGCGTCGAAGTCGCGGCCGTGCGCACGCTGCGTCGGGGGGGTATTGTTCGCTATCGTTACCGGATTGAGATCAGCGGTAAAGGCAGGAACTTTATCTTTGCGAGCGGCGGGCGCAAGTTTCGCGAGATGATTAACGCGCTCTTTCCGCGGATTGCGGATGAGAAGCTGGACGCGCGCGCGTGTGAACTGCGCGACTACTTGTGCGATCCGAAAGAACTTCACGAGCAGGTGAATCGACTGGGGATTGCCACACCGTCGGTGCTGGAAAACGCTGACGAAAAAGCGCGGCACCGAATTGAGAACCGCGTCGCAAACTCCTCTGGCGCAATTGATGACGAAGTCGAACGCGGGCAAATGCTTCGCGCCATCGCTAACCGTCTGCGCGTCGCGGGACGCTTGCGTGAATCGGCTGAGGCGTTTCGGCGCGCCCTTCATCTGGCGCCTCATGATCCGCACCTGATTTACGAATTCGCGCGGCTGCTGCGGTCACAAGCTTCCGCTTTTAGTGATGCACGTTTGCTGGCACGTGCGGGCGCCGCACTAAAGCTGTCCCTGCGGCGAGGCGGCCGAGACGCACGTCTGGCGGAGCGCGTCGGTGAAAGCTTCTCAGAATTCGGACAGCCGGCCCGTGCCGCAAAGGCATTTCGTTCCGCGATTGAAATCGACCGGGACGCCTTTCGCGCTAATGTTGGACTGGCAGAGATTGCTTTGGGTGACGGAAAGCTGGCGCATGTCATTCATCATTACCGAGACGCGGCGCGCGTTGCGCCTGACGCCGCGACCAAGCGGATGGCGCGCACTGAAGGCGACTACTATTCGCGTCTCAACGACGACGATGACTATTTGTCCTCTGAGTTGCGGCGGATGAATTGGCTTGAGAGCGCCGGCCGCGTTCAGCAGTTTTCCGCGCGAGTCAGTTTTGCTGCTTTGTTCGTGGCGCTGACCGGGTCATTTCTCGATCAGATTGTGGCCGGCGCTGGCTGGGCCCTGGCGTCGTCATCGATCATCGGCTGGTCGGGCGCGTTGGTAGTGCGGAAATTTCTGGCGCGCAGGCGGGGACTCACCCTCACCTCCGAGTAACCTCAGCGCGATCGCCCTACTTTTGAGCTCCGCGAGCCTTCGTAGATTTCTGCTCAGACTTCGGCTTCACCGTGCGGCCGGCTTGTTCGGACGCTGACGCGACCGCATCCAGTTTCCGCGGCGGCGGATTCAGCAACGCATCCCAACGATACTGCGACCGCTCAATCGGCTCGCTTAGCCGCTTAAATACCAACTTTGTCACTGCCTCTGTCACCCAGTTGTGATAGAACTCGCCGACTGATGCCAGCTCAGCGTCCGGCGCGGGATTCATGAAATCGATCGCGTAGGGAATGCCGCCCTGGATCGCGAACTCCACTGTGTTGATGTCGTAGCCCAGTGCCGAGCAAAGCGTCCGCACGTCATGATTGACGCGGGCCGACAGTTCCGGGGAAAGGTAATTCGGATCGTAGACGTATTGCTCGCCGGAAAGGTAAGGCTTGCGCGGATCGTACGGCATGATCATCACGTCTTTCTGTCCGATACAGTAGCAGCGCACGAACTGATCGAAATCGACGGCGGCTTGCAGGGTCATGCACAGCGTTCCGGTCTGGTCGTATTCGTGAATCAGTTCCTCGATCGAGTTCACCTTCGAAACATTCTTCCAGCCACCGCCATCGAAAGGTTTCAGGAACGCGGGAAAACCGACGTAATCGATAATGGCTTGCCAGTCGAGCGGGAATTCCAGGTTGCGCAGACTCTCGCTGATGATGCCCGGAATGTAATCCTTCTGCGGCAGCAAAACCGTCTTGGGAACAGCCACGCCAAGTTTCATCGCCAGCGAATAATTGAAGAACTTGTCGTCGGCCGACCACCAAAACGGATTGTTGACGATGATCGTCCCTTCGAGCGCGAGACGCTTCAACGTGGCGCGATAAAACGGCACCTCGTGCGAGATGCGATCGATTACCAGGTCGTAACGCGGCGGGTCGTCGTGGCGGACGCCCCCGAGCACCAGGTAGTTAGCCGTGACTGCGCCCTGACTGCGCTCGTTGATGTTACGGATCAGTGCCTCGGGAAACGTCTTCTCCCGCCCCACTAGAATGCCTACACGTTTCATGAGATTTGCGACTCCAAACCAACCCCGGCGCGCGTCATTTTTCGCTAAATCACGCCACGGCTCACGTCAAATTTTGATTTTTCGGAAGCGAAAACAACGTAACTTCAGGCGACCTTATTGTCAAACACGGGACATCCACTACGTTTGTCCCGCGCATCTATCCGTTGGCTCGCATCCGTGTCCGGTGGTTCGCTGTGCTACAATCCGCCCCGCTCAAAAGCTGAGCGGAGTCGAATGCAAGAGTTAGGGCCGAAAACTAAGGTATGAATCGCAAGAAGTTCCCTCAATCAGTCATTTCCAGCGTCTTTGCCGCGCTGGCACTGGGCGTGATTTTTTTTGCGCCCGCGACCGCGATGGCGCAGAAAGAGTTTACGGCTGAACAAATCGTCGAAAGCGTCATTATCGTCTCCGGCACGCGGCCGGGCCTGGCGCAGGTCCGCAAAACCGGCCTGGAGAATGGGCGCCTGTCGCGGATGACGTCGGAAGGCCGGCCTGAAGAGGTCCGATACCAGCGACGGTTCATCGCCGGCGACAAGTTCGAGAAGGACAAAATCCGGCTCGATCAGAAGACTGCTCAGACTGAGTTCACCCTGGTCAAGAACGGCGAGCGCATCTTTGGCATCATCAATGGATCGCCATTTACCCCGCGCGCGGAGACCACGGCCGAGTTCCTATCGCAGCAAACACGCAGCATCGAGGCGCTGCTGCGTTACAAAGAAAACGATTCGAAGTTGGCGTCCGCCGGTAAAGACAAACAGCAGGGAATCGATCTCTACGTTATTGACCTCACCGATAAAGCGAATAACAAGACGCGTTACTTCATTAGCGTCAAATCGCTGCGCGTGCTCTGGCTGGAATACGAAGAGGCGCTGGCCGACACCACACCGGTCAAATTCATGAAGCGTTTCTACGATTACCGTTACGCGCAGAGCACCCTCGTGCCTTACCGCACAGTGGTGTACGTGGACGGCAAGCAATCGACGGAAACGCGCGTGATGACCATCACGTATGGCGTTAAGACGGATGATTCAGTCTTCCAGCATCCGGATGCCTCTGCCGGAATGGAGTAGCCGTTTTCAAGGTCGAATGAAATCCATTTGGCATTTGAGATTTGACATCTGACATTTGTCATTTTGACATCCCGACGCGTGCCATGCTGCGAAGACGTTCACAGGGACGGAGGTCAGCCCACTTTCCAGTCGTTCGAACTTCCTCCTTTTCTGAACAACAAATCCCAAATGTCAGATGTCAAATGTCAAATCTAAAAGGCCAAATGGTTCCGGACACTCGTCAGACTCTCAATCCGTCGCTTTCCTATCCTTTTTGGAACCCCCAACCCAGCCAGAGCGTGTCACCAGTGAGCGTCGCAGGCAGCGGTGTATAATGTCTGCTCGCATAAACCCGCAGAAATCCAGAAAATTCGGGATTGCGGGTGGAAGCACCCGAAGAGCCTGCCTGCCAATGAGAGCGTTAAGTTCAGTTAAGCATTTTGATTTTGCCGCTGCGGCCTCCGCGCCGGCGTTGGTTGTGCAGCCCGCTACCGATCACGCTTTGCTGGAAGGAACGCTGGCCGGCGACGAAGATGCATTCGCCGAGCTGGTTGGGCGTTATCGCAACCAGATTACGAGCTACATCTATCGGATGGTGGGCGATTACGACACAGCGGTGGACCTGGCACAGGAGACCTTCATAAGGGTCTATCGCGCCGCGGCCCGCTATCAAACGACGCATGCGTTCTCGACTTACATCTACCGCATCGCCACGAACGTGGCGATTAGCGAGTTGCGCAAGCGCAAGCGTCGCAGGTTGGTTTCGCTCACCGGCCTCTTAACGTCGCCCGACGGCGAAGAGTTGATGGATTTTCAACCTGTGGACGAAAAGCCTTTGCAAGACATTGCTCTCATCGACGCGGAGAAGCGAGCCGTCATCAAGCGCGCCATCAGCACTCTCCCGGACAGGTATCGCGCGCCGTTGGTGCTGCGCGATGTGGAAGGGAAGAGCTATGACGAAATCGCCGCCATTTTGCAAACCAGCGAGGGCACTGTGAAATCGCGGATCAATCGCGCGCGGAATTTCCTGCGCGACAAAATGCAGAATTATGTTCAGGTGGTATAAAACATGAGAAGCCTTGAATGCCGCGTTACGCGGCAACAGATTGACGAACTGGAATTGGGAGAGCGACCGAGCGAAAGGGCGACCGCGCACTTGTCACTATGTGCAGGCTGTCGCGACTTTCGCGCCGAACGAAATGAGCTGCGCCAGCTGGTCGGCAGTCTCGAGTCGGTGGTCGCACCCGCAGATTTCGAAATGCGTCTGCGCGCACGGATCGCCCGCGAGCAGTCGTCAAGCCAGGAACCATTCTTTGCGCGCCTGATTCGAACTCCCGCGCTGGCGGCAGCAGCGCTTTTTGTCATGGTAGGTGGGACGCTGGTCTGGGTCGCGCAGAGGGATATTGAGCCGTCCGCGCCGGTTGCAACAGTGCAGCAACCTTCGCCGGTAGCGAAGGCGAGCGACTCCGCTACTACCACCTCAGCCGCAATTGATGTCGCCGAAGCAACGCCGAGTGATGAAGGCGCTCAGACTGTTTCGAGCGGTACGACTCGTAAGAACCGAGTTGGTTTTCGTGGGCGTTCACAGGATTACAGTGTGCTGCCGGCTGATTCAGTCCGGCAAGGCGACCAGGCTTATGTGAATGCTCCTTCGAAACCGGTCGTATTTGCGCTCGAAGACGAGCGCGGCACAAAACGCACCATATCTTTGCCTCCGGTTAGTTTTGGCTCGAAGAGTTTGGTGGATAACCGCGTCCCGGTGAGTTACACAGGCAATAGTCGGATTTGGTAGTACTAAAATGAGAAGTGGTTTGAAATCATTTATGTTGTTTGTTTTGACCTGTGCCGCGACGTCGCTGTTATGCGCGATCACAACGGCGCAGACCGGTTGGACGCCCGCACCGGGCGCACCAATCCATCCGCCGCAAACTACTCAACCGGCTCAGCCGCAATCGCCCAAGGCGCAGAAAAGCGTTCGCAAGCCACCGCAGCGGCCTTCGCGCGTGACGATGGTGAAGGATCAGGAACCGGTCGCGCCGCAAGTCGTGACGATTGTGCATCGTCTGAATGGTGTGAAGTTGCTTCGATATCTGCTGCGCGAACGAAACGAACCCGGCTCAGTCGCGACGATCGCGCCGGAAGCCGTCAACGCGAACGCGCACGCCAGCATCATCGCCGGTGTGGCGCTCGAAGATGGAAAGACCATCGTCGCGCGCTTGCCGCAGGTGGCCGCCGAGATGCAGATTCAGCGATCCAGTCTGCTGATACCGCCTGAGGAACTCAATGAATCCCGAGAAGCCGCCGCGCGCCGGCGTATGGCGCGTGCTCCGAGCATGCAACCCGATCTGACGGTGATAACGCAGGAGGGCAAGACCTTTCGCGCGCGCTACATCGGCGTGGATGGCTCAACGGGTTTGTCGGTGCTGCAACTCACACAGCCGGCGACGACGGCAGACATCTCGGACGCCGTACATAAGAAAATTAACGACGGCCAAAACGTGCAGTTGTTTGCTCCTGAGCGGGTAGCGACCGAAACGCCCTACACGATTCTGGTGCGGATCGGCAAGACCGACGCGACCATAGCCGCCAAAATTGCGAAGACCAAGGCTGACCTTGAGGGCGTTATGGTGCGCGCCACGAAGCTTTCGCCGAATGTCATCGGAGGCGTCGCCTGCGATCAGGCCGGCAACACACTGGGCATTGTTGAAGCAGTCGAAGGTAACAACGCGCGGCTATTGACGGCTGACGCGGTGCGCGCGGCGACAAAACGCGTGCTCGAACGCCAGTCGAGTGTGCCGCGTCCTTTGTTGGGTATTCGCGGTGAAGAGATCGATTTGTCGGCCAAGAAATCCCTCATGGCCTTCGGCTGGAACGAGGAAGACCTTGAACACCTAATAGACAACGAAGTCGGCATCCTGCTGACTTCGGTGCTGCCCGGCACGCCGGCAGCGATGGCGAAGCTCAAACCGGGAGATGTCATCCTGCGCGTTAACGGCCGTGACGTGAATGGCGCCGAAGAGTTTTCGGAAATGCTTACCAAGGCCGGCAGCGGCGAGGAAGTGAAGTTCACCGTCGAACGACCCCAGTTGAAGCAATCGCTTTCAGTTGAAGTAAAGCTTGGCGGCGCGTTTCAACCAGTCTTCGAATGGCAATTCGAAATGCCGAGAGTTCCAAGCTGGACGGGTGGTTTGAAGACTTTGGGAATCGAGGCCGTTGCGCTGTCGGACAAATATACTTCTCAGTGGGGCGGTTCAGGTGTTTTGGTTGTCGGCGTAGAACCGGAAAGTGCTGCGGCCCGCGCCGGGTTGAAAGAACGTGACGTGATCGAGGCGATCAACGGCCGCATCGTTGGCAAGGGAACCTGGACGTTTTCGGCCCAATTCAACAAGAAGGGAAAACACGTCCTTTCAGTAGTGCGACAAAAAGAAAAGAAACAGCTCGTGATCGAACCGGTGGAGTAACTGTCAGAACCACCTGCGGTAGCGGGTGGTTAATGTTTGGATCTCCTTCTTGATGCCGTCAGATCAACCGCCAGCTACCGCAGGCGGTTCTGACAGGACTAGTCTCCCGGTCTCCCCGGCAATAAACCATCACACGGCAGCGTCTGCGGTCCTTTGTCATTGCAGATTGCGTAACGCGCGCCGACATCCTGGTACATCGTCACGCCGGCGTACTCGCCTTTCGCATTCAGAATGTAAAAGTTGATTCCGAAGTTCGGGAGTCCACGACTGTTCAGCAGACGCTTCTCGATCGTATTTGCCTGGATGCGCTTCAACGCGGTCATGCCGGCGTCTTTCGGGTGCGCGCCGCGGCGCATCTCTTCGACAATCAAGTACGAACACAAGTTGTAAAGATTGGCTTCGCCACGACCTGTCGAGCCCGCGGCGCCCACACCGCCGTCAAGATACAGGCCGGCGCCGAGAATCGGCGAGTCGCCGACGCGGCCGGGAATCTTCCAGGCCAGACCGCTGGTCGTCGTGACGCCGCAAATCTCGCCCTTCGCATTGATGCCGTCGCAATTGATCGTTCCGTGCAGGTTCTCTGCGCGCAAAAGTCCTTCAGCCAACATCTGTTCAGCCGCGCGGCGTCCGGCCGCGGCCCGCTTCTTCGGATCGAGATAGTGCAAAGGATCGATGCGCCGTTTCCAGTCAAGCCACTTCGCACGCGAGTTTGCCGTGTTCAGGTCGTCTTCGATGTTGAATCCCATGCTACGCGCGAAATCCTGCGCGCCTTTGCCGACAATTAAATGATGATCAGTCTGTTCGCTGACGGCTTTAGCGACCAGCGAAGGCGTCCGCACGCCTTCCAAACAGGCGACTGCGCCGGCTTGTTTCTTAGGCCCGTGCATCACCGACGAGTCGAGCTGCACGACGCCATCAGCATTCGGCAGTCCGCCGTAACCGACGCTGTCGTCCAGCGGATCCAACTCAACGATGTTCACGCCTGCGACTAGAGCGTCGAGGACGTCTTCACCTTTGGTGATCATTGAGTAGGCCTTCTGCACACACGTCACGTCACCGCCGTTCTTGAATCGGTTGCCGTTCGATGAGGCCACGACCAAAGGTTTGACCGCGGCTGGAATCAGCATGGTCGGCGCATTAGCTTTCACCACGCGTTCGGAAGCAAGCGCAACGCCGGCCACGGCGCTGCTAATCATGAAATCACGACGTTTCATCTCATAACCTCGGGATGTTTATTTGGGGCACGCGGGGGACAAGCTAAGACTAAAGTCGCGTTCAGTCAACCTTGAACCGCACGCGTTGTGAAGCGGTAGCTTTGGCGATGCGATCGATCACGGTGAGTTGCAGCACGTATTTACCGGGGGCCAGCCCCGCGAGGTTAAGTTCCGCGGCGTAAGGAATTCGCGCCAGGTCCGTCGCGCCTTCGGTGCTAATGCGGTGTAATGGGTCGGTTACCACCGGTTCGCGATCGCGAAATACCTGGATCTGCACCGCCAGCTCAGGTTTAGCCGGCGGCGTGCTGCCGGCGGGGGGAGTTTTCCCATCACCTGTCGTTGACCCCGGCCGGTTCGCGGCGTTGTAGATGGTCGTCATTAAGCGCAGATATGACGATGAAGCAAACCGGCGAGTTATGTTGAGGTCAACCTGATCTACCCACGGATCGGCGTTGGCTTCAGGCGAGTTGCCGGTCTTAGTCGTCTGTGCCCTTCTCTCACCGACGAAAAGTGTACTCAACGCGAGTTTTTTTGCAGAAAAATCCGATATTTCAATCCAGTCCCATGCGCTGCCCGTCGGGCCGCCGTGTTCATCCGCGGCCGCGACCCGCACCTGGTACAGGCCAGGCCTCAAGCTCAAGTAATTGGTATAAGTGATGTTCGGCGGCACGGTGTCCTCGGCGGACTTCGCACTCACCGTCAAACGCTTGTTGAAAGAATCCAGCACCTTGCCTTCGTCGTTGAGAACCAAACCCGCAAGCAGAATCGCCCCGGTAGGAACTCCACCCTTATTCTCAAAATGGAGCGACGCGGGATCCAGCCTGACGGACGTGATCAGCACATCACCGTGCTCCGAGCTATTCATGAAGTTTAGAGTTACGTCAACGGGAAAGCCTGACTTCGGAATTGCGGCTTCCAGAACTTTACGCACTTCGGCAGTTCTGGTAATCACACTGGGCGCCGTCGCGGTCTTCTTTGGCGCGGCGGCGCGCGTCTCGCCCACACTGTTCCTTGATCGCACATTTAAATCAGGACGGCCAATCACACTGAGTTCCAATCGTCGCTGTTTCGCATTCAGCTCTTCGTTCGGCTCTGGCCGCCACGCGACCAGATAGTAAACCGAGGCTTCGTTCAGCCCCTTTGTGACGGCCGCGGACAGTGCGTTGCTGTTGAAGAAAGCTCTCCCTCCTGTGTCGTTCGCCAACGCATTCAGTGCGTCTTGCGAGGTGGTGAGTTCACCCATCATCCCACGCGCCATCCGTCCGGAAGGATCAAAAACCACCGGCGTGCTCGCATCGGGCTTCCCGGTGGCCAGCCCGCGCGCATCGATCGAGTAGATTACGAACGCAGACGACGCGGCAGAAGCAGTTACCTGGCGCAGGCGCGCATACGAGTCAGAGTTTCTGGAGTCGAGAATAAAGCCGTCGGATAGAAAGAACAGCACCTTGCGGCCGGGCGCCGAACGAAATTGTTCCATCACCCATTGAAGCGAAGCCAGAGTGTTGATTGTGCCCGCCGCGGCCATCCGCAGAATCGCGGACGCGCGCCCCCGCACCTCGTCTTCGACTCGAGCGCGACCGAGCAATGGATTTTCCCGTAAAGCCAGATCGACGAAGACATCGAGCACATCGCGATCGCCCAGACCGATTCGCAGAGCTTGAAACTCTGACATCGGTGGCGACTGATAGTCGCGCGACGTGAACGGGCGAGCACGCACCCGCTCGACAGCCTTTAGTAGGACAGATTTGTTGTCGGTGAGCTGTTGGAGAAAACGAATTTGACCGCTCGCGGCGATTAGCGCCACCTGATCGTTTTGTCCCATCTCGCGATCGACAAACTGGGTCAGCAGTTTTCGCGTGTGATGCATGCTTTCTTCGGACAGGTGAAGATCGTCGATAAAGAAAAACACCAAACGTCCCCGATCCAGCGGTGCTGGCGCACCGGTATTGGATGTCACGCCTCGCGCGGCCGCGAGCTGCGCCTCCTCGTTCGAGCTGCCGGCTTTGACGAGCTCAAAGAAAGAAATCTCGCGGGGCTTGCCGTCAACCCTGAGCACGAACTGTTCGCGCTTTAGCCCGTCAACAAATTTTCCCTGCTTATCGAAAACCATTACGTCCGTCTGGACGAGGGAAGTCTTGACCCTGATTACATCCGGATTCTGATTTTGCGGCTGTTGTGCGGTCGCGGAAATGGCAAACGCGCAGAATGCGTTGAAGAGGATTGCGAGCTGTTTGAGCAAGTTTGGTACTCGCATGCTCCACAAGCCGGGGTTAGGTTTCCAGCGCTGGGGTTAGCGGGAAAAGATCGTGGGGATGATATCATGTCGCGCTTTACTTTGCGGGCTGCTGCGCCTTGGCGGGAATGCTTTTGCAAACTGGACCGCTCACGGAAGAGGCGAGGGAACAGAACGACGGTAACGACGACTTTGTTGGTTTAATTTCACGCTCATGGACGACCTGAAAAAACTAATTCGCGAAGTGCCTGACTTTCCCAAGCCGGGCATTAACTTTTACGACATCACGACGCTTCTGAAGCATCCGGAAGGCTTGCGCAAAACAGTCGATGCGCTCGCGGCGGAATACGAAGGGACGAAGATCGACGCCGTGATTGGCATTGAGGCGCGCGGCTTCATCTTCGCGCCGGCGCTCGCCTATCACCTCGGCTCGGGCTTTGTGCCCGTGCGGAAACCGAAAAAGTTGCCGGCCGAACGGGCGTCGATCTCTTACGACCTCGAATACGGCCAAGACACTTTGGAAATCCATCGGGACGCGATCGGGAACGGTCATCGCGTCATCATCGCTGACGACTTGCTGGCCACCGGCGGGACGGCAAAAGCGGTGTGCGACCTGGTAGAAGGACTCGGCGGCAAGGTGGAAGGCCTCGTGTTCGTCGTAGAGCTGGAATTCCTGCCCGGGCGAAAGAAGCTTGAGGGCTACGACGTGAGGTCATTGATTAAATATCAATCATGAGCTGTGCTGACAAATCAAACGAGATGCGCGACGCTACAATTTTTTAATCAAGAGGAGTTTATTGCGCGACGGCTGCTGGTGTGATAAACACGGCTGGATGGCACTTTCAGAAAACGAGGTGAACGCTTTGCGCTTGCTGCCTCAGGAAGAACTGCCTGCTCAGATTCGCCCGTTTCGCGATGAGATCGGAAAACGTTTTGACGAGCTGGCCACTCACATGGATGCGCTTTAAGCGCGTGATGCGAAACGAGAGCAAGAATACGTGTTTATTCGGGAACAGATCCGGCGCATCGCGACGAGGTTGGCTTAGCTGATCTCCAGATCAAAGTGAAAACCTGTCTTGTGGGGTCCTGTCCTTCTTCCTTCTTTACCATTCACCGATCACCATCTAATATTCACCCGTTACGTGCTCCCGTAGCTCAGTTGCATAGAGCGCTCGCCTCCTAAGCGAGAGGTCGCGCGTTGGAATCGCGCCGGGGGCACCATTTTCACCTGGCCTTCTAAAACTCCCTGCATGATCAGCAGACCAATTAAGCAGGAGCCCGGGGAGATCCAGAAATAATCTGCGCGGAATGTCACCTTATGTAATCAACTCTTGAGGCCCAACTCGCGTCCAAGAGCATCGTCGGTTAATTTCCTTTCTGGGTCGACGCGAAGGATTAACAATGTTTCGAAGTCTCATCCTGATTGCCGTTTTACTGCTGACTGTTCCGGTCAGGTCTCAACAGTTGCCGGCGCCTCCGCCACAACCCGAGACCGGGCCGGGCGGAAAACAGAAGCCGCACGCAGCCGTGATTAAGAACCGGTATGGGCAAGGCGGCAAAGAATATTGGATTTACGAGCCTGATCGGCCAAAGCCGAAGACCGCGCCGGTAGTTATTTTCCTCCATGGCTGGGGCGGGACAAATCCGCTCTATTACGGCGCATGGATCGATCATCTTGTGAAGCGCGGCAACGTCGTTGTGTTCCCGCGTTATCAGTCGAGCATACTCACTCGTCGAGAAGACTTTATTCCGAACACACTTGACGCAGTGAAAGCAGCGCTCGCACGGTTGCAAAGCGAGCCAGGTCACGTCAGGCCTGACTTGAATAAAGTCGCCACCGTCGGACATTCACTTGGTGGTGTCCTGGCCGTTAGTCTGGCGGCGTTGGCCGGCGAGAATAAGCTTCCGCAGGTCCGCGCCGTGATGGCCGTCGAACCTGGTTTGACACGCCCTCCGGTAAGTGTGCCAATCGCGGACTTGAGCAAGATTCCGGGTAGTACTTTGCTGCTTTCGATTGCCGGCGACCGCGACAGTCTTGTTGCCGATCATGACGCGAAGAGAATTTATTACGATTCGAAGCAGATCTCAGCCGGCAACAAGGATTTCGTATTGTTAGTCAGCGATGAACGAGGACGACCTGGCTTGATTGCAGGTCACCGAGCGCCGACTGCGCCCAATGAAGAGTACGATAACGGTGAAGGCGATTTAACGGCAAGACGTTCTGGTCCCCCGGGAGGTTCGGCACCCGATGGTGCAGCAAGTGTTGATTCGCGAACACCGACGACCGACGCCATCGACTACTACGGATTCTGGAAACTTTTTGATGCGTTGTGCGACGCTGCCTTCCACGGAAAGAATCGCGAGTTTGCGCTTGGCAACACGCCGCAACAACGATTCATGGGAAAGTGGAGCGACGGCACCCCGGTGAAGGAGTTAGTGGTTACGGACAAGCCTTAGTTCGAGGATCGGAAGCATCCACAGATTACACAGACTAAAAAGCAGTGAGCAGTGAGCAGTGAGCAGTGAGCGGATCCGTGGTCCCTAATCCGTAGAATCTCCGTAATCTGTGGATTAGTTTTTTACCTAACTTCTCAATTCAGATGATCAAAATTCTCTTTTTTGTGCTTCTGTTCTGCACGTGTGCTGCAGCGCAGGTAAAGTTTGAAGTGAAGAGTGCGTCAAAGCTTTACGACGTGCGGATCGAGGTTGAAGGGTGCGAGGACAAGATCTGCGAGGGCCCGGTGACGTTCACGCTTTTCAAAAAGAACCACTTGAGTCCGTTTCAAGTCTTCAAGCTTCCCGACACCTCATTCATGCTCGGCGAAAACGATCAGCCGAGCGCAAACATCACGCGCCTCTACGACCAACAGAGTGCCGTAAACGTTTCTGATTACAACTTTGATAGCATTGAGGACCTCGCGCTGTGTGACGGACGGAACGGAGGCTACGGAATGCCTTCGTATCAGATCTATCTGTTCTTGCCGCGCGCCGGTCGATTTATCCTGAGTGAAGAGTTCACCGAGCTGTCGCATGAAGGGCGTCTGGGGATGTTGGAACGCGATGCGCGGCGAAAGCGTCTGCGCACTTTCAGCAAATCAGGATGTTGTCTGCACATGACCGAGGAATTTGTGCTTGTTAGTAACCGGCCGAAGAAGGTTCTGGAAATCGTCGAAGATGCCACAATCTCGGACACGAAGCGTGTGAAGATCACTACGAAGCAGCTCGTTCGTGGACGTTGGCGAACCACAACTAAGTACGTTCCGCGAGTCTCACAATAGTCGTTCGGAGGGATTAATCCACAGATTACACAGATTTCACAGATAGTATGGGGAACAGATTGAACAGCCACTCTGAAAAGGCAAGACCATCGCTTGTGACGGACATCTTACGGCGCTGATTGTGCCGTGTTCTTTTTCTTAATCTTAATCTGTGGAATCTGCGTAATCTGTGGATTGATTTAGTCGAACAATAGTCGCGCCCAGCCCTCCTGCGTCCGGTGGCGCGTCCGTCCAATCCAAAACGAAATTAGTTCGCCCCAGCACACTCCGAACGATCTCGCGCTGGACGCCCTTTCCTTTACCGTGAATGATGCGCACGACGCGAAAACCTTTTGCGTGAGCTTCATGCAGGTATTCTTCAACCACAGCTTTCACCTGTCGTGGCGGAATCGTGTGCAGATCGAAGACGTCGGTGATCTCGATCACGACGGGTTCGGGAAAAGGGTTGTAGTCTTCCGATGACACTGCTGTACTTTGTACTTTGAGCTTTGTACTTTGACGTATGTATCAAGTTGGGCGAAACATCAAAGTACGAAGAACAAAGCACAAAGTACAGCGCTGGTTTTGCATTTGCGCGTCGGCGCTCTATAATTTTCCTTGCTATTGCAAGCTATCAAATTCCCGCTGAGTTCGCTGACCTTGGTTGAGCAAATCCGAAAAGGAGATCTCCTTTGGCGATTCGTCTGAGCCGGACTTTCGTCTTGCGAAAGCTTCATCAGTTGAGTGGCATCATGCCGCTGGGTTTCTTTGTACTGGAGCATTTCTATACGAATTCCAAAGCGCTCGCCGGCCCAGATAGTTTCAACAAAGCGGTCGCCGATCTCCAGACAATTCCGTACATTTTGTTCGTCGAAATCTTCGGCATCTTCATTCCACTGATCTATCACGCGGTTTACGGTTTGGTCATCACGGCCGAAGCGCGGCCGAACAATCTCGCGTACCCGTATCCGCGCAATTGGTTCTACACGGTTCAGCGGGTCACCGGCGTCATTCTATTCTTCTTTATCTTATTCCATGTTCTGAACTTTAGATTTGGAATGATTCCGGGTCTGAACACAGTTTCGGTGGCGCATCATCCCGAGCAGTCGTTCGACATCGTTTCGCGCGAGTTCCGCATGATTCCAATCTTCATCGTTTACATGGTCGGAATCACTGCGACGGTCTGGCATTTCGCGAACGGCATTTGGCTGTTCATGGTCGATTGGGGAATTACCATTGGCGAGCGTGCACAGCGTCTGACCGGATACGCGTGCATCGCTTTTGGAGTTTTTCTGCTCCTGGTTGGTATTAACGCGGCCGTGGCTTTCATTCGGCCGGGAGGATTGATACCAGGAATTCTGTGATGAGGTATCGCAAGTTGTTAACTTGCGAGTTCGTTGCAGCGGCGCGCGCAAGTTAGCAACTTGCGCTACTTAGTAACGATGGCTACTCAAATCAACATCGCAGTTGTCGGCGGCGGCCTTGCCGGTTTGGCGGCGGCCATGAAGATTGCTGAAGCCGGGCACAACGTCGAGTTGTTTTCCGTCGTGCCCGTGAAGCGTTCACATTCCGTATGTGCCCAGGGCGGCATCAACGGCGCAGTCAATACCAAAGGCGAAGGCGACTCGACGTGGGAACACTTCGACGACACGGTTTACGGCGGCGACTTTCTCGCCAACCAGCCGCCGGCAAAAGCGATGTGTGAAATGGCGCCGGCGATCATTTACCTGTTCGATCGGATGGGCGTGCCGTTCTCGCGCACGAACGAAGGCTTATTGGATTTTCGCCGCTTCGGCGGCACGAAGCATCACCGCACAGCCTTCGCGGGAGCTTCTACGGGTCAGCAGCTTCTCTACGCGCTCGATGAGCAGGTCCGTCGCTACGAAGTCACCGGCAAAGTGAAGAAGTACGAAGGCTGGGAAATGATGTCGCTGGTGCTCGACGATCATCAGGTCTGTCGCGGACTGGTCGCGATGAACCTGCGCTCGCTCGAGCTGAAAGCATTTCCCGCGGACGCCGTCATCATCGCCACCGGCGGACCGGGACTCATTTTCGGCAAGTCAACGAATTCAATGGTCTGCACCGGCAGCGCCGTGGCCGCTTGTTATAAGCAGGGCGCGAAGTACGCGAACGGCGAATTCATCCAGGTGCATCCGACTTCGATCCCCGGCGAAGACAAGCTGCGTCTGATGAGCGAATCGGCGCGCGGCGAAGGCGGCCGCGTCTGGGTGCCGCGGAACAAAGGCGACAATCGCTCGCCTTCTTCAATTCCCGAGAACGAACGCTGGTATTTTCTAGAAGAGAAGTATCCGGCTTACGGCAACCTTGTACCGCGGGACATCGCGACCCGCGAAATCTTTAAGATCTGTCTCGAAGGCTACGGCGTCAACCGCGACAACCAGGTCTATCTCGATGTAACGCACATTCCGGCCGAGACACTGGACAGAAAGCTCGGCGCGATTCTCGAAATCTACGAGATGTTCGTCGGCGACGATCCGAAACATGTGCCGATGCGCATCTTTCCCGGCGTGCACTATTCGATGGGCGGACTGTGGGTTGACTTCAAGCAACACACAAATATTCCTGGCGTGCTCGCGGCGGGCGAGTGCGACTACTCGATTCACGGGGCGAATCGCCTCGGAGCGAACTCACTTGTCAGTTGCGTGTATGGCGGTTTCATCGCGGCTCCGGCGGCCCTCGAATGGGCGAAGAATGTCGAGCGGAACGGCGCGAACGGTTCACAGATTTACGAACAGGAAACGAAACGCCAGCAGGAAATCAACGACGGGCTGATCAGGCAGAGCGGCAACGAGAACCAGTACAAGCTACACGAAGAGATGGGCAAAGTGATGACCGACAACGTCACGGTCATTCGCTACAACGATCGGCTGAAAGCGACGGACGAGAAGTTGCTCGAACTGATGGATCGTTACCAGCGCATCTCGATCAACGATTCAAACCTTTGGGCGACCATGGCGCTGCCGCACGCGCGACATCTGGACAACATGCTCGAGCTGGCGCGCGTGATTACGCTGGGTGCGCTGAATCGGAACGAATCGCGTGGCGCGCATTACAAACCTGACTTTCCGGAACGCGACGATGCAAACTGGCTGAAGACGACGATTGCCGAATACTCAGGCGAAGGTCCGGTTTTCTCGTACGATCAGGTGGACGTCTCTTTGATTGAGCCGCGTAAGCGAGACTATTCGCACGAGAAGAAAGAAACGGCGGCGGCGTCGGGCTCGCCGCAAAAAGGCGGCGCTCCGCAGATTCCGACCAGCGAGATGCAGCAGAAGCCCGAGAATCTCAGCGGGCCAATGGGCGATGTCAGAGTTAGCTAGGATCGCGGGAGTTAATCCGTTTAGAGTCGGCACTTGTGCCGACTGACCCTGGCGGGACAAGTCCCGCCTCTAACGGTGGATTCAGAGAGTCAAATGGCAAGCACAGTCGAGATTCATATCAAACGCCGCGACAATCCCGACGCGCCGACGCGCTGGGAAGAGTTCGAGATTCCTTATCGCAAGAACCTCAACGTCATCTCGTGCCTGATGGAAATTCGCAAGAACCCGGTGACGAGGCAGGGCAAGCAAACGACGCCGCCGTCGTGGGACATGAATTGTCTCGAACAGGTTTGCGGGATCTGCACCATGGTCATCAACGGCCGCGCGCGCCAGTCGTGCTCGGCGCTCGTCGATAACCTCGATCAACCAATCAAGCTCGAGCCGATGTCGAAATTTCCGAACGTGCGCGACCTGGTCGTCGATCGCTCGCAGATGTTCGATCACCTGAAGCGTGTCCACGCCTGGGTCGAACTCGACGGCAGCCACGATCTCGGTCCTGGGCCGCGCATGGATCAGGAAGATGTTATGGAGCGCTACGCTTACTCGCGCTGCATGACCTGTGGTTGCTGTCTCGAAGCCTGTCCGCAGTACGACGGCGACAACTACATCGGTCCGCAAGCGATTGCCCAGGTGCGTCTCTTTAACATGCACCCCAGCGGCGCGATGGATCGTGACGAGCGTCTGGAAGCGTTGATGGGCGACGACGGAATCACCAATTGCGGCAACGCCCAGAATTGCGTGAAGGCCTGTCCGATGAATATCCCACTCACCCGCGCGATCTATGAAGAGAACCGCGAGACGGTCGTGCACGGATTGTTTGGCTGGTTGAAAAAATAAGGCCATCTTTTGGCAACGCACTTGAACGCGTTTCGGAAATCAAGAACGCGAGTGGTGGGGTGAGTTACCCCACTACCAACAACTGAACGCGATGTGTGCCCGTTGCCTCACGTAAAAAGCTACTCGTGTGTTGACACAACGATAGCGCTTCTGTATAAACACTCATTCAATCAGGGAAGCCCAATTAATCTTCACCCACCCCGCGAAAAGATGGTGACTGATCAGTTGTAATCCTAATCAGTCAATTCTGTCTCAGAGGTGTTCTAACCTGCTTGACCAGGTCTTCTTTCCTCTGTTCGTAAACAACCAGCTCGGATCGTAATTCACAGCCTCGGCGCGGTAGTTTGTCTGTGCTGTTCGGCCGGGATCCCACGAAGCGGGCACCCTTTACCGTTTTCCACTTTCCGGGCGAGGCGTCGCGCAACGGCGTCTTCGACACTTAACGTCTGCAATTTTTCAAGGAGATCATCAATGAATCTAGAGTCCTGTCGTCGGGCTAGCCGACGACGTCCGTTTTTTTTCAGTTTTATGTTACTGGCGCTGTTCGCAAGCGTCGGTTTTGCGATTTTGAAAGGTGAGGCAGCATCGGCGACGAACGCCAATGCGGCTGTCGCGCCTACCTCGATAGAATTTACAATCCTCAACACACAGTGTAGTGCGGGCACACAATATGAGGTGTTCCTGAACAGTACCCTCATTGGTACTGCCCCCGTTGATCCGTCGAATTCGTGTAGCTGTAGCCCGCCGCTTCAGACCTACACCATCACCGACGCCGGCCTTCTCGCCAGTGCGTGGAACATGAGCGGCACAAACACGCTGCGCTTTACCAAACAATACGGTGGGTATTTTGCGTGGTTCAAAGCAAAGGTCGTTTTCCCTACCAGCGAAATAAACACTCACTACGATTATGCCGGCGGAGACGCCACCAATGCGGACCTGTGCTCTGCTGGCTACGTGTGGGAAAACGTTGACATCTCGCTCAGTTTGACTGACGACGATGCCGATGGTTTCACCTCGGACGCGGACTGCAACGACGCGAATCCTGCTGTATATCCAGGCGCGGCCGAAGTATGCGACGGCATCGATAACAATTGCGACGGCACCATTGACGAAGGAACCCCTTGGTACCGCGACGCGGACGGCGATGGCTTCGGCGATCGTAACAGTTCCATTAACGTCAGCGCGTGTGACGCACCACCGGCCGGCTATGTCTCTAACAAAGGCGACTGCAATGACGAAGATGCGAGCATTACGAACAACTGCCGGGCTCTGATTAACTCAGAGACTGTCGCCGGTGGCGCATCAAGTCCGGAAGCTCTGGCCGCGATCGCCCAGGGATATCAGGTTGATGTTGTCAGCGGTACGACCTGGAGTTCGATGACGGCCAATGACTTTGGACAGTACAGCATCATCATTGCGGGCGACCCG
Source organism: Acidobacteriota bacterium (assembly GCA_052389795.1). Taxonomy (GTDB): domain Bacteria; phylum Acidobacteriota; class Blastocatellia; order Pyrinomonadales; family Pyrinomonadaceae; genus UBA11740. Next base: position 193,028 of record JBQTHO010000007.1, on the reverse strand, counting down.
TATTGCTCGGGCCTGGCAACCTCATTTACGGCGAACGCCGCTGTATGGGCGCCGGTGGTGATGGGCGAAGCCGGCGGCCGTGCCAAAGCTGGCAATCGGGTCCTAATCGGAACCGATCCAGTAACGCATGGCGCGAACGCGACGAACGAACGCGGCAGCATCATTCGCACCGGAATCGCTTTTGCCGGCAAACAGCCGGGCACAACCGGCCTGTACTTCAACGCCACTTGTGACTACAGCGATCACGTAGCGACTTTAGCCACGCTGACATTGCTCAGTCGTGGCACAGGAGTCTGGTCTGAAACTAACGACGTTCCCTGCGGCGGCAGCGTTTCGCTGATTGCCTCAGAACCGTCGTTTGCGGGTCTGACCAGCAGTTCACTTCAGGGTTGGGGTTGTTCGGTTCACGAGACCTTCCCAACGTTCCCGACAGACTGGAGCCCGCTGGCGGTGGCCACGGATGCTTCGACCAGGCCTGTCTGCGGTGTGGATCCGAACACGGGCGAGAGCGCCTGCGGCGAGGCCTATATCCTCATAGCCGGCTCATCGGTGGTTGTTGTATCGGGGAGCATTTCCGTTTCGCCACTAGACGCAACCAACCCTGTCGGCACCGCGCACACTGTAACAGCTCACGTAACCAGTGGCGGAGCGCCGCTGGCGAACCAGTTAGTTACGTTCACTGTCACCGGCCAAAACGCCGGCGCGGTTGGCACATGCTCGCCCGCGGGATGCGTCACCGACAGTAATGGTGACGTTTCTTTCACTTACACCGGCGCAAACGGCGCCGGCGACGACACCATCAAGGCCAGCTTTACCGACTCCACTGGCTCGCTGCAGGCGGCAACGGCGCAGAAGCACTGGATTGAAAATGCTTGCGCCGACGGGGACGCTGACGGAGTCTGCGATGACGTGGACAACTGTCCGATAACTGCCAATACCGATCAGGCTGATACAGATGGCGACGGCAAAGGCGACGCGTGCGATGCATGTCCGGCCGATGCGGCGAATGACGCGGATGGCGATGGTGTCTGCGGTGACGTAGATAACTGTGCTACCGCTAATCCCGACCAGGCCGATGCAGACGGTGATGGCAAGGGCGACGCGTGCGACGCCTGTCCGGCTGATCCTCTAAACGATGCGGATGGCGACGGAGTCTGCGGTAATGTGGACAACTGTCCGACAACTGCCAACACCAATCAGGCTGACGCTGATGGAGACGGCAGAGGCGATGCCTGCGACGCCTGTCCGGCTGATCCTCTAAACGACGCTGACGGTGATGGCGTGTGCGGTAACGTGGACAACTGTCCGACAACAGCTAATTCGGATCAGCGTGACACCGACGGCGACGGAGTCGGCGATGCATGCACACCATTCGGATTCCCAGTGGGTGGTCAGTTCGTTCTCGGCGACCTGGCTAACCTTGCCGGAAATGCCACAGTGAATTTCTGGGGTTCGCAGTGGCAGTGGAACAACCCAATGAGCGGCGGGTCAGGACCGAACGCCTTCAAGGGCTTTGAGAACGGGACGGCGACGCCCACGTGCGGGAGTACGTGGACCAGCCAGCCCGGCAACAGCTCGAACCCGCCGGCAATCGTGCCAAGATTCATGGCAGTGATTGTTTCGAGTTCGGTGCTGAAGAATGGATTCGCCATATCGGGGAACATTCGGAAGATCGTCGTGGTCGAGACAAATGCCGGCTACGGTCCGGCGCCCGGCCAGGTCGGCACGGGTCGGGTGGTGGCGGTCATCTGCACCGCACCTTAGGTCATAAACCAGATAACCGCCGAGAGAACTTGGGCTCGGTGATTAATAAAGAAGGCCCACTCGCGAGCAATTCACGAGTGGGCTTTCTTCATTGTCGTCATCAAGGCAAGGTTTAGAGCCAGCAGAGACGGAATTTAGAGGCACTTGCGAATGCGTCCCGTCTTTCCCTGTGTCAGCGTGAAGGTGCCGACTGCTTCGTTATTTTCGGCGAGTTCAACGATCAGAGTCATCGTTTCATCCTTGACCGACCCGCGATAGATGGCCGGCTCTTCGTCATTTTCTCCTTGCCGGACAGGTCCACCGCGTTCGCGCGTGTGAAATCCTCTGGCCGCGAACTTTCCTTCCGCGTCGGGAGCAATCCTTTCGGTGATGCGACCGTGCGCGCAGTCGTATTCGATGGTCGCGCCCGCGTCAGTGACTTCCATCGCGATGTGTTCACCACCCCACGTTCCGCGCAGGTTGCGTGACTGACTGGACGTGCTCGCATTCGCGTTCATGGATGAGTTTCCGTTGGAATTAGCTTTGGAACCGCGGCACGATGAGCCTTGCCAGAGAAACAGCGCGAGCGGCAGAGCAACCACGAATGCAACCGAGTTGTAGCGTCCGCTCACTTTCATCAGAAATTAGATTCCGAGCACGTCCACAAGTTTTTGCACAGCTGCCGGACTTGCGCTCTTCGGCGGTCTGAGCCATACGCTGAACGCACGAGCTGGGTCCGGGGACATGATGGAGCGTTGCACTTACTCCCGTTGCATGACCAGCGGCTGCTGTCTCGAATCATGTCCGCAATAGGTTCTTATGCCTTACTTGGTTGGCTAAGAAAAGTAAATTCCGCTCGTTCGAGTCCGTCCCAAACTTGCGCAAAGTCCCATTCCCGTAGAAATTTCCAATCCCCGATGCTAAGCTGGCGGCCGTTCATAATGGTGTCTGCATGTCCTGTCAAGGAAGGCGCCTGCCATGGCAGTACCCCCCGACCTGGAGCAAAGAATCGAAGCGCTATTGGAATCGGCGCTGAACCTCGATCCTGCCGAGCGCACCTCGTTTCTCGATCGCGCCTGCGCAGGAAATTCATCCTTGCGTCAGAAAGTCGAATTCCGCCTCGCTGCGCGCGCGAAAGTTCCTCGCCCAGGTGACGCTCCATCTGCCCGTCAATCAAAGCCGTATCCTGATCCTGGTGTCGTGGTTGGCGAAATGATCTCGCACTATAAAATTTTATCTTTCCTGGGTCGGGGAGGGATGGGTGAAGTCTACCTAGCCCAGGATACACGGCTCGGTCGCAAAGTTGCGCTCAAATTGCTCCCGAAAGCGCTGAGCAGCGATGAGGAACGCCTGCGTCGTTTCGAGCGCGAAGCAAGATCGGCTTCGGCCCTTAGCCATCCGAACGTCTGCGTCATTCATGAAATCGGCGAAACCGAAAATGGGCGCGCTTACATCTCGATGGAGTACATCGATGGCGAGACGTTGCGACGGCGTTTGGGGAGGGCCCCTTTGAAACTGCACGAAGCGATCGATATTGCTCAGCAGACCGCTTCTGCGCTCGCCTCAGCGCATGATGCCGGTGTCGTGCATCGCGACATTAAGCCAGAGAACATCATGTTGCGGCGTGACAGCTATGTGAAGGTGCTTGATTTCGGCCTGGCGAAATTGACAGAACGATTCGTAGCGGGAAGCGACAGCGAAGCTCCCACCTTTCACATCTTCAGCACGCATTCCGGCGTGCTACTCGGTACCACGAATTACCTTTCGCCTGAGCAGGCGCGCCGGCTCGACGTTGATGAACGCGCAGACATTTGGGGACTTGGAGTTGTTCTGTATGAAATGGTAACCAGCCGCTTGCCCTTTAATGGTGAGACGCCGAGCCACGTGATCGTTTCGATTCTGGAAAGCGATCCCTCGCCTCTCACTCAGTTTCTGCCTTCCGCGCCGGCTGAGTTGGAGTGGATTGTCAAGAAGGCGCTGCGAAAAAATCGCGAGCAACGCTACCAATCGATTAAAGAGCTACTCGGCGATCTGGAGGAGGTGAAGCAAAGAATCAGCGAGTCGCGTACGGAGCATGCGCGACAAATAGCCAGCAGCATAGAAATGCCTCCAGTTACTCGTCATTCGAGCGCATTCGAAAGCATCTCTCAGAGTCTCCGTAAGCCGCGCATTTCGATTGGCGTTTTTGTCTTGGCCCTGGTGCTGCTTGGATTGGCAAGCTGGGGCGCTTTTCACTGGCTCAGGAAGCCTGCGACGCCTTTCCATAATATGCAGGTAACGAAGCTCACCAATACCGGAAGAAGTATTCAAAACGGCGCCATCATTTCTCCAGACGGCAGGTATCTGGCCTATGTTGTTGACGACGACGGTCGCCAGAGTCTGGTCGTAAGCTATCAAGCCACCGCTAGTAACGTTGTGGTTGTGCCCCCGGCGGAAGGGCGATACCACGGTCTAACTTTTTCGAACGATGGAAACTATATCTACTACGTCCGCCGCGATAGAAGTGATCCGCGCCTGCTGTACCAGGTGCCGGTGCTCGGAGGTTTCTCAAGAAAAATAATGTCGAATGTCACAAGTCCCATAACCTTTTCGCCCGACGGACGCGAGTTTGCCTTCGTTCGATTTGACGAAATTAAAGGCGAATACTCGTTGATTATTGCGCAGGCGGACGGCACAGCCGAGAAGGTTTTGGCCAGACGCAATAACACCGATGTGTTTTCTATTAATGGGTTGGACTGGTCTCCCGACGGCAAAATGATCGCGGTTCCGGCGGGCCGTTATGCTACCGGGTTTCACATGAGAGCGATCGGTGTGAACGTGGCAGATGGAACCGAAAAAACAATTTCCTCCCGGCAGTGGTTTTCAATTCTGCAAGTTAAGTGGTTGAAGAACGGCTCTGGATTAATCCTGAATGCGGCCGATGAGTCAGTGAGTCCGGTTCAGATTTGGTACCTGTCTTATCCCGCGGGAGAGACGACGAAGATAACCAATGACTCCAGCGATTACTACGGTATCAGTCTCTCGGCGAATACCGCCAATCTCGTGACGGTGCAATCCAATCGACTGAAAAGCATCTGGGTTTCTCCGAGCGCTGACCCCGATCAGGCTGTTGAAATCACGTCCGGTGTAGGCCTTAGCTACGGACTTTCCTGGACGCCGGATGGACGGATCATATATTCCACGATGGCGAGCGGGAAACTGGATTTGTGGAGATTGGAATCTGACGGAACAGACAAAACCCAACTTACTGCTAATGCGGGAGCTAATTATCATCCGGCCGTTTCGCCTGATGGCCGCTACATATTTTTCTCGTCAAACCGGACAGGTACGTTCAATATCTGGAGAATGGATGCCGATGGAAATAATCCCAAACAATTATCTAACGGCGGCAGCGATTTCTATCCCTATCCTTCGCCCGACGCGCAATGGATTGTTTACCAAAGTGGAGGTGCCGAAAACGCAAGACCGACACTCTGGAAGATTTCTGTCGATGGAAATCAGCCGATGCAGATTACTAATGTGAACACGAGCGTTCCCGTGATCTCTCCCGATGGCCGGCTAATTGCCTGTCGCTATTGGGACGAAAAGAGCGGTGCGCAGAAGATCGCGATCGTTCCGTTCAGCGGTGGCCCACCCATAAAAATTCTGAATATTCCGATTGTAGACTGGCAGCGCGTTCGCTGGACTTCCGATGGCGCGAGCCTGACATACATCGACACGCGGGCGGGCGTTCCGAATCTCTGGAGGCAACCGTTAGATGGCAATCCGGCAAAACAGTTGACCACCTTTAAATCCGATCAGATTTTTTCTTACGATTGGTCCCGCGATGGCAAGCTACTGGCGTGCGAGCGTGGATTAGAGACAAGCGATGTGGTCTTGATTAGAAGTGCTCAGTAATCATCGTCCAACTTCGACATGACACTTTACCGGGCGAGTTTTCATCGGCCCTAAATTGATCCACAACCGGGGGGCACCGGGTCGCAAATCTTTTGGAATAGTGTCTCGATGTCTTTAGAGATGGTTGTGAGAGCTTTCTTCTTTTTGGTATTCCAATTCCTGCATGCCTCGGCCAACTCAACGAGGGTGCCCGACGGGTCTGGACCGTCGCAGCCCGGTGGAATGGGTTCGCAAACAATGTCCATTAGCTTTCCGACTTGGCCTTTGATGTTCACGAGACGCCTTTTTTTATCGGCGTTTGCCTCCTGAACTTCCTTGTATAGTTTGTTGTACTCTTCTTCGTAGTCAGCCATTTTTGTGCTCCTTACGAGATGAGATTAATGAAAGGTGTCGTGCTTATACTTCGCAAAGGGAGGGCTGTCAAGTCTTTTGATGCGACGGCAATGACCCCAGACTTTATTAGATGCCGAGGACATCCACTAATTCCTGCACGGATGCAGCGCTCTTCTGCAAAGCGATGCGTTCTTCGGCGGTCAGCGTAATCTCGATTACTTGCTCGAGACCCTTCGCGCCCAGCTTGCACGGCACGCCGACGTACAATCCATTGACGCCGTACTCGCCTTCCAGATAAGCCGCACACGGCAGAATCTTTTTCTTGTCTTTCAGAATTGATTCGGTCATTTCCACCGCGGCCGCCGACGGCGCGTAGTACGCCGAGCCGGTTTTCAGCAGCGCGACGATTTCCGCGCCGCCGCCCGCAGTGCGCTTCACAATCGCGTCGATTTGATCCTTCGACAAGAGTTCCGTAATGGGAATTCCCGCGCAGGTCGAGTAACGGGGCAGCGGCACCATCGTGTCGCCATGACCGCCAAGTACGAATGCGGTGACGTTCTCAACCGAAACATCCAGCGCTTCCGCGAGGAAACAACGCATGCGCGCCGAGTCCAGGACGCCCGCCATGCCGATCACGCGATGCTTCGGAAATCCCGAGCGGCGAAGCGCGACCTGGCACATCGCATCGAGCGGATTCGAGACAATGATGAGAATTGTGTTGGGCGAACGCTTTACGATTTCATCGACGACCTTGCCGACGATGTCCGCATTCGTCTTCAAAAGATCGTCGCGGCTCATTCCCGGCTTACGGGCCAGACCCGCCGTGATGATGACGACGTCTGAATCGTTCGTTTCGTCGTAGCCGTTCGTGCCAATTAGCCGTACATCGAAGCCTTCGATCGGCGCCGTCTCAGCCAAATCCAGGGCCTTGCCCTGCGGCACACCTTCAACGATGTCCACCAGCACTACGTCGCCAAGTTCTTTCGCCGCCAACCAATGCGCCGCCGTCGCGCCGACGTTTCCGGCGCCGACCACTGTGATTTTCTTTCTAGTTCCCATAAATGCGATCCTCTCTGGTTGCACAACTTCAGTCTGTGATCGTTAACACTAACTCTTGAACCACAGACTAAACTCTGTGCCACTAACGCGGATTGTTGATTGCTTGAGCGCCGTTAGGCGCGCAATGTTTATAGTTCAATCGTTGCGACTTTTCAAAGTAGGGTTCGTCGCCCTCTCCCGCTGGGAGAGGGCGGGGTGAGGGTTTACAGCGCCGTAAACTAAAGTTCCTCACCATCACCCTCTGCCAAAGAGAGCCGGAAAAAGGGCTGATTACAAACTCGGCATTGGCTGCTATAAATATGCGGCTCCAACGGATCTGTTTGCGGTTGCGCACGGAGCCCTGATTTGTCTAACGACTTAAACAACAAATCCGCCACTGAACTCGTCGCGTTGATTAGCTCGCGCGCTGTTTCACCCGTCGAAGTGGTTGAAGCTCATCTCCGCCGAATTGAGCAAGTGAATCCGGCGCTGAACGCGATCGTCACGATTGCCGAAGACGCTATCGATCGCGCGCGCGCGTGTGAAGCGGCGCTGATGAGCGGAGATGACGTTGGCCCCCTGCACGGTCTACCGGTCACGGTAAAGGACGCGATTGACACTGCGGGCCTGCGGACGACAAGCGGTTCGCGAATTCGTGCGCAACACGTTCCCGAGCGGGATGCGGCTTCGGTTGAGCTACTGAAAGCGGCGGGGGCGATAATACTCGGCAAGACCAACACCCCTGAGATGGCCGTTCCGTACGAGACGGATAATCCGTTGTTCGGACGCACGAACAACCCGCACGATTCAAATCGCACGCCCGGCGGATCCAGCGGAGGTGAAGCTGCGGCAATTGCGGCGTGTCTTTCCCCGGCTGGCCTGGGTAGTGATCTTTCCGGATCGATTCGCGTGCCCGCGCATTTTTGCGGCATCGCCGGATTGAAACCGACGGCAGGCCGCGTGGCGATGCGCGGACATACGCCGGCAGCTCCTGGCGTGGTTGCGCTGGGCGCATCCATAGGGCCGATGGCGAGGCGAGTTGAGGATCTCGCGCTGCTTTTCAAAGTGCTGGCCGAGCCGACGCAATTCGAAGCGGCGCAAAACGGAATCGACGTTCTAAATCCGACGCTAATCCGCGGCCTGCGCGTGGCCTGGTACGCGGAGGACGGAGTCACACCGGTCTCCGATGAGATTCGCGCGGCAGTTCAAAACGCCGCTAAGGCTCTCGCCGACGCCGGTCTTGAAGTGAAGGAAGTTACTCCGCCGGGAATCTCAAAAGGCTCGCGGCTTTGGATCGATTTGTTTTCACGCGCCGCGAACAGCGAAATCGCTGCGCTGTACCAAGGCAGGGAAGGCGAGGCAGGACCGCAGGTAGCTCGTCTGCTGCGGGAGTTCAATCATGCGTCCGCTGAATCGGAAGAGCAGGCCGATAATGCCGAGCGGTTGGCGGAAGCCGTACTCGAGCGCGAGCGCCTGCGCGAAAAGTTGCTGCAGTGGATGAGAACGACGGAACTGATTCTTGCGCCTGTCGGGGCGACGGCGGCGTTCGAACACGGCGCTGAACGTGTAGACGTCAGCGGTAAATCGATCAGCGTCTTTCGCGCGTTCAGTTACACACAAACATTCAACGTTCTGGGATTGCCGAGCGTGGCTGTTCCTGCTGGACGCACTGTGAATGGTTTGCCAATCGGTGTTCAAGTCGTGGGCCGGCCCTTCGAAGAGCGCAACGTTCTCTCGGCGGCGGCAATTATTGAGGCTTCGCTCAGTGGTTGGCAGAGACCTGCGGGATTTTGAGTGGGTTCAGAGTTCAACCTTTAGGTTGCTAGTAAACGCAAGCTAAAGCTTGAACTCTGAATGGCGGCTTTCTTTCACGAACCGCTTTCGTTATATTGACGCCCGAATATTCCCTTGTGTTTGCTTCTGGAGGTTGTGATGGCACTCGCAAATCTATTCTTATTTCAGGCTGAGGCGCTCGCCGGATTCCTGACAATATTTCTACTGCTTTTTCTCGGCATCTTTCTGCTGGTTGTGGCCGTGAAAACGATCAAGATCGTGCCGCAGGCAACGGTGATGTTAATTGAGAGGCTGGGGCGTTTCAGCCGCGTCGCCACCAGCGGCCTGAACATCATCATTCCGTTCTTCGACAAGCCACGCGCCTATTATTGGACGAACACGCGGTCCGGAATGACTTCGATCGATTTGCGCGAACAGTACATCGACCTGCCGCCGCAACCGGTGATCACGCGCGACAATGTGACGATCCACGTCGATTCGGTCGTCTACTGGCAGATCATCGATCCGATCAAGGCAGTGTACGAGATGAACGATCTGGTCGGCGGTATCGTGCAGTTGACGATTACGGGCATGCGCGCGGTGATGGGCGAGATGGATTTGGATCACACGCTGTCTTCGCGCGATCAAATCAATTCGAAACTGCGGTTGATCCTGGACGAGGCGACCGACAAATGGGGAGTGAAAGTAACGCGCACGGACGTGAAGAACATCAACCCGCCTGAAGATGTGCGGGTCACGATGGAAAAACAGATGACTGCGGAACGCAACCGCCGCGCGCTGGTCTTGCAGGCAGAGGGTGAGCGGCAAGCGAACATCACGCGGGCCGAGGGCGAGAAGCAGGCGGCAGTCACTCGTTCAGAAGGCGAGAAGCAGTCTCAAATTCTGCACGCAGAAGGTTTGGCGCAGGCGCGTCTGCGGCAGGCAGAAGCCGAAGCGCAAGCAATCAATCAAGTCGCCGAGGCGATGCAAGAGCATGGCAATCCGGCGCAGTACCTAATCACAACGCGCTACATCGAAAGCTTGCGCGACATGACCAAGAGCAACAACGCGAAAGTGATTTTCATGCCGGTGGAAACGGCGAGCATGCTTTCCAGCGTGGGCACGATCAAAGAGATGTTGTCGGAAACCGGCTTAAAAGGTCCTGACGATTCGCAAAAGCCGCCACCGCCGCCGCGACAGTTACGATGAAGTAGCGCAAATTGCCAATTTGCGCCACCCGCATGTAAAATCCTTCGCTTAATTTGTGAACGAAATAGCTAACACTGTGACTGGCGAACTCACTCGCCCCGATACGACGGAAGCGCGCATCCTTCGCGCGATGATCCTGGCTGTCACGGTTGCCGTGATCGTGAGCGCGATTGTGGCGCCGTGGCGCGTGACGAGCGGGCTTCTGCTGGGCGGAGTGCTGTCGCTGCTGAATTACCGTTGGCTAAGCGGCTCAGTCGCCACGCTCCTGGACATGCAAAAACCGGGCGTGAAGCCGCGGCTGAAACTTTGGAAGCACGGCCTCCGTTATTTCGTGATCGCGGTGGCCGTGTTCGCCGGTTACCAGTTGAACTTGATCTCGCTGGGGGCAACGATCGCCGGTCTCTGTTCATTCGTGCCGGCTCTGTTTGCCGAAGCCGGCCGTCAGTTCTATTTCGCAATTATTCGTCGAGAGGAATCTTTTTGATGTTCGCTTTGCTGAGTGCCGATGAGGCGGCGAAGGCCGCCGAGCACGCGCCGCAGGCGCAGGAACAGGCGGTGCACCACGCGCCGATTCTGGTGAAACTCGTCAATCACTATTTTGGCGAGTGGGCGCACCACCTTGAGATGAAGTACACGTACCCGGTCTGGAAGAAAGTGCTGGCGAAGTTCGGCACCACACCTGAAGCCGCGTTCGGCGCCTACACGCCTGAGAACGCGATCCCGTGGTACACGATCATGTTCGTCCTGGCGTGTATTCTCACCGTCACCTTGATTTGGATTTTGAAAGGCAAACTTTCCGAGGACGAGCCGGGCGCCGGTCAGCAAACGCTCGAAGTCGGCGTGCTCGCCGTTCGCAGCATGCTTCAGGACATCGTCGGCCCGCACGGCTTGCAGTACTTTCCAGTCGTGATGACGTTTGCGCTGCTGATCCTGATTTCGAACCTGATGGGGTTCTTCCCTTTGTTCATGAGTCCGACGGCGTCCACCAGCGTCACGTTTGCACTCGGGCTGACATCGTTTCTTTATTACAACTACATCGGCATTAAAGAGAACGGCGTGTTCGGTCACTTGAAGCATTTGGCGGGACCGATTTGGTGGATCGCCCCACTGATTTTCTCGATTGAGTTGATCAGTAACTTAATTCGCCCGTTCACGCTCGGCATTCGTCTGTTTGCAAACATCTTTTCGGACGAGAAGGTGATGGAGACGTTTACGCATTTGTATCCGCCTTACTCGAATTTCGTCTTACCGAACATCCTGATTTTGGTGCTGTTGCTGCCGCTCAGTTTGTTCGTCGCTTTCATTCAGACGTTTGTGTTCGTGCTGCTTTCGCAGTTGTACATCAGCGAGGTTTCGCATCCGCATGATGAACACGGAGAGCACGATCATGCGGGTGATGCTCCAGAGATGCTCGCGCCGGCTTTGACTTAAATTAGCGAAGCCCAGACTTTAGTTTTTGAGTTGTCACCGCAATCACAGTCACAGACTAAAGTTTGTGCTACTCGGCTTCATAAAAGCGCGATCGAGCGATGCGGCGTCGCGCCGCACACGTTGACGTGTTCGACACATCGCGAATCGACAAGAACCAACAGCTACTTAAATCCATTTGTCATTGTCTGTATCGCTGGAGCGCCGTTGTAAGAGGGGCGGTGGATACCGGATGCGGGCGAAATCATTCCGGCCGAGGTTCGCGCGGTTCGCCAAGTTTGAGGAGAAAACCATGAGAAAGTTTGGTTTGTTTTTGATGGCAGTGGTAACAGTCATGATTGCGGCAACTTCGGGGTTTGCCCAGCCCCTGTCGCCTGAGGCCGCGGCGGCCAGCGCCAGCGGTGTGAAGGCCATCGCCGCCGGCGTCGGTTTCGCGATTGCAGTAGTGGGCGGCGCATTGGGCCAGGCGCGAATTGGCGCAGCAGCTTGTGAGGGCGCAGCGCGCAATCCAGGCGCGGCGGGCAAAATTCAGGTCATGATGATTCTTGGCCTCGCGCTCATTGAATCACTGGTGCTGTTTGCGCTGCTGATCGTGTTCGTCAAAGTCTAGCGACCGGACCGAACGCGTTCGATCGTAGAAGGGCGAGCGGAGCTTTTTTGTGGGCCGCTCGCTTTTTTACAGAACGGCGAACGGTAGTGAGTGCCGGTGATGAGCTCAACGCTGAGTCTTGATCCGCTCACTGCCGTTCGCGGTTCTGCAACCATCTTTGCCGCTGTCCTGCGCATCTGTTACGCTACAAATCTCCCCTCCACAATCAAATGAAAGTCTGTCCCGTCTGCGAACGTAAATTTCCCGACAAGATGACGCTGTGCTCGGCGGACGCGTCGGTGTTAAAGAGATTGGACGATCCCCTTCTCGGCCAAACGCTGGCGGGAAAATACAAGATTGAAAAGTTGATCAAGACGGGCGGCATGGGATCGGTCTACCGCGGCCGGCATGTGCTGATGGACAAGACCGTCGCGGTCAAAGTCCTGCGCCCTTCGCTCGCCGGTGACGACGCCGTCGTCGCGCGTTTTTCACGAGAGGCAAAAGCCGCTTCGAAGATCTCGCACCCACACGCAGTTAGCGTCACGGATTTTGGCGAGGCGGAAAATGGCGTGGTGTTCCTGGTGATGGAGTACCTCGACGGGCGGACGCTCAAAGAAGCGATCGTAAAGGAAGGGCCGTTGTCGCTCGGGCGGGCCGTGGAAATCGTGCGACAGGTTGCGGGCGCCCTGGATGCGGCGCACGGCCAGGGCGTGATTCATCGCGATTTAAAGAGCGAGAACATCATGCTCGTTAGTCACAACGGCGACGAGTGGGCCAAGGTGCTGGATTTTGGAATCGCGAAGATCCTGCAACCCGTCGGTAGCGCTGCAGCCGCCGAGATCACTCAGGCGAATTTGGTTGTGGGAACGCCACAGTACATGTCGCCTGAGCAGTGCTCGCAGTCAGGTGCGCTGGATGCCCGTTCAGACGTGTACTCGCTGGGAATCATTGTGCACGAGATGTTAACGGGGAAGCTTCCTTTCACCGGCGAATCGGCGACCGTCGTCATGATGAAGCAGGTGCAGGACGTGCCGCCTTCCGTCCTCGAGTCGCAATCGCAGTTACCGGCAGGGGTTGATCGAGTAATCAAGCGCGCGTTGGCAAAACAGCCAATCGATCGATTCCAATCAGCCGGCGAGTTATCGGCGGCTTTGGCCGACGCGGCAAGCGAAGAAGCCCCGGAAGCCCCGGTTATGGTCGCCGCGGGTGCAACCAAGGCAAACACTCCGGTCTCCGTGCCGGTCGTAGCGGACGACGTTGATGAAGAGACCGTGGTGCGACCCAGAACCGATGTAACCGCTCCACCGTCAGGCGAGTTCGTCGGTGTCTATCGCGAAACACCTGCGGTGACCGTCGATCGTTTCAACCCCTGGCGCATTATTGTGCCGGCTGCGATCGCGCTGGTCGTTGTCTTCGCTGCGGTGTTTTTGCTGACTCGAGGCAGCAATCCGAGCGATCTAAATCAGCTACCTCTCAATGTTGATCCAAACAGCACGCCGGTTCAGCCCACCGGCACGCCGACGGGCCTAAGCGAAAGCGACGTTCAGCCGATTGCTTTAGCCACGCCTACGCCGGCGGCGACCAAGCCGGTGGAAAGCGCGACTCGAGTCCCAGCGGTTGTAACGGGTGATTTCGGAAACGAGAACACCAACACCGGTCGCGGAAATCGCAATGACAATCAATCGGCCCGCCCCACACCGGAGGATGAACTGCCGCCTCCGCCACCACCCAGAGCCTCGCCCACGGCGCGCACAATTCCTACACCAGGAGCAGCGACAGCGTCGCCCAGCCAGCCCTAACTCAATTCAGAACGTCTGGTTGCGATTGCTTCGTCGATCAAAGCCAGCAGTCTGTCAGCTCCCTGGATCTGCATCTCAATCTCGATGACGCAGCAGGGAAGCGTGAAGCGCATCGTCCCGAGCTTGACCCCATCTTTTGCGGTTGTGATTAACGCGTGCGCGCCGGCGTCGGTGGCTCGCTGCGTGAGACGGTCGATATCTGTTTGCGAGTACTTGTAATGATCACGAAAGACTTCGGTGTGTCGCAGATCGAAACCTTCCGCGCGGAGTTGTTGGAAGAAAGCGTTTGGGTTGCCGATGCCGCAGAAAGCCGCGACGGGGGGCACCCCAAGGGCTTCTCTGTCTGCTTCGAGTTCCGCAGAACCGAGCGAGGTGATTCGACTAATCACCGTCGTTGAGGGAACGGTTGGTGCCTCAGTCGCTTGCCTGATTCGTTCTTGCAGGCCGGCTTCTATCGCCTCGCCGCTGCGCGTTACGATGATGCAGTCGGCGCGTCTCAGGCTGTCGATGGGTTCACGTAGAATTCCGGCTGGCAAGAGCCGGTTGTTCCCCCACGGGTTCGTGGCGTCAAGGGTGACGATGTCCAAATCGCGTGCGATCCGCACGTGTTGAAATCCGTCGTCGAGGATCAGAACGTCAGGGTCCAGGTTCTCAATCGCCCAACGTGCGCCGGCAACGCGATTAGCCTCGCAGACAACGGCCGCCTTACCCCCCAAAGACCGCGCCAGCATCATCGCTTCATCACCTGACTGCTCGATGTCAGCAACGATTTGCTCGCCGTCCGACACGACTACACGCTCCGCAGGGTTTGCTCTGCGGTAACCTCGCGTCAAAACGCAGACTCGATCTCCACGTTCTGCTAAGCGGCCCGCAATCCACTCAACCAAAGGGGTCTTTCCCGTGCCGCCGGTCGTGATGTTGCCCACGCTAATCACCGGAACGCCGACGGTCTGCGTTTTGAAAATCCCATTTCGATAGAGTGCAGCGCGAATGTTTACGGCTGCGCCGTACATGAGACTCAGGGAAGCCAGCGCAATGGTTGCGGCCCAATTCATTTTGCGGTGGCGGCGTGAAGAGGCGAAAACGGCAGCGCTTCCCCGGATTCGGCCGGAGTTACGGCGAGCAGATGTGATATGAGATCGATCGTGCGTTCAGTTGCGCCTCGATTCCGATCACAGACAGCCTTGGCTCGCGCTGCGATCGAGCGCCGCCTCGGTTCATCCGACAACAGTTCAGTGAACACAAGTGCGAGCTCGGCCGCTGGTTGGTCAGTTTCGCGAAGTTGAATTAAAGCGTCTTTGTCCAGCAAGGCTTGCGTGACTGCGGCGAAGTTTTGCGTGTGCGGACCGGTGACGGTGCAGACGCCGTGCGCCCCAGGTTCGATGAGGCTGTGTCCGCCGTGTGGCGCGATGCTGCCACCAACAAAGGCCACGTCCGCGAGTGGATACACCGCGCGTAATTCTCCGATCGAATCCAACAGCACCACATCGGCGCGGACATCCTCGGCTGAAGGTGTCGCGGAACTGCGGACTGACGAGAATCCCGAGTCGGAGAGCAAAGAGGCCACTTCGTCGAAACGTTCCGGATGACGCGGCGCTATCAGCAGTCGCGCGCCGGTATGTGCTTGCCGAACGCTCCTGAACGCATCGATCACAATGCCCTCTTCCGGATCGTGGGTGCTGGCCGCGACAAGCAGTGGCCGATCATCGTTAAAACCGAACCGGTTTCGAATCTCACTTCCCAGTGTGAAATCAGACGTCGTGGAGACACTGTCGAATTTTAGATTGCCTGCGATGCTTATTCGATTTTCCAGCATCCCGAGTTGTTCGATCCGTGCGGCGTCTTGCTCTGTCTGCACCGAAGCGAGCGTCAAATCATTCAGCACGCGGCGAATAAAAGGTCGCACAAGTTTGTAGCGACCAAACGACTTGTCAGAAATTCGTCCGTTCAGTAGAGCAACAGGAATTTCGCGTTTACTGGCTTCGCGAAACATTCTCGGCCACAGCTCAGTTTCCATCACCAGGATCGCGGCCGGTTGAAGCTTGCTCAGGACCCGCCGGATTGTCCACGCCCAATCTATCGGAAAGTAGAAAACTGCTTCTGCCTGGTCGCGAAAAAGTTCGCCCGCGACCTGTTGGCCGGTAACAGTGGTGGTCGATATGACCAGGGCCAGCTTCGGAAATCGGTTGCTTATTTCCCGAACCAGCGATTGTGCCGCCTGAGCTTCGCCGACTGAGACGCAGTGAAGCCAGATGACCGGTTTTCCCTTCGAGTTGATGGCTGGGAGATTTCCGAGTCGTTGCCGCAGGCCCGTTACGTATTTGCCGCTGCGCAGGGCGTCGAGGGCAAACCGAGGCAGGAGAATTATGAAGCCAAGCGTTAGAAGAAGACTGTAAATGAAGTACACGGGTTTAGAGTACAAACTTTAGTTTGGATGTTGCTCTCAAAGCAACCTAAAGGTTGAACTCTGAGCGAAGGCTACTTTGCGCGCTCGATGTAGCGGTTCTCGATGGGATCGACGCGAATGCGATCGCCTTCGTTAACGAAGGGTGGAACCTGGATGGTGACGCCGTTTTCCAGCGTGGCGGGTTTATTGACGTTGGATACGGTCGCGCCTTTCATCGGTGGCTCGGTATGGGTGACGGTCAACTCCAGCGATGGCGGCAGGTCGATTCCGATTGGAGCGCCCTCGTAAAACTCCGCCTGAATCTTTAGTCCAGGACTAAGCCACTGCGCCGCATCGCCCAAATCATCGTCACTTAAGGCGGTTTGATCGTACGTCTCCGTGTTCATGAAGTGATGGTGCGAACCGTCGGAATACAAGTACTCCATTTCATGTTGTTCGAGCGAGGCGCGCTCAATCGTGTCGACTGAGCGAAAACGGTGCTCGAAAGACGAGCCGGTGCGGATGTCGCGCAGCTTAGTTTGAATCATCGCGCGCAAATTTCCGGGGGTGTGGTGCCGAAACTCGACCACTTTGCACGGTTTCCCCTCGAAGACAATGACCATACCGCGGCGGATCTGGGTTGCTGGAATTGCCATTACTGACTTCGGAAGCTCCTTAGTTGGTCGCGCGGCAGGTTGTAAACGATCCGCGCAGGTGTACAAACCGTGTAGTCTAGCGAGGGGGTTACAGGATTGTCCAGCGCCCATAAACAGAACGAGCAACCTTTGCATGAGTAAGTCTGTTGACTGGCTCAAGCTCGGGTTGCTCGCTCTCAGGAGGAGCCCACCTACCTGTATTGAATAAACGTAGCGACCAGGAGAAAGTTCCGGAAAGAAAAGGCGAACAAGAGCAAAGGGCAGAGCGGCAAAGGCAAGGGCTAAAAGTGAAGGGCAAAGGGACAAGGAGCCGAGCGGACAGCCCGTGACAGCGTTTTAACTCTTCGCTCTTAGCTCTTTGCTCTGGGCCCGTTAAGCCGCGCGGGCGCGTAGTTCATGCTGCTTGCGGACGACGCGGTCCAGCCATTCCTGCGAAGCCTGGTAGCGCGGGAAGCGCTGTTCTTCAGAACGGAACGCCGGGGTGTGATAGTAGCGGCGGCCGTTGATAAGCTTAGCCGGATGCTTGATGTGCAGCATCTCGTGATAAAGGATGTACTCGACGAACCACTCCGGCACGTCACGCGCGTCCAAAGCTTTGCTAATCGTGATGGTGTTGTGTACCGCGTCGTGATGCCCGAGTATTCGCTTCGCCCGCCGCTTTGACCACGTCAGTACAGGTTTCTCAATCTCGCCATCGAAATACCGCCGGTTGATCCGCTCGAACAATTCAGTTAGGTCGTAAACTTTGCCGCGCGCGGAGGAAAACACTTTCCGGCCACGCTTTTGCCGCGCGATATCCGAAGCCCGCAGAACGTTCGGGCTGTAAGCGTAGGCGCGATAGGTCTTTTCATGAGCCGCCGGCGCTTTGCGCGAAAGTAAACGCGCGACGAGCAGAAAAGCCAGAGCGTGCATGACATCAGGTGGCGCGGACTCGAAGACATCCGAAAGCCGAACATAGACGCGGCCGGAACGCACTCGAATCGTGTGATGAAGCCCGGCGTACGGATAAAAACGTACTTCGATGGCGGCGTCGTCGAGCCGAAAGCGGCGACCCTTGGGGTCGAGTTGACGAAAGGCCTCGCCAAAGACTCGCTGAAGCTGAAGGGTATTTTGGGCCATGTCCCGGAGCGTCTGACCGAGCCATCTTATGGGCCAGTTCAAACGGGCGTCAAACCCGTCGCGAGCAGGCGCCAAAACCTTCGAAAATACGCCGAGTTTGCCAGCCACGTGGGTGAGTTTGTGCATCATGCAGGGCGAGGCACGAACCCAAGTCAAAGCGACACAGCAACTTACGGTGAACGAATGGCTAATGGAACCGCAGCCGACCTGCGCGCGCCAGCTCGCGAAATCTTGAAATTAAAGGGTTTGCGGCACTTTTGGTTCTTGGCTATACTGACCCCACAGTTGTCTCCCCAGACGATCAGCCCGTCGATTGGCTGCGTCGTCGGGAACAAGAACATGGTTAACAGAACTTCCAAATCAGGGTCCTCAAGGCCGAGCGCGGAATCGCGCCGCCAGGCGGTGCTCGCAGCAATCATTCACGAGCATCTGCGCACCGGAGACGCGATTGGATCGCACACGGTGGCGGAAAAGTTTGCGCACGCGGCTGGGTGGAGCTCCGCCACCATCCGCAACGTGATGGCTGAGTTGGATGAGTTTGGGCTACTTGAACAACCGCACACCTCCGCTGGTCGCATTCCGACGGATCGAGGCTACCGTTACTACGTCGATAACATCATCAGCGGCACGCGCCTGTCGAAATCTGATCTGAAAGCGATTGAAAACATCGGAACGGTCGAACGACTGACGGCGCGACCTGATCGATTGATGGAGCGCGCGTCACATGTGCTTTCCGAGTTGTCCGAGAACGTAGGGATCGTGGTATGGCCGTCGCTTGCGGAGAACGGACTGCAACACATCAGCTTTGTAAATCTTCCGGACAGCCGGATTTTGGTGGCGATTGTTTCAACGCCAAACGTCGTGCAGGACAAAGTCATCAGACTCGACGAGAAATTCACGCAGGACGAGTTGAATGGAATCGCGCGTTATCTCAACACCGAATTTCGTGGCAAGAACCTGCGCGCCATCCGCGCAGAAATGGTTCGCCGCATGAAAGAAGAAAGAGCTTTGTACGACGGGTTGCTGCGAAACGCGGTCTTGTTGTGCGAGCGAAGCATGGAGGGAGAAGAGAGTAACGGTGGCGGGGTTTACATCGACGGCGCTTTCAATATCCTGACCAAACCTGAGTTCGCAAATCGCGAAGAGCTGCGCGAACTGTTGCGAACGCTTGAAGAAAAATCACGGCTGGTGAAAATCCTGACGGAATGTCTTGCCAGCGATCCGATCCACCGTAATGTGAAAGTGATCATCGGCAATGAGAACGTAATGCCTTCAATGAAAAGCTGCGCAGTCATCACCGCGTCGTACCGGCTGGACGGTGAAGTCTCAGGCACATTGGGAGTCGTCGGCCCCACGCGAATCGAGTATGGCCGCACAATGGCTGTGGTAAACTACCTCGCACGGTTTATCGAACGTGCACTTTCGAACGAAGCGGCGCGCTAACGTTGCGCCGCATCGATTCCCAGGAAAACCAGAACGATTACGCGAAGATTTATGGCGTCAGACCGAAAATCGCAGGGCGGAAACCGCATTCCGATTCGCTTCGGCGAAGATGTGACCGAAGAAGAATTTGTCACAGATGCCTTGATGGCTGAAGATGACGATCACGTAGAGCTGGAGTCGCAAGCAACGAGTGACGCGGAGGGCGGCCCGGCTGTGGCAGAGTTGGTGGCGACGCGCGCTGAGTTGAAGCGTCTGCAAAATGCGCTGGCTGAAGCGCAGGAAGCGGTACTTCGACGACAGGCGGATTTCGAAAATTACCGCAAGCGCGTCGGGCGTGAACGCGGTGAAACCCACCACCGCATCGTCGGCGACGTCGCAAAAAAATTGTTGCCCGTGGTCGATAATCTTTCGCGCGCGCTGGATGCCGAGCGTTCCGTTGAGACCAGTGAGTCGGCAGAGTTTCGTCATTTCCTGCACGGTGTTGAGTTAATCAACAAACAACTGGCGGAGGTGCTGGAATCCTTCGGCGTCGAACCAATCGCCGCAGTTGGTGAGCGCTTCGATCCTCACGTGCACGAGGCGGTAGTGACCGAACCCTCCGATAGACACGAACCTGACACAGTGATTGAAGAGCTTGCCCGCGGTTATCGAATCGGCGACCGCTTGCTACGACCGTCGATGGTCAAAGTCGCCGCACACAAAGACGGCTAAACCTTTTCCTTATGGGGAAAATAATTGGAATCGATTTAGGAACGACCAATTGCTCCGTCGCTGTCCTGGAAGGCGGCACGGTTCAGATCGTCCCTAACAAAGAAGGCGGCCGGACTATGCCGAGCGTTGTCGGTTTTACCGACAAGGGCGAACGGCTGGTCGGGCAAATCGCCAAACGCCAGGCAGTCACCAATTCAAGCAACACAGTTTATGCGGTCAAGCGACTCATTGGCCGTAAGTTTGATTCAGCAGAAGTGAAGCGGATGTGCGCCACGGTGCCGTTCGAGATTGTGAATTCACCGAACGGCGATGCGCGCGTGCAAGTCCAGGGGAATGTCTACAGCCCGCCGGAACTTTCCGGAATCGTGCTGCAACGTTTGAAGGCAGCCGCCGAAGACTTTTTGGGTGAAGCGGTCACGGACGCGATAATCACTGTGCCCGCGTACTTCGACGACACACAGCGGCAGGCGACAAAAGACGCGGGCAAGGTTGCGGGCCTGCTGGTCAACCGCATCATCAACGAGCCGACCGCGGCAGCCCTCGCGTATGGCCTGGGTAAGTCCGAAGCCGAGAAGATCGCGGTCTACGACCTCGGCGGCGGCACCTTCGACATTTCGATCCTCGAAATGAACAACGGGGTGTTTGAGGTTCTTTCCACGTCCGGGAACACGTTCCTGGGGGGAGAAGATTTTGATGAGGCGATCATGAACTGGATGGCGGAACAGTTCATGGAGGACAGCGGCATAGACCTTCATAAAGACCGTTTGGCGCTGCAGCGTTTGAAGGAAGCGGCCGAGCGCGCCAAATGCGAACTTTCGTCAGCTGCGGAAACAAGTTTCAATTTGCCGTTCATCGCGGCCGATGCCACCGGCCCCAAGCACCTGAACAAGACGCTCACGCGCGATAAGTTCGAGCAGCTGGTCGGCGAACTGGTTGAGCAGACCGTTGAACCGTGCGAGCGCGCTTTGCGTGATGCAAAACTCGACGCCGCGCAAATCGACAAAGTGATTCTGGTCGGCGGGCAGACGCGTTCGCAGATCGTCGAGCGTACCGTCGACAGGATTTTCGGAAAGAAGCCGTCAACCGAGATCAATCCCGACGAAGTGGTGGCGATGGGCGCGGCAATTCAGGGCGGCGTGTTGACCGGTGACGTGAAAGACATCGTGCTCCTGGACGTGTTGCCGTTGAGCCTTGGCTTGGAAACTCGTGGCGGGTTGTTCACGAAAATCATCGAACGCAATTCGACGATCCCGCTGCGCAACAGCCTGAACTTTACCACCGTCGTCGATAATCAATCGTCGGTAGAAATTCACGTGCTCCAGGGCGAGCGCGACGTCTCAACTGGTAACCGAAGTCTCGGCAAGTTTGAATTGGTTGGCATTCCGCCGGCGCCGCGCGGCGTGCCGCAGATCGAAGTCTCGTTCGAGGTCGATGCGAATGGAATCGTTTCAGTCTCGGCGGCGGACAAAGCGACGGGCCGCGAACAGCAGATGCGCATCACGCCGACTTCCGGTCTGTCGCAGGAAGAAATTGACCGAATCATCAAAGAAGCCGAGACGATGGCTGAGAGCGACCGCACGCGGCGAGAGAAGGTCGACCTACAAAACAAGCTGGCCAGCCTCGTGAAGAACACTCAACGTTCGTTCAGCGAGTTCGGTGGGCTGCTGGAAGCGGAACAGCAGAAGGCTGGCGAGCTTATCTTGTCGGAGGGCGAGGCGGGCGCCAGGGCCGAAGAGCTTGGCGAAATCAGAATGGCGCTCGATGCCGTTGAGCGGCTGGGCCGACAGCTTACGACGGCGATGATGAAATCAGCAGGCGCGAACAACAAAGACGATTGAGCAACTAGCGCACTTCGGGTAGAATTTCTATGCGGTCAGTGGCTTTGCCGTACAGTCGGCACATCTGCTGGCCGCTCGTTTCGATAAACACGAATTTCATGGCAAGCAAACGCGATTATTACGAGGTTCTGGGCGTTAGCCGCAGCGTCACCGAGCAGGAGTTGAAGAGTACCTACCGTCGGCTCGCACACCAGTATCACCCGGACAAGAATCAGGGCGACTCGAACTCCGAAGAAAAATTCAAAGAAGCGGCCGAGGCGTACGCCGTGCTGTCCGATCCCGAACAGCGCAACCGCTATGATCGTTTCGGTCACGCCGGCGTTTCGAGTTCGGCCGGCGCGGCATGGGGAGCACCGGGTTTCGGCGGCATCGAAGACATTCTCGGCGATTTGTTCGGCTTCGGCGATGTATTCGGTGCGGCAGGCCGGAGCGGTGCTCGGCGCTCAACGCAGCAGCGCGGCGCGGATTTACGTTACGACCTCGAGATTTCTTTAGAGCAGGCCGCAACCGGAATGACGGCGCAGCTTCGCATCCCGAAACTCGAAGCGTGCGAATCGTGCGATGGCGCCGGCACGGCTCCGGGAACAAAGCCGGAAACGTGCCAGACCTGCGGCGGCGCAGGGCAGGTTCGTTTTCAGCAGGGCTTCTTTTCGGTCTCGCGCACCTGCGGCAATTGCCGCGGCACGGGACAGATAATCACTTCGCCATGCGATAAATGCCGGGGCCATGGGCGGGTGGAGCGCGAGAAACAGATCGAGGTAAAGATTCCCGCCGGCGTCGAAACTGGTTCGCGGCTGCGGCTGCAAAGTGATGGCGAGTCAGGAGCGTATGGCGGCCCGGCCGGCGACCTTTACGTGGTAATTCATGTCGCTGAACACGAGTTGTTCGAGCGGCAGGGAAACAATCTTTACTCGGCAGTTCCGGTGACGTTTGCGCAGGCCGCCCTCGGAGCTGAAATCCAGGTCAAGACGCTAAACGGCGAAGACGCGCTGAAGATTCCCGCCGGAACGCAGACAGGCACCGTGTTCCGCGTGCGCGGGCAGGGAATGCCCGTGCTGGGTGGTCGGGGCCGTGGCGATTTGTTCGTCTCAGTCTCAGTCGTGACGCCCACGATGTTAACGCGCGAACAGCGCAAGCTTTTGGAACAGCTTGAGCGGATCGAAACAAAGGATTTGGCAGACAAGAAGCTGTCCGAAAAGGTTCGAGATATCTTCGGGTGACGCGAGTTCAGAGTTCAAGCTTCAGCTTGCGTTTGAGAAGTTACAACCTAAAGGTTGAACTCTAAACGCGGATGCGCAAAACGATTCGTCGTCGCCGTCTATTCACCGAAAGGTAAACACATGAAGTCCCCGGTCAAATCTCGCGTTCTCATTTCGTTACTTTTTCTACTTGCGGCTTTTTCAGTCGCTTCGGCCCAGGACTACGCCGAGATGAAGCAGTGGGAGTCCTTCGACTTTGCTTCAAAGCGTATCTCAGCGGCGGAGGTCGCAAAGGTGAAGGCCGAAAACCTGCAGTTGATGCGCGGCGTTGTGTTCGGCAAGCACGGCCGCATCTTTAAAGACTGGGAAATCAAGACCTACCTGCAATCCCGCGACTGGTATAAGCCGAATCCGAATTTTACGAATTCGGCGCTGAACGATACTGAGCGTGACAACCTCGATGTCATCCGCATCGCCGAAGCCGAACACCACGAGACTGTGCAGCCCGGCGACATGCGTCTTTATCAGAATCGTCTGTTGACACGGAGGAAGCTGGGCACGCACACGAACGCAGAGTGGACGGTATTGGCGGCCGAAATCGAAGCCATCCACGGAAAGCGTTTCGACGATCAGCCGTGGCTTCAGCAGTATTTTGAAGAAAGGTACTGGTACAAGGCGGCAAACAACTACAGGCCGAACCTTTCAGCGACTGAAGAGAAGAACCTGCGTTTGATCGACACGATTCGCCGGCAGCAAAGGCGCGTGGCGCTCCAGCCGGGCGACATGGAGTTGTTTGAGAACAAGCTGATCAGCGAGGCGATGCTTCGTGGATTAAGCCTGCACGAGCTGCGCTTGCTGCGCAATGAGATCTACGCGCGCCACGGCCGCGTGTTCAAGACGCTCTGGCTCCAGCAATACTTCGGCAGCCAGATGTGGTACGACCCGAACGAGAGCTTCAAGGACGAAGAAATGTCGGGCCCGGACAAGACGAACGTTGAGACGATCGTCGCGTACGAAAACAAACTGCACAATCAACTCAGCACTAAGCCCATCACGCGCGCGCTGCTGCAAGGACTGTTCATTGAAGACGTTCGCAAGATGCGCGACGAGATTTACGCTCGTCGCGGCAAGACGTTCACCAATCGCTGGACGCAAAAGTATTTCGAGAGTCTGGATTGGTACAAAGCTGATCCAAAATTCACCGACGCTTCGTTGACTCTGATCGAGAAAAGGAACGTGGCGACTATCGCCGCTTACGAGAAAAAGGCCGTAAGCGCGTTGGACGTCATAGAAGGTTGATAAGGCCAACTTTGGGCGCCGCGTGCCGGCGCCGATGTCAGAATCCCGAGAGCTCGGGATAGCGGGCGGGTAATCTTAGTAAGCAGTGGGCAGTGAGCAGTGTGCGGTGACCGGAAAGTTTTCTATGAGCCCCGCGTCGAGGCTGTGCCTCGAAGCGGGGCAATGTTTTGTGGCAAGCGTCCGTAAGGCATAGGCTTACCGCACATCGAGCGGCATAGCCGCAGCGCACCATCAGTGGTTGGCTATTGCCGTGTCCCGGATTCGATTTTCTGGCGAGTGGTTTGTAGCTGCGACTGGAGTTCGAATTCATTGGCAGTCGTGACTCTATCGTTTCTATAGACTTCTTTTCCCGCCACCATCGTCATTCGAACATCGTGTCCTGAAGAGGAAAAAATGAGCGTGTCCAGCGGATCCGTCGCCGGTCGCTGATGCGCGCCGTCGAGCGCCACGGCTATCAAGTCAGCCTGCATTCCTTCGGCCAGAGAGCCAATCTGACCTTCAAGTCCCAGGGCTCGCGCGCTTCCGAGCGTGGCTGCGAAGAGGGCCTGATCAGCGGTGAGCGGGGCAGTAGCCCGCGCGTGAGCAAGGGCGTCGCTCTTCGAAACGCCCTCCCTCACGGTCGGGCTACTGCCGCGATCTGTTGACACGCGCGCCAGCAACGTCGCAAAGCGCGCTTCTTCGAGAATGTCGCAGTTGTCATTGCTGGCAACCGAATCGCTACCGAGACCAAGATTCAAATTCGCATTGAGAAACTTGGCGAATGGCGCTCGCCCATGGCGCAGCTTCGCATTCGACTTGGGACAATGCGCGACGGCCGCGCCGGTGCTGCGAATCGTTTCAATATCCGCGTCGTTGACAGTTATGCAATGGGCAAGCAACGGCCGTGTTTCCAGAACGCCGTGCCGAGCCAGGTACTCGATCGTAGATATCTTCTGAGCTTGCCAATCAATGCCGCGCGCGCGCAATCCTTCCGCGAACGGTCCGGTACCCTCAAACATGAACAATCTCTCCGCTTCAGATTCGGCTGCGTGCATCATCAGCGGCAACTGCTCGTCGAGAGCCATCCGGGCAATTAGCTCGAGTTGAAACGCGCTGACAGTGTAAGGCGCATGCGGCGACACGCCTGCGCGTATTTTGGCTGATTCAAGAGCGCGCATTGCCGCAAGTTGACCGCGCAGCTTCGCAACGTTTTCGTCCGCGAGCTGAGGATCCGGCCCAAACGATTCCTGGTACACAGTGCCGCGCACCCCGATTTCGCGCAAAGCTTTCATCGACTGCACCGCTGCTGAACTTGAATCGCCGACGCACGTTACTCCGGCGCGCGCCGCTTCGATCGCGCCGCAGGCGGCTGAAACAAAAAGATCGTCGGCGGTCATCGACACACGCGCGACGGTTAACTTCCGCAGCCATGCGAAAAAGTCAGTCGCCTCGTTTTCCAGAAAGCCGCGCATGACCGTTAACTCCAGATGCGAATGAGCGTTGACCAGTCCCGGCAAAAGAACGCTGGCACCGAAATCCGTGGCCACCGCATGAGGGAAACGCGCGACGAGATCTTCTCTGGTACCGACACCGACGATCGTTTCCCCGGCCACGGCCACCGATCCATTCTCGATCGGCGGTGACGCGATTGGCAGCACCCAGCGCGCTGAATAGATCGCCGTCATTTGGGTTATTCGTGTCGCCACTCAAAGGGCGGCGCCAATCTTCCTTTGGCGGATTTCACTTCGCGATAACGGCGGAGAATTGAGGTGACATACGCGCGCGTCGACGGAATGTCGATGCGCTCGATGAACTGTTGTTCGTTAAGCGGCGGCGCGCCGTCGGGCACGCGAGCCCATTCGACAACGCGGCTGTTCCCAGCGTTGTACGCGGCGAGCATGCGCGCTTCGCCCCCGGGTGTGTTTTTGTATTGCTCGCCAAACTTGCCGAGATACCAGGAACCGATTTGCACGTTTCGTTCGGCTTGGGCCAATAAGTTCTCGGGATCAGCGGCGTTTGCCGGCGGCACTTCCGGCGCGCCGCTTTGGGCAACCCATTCGCGCGCCACCGTCGGCGTGACCTGCATCAATCCAATTTCGCCTTTGTCGCCTCTCTTCCACGGACTGAAATACGTCTCTTCGTACATGATGCTCCACACCAGATCAGGATCGACCTTGTGTCGCGCCGATTCGCGGGCAATCAACGAGTCGTATCGATGAATCCAGTACTGATCGAAAAGGTAAGCAGCGCCGGCCAGCAGAATTAGTGCGAGGAGAATGATGACGACGCGCTTCATTGAATCCGGGTGGTGAGACTCAAGCTAGTTGCGCCGCGAGAAATGTGACCAGAGATCGGCGGTGGCATACGCCTGATCGACGCCTTCGTAGTGCATTCTCATCGCGCGCGAATCGAGCACGTGTCCCTGCAACCAGACTTCCGCAGAGAGCGTCGCGCCCACTTCCAAGGTGCCGCCAGTCAGAGCGCGCGCGTTCACCAGCACTTCAAGTTTCAGTCGATCGAGATGAACGTAGATCCAGTAAAGTTCGGTGCCCGAAAGCGGATTGATGAGCGGCTTGAACGCGATGATGCGGCCGCGAAGGATCCAATCGTTCTCGTGCGCGGCGCGTGAAGGAGCGGCCCGCTCAAGCGGCAGCCAGCGCGGATCCATCTCGCGCGAACAGACGCGCGCGCGATACGCCAGGCCGCACAGGCCGACATGCAGCTCCGGCGCACGAAATCCTGACACGCCCACCTCCGTAAGGTTTTGCAATTCGAAAAGGACTTCGGTCTCGGTGCCGTCGGAGTAGCCGTGGATCACTGCCTCGCCGGCCTCGTCGTACTCAGTCAGAGCCCACGGCGCAATCCTTTGTGAGTAGCGGGCGCGAAATCCAGGACGGCAATTCGCGTAAAAAACATCGCCGGTGCCTGATTCATATAGCACCGTCCAGACTTCGAGACCTTCGCCGAGCTTCCAGCAGCGGCCGTGAAGCACTCCGCCGCGCCGCGAGAGCTGGCTCGCTTCGCCCTGGTTTTCGGCCCGTTCGGCGAGAAAGTTGATGGCCTTCTCAGTCGGTACTTCCAAGCCGATGGTTTCGAAAGTGGCGTCCATCGTCATCGCGCAGCCCGTTTCGGCGTGGGCAAAGTTTCGTCGTCATGAGCTTCTTCGCGGGGGGCACGTTTCCTGAAGCCGCGGATGTTGCGCACGCTTCCGTGCTGCGGCTGAACTCCGGAGCGTACCATTTCGGTAAACAGATCGACGTCGTAATCAGCTTCGCGCGACATGGTCTCGCGAATGCGAATCAGGACGGTTAAGAATTTGGGTCGTCGGTACATTAGAACAGAAGTCAGAAATCAGAAGTCAGAGATCAGATACAGACTAATTTGTTTCTAAACTATACTCATCAAACTCTAAGACCTAAGACCTAAATCTAGGCCGTCTTTCTTTCTGTAGCTTCAGAAACCAAAAACTCCGGCGTCACGATCATGGGAACAAAAAATCCGGCGGCTGTATTGAACAATCGAATACGTGCTTGCCGCCGCACGTTCGCAAGATGGCCGAAGTTCCATGTAACTAGATAGTCGATTTTATGAAACGAAGCAACTGCGACGTGCAGGGCATCGGCGATGTACTTGCGATGAAAGATCCCACGCGACACGTAACCCTCGGCCAGAATCGCGCACTCTTCCGTCAGCTCAACCTGCTCGAGACCGCGCACCAATTTCAAATATGCGGCGCGATGCGGCTCCTCGGTTCGCTCAAGCTCGCGCACGACGATCTGCGAAATCACCGCCCGGTACTGCGACAGCTCGTGTTCCCACCAACGAATCGTCAGGTCACGCCGAAACGGCTCGCCGTTGTCGAGGTAAGCTCCGATAACCGATGTTTCAAGATACGCGCTCGGTTTCATGGGCCGCTTGTTTCCGGTGGCAGAGGCTCAGAGGCATGCCGAGGCGCATCGAGCGGCTCGAAGCGCACGATGGCGCGCCGAAAATCGAAGATCACGCGAAAGTGCCGAAGGAAATTTCCGCCCAGGATGCCACTTTGCTGAAACCCCGCCGTCTCGTTAATCGGTTCGAGGTCGAGCACGGCGGCGCTGATCTTTTCCCGCGAGTAACTACCCAGGACCACCTTGGGCAGTAGGGCGACCTTTACGTTTTCGGCAACACCGGCGGCCCCGAAAACACGCATTCGATCCTCTTGAATGAAAGCCGTCGCGTCGTCGAGTTCGGCGGCCCGCTCAGAAAGCACGCTCACCGTGGCGCCGGTATCGATGATGAAATTAAGGGGCTTCTTGATTCCTTCAATTGTGACTTCGCCGCTGAGGAAGCCACTCGCCGTGGTGCGTACGGGAACGTCAATGCCGGGACGGGTGATGCCTGGTGTGACATCTGGCCAGCGCAGGCCGCCAACTGCGGTGTCCAAGTTCAGAGCATTCCGCGGCTTCACCAAAGTCAACCTGCGGCTTCCGTAATCGACGGCAGTCACCAGGCGGCCCAACGCTGCAATTCCGAGGTAGCCGTCAACCGGTGTTTGCACGTCGTGAAAGTGACGAATGTAGACCGGAACGTTTTCGACCCGAATGTCGCCAATATCCATCGAGTCGATGAAGCCGTACACGATTTCAAAACGTCCGCCGCCCCCCACGGCGCGCGCCAACCCGCCGCGCGCAACCGACTTGATACCGAGCTTGCGTGCTGTCTCTTCGGAGAGGACGGACATCCCTGAGCCCGTATCCAGCACGAATCGGAGCGGAGTCTTCGAACCATTAACTCGAATCTTGAAGATCGGCCGGTTGTCCGAGTTTTCGAAGGTCACCTCCGCGCGTTCACCGCTAATGTTATAAAGTGAGTTTTGCTGTCCAATGTAACGCAGAAAGTCGATCAACCCACGAATCCGCGCGCGACGGTCAGCGTCAGTGCGGGGCGCGATCATCAAAAAGCGCTCGTACGCGTCGGCAGCTTCTTTGTACCGTTCGGAGCGCGCGGCAGCCTGGCCTAAACTGAAAAGATAATCCGGTTCGTCCGCATCGATACTGGCGGCGCGCCGAAGTTTCACCAGCGCCTCAGCCGTCCGATTCTCGTAGAAATCAACCATTGCCAATCCGGCGATGGCTATCGCCTCGTCAGCATCGAGGGTCAGCGCGGTACGAAACTCTTCGATCGAAAGTCGAAAATCTCCTGAAGCCAAAATGGCCGCGCCCAAAAGCGAATGCGCACGAGCGGACAGCGGATCGACGGCAATCACGCGCGCCGCGTGATCAAATGAATCCTGCAAGCGACGTTGCTTGAGCAAAGCCTTGCTCAACCCGAGTCGTGCCTCAGCGTCGCGATCGTCTTTCTTGAGGATGTCTCGATAAATCTGCTCAGCGCGCTCGAAATCTCCAGAGCGCAAAAATTTCTTGGCCTGCTGGCGATCTTTTTTGATGTCCGCGAATGCGGGAGCGGTAAGGACTAAAAAGAGCAGCAATAGGACCAAACGGCGAACCAGCAAATGAAATAAAGTTGTGGGGGGGGGTGCGGTTAGTTCCATGATGGTTACTTCAGAACTTTTCCCGTTCTCATCGACCAGAGTACCAGATCTAACTCGTCAAAGTTGATGCCGACTTCGTCAGCGAAACTTTTCATCCGCAGCTCGACTTCAAGATAGCGATTACGGGTCGTAGGCGGCTTCGGCGAATCGATGACACCCAGCTCTGACAGGCAGCGCACAATGTGCTTGTCCAGAATCCCGTAACCTTTGAAGCCAACATTTCGTAAAAAGTGGCTTGCTTCTTTGTAGCCGAGTCCCTTAATGCCCGGCGTCCGCGCCAGCCAGTCGCGCCGATCGTGGGGGTCGCGAAACTCATTCAGACGATCACGCAGCCGCATCGATACAGTCTTGCGCAAATAATCGCGCGTGCAAACTATGTGCGCGGCACGTACGTTGTGAAATCGATATGCCGGAGGTCTTTTGAGGGCGCGAGTGATCGCCGCGCGACTGCCACTGCCGAGTAAGGGCCTGACCGCGTCCACGGCAGTTGCACCCATCGTGGCGGAAGAGCCGGCAGTGAAAATGCAGTAAACCATCTCTTCCCACAGGCGCGCATCCGAACGGCTTTGCCAGACCGAGTCGAAATCACGAAGCCGGGCACGAATTTCTTTGCCACGCGTGTGATGCGTAATGTGTAGCCGTTCGATGGTGACAGGTTGCTGATCGCGCATGTGTCGTATTTGCGGAGAGACAGCGCAAAATCTGCCTGCGATTCTAGGAGCGGGAAAATTCGCTGTCAATAAACTCGACCAGTGATGCGCCTGCCCCGGACATGACATGCATCTGCGGGTATTAAGCTCGCATCAAAGGTTGACGCTTTCGTTCTCGGAAGCGCACGTGGTATTCGTGTTATGATCGGCTACGACAGCATGCGAGTTGATTGCTCCAAGCGGCGAAGGCGAGATCGGAACTGGCAGCGAAGTGTGGCGACGCTTTTCGCGTTGGCTCTTTTCGCGTTCACTGGTTCAATCTCTCAAGCCCAACCGGCCGCGCCGTCCTCGACAAATGGCGCGTCGCCGAAGCTCGATTCGCGCAGCAACAGAGACGTTCAGCAGGCGCCGGCGAGCTCTTCAGTCGCGCCGACCGTGCTGGGAATCGCTCTGGCGGAATCCCTGACGCCGATTCGCGGCTACCAGGGTGTGCTGGCTGAGACCCTTGACGGAACCACGATTGCCGCGCAAGCAGCCGAAGATAAATTTAATCCGGCATCCGCGATCAAACTGGGAACGGCTTTAGCCGCGCTGCGAAGTTTCGGACCGAATCATCGCTTTGTCACATCGGTTTGGGCGGCCGGCACAATTGATCGCGCCACTGGGACGTTGAATGGCGATCTGGTAATCAGCGGCCGCGACCCGTCGTTCCGTTACGAACACGCGGTGATGCTGGCGCGGCAGTTGAACGATCTGGGAATTAAGACGGTCACGGGAAATCTGATTGTCGCGCCGGGCTTTACGATGAATTTTGACTGGTCGGCCAGGCGATCAGGTGAAGAATTCGCCGACTCGGCTGATTCGGCGACGCGTTCCGGCGCCGCGACCCGGGCGTGGTTGGATGATCGATTACTGATCGGTGACAAGCAGAGCCTCAGCTCAGTGCCGAGTGTGGCGATCGCGGGAGAAATCATCGTTGGCTCGGCTCCGCCACAGGCGACACCGCTTGTCACACGCAGATCGAGCAAGCTGGTAGACATTCTCAAAGCATTGCTCTGCTACTCGAACAATTTTATGGCTGAGCGTCTGGGCGAGACAGTCGGCGGTCCCGAAGCCATGCGCACGCTCCTGATCAACTGGCTAAAGTTGAATCCGGATGAAGTTTGGTTGGCCTCTACGAGCGGTCTCGGCGTCAATCGCGTTACGCCACGCGCAATGATGGCGATTCTGCGCGGACTGCGCGACGAGCTGCGGAAGCACAATCTGAAATTGACAGACATCATGCCGGTGGCCGGAATCGATCCGGGCACGCTCGAAGACCGGTACACCGATTCTTTTACGCGCGGCAGCGTAGTTGCGAAAACCGGAACGCTAATCAGCACTGATGGCGGCGTCAGCTCGCTGGTCGGACAAATGAATACGAAGAGCGGCCGGGTCGTTCTGTTCGTCATCATGAACCAGCGCGGCAGCGTCATACGTTTCCGCGACAATCAGGACGCAATTGTCGCCGCGATTCAAAACGCACTCGGCGGACCGGCGCCCTTCACCTATCGTCCGGTGGGGCTTTCGAAGCGACTCGCGAACTCAAACTACCAAGCCGCAAAGGCGGCCGGCGAATACGAACCACAAGAGCAGCAGTAGCCCAATCGGTGAGCAGGGGGCAGGGGGCACTAAGCATGAGCAGTGAGCCGTTATTCCAGATAGCGGTTGCATTAATCTGAAACGCTGTTGCAGAACCTCAATTCCGCAGTGCTACTGCTTACTGCCCTCTGCTCACTGACAAAAGATGCCTGACATCCTTCTCGTCGAAGACAAAGAGAGCCTGCGACGCGTCCTGTGCATGACGCTCGAAAACGCGGGCTACTCTGTGACCGAGGCCGCGGATGCGCGCGCGGCGATCGACGAGATCGGACGCGTGCCTCATAAAATCGTCTTGACCGACTTGCGCATGCCGAACGGCTCAGGCATTGACGTATTGCACGCTTCGAAGAATGCCGACAGTGACGTGCCGGTGATTGTGATGACGGCCTACGGCTCTATCGATGAAGCGGTGCAGGCCATGAAGGACGGCGCGCACGACTTTCTGCAAAAGCCCGTCGATTCCAATCATCTGCTGCTGCTGGTTGAACGCGCGCTCGAGCAGACGCGTTTGCGAACTGAAAACCTTCTGCTGCGCGAAGAGTGGTCCAAGCGTTATGGCTTTCCACGGATCATCGGCGAGTCGGAAGCGATTAAGCGCGCCGTCGGTGAGACTCAGCGCGTAGCGACAACTGACGCCACCGTTCTATTGCTCGGCGAATCGGGCACGGGCAAAGAGCTGTTCGCGCGCGCGGTTCACCATCTTTCCAATCGCCGCGACAAACCTTTCGTCGCGATCAACTGCGCGGCAATTCCCGAGACGCTGATCGAAAACGAATTATTCGGTCACGAGCGGGGGGCGTTTACTGGCGCGGGCGAACGTCGGCTCGGGAAATTCGAATTGGCGTCCAGCGGGACGGTTTTTCTCGACGAAATTGGCGAGCTGCCTTTGGCGGTGCAGGGAAAACTTCTGCGCGCGATTGAAGAGAAGTCAGTCGATCGCATCGGCGGCAAAGCTCCAATTCCCGTCGATGTGCGCATCGTAGCTGCGACGAACAAAGACTTGCGCGCGGCGGTCGATCACGGAGAGTTCCGCGGTGATCTCTTTTTCCGCCTTGCGGTGTTTCCCATCGAGATACCACCGCTGCGCGATCGTGGCGAAGATGTCGTTCTGCTCGCGCACCACTTTGCGGCACAGCTTGGGAAAGAGTTGCGGGGCAGGGAAGCAACGCTCGGTGACCGAAGCCTCGCAGCCTTGCGCGCGCATTCCTGGCCCGGCAACGTTCGCGAACTCGAAAATGCGATCGAGCGAGCGTGCATCCTTGCGGATGGCGTCGCCCTCGAGCCTACCGATCTCGGATTCGGGAGCGAGCAATCATGGGATGTAAAAACGCTCGGCTTCGACACCTCTGGAACTCTGGGCGAGGCGGCTGAGCGCGCGGTGAGATTGGTTGAGCGACAAAAGATCAAAGAGGCTCTCGCTGCTCACAATGAAAACAAAACGGCCACGGCCGAAGCGCTCGGGGTGAGTTACAAAACGCTCTTGACGAAGATTAAGGAGTACAATCTCTGACGCACAATGAGCGACCCGCCGGAGAAAAGTCCAAAGTCCAAAGTCCGAAGTCCAAAGTCCGAAAACACACCGCTGTTGGCAGACGAAAACGAAGGTCTCAAATCCGGTCGCAATGCTGCCGAAATAGCCGGCGCGACTGTTGAATCAGTTGGCGAGAGCACCGGCCGCTTTCCGCGCACTC
Source organism: Acidobacteriota bacterium (assembly GCA_052389795.1). Classification (GTDB taxonomy): domain Bacteria; phylum Acidobacteriota; class Blastocatellia; order Pyrinomonadales; family Pyrinomonadaceae; genus UBA11740. The sequence goes on along the minus strand of JBQTHO010000007.1, from coordinate 159,077 downwards.
CCATCGCAAAACCCGAGAACACGGGGAAGTCGGCGTTCCTGGTCGCCGCCGGAATCCTCATCAGCCGAATTCTGGGGGTCCTTCGCCAACGCGCGTTCGCGCATTATCTCGGTACCTCTGACGCGGCCGGCGCTTTTGACGCAGCGTTTCGCATTCCAAACTTCCTGCAGAACGTGTTTGGCGAGGGCGCGCTGTCGGCGTCGTTCATTCCGGTTTACGCCAAGTTGCTGGCGAAAGGTGACGACAAGGAAGCCACGCGAGTCGCCAATGCAGTTTTGACTCTCCTGGCGTTGATAACGTCAGTGATTGTGCTGATCGGCATTCTCACCGCGCCATATTGGATCATTGTTTTTACAAAGAGCTTTGACGAGGACACCCGTGAGTTAACCATTCGGCTGGTCAGAATCTTGTTTCCTGGCGCGGGCTTGCTGGTTTTTTCGGCGTGGTGTCTTGGAGTGCTTAACAGCCACCGGCGCTTTTTTCTTTCCTACACCGCGCCCGTTGCCTGGAACCTGGCAATCATCGCCACCTTGATTTGGTTTGGCCCCCGGGAGGAACAGTTTCGCCTGGCCGAGATCGCCGCGTGGGGGTCGGTGGTCGGCAGTGCACTGCAATTCGGGGTGCAATTGCCCACCGTTCTGCAATTGATTCGGCGCTTGCGACCGGTTCTGGATATAGCGAGCGAAAGTGTGCGAACTGTCCTGCGGAATTTTTTCCCGGTCTTTATTAGCCGCGGGGTAGTTCAGATTTCAGCGTTCGTCGATGCCATCCTGGCGGGTTTAATCAGTGAACAGGCCGTGGCTTCACTAACGTATGCGCAAAGCCTCTACACCTTACCGATCAGTCTGTTTGGGATGTCGGTATCGGCGGCCGAACTGCCCGCCATGTCCAGCGCGGTAGGCACCAACGCGGAGATAGCGTCCCAGTTGCGGACCAGACTTGATCAGGGTCTGCGGCGTATCGCGCTTTTCATTGTGCCTTCGATCGTGGCCATCCTGGCCTTGGGCGATGTAATGATTGCCGTGCTTTATCAGACTGGCCGATTCGGCCCTGAGGCCACTCGCTATGTCTGGGCGATCCTGGCCGGCTCAACCATCGGTTTGTTGGCCTCGACGCTGGGGCGTCTATACGCGTCGACGTACTATGCGCTGCACGACACGCGCACTCCGTTACGATACGCAATTCTGAGAGTGACCCTGGCGATGGGCCTTGGCTATATCGTCGCGATTCATGTGCCTCCGTTGCTCGGCGTCGATCCCAAATGGGGCGCCGCCGGTCTCACAGCGTCGTCGGGGATTGTCGGCTGGATTGAATTTGCCTTGCTACGGCGGGCCATGAATCGACGAATTGGTTGGACAGGCTTGTCGGCCGGTTACATGGTCAGGTTATGGCTCGCAGCCGTCGCTGGCGCCGGCCTCGGCTGGCTTATCAAACTAGGTATTGGCCCACGACATCCCGCGATCGTCGCCGTGCTGGTGCTCGTGCCGTACGGATTGGCTTATTTCGGCTTGGCATCGCTGCTGCGCGTGTCAGAGGCCAATGCCGTGATTAACCGGGCGATGAAAACTGCCCGCCTTAGAAAATAAACAAAAGGCTCCACCGAAGTGGAGCCTTACGAGTCCGGGTGATCGCAGCAGCTCTATTCCGCGCTCATGCAAGAAGTGTTATCTCCCATCAGGCTGCGTGCTACATCGGCAACAAGTACGCCGTCCGCAATAAGCACACCCCGGCCGTCCGCAGTAAGCACGCCGCGGCCGTCGGCTAACAGAGAGCCATCTGACAAGAGAACGCCGTCGCTGATCAGCACGCCATCGCCGATCAGAACACCGTCGCTGAGCAGTACGCCGTCACTGAGAAGAACGCCATTCGTCATGAGGACGAGGCCGTCGCTCATCGTGAGGCCTTTGCTCACCATGATGTTGTCGCTGAGCAGCACACCACTCGACAGCATCGTGTTGTCGCTCAACAGCACACCATCAGCGATGATCACGCCATCCGACAAGAGCACGCCTTGACCGTAAACGCCCTGGTATTTCGTGATAAGCGCGGCGCCTGTGGCCCAATTGTGATTGAAAATGACGCCCTGCGACCACTCGAACGTTTCGTTCGCGATGGTCGTCTTCGTGATCGGCGTCGAACCGATCAAAAGCGGCGAACCGACAGCGGTCGTGCCGGAGAAATCTGCGCGGACTGCATGTGCCAATCGCACGGCGCCTTCCAGGTTAACCGCGCCCGCGCCCTGTTCCAGCATGTTGTAACCCTTCAAAGACTGAGCCGTGTACATGAGAATCATCTTCACCACGTTCGGCGTCAGAAGCGGATTCGCTTCCAACATTACGGCCACTGCGCCCGCGACGATCGGCGAAGAAACCGAAGTGCCGCTCAGACGCATGCTGCCTCTGCCGTTACTGGACGACTTGCCACAGTTCGAGACGCAGAGTTCGGGATTCTCTGACTCGAGTTTGTTGTTCGGGGCCAATGCGCCGATGATTTTGTTACCAGGCGCAACGAGGTCGGGCTTGATCAAGTTGTCGTAGTGCTTAATGCTACGCGCATCTTTCCAGAAGCTGCGGGTCGGGCCTCTTGAGCTGAAGGTTGCCACTACGTCGTCGCTGCGCTGGTCGGTGCCGAAAGTGTTCACCGCGCCAACGGTAAGCGCCGAAGGCTCGTTACCGGGGGTGTGAATCCGGCCGTAAAGTTTTGCGTGCTTCGCATCTTTACCGTCGTTTCCGGCTGCGGCGACTACCACGATGCCCGCGTTCACCAGGCGGCGGACCGCGCGACACAACGGATCGTTCTTGTACGAATCGACCGCGACTCCGCCGAGGCTCAGGTTCACAACGCGGATGTTGTAGAGACTGCGATATTGCAACACGGCATCCAGCGCGTTGATTAACGAGGACGACGAGCCGATACCCTGGCGATTCAAAACGCGGAAATTGATCAGGTTCGCGCCACTCGCCAAGCCGCCGTACGGACCGTTCTTCGCCGCAATCATCGAGGCGACGAACGTGCCGTGGCCGTAGAAATCTTCTGTAGTTCCTTCACCGGTAAAATCGCGGCTCAGCACGATGCGACCGCCTAAACTCTTCTGCTTGGTTGAAATTCCTGAGTCCAGAACAGCGACGCCAATGCCGCTGCCGTCAAGGCCAACGTTACGCGCTTGCGCCAGCATGGCCATTTCGCCCGTAGTGGTTTCAACGTGGCCGAGGCCTTTGAGCGGCCGGTCAAGCGAAACATACTTTGCCCAATCACTGGACGCGATTTCCGAAACTGCGGTGGTCGGAATCTCAACCGCGATAGTTTTGAAGCGAGCGATCTCGGTGCTGGCTGTGACACCCCACTCCGCCATCTTGGCGCGAAGCCCTGGGTTGTTCAGGTCACTGACCTGAAGAATTACTTTGACCGTAGCCGGCGCGCCGGGCGCAGCAATGACTTCGCTCAACTCATCAGAGATCTTTTCGCCGGTGAACTCGTCAGTGTCGGCCGCTTCGCCGTTAGCCTCTTCGTTGTTCGTTTCGCTGGCAGCGGTCGCTTCCGTGACTTCAATTGCGGTAAACAGCGACGCCAGCTTCTCGTCGCCGGCTATCGCGTCTTCGAATGTGCCCTGCGTCGAAGCGCCGATGCACTGGAACTTGCCGGCCGCGATCGCTTCGCGCACAAATTCGGAAACGGTCGCGTCAAACGCGGCTGACGTCCCGACGAGAGAGTGGAGGGGATCGATAACGAGGATGACTTTGGCATCTGAATTTTCGATTTCGGCGAGAACCGCCGTCAGTGTGGTTTTGAGTTGTTCTGCATTCTTTGTGTCGTGGAACAGCTTGTCCAGGTCGAGTTTCAACACGCGGCGGCCCATTAATTCTTCCGGCCCCTGTCCGCGACTAATCTGACGGGCTATTCCGGCGATGACGACGTTGCGCTCAGCCTGCGAGTCGGTCAGCAGAACCGGATTGTTTTGTTCGGCCAGAATTGCCAACGCGCGGCTGGTCTCTTTAGCCTGATCGCTGAACGAATCAAATTTGCCCTGTTCGGCGGCGGCGGTAATGTCGCGGGTGTATCGCGCGCGGGCGGTTGGGGTGGCTGGCTCATTAACCTGCGCCTGGGCGCTGTCACTGACCAAAATTCCCAGCAAGAGGGAAACGGCGATCGTCGCCGCTGTCAGCGACCGCCAGGTAATCGGGGGTAGGTTTGTGTGTCTCATTCGAAGCGTCTCTCGGCTTTTTTCGTCTTCTACTGGGCGTATGCAGAATTTCCGCACCAGGCTGTAAACCAAGGCGCATGCCATAATCGAAAGTGCGGTTTTTGGGAGGTTTTTGCAGAAGTCTCGCTTTTGGCGGGTCGGTCAATTCGGTCAGCGTGAAAGCTTTTTTTCAGTTTGACCGACCGATCCGGCGAGAACACGGCGCGTCACGAAAATATTTTTGGAGAAGAGCCGGCATTATTTCTTTAGTTAGGCATCCCGGAAAGACGGATCGGTTGGTGCAGCGGCAAGCGGCGGGGAAAACCCCTGGCCGCTCGTTTTGTTTTGGAGTGCTGTTCTTCTCAGCAAGATCGCCTTGACTTCTGTTTTACTCAATAGAGCACTCGCAGTCAGGAAGGGTGGTTTACCCGCGCCATAAAGAAAGAACAAACGCGGGTGTAACAACCATTCCCGACCTGAGAGACCCTCAGATTAATTGACCCTCCTCTAACCTTCTCCTTATCATCACCGGGTGCAACCCGTGCTTAGTTCAGCGCAGATGCGCGAGATCGACCGCGTAACAACCGAGCGTTACGGCATCCCTTCGCTCGTGCTGATGGAGAACGCCGCCGCCGCGACCGCACGAGTTATAGCCGCAAGTTTCCCCAGCGAAATCGCGAATAGATCAGTGCTCGTGTTGTGTGGCCGAGGGAACAACGGCGGCGACGGTGCGGCGACTGCTCGGTTGCTGGCGCACGCCGGCGCGAACGTGACTGCAATTCTCTTCGGCAACATCGCGGACACGAAAGGGGATGCACGCACGAACTTCGAAGCCTTAGCGAGCCTGGCCCAGGACAGTTCAGCAGCGAAGGGCGTGGTTCGATTAATCGAATGTGCGAGCGACGATGATTGCCAAAGCTCAGTCAATGAGAGACTAAGTGAGTCGCCGGATGTGATCGTAGATGCGCTGTTCGGCACGGGTCTGACGCGCCCGCTTCAGGGAGTTCATGCTGAAACCGTGCGACGCGTCAACGCATTGCGCGATTTCGCGAACCCAAACACGCTGGTTGTTTCGATCGATGTGCCTTCCGGATTCAATTCCGACTCGCCAGAACCAATAGGCGAAGCTGTTCACGCGGACATCACCATCACGATGACGGCGCCGAAGATCGCGAACGTTCTTTCGCCCGCTTCGACCTACGACGGCCGGCTCATCGTTGCCGACATCGGGTCGCCTGCTGACCTGATCTTGAAAGCTCAGACTGATTTGTTTTTTACCGAAGATGCCGACGCGCGACGTTGGCTAGTCGAAACGCGCTACACCCCAGAATCCCACAAGAACACTCACGGGCACGCCGTCATCGTTGCCGGCGGGCGCGGCTTCACGGGCGCCGCGGCGTTATGTGCCAATGCGGCGATGAGTGCGGGAGCCGGGCTGGTGACGGTCGCGACGCCGGCGTCGGCACAGCCACTCGTCGCAACGCAGGTTATGGCTGAAGTCATGACGGCGGCGCTGGCGGAAACAGATCGCGGCGCAGTAAGCGACGACGCGGTTAGTTTCTTTTCAAAATTCAGCGAGAGAGCTGACGTTATCGCGATTGGCCCCGGGCTTTCGTCTGAAGACGACCGCACGCGAAAGTTTGTTCGGCGTGTCGTCGAGAACAGGCGGACGCCTGTGGTGCTAGACGCCGACGGTTTGAATTGTCTCTCTCCCTGGCCGGGCGATTTGCGCGGTTCGGCAGAACTACCAATTGTCTTGACGCCCCATCCGGGCGAGATGTTGAGGATGATGGGGACTTCGGACAAAAGCGCTTTGAACGATCGAATCGCGGCGGCACGTAAGTTCGCGAGTCAACACGAAGTGATCCTTTTGCTGAAGGGTGGCCGGTCACTGGTCGCTGCACCCGACGGCCGCGTTTTCCTGAACTCAACCGGCAACGCTGGTTTGGGGACGGCTGGCGCTGGTGACACCTTAACTGGCGTCATCGCGGGTTTCCTGGCGCAAGCAAAGAGTAGTGAGAGGGTAAGTGCGCTCGAGACCGTGATCGCAGCGCTTCACGTCAGCGGCCTCGCCGGAGATTTCGCCGCGCGCGAACTCGGCATGCGCTGCATGGTCGCGTCGGATATTCGTGGACACCTGAGCGCTGCAATTTGTTCAATTGATCCGCACGGAGAGCAGCCGAGATGACGGCCGCGACTCAATCCATTCCGACCGGTGAGTTCGTTTCAAACAACGAACATGAGACCTTTGATCTCGGCGTGCGCATTGGCGAGCAACTTCGCGGCGGAGAAATTCTCCTGCTGAACGGCTCGCTAGGCGCAGGGAAAACTGTTTTCGTCAAAGGTATCGCGCAGGCGCTCGACGTTGATGAAGACGACGTCAGCAGCCCTTCGTTCACGCTGGTCAATCCCTACCAGGGACGACTGCTTCTCTATCACATCGATCTCTATCGCCTCGATGAAGGCGCGTCCGCCGCGCATGCCGTCGATCTCGATGAACTCCTTTCAGATGAAGAGGCGGTAACAATCATCGAATGGGCTGAACGAATGGGCAGATATCCATTACCTCCCGCGGCCTGGAGCATCTCAATCACTGGTGATGGCGACGCGCCGCGTAAGATTTCGATAAATGAACTAGAATAGGCATCAAGGAGAACTAATATGCAGTATCCAGAAGAATTTATTAAGCCATTCCGAGAAGAACTGACGCGGCTGGGCGTCGAAGAGTTGCGAACGTCCGAAGCGGTTGATGCGGCAGTCCAGCAATCGGCCGGTACGCTGATGATCGTGGTTAACTCAATTTGCGGATGTGCCGCTGGCAGGGCCCGCCCCGGCGTGGCGCAGGCCTTGAAACACGAAGTGCGGCCTGATCGCGTGGCGACGGTTTTCGCCGGCGGCGATTTGGAAGCGACGGCCAGAGCGCGCAGCTACTTTACCGGGTATGCGCCCTCGTCTCCGTCAATTGGAATTCTGAAAGACGGTAAGTTGGCTTACATGATGGAGCGTTGGCAGATCGAAGGAAAGGGCCCGGCCGACATCTCTTCAGAGTTGATCAGTGCTTTCGAGCAACACTGCGCGGGCTAAACCTGACGTCAGCCGCTTCCAGCCTCACATTCGCTGCTTATTAAATCGAGGCGTGACGCAGGGTTTTCTACTTTGCGTATCTTGGCGGGCTTGGCGCCTTTGCGTGAAACGGCTTCCTTTTCCACGCGGACAATTCACGCAAAGGCGCATCAAAGATCGCAAAGACAAAATAGGACACTGCCCCACGCCGATTTTCTTCGCCGCGCGGTTTTTCGTGCGCCAATAGTGGCAAGACCCTTGTGCTATGATTCGCGCCGATGGCGCTCAGATCTTCCATCTCCCTCGACACACGCATTCTGGATTTGCCCCCAAATATTGCGCGGCTTGGCTCGCAGGGAGCGCGGAAACTTGCGCTCGGCCTCGCCGAACTTTCCCGCGGAAAAGACATCAACTCAGTCAGGGTTGAAGATCTTCTGCTCTACCTGCCGACGCGTCATGAAGATCGTTCGCGCATGCTCGAGATTCGCGAGCTGCAGAACGATCAAGAAGCGTCGCTTGACCTCACGGTGCGCATCGCAAAACCCCGTTACATTGGCCGGTCGCGATTTATTTTCTCAGTTTCCGCCAGTGATCAGAACAATACCGGACCTCAGGTATTGATCGAATGGTTTATCTCCGGCCCACGGGCCAAACAGATTGTCGAGTTCCACACGAAGAGATTCGTCCGGGGAACGCGCTTCATCGCATTCGGAAAATGGCAGCTCGATAAGCTAGGAACCTTCTGTCTGAAAGTAAACAAACCCGATGAGCTCGAGGTTATTTCAAGTGATGAAGGAGACGGCGATCCGTTACTCTCCGCCATTCATGTCGGCCGTTGCGTTCCCGTATACCGAAGAATCGGCGACATCCGTCCAAAGCAGTTGCGTGAAATCCTTCATCGTGTGCTTGCCGATCTTCCCGACGACGCGATGAAGGAAAATCTGCCCGGCGATTTGCGTCAGCGACGGAAGCTAATCGGACGCGCCGTGGCTTTGCGTCAGATTCACTTTCCACCGGGCGAAGCATCGCTTGATGAATACGGGCGGGCGCGCAGCCCGGCCCACCAGCGCCTGATATTCGAGGAACTGTTTTGGCTTTCACTCGCGTTATCGGTAAAGCGCGGACATCGAACAAGAGAAAGTAAAACAGCCACGATCAGGATCGACGACACGATCAAACGCCACATTAAATCGGTCCTGCCGTTCACTCTCACCGAAGCACAACGGAAAGTTGTCAAAGAAATCTTCCGTGATATGAAATCCGACGCGCCGATGAACCGTTTGCTGCAAGGCGACGTGGGCAGCGGCAAGACGATCGTCGCGTTGATTGCGATGCTGACTGCGATGGAAAATGGCTATCAAACCGCGCTCATGGTGCCGACTGAAATTCTCGCCGAACAACACGCGCGAAATATCAAACGGATCCTGGCGAAGTCGCCCTACCGCATCGAAGTCCTCATTGGTTCGCTGAAAACAGGCGAGAAACGCCAGCTGCACGCCGCCCTTGCGGCCGGCGAAGTTCATGGGTGCATAGGCACGCACGCGCTGATTCAGGAAAACGTCCGGTTCAAGAACTTCGGGCTGGCGATCGTTGACGAGCAGCATCGGTTCGGTGTCATGCAACGTGCCGAGCTGCGCGAGCGTGGCTTGAACCCGGACGTGCTTGTCATGACGGCCACGCCGATTCCGCGTTCGCTGGCGATGACGGTGTACGGCGATCTCGACGTTTCGATCATCGATGAAATGCCGCCCGGTCGTACGCCGATTGTGACCAAAGTGTTCGCGGACAATGCCGACGATCGAAAAGATGTGAAGCGACTGTTGACGCAGGAGCTGCGCGCAGGCCGGCAAGTTTACGTCGTGTATCCACTCGTCGAGGAATCGGAAAAGCTCGACCTGCGCGACGCGACGCGGCGATTCGAATATCTGCGCGACCAGGTCTTTCCCAAATTCTCAGTCGGCTTGCTGCACGGCCGGATGAAGCCGGAAGAAAAAGAGAAGGTGATGCGCGGGTTTGGTAGTGGCGAAATTCAGATTCTGGTTTCGACGACAGTCATTGAAGTCGGCGTCGATGTGCCCAATGCGTCAGTGATGGTGATCGAACACGCTGAACGCTTTGGCTTGTCGCAGCTTCATCAATTGCGCGGTCGTGTCGGTCGCGGAGCGGAACAGAGTTACTGCGTGCTACTGGCTTCAGACAAACAAACTGAAGTTGCGCGGGAACGGCTGGGCATCATGGAAGAGACCAACGACGGGTTCAAGATCGCCGAGAAGGATTTAGAGATTCGCGGCCCCGGCGAAATTATGGGCACGCGCCAGGCGGGCTTGCCTGAGTTCCGCGTCGCGAATCTGGTGCGCGACCTCGACATTCTACAAGCCGCGCGGAAGGAAGCTGAGTATTACGTCTCTCAACGATCAAAATCGCCCGCGACCGCTGAATTAATGAGGCGAGTTCAGGCTGATGCGCGGTTGAAGCTGGCGGCGGTTGGGTAAGTTACAGAACCGCGAGCGGTAGCGAGCGGATCAAAGCTCAATTTGCGATTCAATTATTGCTTTTTCGTTACGCAACTTTGCGTCCTTATCCCGCTCGCTGCCGTTCGCGGTTCTGTAATTACTTATGCGGATCATTGCCGGTAAATATCGAGGTCGCCAGTTGAAGAGTCCGCCGTCTGCGCAGACGCGACCAACGTCTGATCGCTTGCGCGAGACCTTGTTCAATGTGCTGGCTCCGCGAATTAAAGGTGCGCGGTTTCTTGACCTGTGCGCGGGCACCGGCGCGGTCGGAATCGAAGCGTTATCGCGTGGAGCCGAACACGTGACGTTCGTCGATCAGTCGCGAAAGATGTGCGCGTTGATTGAAGCGAACACGGGCGCCCTCGGCATCGACAAGAATGATTTCAAAGTTGTGAATGCGGACGCGGCCGATTACCTGCGGCTCCACGCGAAGAAGGAACCAGGACCGTTCGACATTGTCTTTTTTGATCCGCCTTATGCGGCGGATTATTATTCGGTAGTGAACCTGATTTCAGATACCGGAGGGCAACTGTTGACCTTGGATGCTGTGGTGATCGTCGAGCATCACAGGAAGCAAGACCTGGCTGATGATACCGGCAGGCTGAAACGTTACCGCACGTTGAAGCAAGGTGATTCGGCGTTGAGTTTTTATCGCATCGGTCAGTAGTCAGTCGTCAGTTGTCAGTCGCATGCAAGCCGAAGTATCGTGAACTCCTCGACAAACAGTCTAAAAGACTTACGAACGGCTAACAATTACAAGTACAACTGACAACTGACAACTGACGACTGACCACTGACTACTGACCACCGACATATATGCTGGTTCTCGGAATTGAAACTTCATGCGATGAAACTGCCGCGGCGGTAATCCGCGACGGCCACGAGATCGTTTCATCCGTGATTGCCTCGCAGATCAAGACTCACGAGCGATTTGGCGGAGTCGTGCCGGAACTGGCTTCACGCGAACATCTCGACAAAATCGCGCCGATTGTCGAAGAAGCGTTGTCGCGCGCGAACGTGACGCGACAACAGCTCGACGGAATCGCGGTGACGAACGGGCCGGGGTTGATCGGGTCGCTGCTGGTCGGGGTCTCGTACGCCAAGGCGATGGCTTACGCGCTGAACAAGCCTTTGGTCGGCGTGAATCACATCGAAGGACACATCTACTCAGTCTGTTTCGAAAATCCGCCGGTGGAACATCCGGCGTTGGCGCTTATCGTTTCCGGTGGGCACACGAATGTTTTCTTCGTGCCTGAACCCGGTAAATACAAAGTCGTCGGGCGCACCCGCGACGACGCTGCCGGCGAAGCGTTCGACAAGGTGGCGAAGCTGCTCGGGCTTGGTTATCCCGGCGGGCCAATCATCGAACGGCTCGCGAGGGAAGGGAATCCGAAAGCGGTGAAGTTCGCGGTTCCGCGCATGGGCGACAATCGTCCGGATTTCAGCTTCAGCGGATTGAAGACGGCCGTCCAAAAGCATGTGCGTGAATCGGGTCTGCAACCCGTGAGCAACGGCGGCGAAGCTTCGCAGGGAATCAAAGATCTCGCGGCGAGTTTTCAAAGCACGGTGATTCGTTCACTAGTGTCGACGATGGAGAGGGTTGCGGAAGAATATCGGCCCAGAACTTTGATTGTTGCGGGTGGCGTGGCGTGCAATCGGGCTTTGCGCGAAGCGTGCAGTGACGCCGCCGGGCGATTGGGAGTGCCCGTCTACTTTCCTTCGCCGCACCTTTCGACCGACAACGCGGCGATGATCGCGGCGGCCGGGACGGTGAAACTGCAATCCGGCGAACGCGCCGGTTGGGATTTGAATGCCGACGTGATGATGCGGCTTCAGAATATCGAAGTGGAAGATGCGGAGTTAAGGAAGCGAGTTAGGTATCGGTTGTGAACGTCCAGGGTTCGCCACAGACGCACGGAGATACGGAGAAACGAAACCAGCCACAGATCTACACAGATACACACTGCTCTGAACCTCAATCTGTGTGAATCAGTGTTTATCTGTGGCAGTTTCTCTGCGTCTCGGTGCCTCAGTGGCTACTCTTTCGCCGCTGACACCGTCGCGCCGACGCGAATAGTGCCTTCCGTCAAAATCTGCGCGCGCAAGCCGGCGCGATGAACCAACCCCGGCAGAACCTGTTTGACGGTAAGTTTTTGCAGATGCGCGCACGGCTCGCACAGCATGATGCCGCGCGCTTTCACTTCGCCGACCCAGAACTCTTTCCCGACCAGGTGATTTAGCGGCACTCCGCGCGTCACCACGTTGCGGCGCTGTCGCCCAAACCGTAATCAACGTTGAGTTCGCTCTTGAACGCTTCGATGGCTTCAGCCTCTATCAGCGTCAATTCGCGCTTAACTTCCGGCGCGCGCCCTTTGTTGTCGAAGTAGCGATCGCCTTCAAGACCGCGCCCCGGAATTGCGCGCACTTCTTCCACAGATTGCATCCGCGCTTCCGCCTGCGGGGTGATGTTGATTGAGATTATTGTGCCTTCGAACATGTGCTCCTCATATGGAGTGCGCCGGCAGAGCGAAGCGGCGACGTCGCTTTGGATGATCCATTCATGAAGCAAATCCCAAGCGGTGTCGCGCTGCGCTTGCCACCGCACTCCAAATTAGATCGACGCCGAAATAGCGTCGTCAAAAATCTCGAGCGCCACGTCAACGTTCTCTTTCGTTAAGATCAACGGCGGCGACCAGCGAATCGTGTTGGTTCCGGCGCCAAGCAGAATCAATCCACGTTCGAAAACGGCCATTTCAACGCGATCGCGTAGTTCCGGATCGGGTGCGCGACTGGTCTTGTCTTTCACGAATTCGACACCGAGCATGAAGCCCCGGCCGCGCACGTCGCCGATGCACTCGTGTTTTGCCAACAGCTTTTTTAGACCGCGTTTCAGGTAATCGCCGACTTCGGCTGCATTTGCGACCAGTTCACGCTCAAGCAACTCAATCGTCTTCATCGCCGCCGCAATCGCGACCGGATTTCCGCCGAACGTCGATGCATGCGCGCCCTTTTGCCAATCCATCAGGTCCGCGCGCGCGACGCATGCGCCGAGCGGCAAACCGGACGCGATGCCCTTAGCGATACAGATGACATCGGGCTGTACTTCGTCGTGCTCGCAAGCGAACATTTTGCCGGTGCGGCCCATGCCGCTCTGCACTTCGTCAAAAACGAGAAGGATGCCGTGTGCATCGCAAATCCGACGCAGGCCTTTCAGAAAACCTTTCGGCGCAGGCACGTAGCCACCTTCACCCTGAATCGGCTCGACGACGATTGCGGCAACTTCTTCAGGCGGTGTGGTCGTTTTGAACAGACGGCTCTCTATCCAATTGAGTGCGCCTTGCGCCGCGCCACCGTTGCCGCAATCTTCAGCACTGAACGGATTGCGATAGTCGTTCGGATAAGGCACGTGCACGACGTCGAGCGCCTGCCGTTTGAAACCTGATCGTTGCGCCGCCTTTGACGAAGTCAGCGACAGCGAGCCCAACGTTCGTCCGTGAAAGCTGCCAAAGAATGCTATGAATTTCTCACGTCCAGTCGCATGCATTGCCAGCTTCAAAGCGGTTTCGACCGCCTCAGTTCCGCTGTTGGCAAAGTGCGTACGGGTAGGACTCGGCACCGGTGTGATTGCGTCCAGCGCCTCGGCCAAGTCCGGCATCAGACGGTAGTAATAATCGGTGCCGCAAATGTGGATCAGTTGCGCCGCTTGATCCTGAATCGCTTTGACGACTTCAGGATGACAATGTCCGGTAGAACACACGGCGACGCCGGCGTTGCAATCGAGAAAGACGTTGCCGTCAACGTCTTCGACCCACACGCCCTGGGCGCGTTCAGCCACAAGTTTGAAATCGGGACGCGGATATGCGGGATTCACGTATCGCGCATCGGCGGCGATAATCTTTCGCCCCTTCGGACCTGGCAGTTCGGTTTTGATTTCAGGTCGTTTTACAGCTAATGCGGTTTCCATCATCTCTTACTCCTTGAAACGAAAGCCTCGGTTTGACACTTTTCGGGAAGTGCCGTTTTGAACGAGATGTTGATGGATGAGTACTAGTCCGCGAAGAGGTTGACGCGGTTGTCGAGCGGTCTCAGATGAATTGAACCTTGAAACATTTTCGGTGACGGGATGATATCACTGGCAGGTGAGCGAAAGCCAGAGGTTAGGTGTCCGATGTAAGTGTGTAGCGCCGGGTCGGGGCAGTAGCCCGACTGTCAGGGAGGGCTCATGACGTCACTCACCTGGTGCCCCCCTCACGGTCGGGCTACTGCCCCGCCGCCGGGTTTACGCCGAGTACCAAAGCACCGCGAAGAAGTGACAGGTGGTGCCGGCTATCACAAACAGATGCCAGGCGAAATGGCTGTAGCGAATTGAGGGGAGTCTGAAGCAAAAGACGCCGGCCGTGTAAGCAAGACCGCCCGCCAGTATCCAAATCAGCGCCGGCAAAGGCATGCTGAAAAGAATATGCGGTGCGGCGATAACCGCGAGCCAGCCCATTAAGAGGTAAAGTGGAACAGTCAGCCAGCGATGCTGCGTGCCGAAGATGGCTTTCATCGTTAAACCGAAAACCGCCAGCGACCAAACGAGTCCAAACAAAGTCCAGCCCCAGGGTCCGCGCATCACTCCGAGCGTGAACGGCGTGTACGTGCCGGCAATCAAAATAAAGATCGCTCCGTGATCGAGGAGGCGAAAAACACGCTTGGCGCGATCGTCAGGAATTGCGTGATAGAGCGTCGAAGCCAGGTAAAGCAGCATCATCGAAGTCGCGAATACGCTGACGCCGACGATGTTCCAAATGCTCCCCGCCCGCGCCGCGGTAAGGATTAGGAACGGCGCCGCGGCAATGGCGAGCAGCAGACCAATTCCATGGCTGATGCTGTTGGCGATCTCTTCGCTGACTGTCTGGTGCCGTTCGGTAACGGCCGCGACCTCGGTCATGCGCCGATTGTAAACGAGGCGCCCCGAAATCGCCACGGCTTTTTTGGAGTGCGCCGGCTCGACGAAGCTTTGTTTTGCAGCCGTGGACCGACACGATGGAAAGCGGCGTCAACCGGGGTCCCCAGTGCGGCAGCCGCGCTGGGGTGGAAGAACGCCGCATTCCAAGGTTACTTCCGCTTGAGAATCTTTGCCGTGAACGGACCCTTGATCGCGCTGTCGCCGGCCGTCACATCAATGTCGCCGGAGATTGAATCGTCCGTCACCGAGGTTAGGGTGACTTGTCCGGTCAGACTGCTTCGGTCGAACCAGGTTTTCGTATCGGCGTTGCCTTTGCGCGTGACGATGCCGACGGTTTCGACTTTCATGTACTTGTCGGCTTTGGCGGAGTAGGTGCCGGCTTTGAGCGGCGCGGGGTCCTTCGTGCCTTCTTCGCCGACCAGGCTGAAGACGACGCGCATTTGATCTTCCGACGTCATCGGTTTCTCGAGCGTCATTCCGAAATTAGCCGCGTCGAGATCGTAATTCGCCGTAAAGACGTTGTAGACCACGGCGGTCGTGAGTTTCTGATTGATGTCGGTGAACGACTTGGTCACCGCAAACGCGTAACCCGATTTGACGGCGAGATCCTTTTCGCCGGCGGCCGGTGACTTAACGTGCAGACTGTTGCCTCCGCCGCCTTTGCTGCAACCGGAGAGCGACAATGCGATGACGCTGACTACTAAGAAGAACGAAATGAAGGAACGACGTGAAGGGTGCAGGGACATGATTCTTTCTCCCAAAGAAGATCGATAGAGCGAAAGGGCGCAGGTGAGGTTTTTGCGCAGGCGCTTTGTACGGGAAAAGCAGGGCAGAGTCAATGCCGCGGGAAATCGACTGACAGCGGTTGCCACGTGGGCGATACGCCGACAACTCCTTTGTTGATGTTCACCACCTCGAGCCTTTCCGGCGTGACTTTGATTAGCAGATAGCTCTTGTCGCGATCGGGATAGAAAGTCTTCCAGTCTTCTTTCCATCGTTTGGCTTTTTCACCAGTGTCGTTTACGAGTCGCGCGGTTCCGTACATCGTCACGTAGGCCGCACTCTCACGATCGAAATAGTAAAGCGTCACCTTTGGGTTGCGGCGGATTTCCGCAACTTTGCGGCTGCGCGGATTCGTGGCGAGCCAAACAGTCATGTCTGCTTCAGGGGCGAAAGCGTCCATCGTTCGCGCGTGAGCCCGACCGTTGCGGCCGGTTGTTATCAGCGCGCAATAACGCGTGGTGGTCATGATTTCGCGGGCGGCGGAAATCAGTGCATCGCGTGAGAAGCTTGGTTGTTGCGCGAAGGCCGGCTGGGTGAAGAAAAGCAGAAACAAAACTGCTGCCGCGAGTTTGATTGTCAGTTGCGATAGTCGGATCCACATCATCATTGTCTCCAAAGTAGGCGGCTTCGCCGTCTGATGTGCGGAAGGCCTTCGGCCTTCCGGAGACTGTTATCCCGGAGAGCGGGCTACGCCCGACTGACCGGGGCGCAGCCCCCAAACACCTGTTTAGAATTGAACGGAAGCGCCCAGCGCTTCCGCCCCTCAGTCGGCATAGCCGATTTGCCTGGGGAATTTTTAGGCAAACCTAGTTTGCCCAATCTCCGGTGGAGTTGTCGGAATCGACTGGGCCTGTCTTTCGTTGGCAAAAGATTGTCGAATCGATTCTTTGGGTGGTGGCTCAGGCCAAATCGGTAAACGCCGCCCGACTGCGTGACGCAATACCTGCGAACGAAAATACTTTTCGTGATCCCACTCGACTTCAGCCATCTCGAGCAAGCAACCGATCAGTTCGGTTTGACCGGAGTCACGCGCATAACGCGCCGCGGTTTCATACTCGACGATGTTCCGGCTCTCCAGTTTGCCCGCGCCGTACATCGGCGCGAGCCACCCCGTCACGTGACACAGAAATCCTAAGGTGCGGCCGACGAGTGTCGCTCGTGTCTCGCGTGTTTTGTTCGGCGCGCCGCCGAGGGCAGTCAACATTTCGCCGACGAGCTTCCGGTGCCGCCATTCATCTTCTTCAATTGTGCGAATGGATTCACGCTCATCGTCGGCGCTGACGGAATGCCAATGGCCGCGATAGGCGTACGCCGCGGCCAATTCGCCGGAGAACGCTCCCTGAAGAATGGCGATAAGGTTCTTGCGGTTTTCCTCTAACTTAGACATGCTCGAAATGGTCGCTTATTTAGTCTTTGCGTGATGTCGAGTCTTACAAAACGGTTGGTTCGCGCAAAGGCGCCAAGCCCGCAAAGAAAACGCAAAGGACGATTCCGAAATCACTTTCTGCGCACCGGATGAGCTTCGGTGTTGAAGATGACTTTATCAAAGTTCAATTTCATTCGTGGCTCGAACAGCAGATAGAAATACTTGAACGTCTCAGCGAAAAGAAAGCTCTGCATCGAATCCGATTTCTCTTTCGTTACGACGCTTTTCAACGCGGCGTAGGCTTCCTCCGTCTGGCAGTGCGTCACGAAATCCTTCCACATCTTCTCACCCATCCGCAGATAAGCCGGGTCGCGCGTGAAGTGATACAGAAAATAAGTTGATTCAACGATCTCCGGCCGCAAAGGGTAACCGGCGCTGACCACTTCATTTTTCATATAGTCGAATCTTTCCGGTTCGATGCCGTGCTTGTTCCACATCGCGAACGACGATTCCTGGAGCAGCCTCGCTCGGTTCAGATCACCGGACAATGCGAGAACGGCCGGGAAGAACGCGTCGAGCGCGCCGTAAGTCGTCGCCGTACGCTGGCCTGTATTCATATCGGCATGGCCGTACCAAAGCTCAGGCCGCATGCGGCCTTTCGTCTCATCGCGAAGATACTTATTGATTGCCACGATGCTTTCGTTCCACATGCGCCAGCAGTCTTTGTCATTAAAAAGGATCGCGCATTTCAAAAGATATTCGTAGTAGCTGTCGATTGCGCCGCTGATGTGACTGTCGGTGTTCGTCCACAGTCCGGTCTCGACATTGATCCACGTGCCAACCAAGCCAATTGGCGAACGTCGATTGTAGGTCTCGACCAAAGCGCGTTTGGCTTTATCGAAGTACACGCGTTTGCCGGTGTGTTTGGCGAGCGTGCCGAATTCAACCAGGAGCGTGCCGGTTTCCGCAGGATTGGAAGGGTTGCCGCGCACTTTACCGGTTTTCAGATTCACGTAGCGATAGGGCAGGCCCGTGGGCGATTCGAACACCGGCAGCAGCCTATTTCCTAAATCGTCCGCCAGCTTCAATAAACGCTTGTCGCCGGTCATCTCATAACCGGTGAGCAATCCGCCCAACAGACGAATCGTGATCTCGAAGTTCTGAACGTAAATGTCTTTGTCGAACGAAAGATGATTTGCGATGTATTCGCGGGTCTTCTTCGCTTCGTTGTTCAGGCCCATCAGGATCATTGTGTCAAGCGAGTCGACTGGCGTCATCAAAAGCGGAGTGTCATACCAGTCGCGACAAGTCTTGCTGATCGGTTTCAGCTCGTCGTGTCCCCAGCAATGTTTCTTGTAACCGTTCCAGGCGTGCAGGAACTCTGTGCGGACCTGGGCGGCGAGCGCGCGTCTATTTGTTCGGTTTTGCGCTGCGACGGACGAAGCGGAGGCAAGCGCAATCAGCCCGATGGCGGCGAACACGAATTTGGCACAAACAGTCTTCATCAAGTTAGCGAGTCAGTACTGGCTTCAGTAGCGACCGGATGTCTTTTCTTACCCCCGTCGCTATGCTGCGCACCCTCACCCAACCTCTCCCAAAGGGAGAGGGGCTAACGCTCCGGGTACTGACTTCATCTCAGTGACGATAATTGGTGAGGTCAGAGTTTTGTGTACGGGACATTTGCGGGCAATCTCCTGAAGCCGCGCTTGTTGTTCTTCGGTCAGATTTCCTTCGACAGTGACGCTCCGTTCAATTCGATGAACGAAGCCCTCGGGCTTCTCTTCGCATTCCGCGCAGTCCTTGCCGTGAATTCTTTGTTGCCGCAGACGCACCGTTACGCGATCGACCGGCCAGGCTTTGCGGCGCGCGTAAAGCGTTAAGGTCATCGAAATACAACTGCCGAGGGCGCCAAGCACAAGCGTGTACGGATCCGGCCCCGCATCTTCGCCTCCCGCCGCGACCGGCTCGTCGGTAGTTAACGAATGGCCGGCGCCGTAGGTCACTTCATTTCGCAAATTACCTTGAGATGTAACGATGACATCGCTCATTGGTTCTCCTGTCAAGCGGTGCGCACGCCTCCGGCGTGCTTTGTTTCGAGAGATAGCACGCCTGAGGCGTGCGTACCGACAAGAAAATGCGAGCCCGACTTTATTCGGCGCGCACGCATACCTGCGTCGCGGGAAACGGCTCCTCTTTCGCCGACCGCGCAATCCACACCACAGCGGTGTAAATTCCCGGCTCTTTTCGACTCAGCCGGATCGGAGCCTTAAACCGGCCGCGGCCTTGCACCTCGATCGATCCTTTCGAACCGTCCTCGTAGAAGTGGTTTGGCCCGAGTTTCGGGAGCAGCGACTCTCGCTCATCGGGCAAACCGTATGGACGCGGAACGCGAAGCCATGCCCGGTCCGGCGGCGTGGGAAGCGCTTCGTAAAAGACATCGATGCCCTCGAAAGAATACGTCGGCTCCAAAAGCCGCCCGCTCAAAACGATCCGGTCATGCGGTGAAGCGGTCACGGCGTAGGGATCGATCGCGACGTATCGTGCGACGTACAACTCGCACAGCCGCACGCAAAAACCGTAATCCGCGTAGCCGAAGCCGACGTGTGTATGTACTGGATTGAGAATCGTTTTGCGATGTCCGTCATCAGGCGCCACTTCATCGTGCATAGATCTGTGCATCGACATCAAATGAATCGGGACTTCCGCCGAAGCTATGGGCGTGCTGGTGTCAATCGCGCCGTCATTTTCCTGAATTGCTTCAACGCCGCCCGCAAAAGAATAACGGTGATAAGGCTTCCGGCCGTCAAGCCCCCAGTGGCTGAGGAAGTTGTTGCGGGCCATCTCGACGGCGTGCTTCTCCGCGACCGTGCAAGCCAGCGAATCGAGTTTCAGGGGTCTCACCCCCGCCTCGGCGCGCTCAATATTCACCTGGTTCAGCAAATGATTAGCCATCGCCAGAAATTTCGGCGCCGCGATCAAGGACGCAATGGCGCTGCGTGGCATCGCCGCGCCCATACGCAAAGCGACAGCTGATACGGCTGCACCTCTTAAAAATGCACGGCGGTCCATTTTCTTGCGACTCATCAGAGAGGAGCGCGGGCATCCCTGGCCGCTTGAGCACGAAGCGCGAACAGTTTGAGCGTGCTGCGCACGCTTGCGGCCAGGATGGCCGCGCTCCAAGACGGAAGCGTCGGTTGCGAGCCGGTCGGCGGCTCGGTAAACTCATTCGGTTTTACAAACTCAAGTTTGAGCACAGTGACGGTGGCAGTTCGGCTGGACCGAACTCCCGGAATTTTGATGCGATGAAGATACACGAGTACCAGGGCAAAGAGTTACTAAAAAAATTCGGTGTGCCGGTGCCGCGCAGCATTGTCGCGCGCACGGCCGATGAAGCGTTCGCGGCAGCGCAGGTACTGGCTACGACGCCCATCGTCGTGAAAGCACAAATTCATGCGGGCGGCCGCGGGAAGGGCGGCGGCGTGAAGCTGGCGAAAACTCCTGAAGAAGCACGCGACATCGCGCAAAACATGCTCGGGATGAAGTTGGTGACACACCAGACGGGACCGGAAGGCCGAGAGGTGCGTGTGCTTCTGATCGAAGAAGGCCTGCCGATCGATCGAGAGTTCTATCTCGGGATCGTTTTGGATCGGGCGACCGGCCGGCCGGTGTTCATGGCCTCAGCCGCGGGCGGTATGGACATCGAAGAAGTCGCGGCGAACACGCCTGAGAAGATCTTCAAAGAGACGATCGATCCGGCGGTTGGCTTTCGACCGTTTCAAGCGAGGAAACTGGCGTTCGCGCTCGGCTTGCCAGGCGAAATGGTTTCGCCAGCCGCGAAGTTCATGCAATCGCTCTACACGGCGTCCGAAGCGATGGACGCGTCACTCCTCGAAATCAATCCGTTTCTTTTGACGAAAGATAATCGGCTGATTGCGCTCGACGCGAAGGTGAACTTCGACGACAACGCAATGTTCCGTCATCCGGACTACAAAGAATTGCGCGACTTGAATGAAGAGGATCCGCTGGAGATCGAAGCCTCGAAATTCGATCTGAACTACATCAAGCTCGACGGTAACATCGGCTGCATGGTTAACGGCGCGGGCCTGGCGATGGCCACGATGGACATCATTAAACTCGCCGGCGGCGAGCCGGCAAACTTTCTCGACGTCGGCGGTGGCGCTTCGCAGGAACGCGTCGAAGCGGCTTTCAAGATTCTGCTCGCCGACGAACACGTGCGCGCCGTGCTCGTTAACATCTTCGGCGGCATTGTGCGCTGCGACATGGTGGCCCGCGGCGTGGTCGGCGCCGCGAAGAGTTTGGACGTGAAGATACCGGTGGTGGTCCGGCTCGAAGGCACCAATGTTGAAGAAGGCCAACGGGTAATTCGCGAGTCAGGAATGAACTTCACCGTGGCGAATGGAATGAAGGACGCGGCGGAGAAGGTTGTGGCGTTAGCGGCGTAGGGGAAGATATGCAAATCGACGCGGAGATGGGGAGACAGCGAGAACCGGAGAAAGTCGCCGCGTCGCCCCGTTGCCGCGTCTCCCAATCAGTTCTTAAATGGCTCGTCCACATTAGCCGCTTCGGTCTGGCGGCCCTTTTTCTTTTTACGGCCGGCGCGAAGCTTTGGATTCTCACCGAGTTTGTCGGCACAGTTGCCGAGCTACTCAGCTCAATGAAGTTTAATTACGAACGTTGGCAGTGGCCGGCGACAATCGCGGTGATCGTGCTTGAAATTGTCATCGCCGCGTTGTTGATTGTGCCGCGGACAGTTCGATTAGGAGCAGTGGCGGCGGGACTCTTGCTGATCGGTTTCAGCGCGTTCGCGCTGTTCTACACGTACGGCTTGCAGGGAGAAGCGTTGGAGTGCGGTTGCTTTGGCAACATCATCGGCAGTCAGTTGGGAGTATCGACCGCGCTGAGGAATCTTGCGTTCCTGATTCCGGTGTTGATTGTTTTCTTCGGCGCTCCGAAGATTTGGCCACAAAAAGGAATAGAAGGCACAAAAGCAAAATTGGCTGGCTCGCGCCCAACCGATTAGTCTGCAAGGATTTGTTTTGTGCTTTTTGCGCCTTTTTATGGCTGACTTACTTACCCTCTTCGCAGCCTCGCAATCTCATAACGAGTATTGTCGATTCGCTCCTGTACGTCTGGATGATCCGAAAACAGACTGCCGAGCAAATCGGGTGTTTGTCCCTGGACCCGTTGCAACTTCTGAAACATTGTGACCATGCCCTGCGGATCGAATCCCGCCTTTGCCATGCCGCGGACGCCGAGATAATCGGCCTCGCGCTCTTCATCGCGTGAGTGAATAGTCAAAAAGCCTTCGCCGACCATTTGACCGAGGGTGACGCCTAAATCTCTGCCGATGTCTCCGGCAACGCCGGTCAACTCGCCGATTGATTTCGCGATGTCGTTGTACTCCTGCCGCTTCTTCAAAGTTTTCAAACTATGCCGCGCGGCGATATGACCCACCTCGTGCGCCAGCACAGAAGCAAGTTCGTTGTCGTTAGCAATTTTCAAAAGACCGGTCGTGATGTAAATGTGTCCCCCCGGCAGGGACAAGCCATTGATTTCGCGGCTCTCGATCACGTGAAATTTATAAAGCAGGTTCGGCCGCGCACTGGCGCGCACGATGCGCTGGCCAATCCTTTCGATGCGATCAAGACCGATGTCAGTGAGACGGAACTTTTTTGTAGCCTGTCGATGTAGTTGGGTTCCGAGTTTTACCTCATCCCGCTCGTTCAGCAATCCGGCGTTCGTGTGGCGAACGTTGCGGAAATCCGAATAGGGATCGCCGAATTGCGACAGGGGTGCGGAGGGGATTGGACTGTTCACAAAACGAGTCGCGGAGTTAGTTTGCGAGGCAGCCGCGACAAATATCATTGGAATCGACAAAATGACGCTGGTTATTCTTTTCATGGTTTCCTTCCTGAGCTTTGTCGCGCCATCATAAGCGAGCGCGGCATCGGTGAAAAGTCTTTACTTCTCTCCTTCACGCCGTGGCTTTAGCCCGACGACCGGCGATACTCTTGTAACACAGGAAACCTTTTAAACGGTTTTCGTCTTCCAGTTGCGCTTTTGTCACCGTGTAAGTACCCCGAAAATTAGGGCCATTGAAAAGTAGAGGTTTCCGGGTAGGATGAGCGACCCAGGAGGCCTGAATGAAGCGGAGCAGATTCAGTGAGCATCAGATCATCGCGATCTTGAAAGCAGTCGAAGCGGGGCGAGCGGTGAAGGACGTATGCCGCGAGCACGAAGTCAGCGAGGCAACCTATTACAAGTGGAAGACCAAGTACGGTGGGATGCAAGCATCCGACATCAAGCGGTTGCGTGAGCTGGAAGAAGAGAACCGGCAGTTAAAGCAGATCTCGGCGGACTTGTTGCTGGAAAACCGAGCGTTGAAAGATGTGATCGCAAAAAAGCTGTAACGGCGACGGTCAAGCGTGAGCTGGTGGTGGAGCTGCGAAGCGGACATCACTTGAGCGAACGGCGAGCGTGCGCGGCGGTGAGTTTGAGACGATCGGTGTATCGGTATCGTAAACGACCGAACCGCGACGGCGAGATCGTCGAGCAGTTGCTGCAGTTGGCCCACCAGCGGCCGGAGGAAGGGTTTCCGAAGCTGTTCAAGCGGCTGCGACGGCAAGGCCGGCATTGGGGCCATAACCGAGTGCATCGGGTGTATTGCAGCCTGAAATTGAACAAACGACGCAAAGGTAAGCGACGGTTGCCGCCGCGCAACCCGGCACCACTGCAAGTAAGTCAGGCGATGAATGAATGCTGGTCAGCAGACTTCATGAGCGATGCGTTATGGGATGGCCGGCGCTTTCGGACCTTCAACGTGGTCGATGACTTCAATCGCGAAGCGCTGCTGATCGAAGTTGATTTCAATCTGCCGGCGCCGCGCGTGGTGCGCGAGCTTGATCGGATAGCCGCTTCACGCGGCTACCCACTCAAGCTCAGATTGGACAATGGTCCGGAACTCATTTCCTTGGCTTTGGCTGAATGGGCCGAGCAGCATGGCGTAATGCTCGAGTTCATCAAACCAGGCAAACCGATGCAGAACGGTTTCATTGAAAGATTCAATCGCAGCTACCGCCAGGCGGTGCTCGACATGTACGTGTTTCAAACTCTGAACGAGGTGCGCGAACAGACGGAAAAGTGGCTGAAGGAGTACAACGAAGAGCGGCCACATGACGCTCTGGGAGACATGACCCCCAGAGAATTCCTATTAACCCAAAACCCCGAAGTCTCTACTTATGGGTGGACCTAAAAGCAGGGTATTTACAACCGGGCCGAAGCCGCGGTGTTAATGAGAATCTTCGCGAGTGCTTCTTTCGAAATTCGTTATCAGCTACCATTCCCTCAATGCCATCACTTTCATTTTGGGGCGCGGCCGGGACCGTTACCGGCTCGAAGTACCTGATCGAATCGGATCGCGGACGTGTGTTGATTGATTGCGGACTGTTCCAGGGCGGGCGCGAGTTGCGCGAACGCAATTGGCAAGAGCCCCCTTTCAATGCTGCTTCAGTTGACGCAGTGCTGCTGACGCACGCGCATATCGACCACACGGGTTACCTGCCGCGTTTGATGCGTCATGGTTTTAGCGGACCAGTTTTTTGCTCACGCGGAACTGCCGATTTGCTGAAGATACTCTGGCCTGACTCCGCCCGTTTGCAGGAAGAAGAAGCCGACTATCGCAATCGGCATAAGATCACGAAACACACGCCGGCGCTGCCGCTTTACACCGAACAAGACGCGCGCGAAGCTCTGAAGCTGCTTGAGATTGTGCCAAACGACGGGTCGCCCGTTCGCGTCGCGAAGGATATTCACGCCGAGTTTCGTATCGCCGGTCACATACTCGGTTCCAGTCAGGTGCTCGTTAAAGTCGCGAACGGAGGCGAGGAGCGGCGCGTACTTTTCTCTGGCGACCTCGGCAAATATGACCAGCCGATTATTCACGATCCTGAACCGCCGCCCGCTTGTGATTACGTCGTCGTCGAGTCTACTTACGGCGATCGCGCGCACGCCCTTGAACATCCGAAGGACGCCCTTGAGCGCATCATTAACCAGGCAGCTGCGCACAACGGCCCAGTGCTAATTCCCGCATTTGCCGTCGGCCGGGCGCAGGAAATCATTTATTTCATTCGCGAGTTAGAGAACGAAAATCGAATTCCAGTGCTGCCCGTTTGTGTTGACTCGCCGATGGCGGACGCAACCACGCGCGTGTATGCGGCACGCACCGAAGAACACGACGAAGATTACACGCTTGCGTTGAAGACTGATCCGACGCCGTTGGAGACCCGCCGGATGCTTGCTTGCAAGACACGCGATGATTCAAAGCGCATCAACAACATGGAAGGCGCGAAAATCGTCGTTGCGGCCTCCGGCATGATGAGTGGCGGACGCGTTTTACATCACGCGTTGCGGATTCTGCCTGACCCAAATGCGACCGTCGTGTTCGTTGGTTATCAGGCGGCTGGCACGCTCGGCCGTCGCGTCGCTGACGGTGAGCAGCAGGTGAAGGTTCTCGGTCAATGGATCGCTGTGCGCGCTCAGATTGAAAAGATCGGAGGCTTCTCAGCGCATGCGGACTGGAAAGAAGTTCTGCGATGGTTTGACGGTATGGCCGCACCAAAGAAAGTGTTCCTCACGCACGGCGAACCGGACGCCGCGGCAGGCATGGGAAATAAAATCCGTGAACGGTTCGGTTGGTCAATCGAAGTGCCGCAATATGGCGCGAAGTTTGATTTTGCCTGAACAAAAAAAGCTTGCCTCGACTTGTGGCTTTTTGTAATCTGCGCGGCAGACTAAGCTGTTTACTCTAAACTTACCAAAGGAGTCCCCCGTGATCCCGCACAGAAAATTCACGTTGTTAGTAATGTTTCCTGCCGCTTGTCTCGCGGTTATTTCTTTGGCAAGCCTTGCCAACGCTCAGGGGTGCATACCCGGGGAGAGAGTTGAATACAAAGCACAGAGCTGGCCTGAAAAGTGGGAGGTGGGAACGTGTCTCAAGACCTTAGTCGGCGGCACGCAGGTGCTGATCGCCGAGAAGCCGAATGAGTTTTATCCGGAAGGTTTTCAGCGGGCGTATGCTTTGGCTGATGTGCGACCCGTGCAGAAAGCGGTTGAGCCCGCGCCGAAGAAAGACGACCCAGTCAAACTTAATCGAGAAGATTTCAAAGAACCGGCGATCGATCGTGCCGACGATAAGCCGGCAAACCGTCCGGCAGGGTTGACAATGTCACAGGACGACGTTCTGTCGTTTTTACGGCAGCGTCTCGGTAACGGCGATCCGTTCATGAATCCAAGACGCGAACGGGTTTTGCAGCAACTTCGCGAGGAGATTTTAAAGCGTGGCGTGAATTTTCATCACCACGCGATAGGCAATTTCGCTAATCAACTGGGTAAGTTCGGCGCACTTTCAAATGTCACCTCCGCGCTGAATGAGAATTTCGGTCCACCGGCAAAACGAAATGAACTCTTCGGCAGGTGGCTCTTTACTAAAGTTGGCGCCGGATGGAACCCGAGGTTTGGGAACAACGGGCCGCTTACGATCAACGCAAACGGAACCTATGTTTGGGAGACAGGAACAGGCGTTGTGCGTGGAACTTGGCGCAATGCAATACCCGAGGAGATGTCCGGAGTCGATAAGGGCGGCGAAGGCATTGTTTTGCTAAAAGCTAAAGGCGGGTGGGATTGGATCGCGGCTAGACGCGACGAGGAGGGGCCCGCAGGCAAGGGCATCAAGCTACACAATTTGCCAGATCACAATTTGCGTGAGCGCGGGACGCGAGGCTGAACGCGCGGGCCGGACTCTCGATTCGCGTTCTTTAAAAGTCAACCGGCCCGATTTTATCGAACAGTTCGACGCTGCTTTCTTCTATCTTTCCTCGATTGGTTGCTAGCCAAAACGGAGACCGTGAGCATGAGACAAAAAACATCGTTGCTACTGATTGTTTGCCTATTGAGCTTCAGCGTTTCTTGTAGTCGGGGATTGAAGGGGAAGCTGGTAGGAAGATGGGCCAACAAGTATTCGTCTAGCGCCTGGGATATCGAATCATTCGGTACTATCAATGTGGTACAGAAAGACCCGAGCGGCGCAGACCGAATTGTATCCACAGGCTCTTACGAAGTGATAGACAGCGAGACGATTAAGATTCGCTGGGCGGACAGTCCGGGTAAGTCGGATCTAATAAAAGTAAAGTTCAACCCGGCGGGCGACATGATCCTGACGTTGCCTGATCGGAGCCAACGGGTTTTCGTCAAAGTCTCTTGAATAGATCAGGCTAACGCATCTCTCGCTGTCGCATTTTACGCTTGTCGACGCCGTTGCTATACTGCGGCGTCGTTTTCTTTAATACCAATCCGAAAAGAGCGTTTCTATTTGAGCGTCTTAGTCGATAAATCAACGCGCCTGGTCGTGCAAGGCATCACCGGCAAAGAAGGAACGTTCCACACCAAACAGATGGTTGAGTATGGAACGAATGTCGTTGCCGGCGTGACGCCAGGCAAAGGCGGCAGCGAGCACGAAGCCATTCCCGTTTTCAACACTGTCGCCGATTCGGTAAAAGAGGCGGGCGCGAATGCTTCAGTGATTTATGTCCCGCCGGCATTTGCGGGCGACGCCATCATGGAAGCCGCTGATGCGGGAATCCCGGTCGTGGTTTGCATCACTGAAGGCATTCCGACGCTCGACATGGTGAAGGTCAAAGAGTATCTGCGCGACAAACAGACGCGGCTGATTGGCCCGAACTGCCCGGGAATTATTTCGCCCGGCAAATGTAAAATTGGAATCATGCCCGGTCACATTCATCGTGAAGGGCGCGTGGGTGTTGTCTCGCGTTCCGGAACATTGACCTACGAAGCCGTGGGGCAGCTTACGTCGCTCGGCCTGGGACAATCGACCGCGATTGGCGTCGGGGGCGATCCAATTGTCGGCACCACACACGTCGATGCTTTGAAACTTTTTCAGGAAGACGAAGAGACTGACGGCATCGTGATGATCGGCGAGATCGGCGGGACGGCCGAAGAAGAAGCCGCCGCCTTCGCGAAAGAGCACGTCACGAAGCCCGTCGTCGCCTTCATCGCCGGCCAGACCGCGCCGCCGGGAAGGCGCATGGGCCACGCCGGCGCAATCATCGCAGGCGGGAAGGGAACCGCGAGCGAGAAAATGGCGGCGCTCGAAGACGCGGGTATTCATGTCGTTAAATCGCCGGCAGACATTGGCGCGGCGATGATGGAAGCCCTGGGAGTTTCGGTTGGTTTCTAGATCTCGACCGCTTATTCCGAAACCTGACAATGAAAACCTGCCCCGCATGTGGCCGTCGCTATGAAGACGACACGCTTGTTTTTTGTCTGCAGGACGGATCGAAGCTTAGCTCGACGTCCGACCTTGACGTAAACGCGACGCTCCATATTCCGCCGGCGGCGCCAACTCAGCCGGGGCCAGCCGCATTTAGTCCTCGGGCTACGCCCGCGCAATCGACTATCACCGGCCGGCCTGAACAGTTTCACTTTCCCGGGCGGCAGACTGTGTCCGAGTCGGCTGATGAGCGTCCGCGGCGTAGTCCGTTGCCGTGGATACTGGCGATTGTTTTCGTGATTGGTTTGTTCGGAGTTTTGATCGCGCTGATCGTCACCCGCGGAAGTGATGACTCAAGCGGTAACTCCTCGCCAACCCCGCGGCCTACCGCGTCGATTGCATCTTCGACGCCCGAAGCGACCCCGGAAGTAAGAGAGACCCCGGACTCAACGCCGATGTTTTCACTAATCGACAATATGACCTTGGAGGGCTCGCGGATCACTTACTATCCGCGACCGAGTTTTGGACAATGTCAGGCCGACTGTGCCGGGAATCCCCGTTGCCGGGCATTTACGTGGATCCGTCCCGGTGCGTACAATGCCGCCGACCCGGGGATGTGTTACCTAATGGCGAGTGTGACTGGTCGCTCGCCACATGCGTGCTGTATTTCCGCCATCAGGAATTAAGCAATTCATAATTTTGCAGTCAGCAGGAGAGCAATGGGAGATCACTCAAGCAACTTAACATTAGCAATCATCAAGCCCGACGCAGTGGCGGCCGGCAACACAGGAAAGATTATCGATCGGATCACAGGCGGCGGCTTTCGCATCCGCGGAATGAAACTGATACACCAGACACGCAAACAAGCTGAAGGCTTCTACGAAGTGCATCGCGGCAAGCCGTTCTACGACGGTCTGACGGAATTCATGTCGAGCGGCCCCTGCGTCGTTATGGTTTTGGAGAAGGAAGGCGCGGTGAAAGCCTGGCGTGATTTGATGGGCGCAACCGATCCAGCGAAGGCCGACGAAGGAACCATCCGCAAAGAATTCGGATCGTCGGTGGGCGAGAACGCGACCCATGGTTCCGATTCAGATGAGAATGCCGCGATCGAGATTGCTTATTTCTTCAGTCGACTCGAGATCGTTTAGTCACTCGCTCTGTACTTTGTGCTTTGAACTTTGTACTTTGTCGTCGTTTCTCCGTTTCAGTTTTACCGGACGACACAATGACTAAGTACAAAGACCAAAGCACAAAGACCCTCTTTCTATTATGAAACGCTGCCCTAACTGCAACCGCACATTCGATGAAGACTGGCTGGCTTTCTGTACGGACGACGGAGGCACGCTGATTGAAATGCCATCCGCGCCGCTTTCGAACGAGCCGCCGCCAACGGTCTTTATTCCGCCCGCCGTGAATACAAATCCGGGCGCGCCGAAGCCGTTTGATTTGCCGGGCAGTTATAACCCGCCGCAACCAGTTGCGCCCGCGTGGCAGCCGCCACCGCCGCCGCGCATGCGACCGGGAACCGGTCAGAAGCAGGGTTTGGCCGTTGCGTCTCTGATTCTGGGGATCTTCAGCATAACCATTGGCTGGTGTTGCAGCATTGGTTTGCTTTCAGCCCCGGTAGGAGTTGTATTGGGGATTATTTCTCTTGTTCAAATCAAGAACGATCCGGTGACCAACACGGGAAAACCCTTGTCCATTATTGGAATCGCGTTGAGCGCTTTTTATATTCTGGTCTGGTTCCTGATTTTCATGCTCTACGGAATGGCTATCTTTATGGGAAGCCTGAGCCAATAGTCCGGCAGTGACACGGCCGACGAGATGAAGCGTTGCCCTACGTGCTATCTAACGTTCGAAGAAGACTGGCTCAGCTTCTGCACGCGAGACGGAACGACGCTGGTTGACGACGCGGTCAGTCCGAGTGAGCCCCCGCCGACCACCATGGCGCCGGCCCAGCCTAAGGCGCCGGCGTGGAATACACCTTCAGCCGAGCTGCCACCGTCTTCTCCAGCATGGCGACCGCCGCAACCCGCCGTGCCGGAGTGGCGACCGCCTCCGCCTCCCTTGTACGCTCAACCTCAGAACAAAAACCTGGCGACGGCGTCAATGATTCTCGGCATTATCAGCGTCACCGTCGGTTGGCTGTGTATGGGGCCGCTCTTCGCAATTGCTGCAATTGTTCTGGGAGCCGTAGCGCTGTCGCAAATCAAGAAAACGCCTGAACGCTTCGGCGGAAAACAGATGGCCTGGACTGGCGTGGTTACTGGAAGCCTGGCTCTTCTCGGCATCATAATCTTCTACGTCTTTGTGCTTGTCGTAAGCAATCTGTGAGGGAATCGGCTATGAAGCTTTGTCCTACATGCAAACGCGAGTTTGAGGATTCGATCACGTACTGCCTGGATGATGGTAGTCCATTGGTGACGGAATCGCGGCCGGATTCAGATGAGACATTAGTAACTCCGCCGATACGTGGTCGCGACATTCCGACGACTCAGTATGGCCAGCTTGGCGGTAAAGCAACCGTAAGTGGTTCGATAGCGGATTTGCCGGCGTTGCCGTCCCACGCCGCGACTCCTGCGAAGCGTAAGGTATGGCCCTTGGTGGTTGCGGGCCTCGCGATCCTCTTCCTTTTCGGAATTGTGATCGCGGCGGTCATTGCGATTCCCAAAATCGTCAACAGGCCAAATCCCCCCGTTGCGACAGAATCGCCATCATCTTCTGTTCCGGATACGCGGACACCGTCCGACGCCAGTTCAGCCAGCCACGCCCCGACTGACGAGAAGGGCGTAATGTCACAATTGACTGAGCTCGAGAAGCAGTGGACGGTTGCGAATCTCGAAGCCGACAAGGAGACGCTCGACCAGATCCTCGCCGATGACTATCGCGGGGGTAATCCTTCCCACACCAAGCAGCAGTACCTCGACGAGATTAGGCCGGATTCAACTGTGAAGTCGTGGGAGTTCCAGGACCTGCACCTGGGCCTGGAGGGCGACCGAGCAACGCTGGATGGCTACTTACGGCAGGAAACGACCCGCGGCACAGAAGTCTATAGCTTCACGGACGAATTCGTTTGGAGGGACGGTCGCTGGCAGGCTACGGCGTCGCGCACCACTCGTGTAAGATAAGGCGAAAGCGGTCTTTGGACTTTGCTCTTTGGACTTTGTTCTTATAACACCGAATCGTCGAGCTACCTTAAATTAGAAGCCAAAGACCTAAGATCAAAGACCAAAGACCAAAGGCCACATCAATGTCCGTAATTAGCGAAGTGATTCAGTCGACTAAAGCCATCATTCAGGGGATGGCCGTGACGCTGTCCTACATTCCCAAACGAAAACAGACGGTCGAATATCCGGACGAGCCCATCACAGTGCAGCCGCGTTATCGCGGTCAGCACCTCTTGCACGTAGACGAGCTGGGCCGCGAAAAATGCGTCGCCTGCTTTCTGTGCGCCGCGGCCTGTCCTTCGGAATGCATTTACATCGAAGCCGACGACGACCCGCGGGCAGCGGAAGCACGCATCGGGGTTGATGAGCGCTACGCCAAGGTTTACAACATCGATTACGGCCGCTGCATCTTTTGCGGTTTCTGCGTTGAGGCGTGTCCGAAGGACGCGATCACGCACGGCTACAACTTCGAACTGTCCGTTTACAACCGCGCCGACCTGCTGAAGACCAAAGACGACCTCCTGATCACCAAGCAGGTACAGTCGAAGAATTATCGCGTGGCGTTTTCTGATGAGGATGTGGATTCGGAGTACAAGGAAGTCTAGCGACAGTTTCAAGTTTCAAGTTTCAAGTTTCAGGTTTCAAGTTTCAGGTTGGTTAGTGCGTCAGCGTGGAGTGAATCTGGGCAGACGAACTTGAAACCTGGAACTTGAAACCTGAAACTGCTTCCGCCATGCAAGAATTTCACTATCGCTGGGAATTTGAGCTCGAGTCTTCCCCGGACAAACTCTGGCCGCTGATTGCTGACACGAATCGGTTCAACCGCGATACGGGTGTGCCCGCAGTCAAGAACGCCGAAGAGCCAAGCGAGAGCGGAAGACGACTGCAGTTGACCAGCCTTGGAATTCCAATCGAGTGGGAAGAGCAACCGTTCGAATGGGTGCGGCCGCAGCGCTTTGGCGTTGTCCGTCGCTACAGCAAAGGGCCGATGGAAGAGTTGCGGGTGCGGGCTGAGTTGGAGCCGCTTAACGGAGGGACGAAATTACTTTACGAAATCTGGGCCAAGCCGAAGAACCTGCTGGGCGCGATCGCCATACCGATTCAAATCGGAATCATCAGCGCACGCAACTTCGCGCGCACCTTTCGCGAGTATGACAAGACAGCGCAAGCCGCACGTTCCCGCGCGATTGAATCGACTGCCGAGGTTGAGTTCACTCCCGGCGGTCGTGCGCGTCTAATCGCGCTCGGCCAGAAGCTGGTGCGCGAAGGCATCGACGAACAGACAGTCGCTGTGCTGGTCGATCATGTGGAGAACGCAGATGAATTTGCGCTTTCACGCATCAGGCCTTATCGACTCGCCGCCGAGCGCGGCAAATCGCGTCGCCAGATGCTTGAGGCGTGTTTGCAGGCCACGCGGGCGGGCATGCTCGATTTACAATGGAACCTCATCTGCCCAATGTGTCGCGGGGGCGAAGCGAAAGATTCGCTCGCGCAACTCTCTTCAAAAGTGCACTGCGACGGCTGCAACATCGATTTCAATGTGAACTTTGAGCAGTCGATTGAGCTCACCTTTCGTCCGAATCCTTCGATCAGACAAATCAACGTCGAAACATTTTGCGTCGGTGGGCCGCAGGTCACGCCCCACATCGTCGCACAGCAATTTCTCAAACCGCGCGCGCGTCGCTCGATAGACATTCAGCTCGAGGAGGGCCGCTATCGCCTGCGCACGACTGGCCTGCCGGGATGGCAACACATCCTGGTAACCGACAACGGATTGTGCGGAGCATCGCTGTCCGCGTCGCCGGAGGGCTGGACGAATCTTGAGGTCGAGGTGTCGAAGAGTTGCAGCCTGGAGCTTGCGAACGCCCTGGACGTTGAGCAGCTTTTCGTATTGGAGCGGACCGCGTGGTCGGATGAAGCGGCGACGGCCGCTGAGGTGACCGCGTTGCAAACGTTTCGCGATCTTTTCGCGCGCGAAGCGCTCAGGCCGGGCGAACAAATTTCAGTCGGCACTCTGACC
This sequence comes from Acidobacteriota bacterium, assembly GCA_052389795.1. Lineage (GTDB taxonomy): Bacteria > Acidobacteriota > Blastocatellia > Pyrinomonadales > Pyrinomonadaceae > UBA11740. Next base: position 125,729 of record JBQTHO010000007.1, on the reverse strand, counting down.
GTGTTGTTTACGGATCTAAAAAACTCGACTCAGTTGTATCGTGAGATCGGCGACGCGACGGCGTTCGGCCGCGTGATGAATCACTTCGATGTGCTGAAGCAGGCAATTGCCGCCGAGGACGGCGCCCTGGTCAAAACGATCGGTGATGCCGTGATGGCGGTGTTTCGACGACCGGCAAATGCTCTCCGCGCTATGATCGAGGCGCAACAGCGATTAGCTGCGCCGCCTGACGGCCTGCTGCCGTTGACGTTGAAAGGCGGGCTGCATACCGGGCCGTGCATCGCCGTGACGTTAAACGAGCGGCTCGATTATTTTGGTTCGACCGTGAACCTTGCCGCGCGCCTGGAAAGCCAATCGAATGGCCACGACGTGGTCATCTCGAATATTGTGTACACGGACCCCGAAATCACCGAGATGTTGATCAACCCGGTGAACCAACTAGTTGCACAGCCCCTGGAGATGAGGTTGAAGGGTTTCTCTGAAGAACGCTTTGAATTGTGGCGCGTGAGGCGCGAAAGCGCTTAACTTGGCGGCGAGTGTTTATGAACCAGCGGCGACCGTTTGTAAACCAACGGCGAGCGTTTATAAACCAGCGGCGACCGTTTATGCCAACGGTGACCGTTCATGCCAGCGGCGACAGTTCATGCCAACGGTGACCGTTTAGAGGCCGGACTTGTCCGGCCGCAATAGGAGGACAAGTCCTCCTGCTAAGCGATTGAGGCGAAAGCAGGACAAGTCCTCCTGCTAAACGATTGACGCAAGAAGAGGAGAAGTTCTTTCAGAACGTTGAATGGCGAATGTTAATCGAAACTCGCGAGGTCACGCGGCTTTATCAGATGGGCACGACCGAAGTCGTGGCGTTGGATCGCGTGACGATGGGAATTGACGAAGGCGAGTTCGTGGCCATCCGCGGCACGTCGGGTTCGGGCAAGTCCACGCTGCTGAATCTGCTGGGCGGGCTCGATCGGCCGACGAGCGGCGAGGTCTGGTTCGACTCAAAGCCGCTTGGGCCGCTGACGAAAAAACAGATGGCGCGTTACCGGCGCTTCTCGGTCGGGATGATCTTTCAAAACTTTAATTTAATTCCGACAATGACGGCGGCTGAGAACGTGTGGCTGGCGTTGGCGTTTGGCGGAGTCCGCGGTGGTGAACGACGTAAGCGGGCGGCCGAACTATTGGCAAGGGTCGGGCTGGCAGATCGGATGGAGCATCGGCCGGCGGAACTCTCAGGCGGCGAACAGCAGCGGGTGGCGATCGCGCGCGCGCTGGCAAATCGTCCACGCCTTCTGCTTGCGGATGAGCCCACCGGAAACCTAGACTCGACACGCGCGCACGAATTGCTTTCTCTATTGCGTGAAATGGTGGCGAGCGACCGGCTCACGGTTTTGCTCGTCACGCACGATCATGAACTGGCCAGCAGCTTTGCGGATCGAATAGTCATGATGAAGGATGGAAAGGTAGTGTGACGCAAGTTGTTAACTTGCGAACGATGCGCAACTTAACAAGTTGCGGTACACGAGGTTAATCCCATGGCCACCACCCCCCAACCAATGACCGTCGAAGCCATCCGGTCGGTGACTCTGTTTGCGTCGCTGCCTGATCAGGAAGCTGAGGAACTGGTCACGCTGCTTCAGAGTCGTCCCGTTCCGGCAGGCACGTTTTTGTTTCGCGCGGGCGAAAAGGGCGATGCGATGTACCTGATCCAGAGTGGTCGCGTCCGCATCGCGGTTGACGATGCCGAGGGTCAGCAAATCGTTTTGGCTGAACTCGCGCAGGGAGATTTCTTTGGCGAGATGTCGCTCATCGATGGCAAGCAACGCTCCGCCGATGCTCACGTGATCGAGGACGCGCAGTTGTCAGTCTTGTCCCGAGAGAATTTCCTGCGCTACATCAATACGCACCCGGGGGTTGCGCTTGAGATGCTCAGCGCTGTCTTCCAGCGCCTGCGGCACACTGACCGGATGTTGCAGCAGCGCGTTTCGCGCAACGTTAACGAAGAACAGGCAAAGCGGATGACTTTGTCGGATCGCGCCGCCGATTTACTGGCAGAGTTCGGCGGTAGCTGGAAATTCATCGGCGTCTCGTTGGCAATAATCGCATTCTGGATTTTTCTTAACTCGTACATTCTAATTCGCGGCTTCGATCCGATGCCGTATCAGATGTTGAATCTGACGCTTGCGGTGATCGCGGGTTTGCAGGCGCCGATCATCATGATGTCGCAGAACCGGCAAGGCTCGAAGGATCGCCTGCGCGCCGATTTGGACTATCAGGTGAATCTGAAGAATGAACTTGCCTTATCTGAAGTTTTACGAAGACTCGACGTGCTCGAGAGCGAGCGTCTGCCGCTTTTGTTCGCCGAGCAAAATGAGAGGCTGGCGGAGGTTAAGGGCTCCATCAAGTCGACAAGTACCGGTTAGTTGCTTATGCGTAGGTACAGAACCGCGAGCGGTAGCGAGCGGGATAAGGAGTTAACGACGCCGGAACAAGTGTGAGATCTTTGCGGTGCAACTTGCGTCCTTAACCCGCTTGCTACCGCTCGCGGTTCTGTAACTCTAGTGATGATCCAGGCAATCTTGTTCGACTTTAACGGCGTGATCATCGATGACGAGCGCATTCACTTGCGCGCCTATCGCGAAGTGCTGCAAGCGCACGACGTCGAGATCAAAGAGGAGGACTACTTCCAATGCCTCGGGATGGATGACGTTGCGTTCACGCGCGCCGCGTTCGCGCGTGTCGGTCGCCAGGTTGACGACCAGACGACGCGCGACATAATCGATCGAGAGCACGAACTGCACCGTTCCATCATTGAAGCCGAAGTGCCTTTCGCACCCGGCATTGTTACGTTCATCAAAGAGACCGCACGGAAGTTTCAGCTTGGGATTGTCAGCATGGCCGAGTTAGCTGAGATCGAACACGTGCTTGGCCCGGCAAATTTGCTTCAGCACTTTTCTGTCATCGTTACTGCTCAACCCGGTCTGAATCACAAGCCGGCCCCCGATTGCTATCTTCGCGGGCTTGAATTCCTGAATGCGAAGCGCCGGACCGATAGACAACTGCCGCTGCTGCCGACGGAATGTCTGGTGATCGAAGATGCGCCGCCGGGAGTCCAGGCCGGACGCGCGGCCGGCATGCGAACACTGGGCGTGACGAACACTGTAGCCGAGCCGCTGCTACGCTCGGCCGGCGCCGACGTTGTGACGGCGAGTCTTGCCGACTGGAACACAGATGCGGTGAAGCATGTCTTTGACAATTCTCATTGACTGGGGCGCACGCCCCTCGCTTGCTCTTGCCGGAAGACGCAGCCGATAACTTGCAAGCGGGACGCTTGCGCTCCAGTCTTAATCGTGCGCCATTGGCGCAGCTCGAGACACTCAATGGCTAAACCTGGTCCGTAATACAGTACGTAATCGCTGGCGGCGTGGCGCGAATAGTACGATTAGGTTGCGCCTGCCTTCTGACTCTGTTCTAGCCCACCCAACTCCCTTCAAATAAACAACGATTCGACCAGTGCGCGGCTTCTCAGCGTAACCCTCGGAATACTAATTGCTGAATAACCAGCGCCGTTGCTGTCGGTCGGGTTGTGATCTAGATACCCAGCAGCTTCATGCGCGACATTCAAACTATGCAATCCATCACAAACGTTTCATTGAAGGATCGGTTAGCAGCGGCCGAGCCGGCGCGGCCGAAGCTGAGTCTCGCGCTCGCGCCTGAACAGCGACTGCTTAATCGCGAGCTGAGCCTGATCGAGTTCTTTCGCCAGGTGCTGGAGGAAGCACGCGACGAGCGAAATCCGCTGCTTGAGCGACTTCGTTTCCTGACCATCTTTTCAAGCATCGTCGACGAATTTTTCATGGTGCGCGTGTCAGGCCTTAAAGAAGAGGTCGAGCACGGCTATGTTCATCCTTCGCCCGACGGGTTAACTGCCACCCAGCAGTTGGAAGAAATTCGTAACCGCCTCGAATCAATGTTCGCCGCGCAGATGGAGGAGCTGCGCGTGCAGATTTTGCCGCAGCTCGAGGAGCAGGGAATTGTCGTCGCGAATTACGACTCGCTGTCCAGGGTCGAGCGCGAGCGCGCTGACGAGTATTTCGTGCAGCGCGTATTTCCGGTGCTGACCCCGCTCGCGGTCGATCCGGTGCACCCGTTTCCTTACATATCGGGTCTGAGTCTGAATTTCGGAATCATGGTCAAGGCTCCCGACTCAGACGACGAAAAGGGATCGTTCGTGCGGCTAAAAGTGCCGCCGCTGCTTCCGGGTTTGATTCAACTATTCGACGAACCTAAATTCATACCGTTGAGTGCCGTCATCGCGGCGAACCTTGGCTCGTTGTTTCCCGGCATGACCGTGCTCAACGCGCACACGTTTCGCGTGACGCGCGATGCCGACATCGACATTCGTGAAGACGAAGCGGAGGACCTGTTGCGCGCTTTGCAGAAGGGACTGCGGAAGCGCCGCTTTGGTTCACCCGTGCGCCTCGAGATCGAAGCCGGTATGCCAAATGACATGGCGGCTTACCTGATGGAGTCTATTGGCGTCGAGCCGCACGACGTTTACGTCGTCGACGGGCCGCTGAACATCCAGGACTACGAGAAGCTTGGTGATCTCGATCGCCCCGATCTGAAGTATCGACCTTTGCGCACAACTATTCCTGCGCCGCTCAAGGAGCAGAAGTCGATCTTTGACGCAATTAAACGTCGGGATGTGATGCTGCATCACCCTTACACCGACTATTCGGTTGTTATCGATTTCCTGCGGGCTGCTGCACTTGATCCTAATGTGGTAGCCATCAAAATTTGTCTCTATCGCACCGGTGCTCAATCGGAGATTGCGGAAGTGCTGCGGCAAGCAGGAGAGATGGGCAAAGAAGTTACGGCGCTGATCGAACTGAAAGCCCGTTTCGACGAAGAGAACAACATTGAATGGGCGCAGCGGCTGGAGCGCGCCGGCGTGCACGTCGTGTACGGCCTCATCGGATTAAAAACGCACTGCAAAATTGGGTTGGTCGTGCGCCGCGAAGGTGAGACCTTGCGACGCTACGTGCACATCGCGACCGGCAACTACAATCCGACGTCGTCATCGAACTTCACGGATTTCGGTGTGTTCACGGCGGACGAAGAGATTGGCCAGGACGCGACTGAGTTCTTTAACTATCTGACCGGTCATTCCAACCAGAAGGAATACCGAAAGCTTTTGGTGTCGCCGGTGAATCTGCGCGAGAAGCTAAACGAACTTATCGAACGTGAAACAGCTCATGCCAAGGCGGGCCACCCCGGTCGTATCATCGCGAAGCTTAATCGTATCGCCGACGCGCACCTCATCGAGCGTTTGTACGAAGCATCTGAGGCCGGAGTGTCGATCGATTTGATCGTTCGCGGCATCTGCATGCTGCGTCCCGGCGTGCCGGGCTTGTCGGAAAACATTCGCGTGCGCAGTCTCGTCGGCCGTTTCCTCGAGCACAGTCGTCTGATTTATTTCCTGAACGACGGGAAAGAAGAGATTTATCTCGGTAGTGCCGACTGGATGGTGCGCAATTTTGACCGCCGCGTCGAGGTCGTCACGCCGGTCGAAGATCCGGGCTTCAAAAAGTATTTGAAGGAAGACGTGCTTCAGGCTTACCTGCGCGACAACGTGAACGCCCGCGAGCTACAGCCTGATGGTTCGTACGCGCAGATCCCCCCGGTGGACGGCGTCGAGCCATTCGACAGCCAGATGTACTTCGAAGGTTTTGATCTGAACAGTTAAGCGGGGACTCGGTTCGTGTCCTACTTTGCGTATTTTTGCGTCTTAGCGCCTTGGCGTGAAACCAGCCCTTATGACTAGAGGCATTTCACGCGAAGACCGCAAAGATGCAAAGGATCGCAAAGGTAAAATAGCCCACGACTCGCCGTCGCCACGGCTTGGCACTCGGCCCTCTTTTGTGAAACCATGCGCGGCTAAACACCAGCATATTTCGAAAGGGAATCAAAATGTTTTCAAGAGAGAATCGACGGACGGCTGTGCTCTTGATCAGCCTCCTCATACTGAGTTGTTCCAGCGCATTCGGGCAAAAGCAATCCGATAAGCCCGATAAGAAGGACAAGCAAATTCCGGCGAACGCAAAGCGCGTTCTGTGGAGAGATCCGGGCAACATATCTTCGCGAGATTTGTTTCTTGGGCCGGGCGGCGCGGCGATGAAACCAGATCTGTCGCGGGTCACTTTTATTAAAGTGGAGACCGGTGGTTTCTCGACTAAGTATCGGGTGAAAGATGGTTCGGGCCGCACCTGGGTCGTGAAGGTTGGGCAGGAGGCGCGGCCTGAAACAGCCGCGGTCCGCCTGGCTTGGGCGGCAGGTTATGCGACGGAAGTCAATTATCTTTTTCCCTGTGTGACCATCGTGGGCGCGCCCAAACCGCACAAGAAAGAATACGAATGCGCGAACAATGGCCACGCGAATGTTCGATTTGAGGCCCGACCCGAGAATGTGAAGCGCCTCGACGAGTGGTCCTGGAAAAGCAATCCCTTTGCGGGCACTAAAGAGCTAAAGGGTTTGATTGTCCTAATGGCTCTCCTGAACAACTGGGACCTGAAAGACAGCAACAACAAGATTCTGCTCGTCAACAAAGCTCAACCTGAGCTCCACTACATCATCAGCGACCTGGGCGCGACGTTTGGCAAGACAGGCGGGTTCCTCAGCCGCAGCCGCAACGAGCCCGACGATTACGTAAAGGCAAAATTCGTCGAAGGAGTAAATGGCCGGGAAGTGAAACTGGCCTACAGCGGAAAAGAGCAAGTGCTGATGCGCGGCATTACGGTCGATGATGCGCGTTGGATTGGCAATCTGCTGTCACGTTTGAGCGACACCCAATTGGCGGATGCTTTTCGCGCCGGCAACTTCACGCCTGAGGAGATTCAAATGCTGGTGCCGGCGACCCGCGCAAGAATCAATCAACTGGTGAACCTGCCGGGTTAGTTGCCAGATTCAGTCTGTCCGTTAGTGCACCGAAAACGCGAAATGTAATAGCCTGGGCCAACGGCCCAGGTACAGATCGTTAGTGATTCGCGAGCGCTGAAAGCGCGGAATGCGATCAATCAAGAAAGAGCTACGGTCGTTCAGCGGTCACTAAGCGGGCGACTCAGCGCCCCCAAGACACCCTAACGTTCCCCCGTACAGAACGACTCAAACGAGCGACACAGACTTTGAGTATGTGTCCTTCGCACGCTTGACGCTCAGGCAGGGGGATTAATGCGCTGGAAAGATCGCAGGCAAAGCGACAACATCGAGGATCGCCGCGGAATGTCAGGTGGCAAGTTGGCCCTCGGCGGCCTTGGTGGGCTTGGTGGCATCGTTGTACTCGTGCTGGCGCTGGTGTTTGGGGTAGACCTTCGCCAGCTACTCGGGCAGTTGCCCACCTCCGGGGCCGACGTTCCGGCCTCGCGACCGACGAATCAGCAGGAAGAGGAACTCAGACAATTCGTCGCGGTCGTCCTGGCGGAAACCGAAGACGCCTGGACGGACATCTTTCGACAAATCGGCAGAACTTATCGCAAACCAACGCTCGTGATTTTCACTGATCAGGTGGATTCCGCTTGCGGGGTTGCCGGCGCCGCGGTGGGACCGTTCTATTGTCCCGGCGATGAGAAGCTCTACATCGACCTTTCGTTCTTCCGGGAACTGCGCACAAAATTAGGCGCGCCGGGAGACTTTGCAATCGCGTATGTAGTGGCCCATGAAGTCGGGCATCACGTGCAGAACCTGCTCGGCACGATGGATCAAGTAAACGCGGCGCGGCGTCGCATGAGCGAAGAGCAGGCGAATCAATTATCGGTGCGACTTGAGTTGCAAGCAGATTTTTACGCGGGCGTCTGGGCCCAGTACGCGCGTAATCGTGGGATCGTTGAGTCAGGTGATATCGAAGAAGCTCTAGGCGCGGCCAGCGCTGTCGGCGACGATCGTCTGCAACACCGGGGTCAGGGCGAGGTAGTTCCCGACTCGTTCACGCACGGAACGTCGGAGCAGCGCGCGCGTTGGTTTCGGAGAGGCTTCGAAACCGGTGACGTGCGGACGGGTGATACGTTCAGCGCGGGCGGGTTGTAGTTCTCTTCACATCGACATCATTACCCCTCATAAAACTGTAGCGTTGTTTAGAGGCGGGCTACTGCCCGCCTATATCGATTGCGAACAGGGCGGGGCAGTAGCCCGACCGTTAGGGAGGGCGTCTTCGTCTTTCGCGGCTTTGCCAAAACGAAAATGACCGCGCCATTTGCGCGGCCATCCTGTTTTCACTACTGCAAGTCCGCTACTTCACTCGTCTCTGCCGCGTCGTCGCAATTCCCGCGTCAGACAAACGCGCTAGCGCATTGATTCGCTGTCGCATTGCGCGGACGTAAGCTTCGCGGGTGCCGGGTTCGTATTGCGCGGCGCGGAAAGCGTCGCGGAGTTGCTCATCTGAAAGTTGCGCGAGCTTCTGGCCGATCCAGGCAGCGTCCTGCGCCGGCACCTTGCTCATCTGGCTGCTCGCACGCCGCTGGCCGAAGAAGTACTTAGGATTAAAGATGGTCAGCATGCCGAGCCCCTTCGGCTTAATGTCATAGTCGAATTTCGCATTTCCTTTGTCATCAACCTTCTTAACCAAACGCGCGCGCGTGTAGTCCTGCACGTTGTTTTTCGATCGACGACGGCCACCGATCGCGCCGACCGCGCCCAGCGTTGCGCCCAAATCGCTGACCAGGTATCGAGCTTCAGTTCGATTCGTCTTCGGGTCTTTCACGTACAGAACGCCGTTGTTCTTTCTCACGTCCCAGTTATTCAGCAGCACCATCATCGTCTTCAGGCCATTCAACTCGCGCGTGCCCTTGAACGGGTTCTTGGCCCAGTCCCAGTGTTTGCCGCGGTCTACATTCTCGCGTCGCGATTCAAAGCGCGCGCCCCGCACCGACTGGCCGTTCACGAAGTTCTGGCCGCGCGATAGTTTCTTCAGACCATCGATCTGTACGCGATCGAGATAGTAGGTTTCTTCGGCGTTGTAACCAGCGGCCCAAACCAAACGGTTCGCGACCGTTTCCGATTGCGCTTCGGGCCCGAGCTTTACTTTCCATTTCACGCCGCGCGCGTCAACCACTTCGAACTTCGGCGATTTACCACTCTTGTCCTCTTTCACAAACTTGAAGGGCGGTTTCGGCGTGAGCGCTTTCGACCCGTTGCCGTAATACAAATCGCGTTTGCGCATGTCTCCGGGATTGCGCCACAGCACCGGCGTGCCTTTGTTCTTATTCTTCTTATCCTTGTTTCGCTTCTCAACCTTGTCGTTATCTTTCTCGAGTTTGACGATTGAATAAACTTCCAGCGAAGCGACGACGATCAGAAAACAAGCTATTAACGCGAGTACGCGGTTCTTCCCCAGGGACTGCATATTTGGCCTCGATTCAGGAGAGCGTAACGGTGATTCAGCCGGCGCGGCTGTGACGCGGGGGAATTCGCGACGAAGAGCAAATGCTGTGGCTCAGCAGGGACGGAGCACTCTTCGCAACAGAAGCTTCACAGTCTCGCAAGATTACAATTACTAAGACCCCTAAAGGCACGAAAGCCGTCCATGACGGACGGCTCTCATGTTGGGGACAGAGGGCTGTCGGAGACTTTATTCGGATCCTTGCGCCGCAGCCTGTGTAGCAATTTCGGACTTCATGCGCTGCGCGTAACTCTCAACGAAACGCTTTTGGCCGCCATGGCCGTTCGAGGTGTAGAAGTCGAAGCTCTTCATTTCGGTGTACACCTGATCGAAGTTCCATTGATAGTTGTTGAAGCGATAGACCGCGCCCATCACGCCCGTGCGGTGACGGCCGCCGGCGCAGTGCACATAGAACTTTCCGGTCGCGGGCTCATTCACGAGCTTAAGGAACTGCGCGATTTGCTCGTTAGTGGGATCCTTTTTGTCAGGAATCGCGATGTTGACATACGTCATGCCGAGCGCTTCGACGTAGCCTTTCTCCTGCGGCGTGTTGTCCGTCAAATCAATGACTGTTTGAATGCCTAAGTCCTTCAGAGCTTGAAAATCTTTCTGCTTCGGCCGCGCGCCGCGATAGAAGCGTTCGTCCATCTGACCGAAGTTGCTAATCTTTATGTTTGAAAAAGCTGCGTCTGAATTACCTTTTGAAATAGCCACCGTGGCGATGGCGGCGAACAAAGCCAGGGCCGCCGTAATTCTGGTCAAAGTATGTCTGGGTGTTTTCATCTCGTGATCTCCAATTTAGGGGATTTCCACGATCAAGGAGTTAGTGCCGCGGACGAGGTTAGGATTCATGGAATCGGTTCACAGTTGCACCCAAATCTCGCGAGTTGGCTCCGCTAAAGTACGGCCAACGCCCTGCGTTTGTTGTGATTGAAAAATAAGTTAATCTCCATCGCGTATTCGCTGGATCACAACATGTCTTTCTTCGACATTCTTCGGTTGGCGCTTCGCAATCTTCGTGAAGCAAAGCTGCGCGCGACGCTCACCTCGATGGGCGTGATCGTCGGCGTCGCAGTGATTGTCACGATGGTTTCGTTTGGGCTCGGCTTGCAGCGCAACATGCTCACGCGGTTTCGCGCGCTTGATCTCTTCAACGAGATTCGCGTGTTCGGCAAGAGCATCTTCACGATGGCGATGAACGTAGATCCAAAATTGCGCCGTGACGCTACGCCAGGCGAGCGTCGCGGGCCTGCGTTCCGTCCGAACCAGGAAGCAACGCGCATACTTGATGACACTGCGATCGCTGAGATTCAAAAAATTCCGAACGTCGCCTACGTTGAACCCGACATCAATTTCACTGTCTACGTCCGATGCAATGACCAGGTTTCGCCAGTAGTCGTAGGCGGAGCTTCGGTGCCGAATTATTCGTCGCGCTTCAAGACCTTTGCGGCGGGCCAGATGATCAGCAGCATGAATGCAGACGAGGTTGTGATTGATGAGGTCACGGCTGAGACATGCGGCTACGCCAAATCTTCGGATGCGGTCGACAAGATGATCGAGTTTCTGACCACGCGGACGGAAGCAAATGCGAACGATAAGCCGGCGGAAAAGGGAACTGATGAGAATGCCGATGAAGGCTTCAGCTTCTTTGGGCTTCCGCTCGAGGATTCTCAGACTGCTCCGGCGAACTCAATCGTGGGGAGACGGTTACGCATCGCGGGTGTCCTCGGGCGCGAAAAGCGCGACGGCGCCGCGCAAGGCGGCCCGGTTGGTCTGATGACGAACGCGCACATGTACGTGCCGCTCCCCATCGCTCGCGAGTGGTCGGTCAAGCATCGCAATCCGATGAGTGAGGTTGCCCTGGCGCTGGCGCGGCAGAGCGGGGAGCTCGACGAAACGCAAAGCGAGGGCTACACCTCGGCAGTCGTACGCGTTAGCGATCCGGTCGCGCTAACGGAAGTTCGCAAACAGATTCAGGAGCGCGGTTTCGCGAGCGTTTCGATCGTCGATCAGCTTGATCAAATTCGCACTGTGTTCCTGATCATAGATTCAGTGCTGGGACTGCTCGGCGGGATTTCTCTGCTGGTGGCAAGTTTCGGCATCGCTAACACGATGATCATGTCGATTCTCGAGCGCACGCGCGAAATCGGCATCATGAAAGCCATCGGCGCCGAAGACCGCGAGATCAAACTGATCTTCTTTTTCGAAGCCGCCGTGATCGGATTAACGGGAGGAGTGATCGGGGTGCTGGCCGCGTGGGCGATCGAAGGCATCGCGAATCGTCTGGCCTATCGCTTCGTGCTCAAGCCGCAAGGCGCTTCGTTCGTCGATTTCTTTTCAATGCCACCTTACCTCTGGCTCGGCGCGATTCTGTTTGCGTTACTGGTTTCGATTCTCGCAGCGCTTTACCCGGCTGCGCGCGCGGCGCGGATCGACCCGGTGCGGGCGTTAAGACATGACTAACGTGGGCTCTCGAGGAATGGAATCAGCCTGAAAATCACAAACGCAACCACCGCGAACACCCACAACGCAAAATAAATAGTCGCGATGATGCCGAGGATCCGGCCGATGCGCGCAAACTCTCGCCCAGCCGGATCCATTCGTCCCGCGTCAATCTCCGCGAGATCTTTCGTCCCCATAATCCAAGCCCCAATTCCTATCGGCGGACACAACGTCAGGCTCAGGATGCCCAGCACGATAATGAGGGTGCCGCGATGTGGTGTCATCGGCTTACAAATCAATCTAGCGCGTTCGCGGATTCGTGGCTCTTGGTCGTGGCCTCCAGAACGATGGGTCTCCCGAAGCAAAATCATCCGGGACAAAGCTCATGCGCGGATTGAAGGCATAAACACTGGTCTCGGTGAACATCACGCTTTCGCTCACCATCTTGTCCGCTTTTTTCTTCTGATCGTCACCCATTGCCTCGCGCGTCCGTGCGCCGATACGCAGATCGTATTCCGCCAGAGATTTAATCGGGCGAAAGAACATGAAGGTAGTACCCGGCGAACCCGCGATTACTTGAAAAGCCGCCACGTGCAGCTCCGCTTTGATCTTATCGCGAACGGTATTCAGGACCGTGCGCATGTACTCGGAATATTGCTCTTCTTGTCCAGGACGTACGCGCACTGTCGTCACCGCCATGTAGCGCATTTTCGTGATATCAACGCCGGGCTGATAGCTGAGTTCCGGCCTGTAAACCGCCATCATGTCGCGCATGCCCGCGTGAAGGTCAGGGCCTTCGCGCTCGAGCCGATCAAGCTCCATGCGATTCGCGCCGGTCGCTTCCGACATCTTCTTGTCGGTCTCCGCCTGCATCTTTTCCATTTCGGCAAAACTTTGCAGCGCCGTGATGTAAAGAACCTCGTTTTCACTTCCCGCGACGGGCAGCATCGCAATGCGATAAGCCGGCGCTTTTAATCTCCCGAATATTTGGGCAAACGCTTCGGAATGCGTGTTATGCGCGGGCATCTTTCCGGGCTTGATGTCCTCGCGGACGATTAGCAGAACAGGCGGCGGGCTGATCGTTCGCTCCTGAGCAGTTACGTTTGCGAAGCCCGACACTAACACCAGAATTGTCGCAAGTAAGAAAAGTCTCTTCATGGTATGCATCCTCCTGAGTTGTTCAGTCGGCAGACGGCTGACCCGCGCTGCGACTGAAGGATCACGCAACCCCCGATAAGCGGAGGTTGAGGTCTATTTACTTAAACTTGAAAACAGAGCACGCGGACAATATGACGAACAGCAAGGCAAGTCAACAGAGTTATCGGAAGAAAGATTAGACCTTAAGTCGTCAGCGGCTTCCCACAAGAATTGCAAAACCTCGCCGAAGCATCCTTCTGCATCGCGTTGCAATGCGGACAAGAGAGTCCGACGCGGAGGTTGGCGCCGCACGCGGAGCAATAGGCTGAGCCGGCACTCGCGGCGGCGCCGCAGGTTCCGCAACGGCCAGGCATGGGCGGCACGTAGCCGCCGGCTTTGCGCGTGATGTGCGCCTCAATTTTCTTCCACGCGTCTTCCGTAAGTTTGTATTGCCAGTAGGCCCCGAGCGCGGGCAGCGCCAGCAACAGACCCGCGGACAGTGCGAGGGCGATGGCGGCAACCGCCGCTTTGTCGAACCACTTTTGCATGCCGATTTCGACGCGCGTGCCGCCGCTCTCAGGTGTGACTTTGATGGTGAGCGCCGCTGACAGTCCGGTGATGTCGCGCAAGGTGCTGGACTTGCGCGCTTGCAGGATTGCGGTCGAAGAGACCTGCATGGTCTGCAGATCGAAATTTTCGTCAAACAGGTCGCGCAGCTCGGTCATCAACTTGATCGTGTCGGCTTCGACCCCGGGATAGTATCGGCTTTCCATTTTGTTGATCTCCTGGAGCAGTTTACGTGACGCGGGCGGTGATAGTTCAAGAAACTACAATCGTGAGATTGCTACAGACAAGGTTGGCTCGGTGCATCTCTGTGGGTGCTCTGAGTCGCTGTGGTTGTTGCTCTTCAAAGAGACTCACCACAGAGACACCGCAGAATCCACAAAGATACACAGAGGGCAGACACCGGGCGTGGTTAAGCGGCCTTCACGGATCGTTTTTCTTCTTCTTGTCAGTAACAGCCGCCGGAAGTTTGCTGCCGACTTCAATAATCTGCTCGGCGTGTTGCAGAACGCGTTCGATTGCCGAGAGTTCGTCGGCATCTTTAGTTTGACTGGCCATAGACTTTACTTGCGTCACATAGCCATTTGTAGCCGCGGTAAGCTTTCGCAGCGAGCGCGAGATCAGCGGACTCTTTTCGTCCCGACGACTAACATCGTCGATGTTGGTGATAGCTTCGTCCAGAATGGCAGCGATGTCGCCCAACAGTTGCGTGCGCGAACCTTGCGGGAGGTTGCCCCATTCAGGCTCGTCTCTGTCGATCTTTTTCGTCTTCGCTTGTTCAAGGCCGTTAATGATCGCGAATCGCCGATCCATCGCTTTGATGAAGACGTCGATACGCTTGTCGAGTTGCTGATGAAATCGAATTAGATCGGTTTCCTGATCCGTCAGGTGGTCGCGCGGCTGGGCGATCGCGATTGTCGCCGCCGAAAGCGATACGACAGCGAGCAGCACTAACCGGCCAAGAATTCGCTGGGTTAAAAGCATAAGAGATTAAGGGCGCTTGTTGTCCTGTGGAGTAGCCTTATTGGCGTCCGCTTTCTTTTCCGGATCTTCGCGCAGCACCGTGTGGCCGTAGAAGGATTCCAGCGCCTCAGTGCGCGTGTTGCGCGCGAACTCTTCCGCAGTCTTCAGGTGGATCGAGTAATCCGACGGCGTGTCACGGCGCATGACCGCCAGCCGCGGGATCTGCGCACGCAAAGCGATGTCGAGCCGCCGGTAAAGATCGCGCGTGCTGTTTTTGTCGCGCGGCATGCCTCCGATGAATCGCATCGCGTCTTCGATCAGCCCCAGATAGGTGCCCAGGACTTCGGAAGCTTTCTCGAACTCCTTGTGCGACGTCAACGCTTCCATGTGCCGTAGGCGGGCTTCGGCCAATTCAATGGTGAGCTTGACGCGCGCCTTGGAGTCCCTGGTGGTCGTTAGTTGTGATCTGTCCTCGCGAGCGACGAAGCGCATCGGCGGCGGAGTCGGCAGTTGCGGCGTCAGGGGTTGGGCGAATACTTCGAATGAGAGCAGAGGAGTGGCGAGCGTAACGAATAGAACTGAGAAGGTTTTGGCGAATGTAGTTCGCATTCGTTCCTGCGTTGGGGGCTGCTTACCCGACCTTGCGTCTTCCCTGGCCTCGCTTGATTTGCTCTCGCAGAACGGGGAGCCGCAAATTGACCTTGTCGATTTCGAGCTGGTTGTTGGTTGCGTCGGCGCGCGCGAGAAACTTCTCGTAGGCGGCGAGCGCTTCTGGGTACTGCTGGAGATTATCATGCGCCGTCGCCAGGAAAAAGTAAGTTGGCGCAAGTTCCGGCCGCGCCGTCGCAATCCATTCGTACTCTTTAATCGCGGCGCGGAAATCCTTTAGCTCGTACAACGCGAGCGCCAGGTTGGCGTGCGCCAGGTACTCGTCCGGTGTGCGCGCGATAACCTGGCGCAGGATGGGCACCGCCTCAGCGAAGCGGCGGCCCTGAATCAGCGCCGCGGCATAGCCGATCGCAAACTTGGAATTCGCCGGCTCGATTTTCAGCGCGCGATAATAATAATCCTGCGACTTCAACGGATCGATGCGCCGGTAAAGCGCTCCGAGTCGCGCCAGCAGCGAAGCATTTTTCGGATCGCGCTCAAGTAACTGTTCAAGCGCCGCCCGCTGTTCGGCCGTCGAACCATCGCCGCCGGCAATCTCAGCTCGTAGCGCGACCACCTCGGGAATCTGTCGATCTTTTTCCGGCAGCGCGTCGAGTATGCGCAAAGCGTCATCACGCGCGCCGGCACGATCATAAAATTGCGCCAGCTCAAAAGAGCCTGCGACATCTCTGCCATGGGTCGCCCGATCGAGAACGCGAATGTCGTCAAGCGCACCTGCTTTGTCGCCTACGTCGAGTCGCAGTTTTGCTCGATCATGACGCGCACCCAGGTCGCCTGAATCAATTATCAAAGCCTTGTCGAGGCTGGCGAGCGCGGCGACCTTGTCACCCGCGCGTAATTCAACGAACGAGCGCTTGCGCCAGGTTGACGAAGTTGCCTCCTTTGCCGCAGTCGCGCGCTGGCTCAAAGCGAGTGCTTCGTTGAGATCGCCCGCGCGCGCGCGCAGGTCAGCCAGCGCAACGAGTGCTTCGACGTTTTGGCTTTCCAGCTCAACCGCACGCCGCAGAATCGGTTCACCATTTCGATCGTCGTTGTAATAAGAGGACAAGAGCGAACCGAATCGTGCGTGAGCGAACCCCCAATCGGGTCGCAACTCAACCGCGCGACTGAAACCGGCCAACGCTTCGTCCTTGCGGTTGGTGGAGAGCAGGGCCAGGGCCCGTTGAAATTCGGCTTCGGCAAACTCGGGCTTCAGCCGAATCGCTGCGTCGTAAAACTCAATCGCTTTTTTGTAATCGTTTTTGGCGTGCGCGTCCTGAGCGCGCTCGAACAGTTTGATAGGATCGTCTTCCTGATTGAGAGTCTGACCGTGCGATTGAGGAACGGCGGCGAAGCAGAGCATCAAGAGCACTCCCCATCCCCACTTAGTTAGCTGCCGCGCTTGCATCAGGTGGTTACTGCCGACTGGTCGTGAGCTTCGATGTTAGCACGCCCGTGAGCGTTGCGTCCCACCCGGAAAACGGCCGGTTGCGCCGCCTTATTCCATGCGTTAACATCCGCAAATCAGAAATCCCTAAAACGTTTTGCGTCTTTTAAGCGGAGCACTGCTATGAGTACTGCACTTGTCGATGACATCAAAGAGATAAAGGAATCCAACCCATTTGAGTCGATGATGTCGCGATTCGATCGGGCGGCGCAGTTGCTGAATTTGGATTCCGACCTTTACGCCGTCATGCGCGTTCCGAACCGGGAGCTGAAGGTCTACATTCCGACGCGTATGGACTCAGGACGCATTCAGGTGTTCGAAGGATTTCGCGTGCAGCACAACTTTGCGCGCGGGCCGGCGAAGGGGGGCATTCGCTACTCGCCGGACGTAAACCTCGACGAGGTGCGCGCGCTCGCGGCGTGGATGACCTGGAAATGCGCGGTGGTGAACGTTCCTTTCGGGGGCGCGAAGGGCGGCATCATCTGCGATCCAAGTCTGATGTCACAGGGCGAGCTTGAGCGCATGACCCGACGCTACGCGTCTGAGTTGCTTGATTTTATCGGCCCTGAAAAAGATGTGCCGGCCCCGGACATGAATACGAACGAACAGACGATGGCGTGGATCATGGACACATATTCGATGCACGCGCGTCACACCGTTAACGCCGTGGTGACTGGTAAGCCGATCGATCTCGGAGGATCGCGCGGCCGCCGGGAAGCCACCGGCCGCGGCATCCTGATCGTGGTTCAGGAAGCCTGCAAGCGTTTCCAGATGGACCCGAATGAGACTCGCGTTGTAGTTCAGGGGAGCGGCAACGTTGGAGGCATCGGTGCGCTGCTCATGCACGAAGCTGGATTCAAAGTCGTTGCCATCTCAGACGTTCACGGCGGCATTTACCGGTCCGAAGGGCTCGACATGCCGGCCGCGATGAAGCATCTACAAAACACAAAATCATTCGAAGGATTTTCCGGCGCGCAACCCGTCAGCAATTCAGAACTTCTGGAATTGGACTGTGACGTGCTGGTGCCGGCGGCAACTGAAAACCAGATTACTTCTCAGAACGCTGAACGCTTGAAGTGCAAGATCCTCGCCGAAGGGGCAAACGGACCCACGACCGCCGGCGCTGATGAGATACTTTATCGAAAGGGCATCTTTGTGATCCCGGACATCCTCGCTAACGCCGGAGGAGTAACGGTTTCGTATTTTGAGTGGGTGCAGGACCGGATGGGTTATTTCTGGCGAGAAGATGTTGTCAACGAGCGGCTGCGAGACACGATGGTGGCGAGCTTCAATGATCTTTGCCGCTATGCCGATGCCCACGCAGTGGACACGCGAACTGCTGCGTACATGTTAGCGATTGATCGGGTCGCCTACGACACGCGAATGCGCGGGATTTACGCTTAAAGTGTCCCGTTCGGCTCCTCGGACAGATGGGCACAGGTGCGGGCGGTCGGATTTGACGGGGCCGTTTCCAGTTCTGACACGTCAACGGAATTCGCGTGTTGTACGTGACCGAAAAAACATATTCAAACTGGCGCTAAGTCGTGAAAAACTCTTGATTTCGGAGGGTGGCAGTGATAGTCTTCGCGTCGGATTTCAAGAGATGTTGACGGGGGTCCAGATCGTTTCCAACGGCTGGCGGGTGCCCGCTCTACGAAATCATAGTTGACACTGGCGCATAGTTTCCTTATAAGTAGCGCTAGATATCCGGCTTTAAAGGTTCATGAGAGGCGCGACAAGCATTGGTTCGACGCCTCTCCGCAATACCCTCAGCGCAATTTACCGTGTTTGATGGGAAACAGTTTTAGCTAATGTTCTCGCTGACGCTGCAGTTCGAGCGTCCTTATCCCCTGGAGTTAACTAGCGACGCATGCTTCGAGCATTTCACAAATCACTTAAAGACGCGGCGCTCGGTTCGCTCACGATGGGGATTCGGCCCCGAGAAAACTTTCACAATACCGCAGGAGGAACGCGATGAGACTCGCGAATAGAGTGCTGCTTTGTGCGCTCGCAATTTTTATTTTGGCATCCGTGGCGTCTGCGCAGACGCTCAGAAATGAAAACGATCCCAGAAACCAGTCGCCGTCGGTTGGCACCGGCGGGCCGGTAGGTGGGCCCACGGGACTGTTTACTATCTACGACGGTTCGACGTTGCGTAAAGGCGAGTTCACGTTCAGCATCGCCTACAGTAACTACGATCGCGATCCAGGTGATGTGGACATCGCAGATGTTCCACTCAGCTTCAACGTGGGTTTGAACGACCATCTGGAAATATTTTTCAACACGAACGCATATCGCGGCATTAAGGTAAACAACCCGCGTCACCTGTCGAGCTTCTACTTGCCGAACTCGCAGTTGAAATTCCCGGGGTTGGGAAGCGGCGCTGCGATCGTGCTGGCGCCAAATTCCAATGTGTCGATTGCCGGAACAGCGGTGTTTCGGCCGGCATTCAATCAGCCATTTGTTCAGTATCCGTTCGTAGGCGGCTCAGCCGGAACATTTGGACTTGGCGTCCCGGTTCCGCCGGCGCCGGCGCTGTTTGGCTGTCCGGCAGCGACGCCTTGCGTGTTCACGCTGGGCGTGAGTCCGCAAGGGAACAGCGGAAGCTTTAGTTCCGCGGACAACTTTCCGGGAATCGGCTCGACGGTAGGTGGCATTCTTCCGGGAATCGTTTTGCATACCACCACGCTTCCGGCCACTGCATTGACTAACCCGATTACAGTTCCGGTGAACTACACGGTGGAGCCAAGCTATCTGAATGATGCGCCGTTCGTGAACCGACTGTATGGTGAGTCAAGCTTCAATAACCTGGTGTTCGGTGCTAAGTGGCGCTTTACCGGTCCAAACAATCCGCTGGGCGTGGGTATCATCCCGTTCTATCGATGGTGGATGGACAAAGGTGATGACCTCGGCGGCTTCAATCAAATGCAGCGCGGTGCCGGTCCCGGTGGAGACATCGGTGACTTTGGTTTGATCCTGTTCGTCGATGGGCGTCTCAGCCGCTCGGTAAATCTCTCGGCTAACCTCGGTTATATTCTGAACAGCAACCCGAAAGGTGTGTTCGGAGGAACTGAGGCGACAATGCTCGATCGGCCGGACGAGATTATCGCCGGCGTCGGTTTCGATTTCCCGATTAACAAGTACTTCCAGCCATTGCTGGAACTGCGCTCAACGCAATATGCCGGTGGCCGCACGCCGAATGCGTTTGAGAACAGCCCAGTCGATGCGCTGGCCGGTGTCAAGATTTATCCGCGACGCTGGTTCGGCTTCGGCTTGGCGTACCGCATGCACATCAACCAACAAGATCGTTCGTCTTTCGAGGGTCAGGACTTCAATCGGAGAATCAATCAAGTCACGAACGTAAACGTTCCAGGTCGTGGCCTCGTCGTTATTCCGAGCACCACTCGACCAGCCACGATTGGCAGTTTTCCGGCCGGCTTTACACCGTCGGATGATGCGAATGGCTTCATCGCGCAGTTTTGGATTGGCCATCGCAATGCCCGCGAACCGGACATCCTGCCGAACCAGGCGCCGGTTATCAGTTCATTTGCGGCATCGACCTCGTCGATCACCGTACCATGTCCGCCGGGAATGGTTTCGGATACATGTCCGACGACGCCAACGACTTCAGTCGGTCTGACCACCACGGCGACCGATCCTGATGGCGACACGCTGCTCTACACGTACAGCACGACCGGCGGCCGCATCACCGGCGATGGGGCGAATGCGACTTGGGATCTAAGCGGTCTGGCTCCGGGAACGTACACGGCGTCGGTGGAAGTGGACGACGGCTGCGGCTGCATCAGCTTCTCCTCGACGACGGTGACGATTACTGAGTGCCGTGACTGCCGCAACCCGCTGACTTGTCCGACGGTTGGCGTAACTTGCCCGAGTGATGTTGATGAGGGCGAACCGGCAACGTTCACTGCGAACTTCTCGCAGGGCACGCCAACTGTCTCTGAGACCTACAACTGGACAGTCTCATCCGGAACGATCACCAGTGGTCAGGGCACCAGCTCAATCACCGTTGATACGACCGGTGTTGGTGGTGGCTCAGTCACCGCGACCGTTGAAGTCGGTGGCGTGGACCCGAGTTGCAACCGCACAGCCTCCTGCACGGTGCAAGTCCGACAGAGGGTTGGACCCCGCAAGTTCGACGAGTACGGCAACATTCGTTTCAACGACGAAAAGGCCAGACTCGACAACTACGCAATCCAGTTGCAGAACAATCCAAGTGACCGCGCCACAATCATTGGCTACGGCGCGTGCGAGGGCGAAGGCCTGAATCGTGCGAACCGCGCCAAGGATTACCTCGTGAACACCCGCGGTATCGATGCTGGTCGCATCGATACGGTCGACGGTGGATGCCGTTCTGAGCTGCATGTTGAGCTCTGGCTGGTACCCTCCGGTGCGACTGCACCTGCGGCAGACATGAGCGGCGCAGTTTCACCCTGTCCGGAATGCAGGCGACCGACACGTCGTGGCCGCCGCGGACGCGGTGAAGAGTAACTTGAACGTTCGCCGTCCCGACTAATCGGGACCGCGACCTTCTTCCGAACATGGGCGGTGCTTCCGAAAGGACGCATCGCCCATTTCGTTTTTTTTCCGCATTCTCTTCACGCCTAAACAGGAAAGGCATCGAAATCTCGCATCCAAGTATCGAAAAGAGTTCCGCAAACGGTTATAATGCGGACGACCGACGCCCCGTAGTACCGATTAGTTTGGACTTACTAGCGAAAGAGAATTGATCTTCATGAAAAGAATTACCTTCAGTCTTATTCTGGCCAGCCTCGCAGTTGGTTTCTTTACTTACTCATCTTCCCGTTCGGTGCAGGCGGCAAACGTCGCAAGCGAGGGCGTGCCATACACAACGGATTGGCGAATCACCGGTCCCAGTGGCGGTGACGTGCGCGCTCTGGTGATCGATCCGAACGATCCGGCGCGTTTTTATTTCGGCACGCTGGATGGGCAAATCTACACGTCTGCGGACGGCGCGCGGACCTGGCGGCTGCTCGCCAATTTCATTCGCCCCCAGCTCTTCGTGGATAACATCGTCATCGATCCACGCGATTCGAAAGTTCTCTACGTTGCCACCCACCGCCACAAAGAGCCGGGTGGCTTCTACAAATCAACTGATGGCGGTCTGACCTGGAGCCAGTCGGATGAGCTCAAGAACCAGGCGATTCATTCATTAGCTCAATCACGCCAAAATCGTGACCTGCTTTTGGCCGGGACGAACACGGGTGTGTGGCGATCGATGGACGCCGGCAGAAGTTGGAAGCAACTTCCAACCACCGGCATGACCAACATCAACATTGAATCGCTGGCCATCGATCCGCGGGATGACAAGGTCGTCTATGCCGGCTCGTGGCACCTGCCCTTCAAGACCACGGACGGCGGCCAAACGTGGCGCGTGACGAACAACGGCATCATTGACGATTCCGACGTGTTCGCGATCGAAATAAACGAACGCGATGCGAATCACATTATCGCGTCAGCGTGCAGCGGCATCTACGAAACCAAGAACGCGGGCGACTCGTGGAAGAAGATTCAAGGCATTCCGTCACAGTCGCGCCGGACGCGCGCGATTTTGCAGCATCCGACTATCCCGGGCCTCGTCTTTGCCGGCACTACTGAAGGTTTCTGGCGATCGGCAAAAGGCGGCGACAACAATTCGTGGATGGTCACGACGTCGCGACAATTGGAGATAAACTCAATCGCAGTTCACCCGGACAAACCGAATGACATTTACATCGCCACCAATAACTATGGCGTGATGGTGTCGCGTGACGGGGGAAAGACCTTTGTTCCGACCAACTCGGGATTCAGCGGTCGCTTTGTAAACACCATCATTCATGATCGCGAGCAGCCGAATCGCGTGTATGCGACGACCATTAACACGACGACCGGCGGCGGATTCTTCTTCGTCAGTAACGATGGCGGCGCGACCTGGCAACCGTCGATGCGGAACATGCCGCCGCGTTTGATTGGTTACGCAATCCTTCAGGACGAGGGTAATGCGAACACGATTTACCTGGGCACCAATCTTGGCATTTATCGCTCGCTGGATCGCGGCGCAACGTGGTCCACGGTTGTCGGAAAGAAACCAGCCGCGCCGAAGAAGCGTGCTCCGCGCGCGAGCGCGCGCCGACCGGCGCCGGCGCGCAACACGGCCGCGCGCACGCAACCCCCGGCCAGCACGCCCGGCCAACGAATCGTTGCCGCTCCTCCGCGGGCGTCTGACGATGTCGTGCGCAAGGCGCAGGAAGCGCTCGACCGCGCGGGTTATCAGGTGGGCATTGCAGACGGGCAGATGGGCCAACGCACAGTTGCCGCGATCAAACGGTTCCAGGCGGACAGATACCTGGCGGTGACCGGCAAGCTCGATCAAACTACGATTGCCGCGCTTGGCCTTGGCAATGTCGCGTCGAATCTTTCGGCGCACGTCGCCACCCTGACTGAGCCGGTTAACTCTCTGGTTTCCTTCTCGGACGGTTCCGGAAAATTGGGGATGCTGGCGGCAACCAATGGCGGCCTGTACCGCACATTTGACCCGACGCACGGATGGGATCGCGTGAACTATGGCCGCGGTTACGACGCACGGACCAGCGCAATCTCGGCGAGTGCTCAAAATCCTCGCCTCATCTTCGTGGGCACAACAAGTTCCGGTGTGCTCGCCTCACGCGATGGCGGCGAAACCTGGCAACAGGTCACGGGCGTACCGACAAACTCGCCTATTAACATCATCGTTCAGGATCCGTTCCGCTCAACGCATATCTACGTCGGCACGAAGACCGCTTTCTACTTGTCCCATGATGGCGGCCAGAACTGGTCACGCCGTGGCGGCGATCTTCCGTTCGGAGATTTCTCGAGCATCCTGATTAATCCACGCAACACGAACGAGATCTTCGCCGGAAACGCTTATCAGAATGGCGCCACGGGTGGCGGCGTCTATCGTTCGGCGAATGCTGGTCAGACCTGGACGCGCATCGACCTGCGTGAACTGCGTCTGCCGAGCATGCGTATTTGGGCGCTGGCTTTGGATCCGCGGGACCAAAGCACTCTCTTCGTCGGTTCGCATTCTGCGGGTGTTTATGTGGTCTCGCGCGGCGCTGAAGCCTCGCTCAACACGCTCCCTTAGAGTTTCCTAAAACCTTTTCGGCAGAAACGATTTTTCCGTCGCCTTGACACTCAGTCGGGGCGACGTGTAAATTCCGAACATCCGGTCACGCGATCGGTGATAGTCGGACCAATGCGGGAGACTACGGGCACGACGGAAATCGAAACTGAAACCTCCTTTCCAACTCTTAACGCTCGCCTCTCAAATTTTCCAATCCGACTAATCACCAACTGAAGCGCCGCTAAAGAACAATAGTGGCTCTCGCGCGCTGTTTGCCGGGGCGTTACAACGCCTGACAAAGCGTTAAGCAGGAGTGTTCATGTCCACTGACGAAACCAACGGGGTTCGCGAAAGCGAAACCACAACCAACAATTCTTCTTCTGACCACAACTCGGCGACCGCCGTCGCCCCCGCGCCAGCTGCTCAATTGAGTAGCGAGCCTGAAGCTGCCGTTCCGCAGGAACAACGTGACGAGGACGAGCGCCGCAAGTCGACCGAGGACTTTGGGCATCTGCTCGATCAATTCGAGCAGGAACAATCCGCCCTTCAGGAAGGCGAAGTCGTCCGCGGCACCGTCGTCGGCGTAACTGAGCGCGGCGTGTTAATCGACTTTGGTTACAAGTCGGAAGGCATCGTCAATCCCAGCGAGTTCATGGAAAACGGCGAGTTGACGGTTAAACGCGGTGACGAAGTGGACGTGCTGGTCAAGGCCATGGAAACCAGCGAAGGCTTCCCCGTGCTGTCGCGTGCCGACGCCCTGCGATTGCGCGCCTGGGACGATGTCGAGAAGGCCTTTAACGAAGGCGTGCCGATCAAGGGTCGCGTAATGGACCGTATCAAGGGCGGTCTGCGCGTGGACATCGATGGAATTGAGGCATTCCTGCCAGGCTCGCAAGTGGACACCCGTCCGGTTCGGAATCTTGATTCGTTACGCGGAAGAGAAATCGAAGCCAAGATCATCAAGCTCAACCGCAAACGATCAAACGTCGTCCTCTCGCGCAAGGCCGTTCTCGAAGAGCGCAACGCGGACCGTAAGGGCGAGACACTCGGGCAGATTGAAGAAGACATCATCGTCGAGGGTCAGATCAAGAACCTGACGGACTACGGTGCTTTTGTCGATCTCGGCGGCATCGATGGCCTGCTGCACGTGACTGACATGTCATGGGGTCGTCTCCAGAATCCGGCTGAGATGTTCAAGGTCGGCGACACGGTGCAGGTTAAGGTACTGCGGTTTGATCGTGATCGGGAACGCGTCTCGCTCGGCTTCAAACAGCTTTTGCCCGATCCATGGGAAACGATCGAAGAGCGCTTTCCACCCAACACCCGCATGAATGGCAAAGTCGCGAGCGTGACCGATTACGGCGCGTTCATTGAACTTGAACCCGGGGTCGAAGGTCTGGTTCACGTGTCTGAGATGAGTTGGTCCAAACGCGTAAAGCATCCCAGCAAACTCGTCGGCCCCGGAGATGCTGTGGAAGTTGAAGTGCTCAGCGTGGATCCGAAAGCGCGCCGCATCAGCCTCGGCATGAAACAGGTGCAGGACAATCCCTGGCGCACCCTGGGCGAACGATACCAGGTTGGCGACCGTGTCCACGGCAAGGTTCGCAACCTCACCGACTTCGGAGCGTTTATTGAAATCGAAGACGGTGTGGATGGGCTGGTTCACGTTTCGGACATTTCCTGGTCGCGCCGCATCAAGCATCCGGGCGAACTCTTAAAGAAGGGGCAGGCCGTGGATGCCGTGATTACCGGTATCGACCCTGAGAATCGCCGGATGTCTCTTTCGATCAAAGAGCTGGAACCAAACGCCTGGAATGATTTTGTTGCCTCGCACAAACCGGGTGACGTCGTTCGCGGCAAGATTGCGCGGTACGCCAGCTTCGGCGCGTTTGTCGAACTGGGCGACAATCTCGAAGGCCTGTGCCACATTTCAGAATTGTCCGACGAGCGCGTTAACAAACCGGAAGACGCGGTACAGTTAGGGCAAGAGATGGAATTCAAGGTTCTCAGGATTGACGCGGAGAACCGAAAGATTGGCTTGTCCGCGCGCGCCGCGGCCCACGACGACCCGATCGTCGAGACGAAGATCTACACTTCCGAGGCCAAGGGTGGCATGGCATCGCTCGCTGAACTGGCGGATTTTTACACCAGCAAATCGACGACTGAGTCCGAGGAGTCGTAGAAGCGGTCGGACACACGCAGCTTCCGATTTGCCGTAAGCTGTTGCCCCATAAGTCTTTCGGCCTTGCTCTAAGCCCGAGCGTTTGATAAGGTACTCCACCGCCGGATGACTCATCTCTCGAAGAACCAGTGGTGTACGAGGTGATTACATGACCAAGGCCGATCTTGTCGATGATGTAGCGAACGCCGCCGAACTGACGAAGAAAGATGCCGAGCGTTTGGTTGAACTGGTCTTCGACAGCATCATTCAAAGCCTGAACAAAGGCGAGAAGATCGAGTTGCGAGGATTTGGCAGCTTTCGCGTACGCGGCCGTGGCGCGCGGCGCGGGCGCAACCCGAAGACGGGCGAGCCGGTAAACATCCCAGCCAAACGTGTTCCTTACTTCAAAGCCGGCAAGGAACTCAAAGAACTAATCAATCAAGTCTCAGGTGCTCCGGTTGTCGCCGGGAGCGACAACGCCATCGGTTAACCGTCGGCCCAAAACGTTGTGGAAAGGCTCTGGAGTCCCTGGCGGCACGAATACATCATCACAGCCGGATCGAAAATGTCTGAAGGCCGTTGCATTTTCTGCGAAGCTTTTCAGAACCCGGCCAACGATGAAAAGAATTTCGTGCTGCATCGCGCCGCGCACAACTTCATCATTCTGAACCTGTATCCCTACATCAGCGGCCACCTCATGATCGCGCCGAACGCGCACCTTGGCGAATTCGGATCAGCCCCAAATCAAACAACTGACGAGATGATGGATTTGGCTAAACGCGGCCAGACGGCGCTGCGTGAAGTTTATGATCCGGATGGGTTCAACCTGGGCATGAATCTGGGACGCGCCGCGGGGGCCGGCGTGGCCGATCATTTTCATCTGCACATCATGCCGCGCTGGAACGGCGATACAAATTTCATGTCAACGGTTGGCGATACGCGGGTGCTGTCCGAAGATTTGCCGACGACCTACCGCAAGCTGCTTTCAAAGTTTTGAGCGGACCCAGCAGAACCGCTCGTGGCCGCTTCGATTCGCTCCAGTAGGAGTGGCAGGGTCGTTCGCCTGATCGCAGAGATCGCCAGACTCTCACTTCCCGTTTCGGTTTGAACTTCCCGTTGCATCGCGGCTAAGTCCGCGCGCTCGACTAAGTCCGTTTTGTTGAAGACCAACAGACCGGGGATTTCTTGCAGTTCGAGTTCCGCCAACGTTCGGTTCACCGATTCAACTTGCTGCTGCCACCGAGGATTTGCAGCGTCGACGAGATGAATCAGCAGGGAACTGCCGGCGATTTCTTCAATTGTTGACCGAAACGCGGCCAGCAGGTCCGGCGGCAGATCGCGGATGAAACCAACCGTATCGTTGATGATGACTTCCTTCTCGCGCGGAAGTCGCAGCCGCCGCGACGTGGGATCCAGCGTCGCGAACATCCGCTTTTCGGCGAGTACGTGGCTCGAAGTCAGCAAATTAAGCAGCGTTGACTTGCCCGCGTTGGTGTAACCAACGATGGAAACAATCGGCACCGCGTGACGCAGCCGCTCCTTCCTGCGTTGCGCGCGATGGCCGCGCTGCGACGCGAGTTCCTTTTCCAGCCGATGAATTCGATCGCGCACGCGCCGGCGATCGGTTTCGAGCTTTGTTTCACCCGGTCCGCGTCCGCCGATGCCGCCCGCCAAACGCGAAAATGCTGAGTCCTGGCCGACGACCAGTCGCGGCAGGATGTATTTGAGCTGCGCCAGTTCGACCTGAATCTTTCCTTCGCGCGACTGGGCGCGTTGCGCAAAGATGTCCAGAATTAACTGTGAGCGGTCAATCACTTTCAGATCCGTGGCTTCGGAAATTGAACGCACTTGCGCCGGCTGTAACTCGCGATCGAATATCAAAGCGTCCGCGCCAAGTTGCATCGCGCTAATTAGCAACTCATCCAGCTTTCCTTTGCCCATCACCGTCCGCGGATCGATGGCCTGCCGGCGTTGAATTACTTCGTCCAGAACGACGACCCCTGCCGAAACAGCCAACTCGCGCAGTTCGGCCATGGAATCCTCGGCTCCGCTGATCGATCCGGTGGTGACGTTGACGAGAATCACCGCGTCGCCGGCGCCCGTTCGTTTTACTGTCCTGCGATTGCGCGCCAATTCAGCTTCGAGCGCTTCCATCAGATCGAGGAAGTGGACGTTGAGTTGACCCGGTAGCGACGGCTCGAGGAATCCAAATTGATCGCCCTGCCCATTTTCTTCGGCCGGCCGCGACGGCAAAATGTGCGCCGCGCGCACGACGCCGGGCAGTCCCGTGCGTTGGTCAACATCGATCGCGGCCATCAAATCAAGTCGCAGCAGCGCAAGGTCTGTCAGGTCATCGCGCGTCAGTTCTTCGCCCCGCAGATGCGTGTGCACGCAACGCAATCCGCGAAAACGATCGCCGGCCACACGCACCCGCTTGAAGTCGGGCAATTCAATCCGGCGCGCATCGCCCACGGTCACATATTCAATGTAGCCCTTGCGGTCGATGAGCACGCCTATCTGGCGATTCGTCTCGTGCGACAACTCGCTCAGTTGCCGTGCAAATTCTGGCGTCACGACTTGATTGGGGCTGATGCGGCGCTGGTAAAGCTTCTCAATGCGCCGCAACTGGTTCGGTTTCAGGCCGTGGGTGTTTCCGTGCAGGTTCCTCATTTGCGCACTGTCTCATTCTAACCACACGCCCCGCCGATTCGAAGCGCAGTTCGACAACGCAGGTCCGCGTCGCTACCATGGCGTTTTCCCATAATGAGCAAAGAGACAGCAATCAGACGAATCGTGCCCGCTGCGGCCATTCCGGGCGGCGAGATCGCGGTCGAGTTCGACATTCAGCACGACACCGCCACGCCCCGCGTGTTGATCGACGGCGCGGCCGCGCACGTCGTTGCTGATTCAAATCAGAGGGTGTTGGCGCTCGTCCCGAGCATTCAGGGCGGGGAAGCACAAGTCACACTCTCGTTCGATGATGGCGAGCCGATGATGATCGCGCCGTCCCGCCTTGTCGTCGGTACGAAGCTCACGGGCGACATTCATGCCGTTGCAAATCCGGCAGTCGATCCTGCGAATGGAACTCTCTACGTGACACGTTCCGGATCTCGCGGTGAGCACATCGCTGTTTCGATTTATCGAATCAACTCTGAAGACGAGTTGGAAGAGTTCTCGGGTGATATCACAAACCCGACCGGCATCGCTTTCGATCATCGCGGCCAGATGTTTGTGACCAGCCGCCTAGACGGCACAGTTTATCGCGTCTCGCCGCTGAAAGAGTGCTCAGTCTTTGCGAGCGACTTGGGCATTGCGACGGGCTTGGCTTTCAATCAGGACGGTGACATGTTTGTCGGCGATCGCAGCGGAACGATTTTCAAGATCAATGGCATCGGTGAAGCGTCACCGTGGGCTGAGCTCGAGCCTTCGGTCTCAGCTTATCACCTGGCGTTTGGACCCGACGATGCGCTTTACGTTGCGGGTCCGACCGTTTCGAGCTTTGACGCCATCACGCGTTTCGACAAGTTTGGTGCGGCGGAAGTTTTCTACCGGGGCCTCGGACGTCCGCAGGGACTGGCGTTCGACACGAAAGGCAATCTGTACGTCGCCGCATCTCTTCGTGGCCGGCGCGGAGTCGTGAAGATTTCATCGGACGGCCGGAGCGCGGAGCTGCTTGTAGCAGGAATGAATGTTGTTGGGCTCGCATTCTCGCGGCACGGCAACATGATCATCGCCACGAACGATAGTGTTTACAGCTTGACCCTTGGCATCGACGGACTATTGATTTCGCAGGATTGGGCTTTGACGCGCGAAACACCGTGATGTTCGCAGCACAGACGGCCTTACCGCTTCGGTTGATACTTCTCACGCAAAGTAACCGTCTCCAACATGTCCTGAGCCAGAGCGCGCATCTGCGTGTCAGGCCCGTTTGCAATAATCTGTTCGAGTGTTACGCGCGCTGCTTTGTAGTCCTGCCGTCGTAAATAAACCTGGGCGAGCACATAAGCGAACTCGTGCCTCCCGGGAGAGAGAGCAAGGGCACGTTGCAGTAGCGTAACTGCCTCATCGAGTCGCGTGTTGGTCATTAGATATACGAAAGCCAACAGCCGGTAGGACTCGGGAAAATCAGGGGAAGTCTCAATAACCTTTGTTAGGGCGGCCTGCATTTGCGCAGCCTCTTCTGGCCCGTACCGGGAGACCATTTGTTCGTCGTCCATTGGCTCCCTGCTCAAGGTGTAAGCGTAATAGTACTGAGCCAGGTAATTCTGTGGATCGCTCTTGATAGCGCGCCGCAAAAGTTCTTTTGCAGCGGCAAAGTCGCGCCGGTTGGCGCGCAGCAAGCCCAGCGACGCGTTTGCCATCGAGAGGTCCGGCTCAAGGGCCAGCGCCCGCAGCAGGTGTTTTTCCGCCGCGTCGGCCCGTTCGTGATGCAGCAGCAGATCACCCAAATAGGCAAGGGCCTGCGCTTCCGTGATTGGCACCCCCTTCAACTCAACGGCAGAGTCAGCTGATTCGCGGTAGGGAAGTACCGCGGCCTGGTATTTATCCTGCCGCACATACTCCCTTAACTCCTTCTCAAGGACTGCGTAGTCGCTTTCGAAGGCCTTCTGAAAACTTGGTGCCAGCGGAGTACCCGTGGCCAGCAGTTCGAGGAAGCGCACTAGTTGTGGTTGACGTCGGCCTGCCTGCCCATGGATCAGATGGTGGATCAGCGCCCACGACTGGGCGTAAAACATGCTGCTCTTTTCCCGCTCGTTGTAATGAGGAGAGTCCCGATCTACGCGGAAGAGCGTTTCGAGCGGAAGCAGTTTGTTCCGCCGTAGATTAAGGATGTGACGCAGAATCGGTTTGCCAAACATGACTGCCTTACCGCCCACGCTCTTCTCTGGAGGGAATTCTAATGTGCTGAAGTATTCCGCCAGTCCTTCATTGAACCAGACAGGTGAAGTGCGCACGCTATTGTCAACGAGTAGATGTACCGATTCGTGGAAGATCAATTCATATGGGTTGAATTGGCGACGCTCGGTCGTGAGGCTGATGTAGTTCAAGTCGAAACCGGGCTGAAAATAGGCGGCGATATCGGCGCGCCGACCCTTAAACATGGGCTTATACGGACCAAAGGAACTGTCGCTCGTAAAGACAATAACGGTAGTTGGGACCGGTGAGTTCAAGGCCGCGCCTTTGAACTGCTTGATAAAGACATCGCGGAATCGTTCGAGCTGAACCGCGGTTGTGCGAAGGTCGCCCTCTCTCGCGTTTCCGATGACCAGGTAATTCTTTGAACGGATGCTGGTCCACGTATCCTTGGCGGTGACGGTGCTGACACACGGAGCGGTGAGCAGACAGAAGACAATAAGGAGTAGGGAAAAGAAGGCGTTCATAAGCAACCCTCTCGCGATGCAGACAGGCCGGATACTAGCCGGAATGTTAACACACGTTTGCCGGTAGAGATTCTGCTTCTTCTGATTCATGGAGGTCATCCTTCAAGAGTTTCGTCCGGCGATATACGGGGGCTTTTGCCCGGGAGTTAGGATCTGGCTTTGACGCGCGAAACACCGTGATGTTACTTTCGCGGAAGAACTTCAATTTCAGCATTTCAGTTTGTTTAGAGGCGGGCGTCGCCCGCCTCAGCCGAGGGGAGCGCCTGGTCTAAACAATGGGAAACATTGACGGCAACGTTATCGGGCAATTTCTCCTTTTCATGGTGGCGCTGATCTTCTCGCTGTCGGTTCACGAGTCGGCGCACGCGTGGATGTCGAACCGGTTCGGCGACGATCTAGCACGTTTGCAGGGCCGCATCAGCCTCAATCCGGTCTCGCACGTCGATCCGATCGGCACGCTTCTTTTTCCGGCCATTGCATATTTCACCGGCGCGCCGCTGATAGGTTGGGCCAAGCCGACCCCGGTGAATCCCTTGCGTTGGCGCAACAAGCGCCTGGCGAATTTCTGGGTGTCGGCCGCCGGCGTGATCAGCAATTTCATAATCGCGATTGTAGTCGGCGTGATTATTCGCATCCTCGGCGCGGCTGGCGTAATCATAGTGTCTCAGGAGGGAATCGGCCCGGGCTCAGAATCCATAATCGCGGAAGGCGCGCTTAAACTTTTGGTGACGTTTTTCACGCTTAACGTCGCGCTGGGCATTTTCAATCTCATTCCAATCCCGCCGCTCGATGGCAGCAAGATTCTCCAAAGTATCTTGCCGGACAGTTTCGATTCGGCATTCGAGACGCTTGAGCGGTTTGGATTTCTGTTGCTGATCTTCGCAATGTTTACCGGGGTTTTCGCGGTGATATTCGGTGTCGTGATGCCAATTGCCAGGAGCATCCTGCTCATCGGCGCATAGAGCAATGAAACGAATCTTCAGCGGCGCGCAACCCACCGGCAACGTTCATCTGGGGAATTACCTCGGCGCCTTGCGCAATTGGGTGGCGCTGCAGCACGAGTACGAAAGTTTTTTCTGCATCGTAAACCTCCACGCCGTTACGCTGCCCCAGGATCCAAAGATTCTCGTTGAAAAAACGCGCGACCTTGCCCGAATCTATCTGGCCGTGGGGATCGATCCCGACGTTTCCACCATCTTCGTCCAATCTGATGTGCCGGAGCACGCGGAGCTCACCTGGTTGCTCAACTGCGTCACGCGCATGTCTGAACTTGAGCGGATGACGCAATTTAAGGACAAGGCGCGAAAGCAGCAGGAAAATGTCGGCGTCGGATTGTTTGACTACCCCGTGCTGATGGCCGCGGACATTCTGCTATACCAGACGGATCTGGTTCCGGTCGGGGAAGACCAGAAGCAGCACCTCGAGCTGACGCGAGACCTCGCCATTCGTTTCAATCGCGATTATGGCGAGACATTTCGCGTCCCCGATCCGTTTATCCCGAAGGTCGGAGCGCGAATTATGTCGCTCGCCGATCCGACAAAGAAGATGTCCAAGTCGGACGAGGAGAGCGAAGCCGGGTGTGTCATGCTGTTGGATTCTGATGACGCGGTGCAGCGCAAGTTCAAACGCGCGGTCACCGACTCAGGCACTGAGATTCGTTTCGATGCAAGCCGGCCGGCCATCAACAATCTGCTGACGGTTTACCATCTGCTCACGGGGAAGAGTAATCCGGAAATCGAAGATCAATTTAGCGGCAAAGGTTATGCAAGCTTGAAGCAGGAGCTGGCTGACGTCACGATCGAATTCCTGAAGCCGATTCAAGAGCGCGTGAAAGCGATCGATGATGGTAAACTGAACGCGATTCTGGAAGTGGGAGCAGCGCGCGCGCAGGAGATCGCGCGCACGACGCTCTCCGAAGCCAGGAGGAGCATGGGACTCGTCGGCGCGCGACAATGAGAGCTTCATTCACACACGGCTTAGCCGGGTGAAAGAAAGCGCCGCCGTGCGGATTTAACAGTTTCAATGGTTTCGACCTTTCCGGCCCACGAAATCGTTGCAACGGTTCGAAGCCTCAAGCGACGCCAGTGCACCTGGTTGAAACCAGGTGAGAATTAGAAAGCGAATGGAAGAGCCTTCATCAACTAACATCCCGGCGCCAGCCGACAAGTCCGCGCCGGAAACTCCGTCAACCATCAGTGTCGCGGGTGCGGCGCCGGCCATTGCTCCCGACCGCGAAAACGATCAACTGAAAATTACGCTCGGTGAATTTGAAGGGCCGCTCGACCTGCTGCTGTATTTAATCCGCCAGGAACAGGTAAACATCTACGACATTCCAATCGCGCGAATTACGGATGAATACCTGCGTTATCTGAACTTAATGCAGGAATTGGATCTCACGATCGCCGGCGACTTTCTGGTGATGGCGGCCCAGTTGATCGAGGTGAAATCGCGCATGCTGCTGCCGCGCGATCCACTCGCGGCAGAGGAAGAGATCGACGACCCGCGAGCGGACCTCGTTAATCGGCTTCTGGAGCACGAGAAATTCAAATCGGCAGCACAGATGCTTTGGTCGCGCGCAACCGTCGAACAGGCCGTGTTTAAGCGCGCGGAGATCGAGACCGACAAGAACAATCCTGAAGTTGCCGTGGGGCTGTTCGATCTGCTCACGGTGTTTCAGAAGATTCTCGCGCGGCACAAAGAAGAAGTGATGATGGAGATTGAGCGTGAGGAGGTGTCGATGGCCGAGATGATCGACCGCCTCCGCAATATGGTTCGATCGGCTGGCGAGCTGAACCTCTTGAAGTTCTTCGAGCGCGCGCAATCGCGTCGCGAGCTGGTTGTTGCATTCCTCTCCGTGTTGGAACTGGTTCGCCTTGCCGAAATTTCCCTGGTTCAGCGCGAAACGTTCGGCGACATTACCGCGCGCACAGTCAGTCCGGCTTAAAGTAGCTATGAGTGAAGCGAAAGCAGCAGTGGAGATCGAGATCGAGGTCGAACCCGTCGAAGCTGACGAGGTCGAAGGCACGCGCGAGATTTCAGCGACGGAATTGAAGTCGATCGCTGAGGCTTTGATCTTCGTCGCCGACGAACCGCTCGACGCAAAAATGATTGCGCGAGTTCTGCGCGTCGAGCAACCGGCGATCGAAGAAGCTATTCAATCGCTGGCCGAAGAGTATGCGAGCCGAAGCGGCGGGCTGCAATTGCGCGAAATCGCGGGCGGCTGGCAAATCTCGACTCAGCCCGAACATCACGAACATGTCCGCGCTTATCTGAAGTCAAAACCCAGCGCGAAATTGTCGTTAGCCTCGCTGGAAACGCTCGCCGTGATTGCTTACAAACAGCCGGTCACAGTGCCTGAGATTCTCGAAATTCGCGGTGTTCAGTCGCCTTCGGCTATTAAAACTCTGCTCGACAAGCGCCTGATCGTCGCAAAAGGCCGCAAAGAAACCGTCGGCCGGCCAATGATGTACGGCACTTCGAAAGAGTTTCTGATTCAGTTCGGTCTCAAAGACCTGTCAGAGTTGCCGAGCATCGAAGATTTCCAGGACCTCGCCGGCGCCGCGAACGAATGATGGTCGCAACTGATGGAAGAGCGCCTGCAAAAATTAATTGCCGCCGCCGGCATTGCGTCCCGCCGCCACGCCGAAGAACTAATCAAGGCCGGCAAAGTTGCGGTTAACGGCGCGGTCGTCACTGAACTCGGCACGAAAGCCAATCCCGAAACCGACCACATTAAAGTCAACGGCCGCCTCATCAATCAGCTCCTAAAACCGCAGGAGAAGGTGTACGTGCTGCTCAACAAACCGAAAGGTTATTTGAGCAGCTTGTCGGATCCGAAAGGCCGGCCGCTGGTCACGCAACTGGTTCCTGCGTCGCTCGGGCGGCTGCATCCGGTGGGACGGCTCGACTTCAATACGGAAGGTTTACTTCTGCTGACCAACGATGGCGACTTCACAAATCATGTGACGTCGGCGCGCAATGGCATCCCAAAGGTGTACCGGGTGAAGGTTAAGGGAATTCCAACCGAGAACGCGATTGGAAGGTTGCGACGGGGCGTGCGGCTCGACGATGGCATTCGTACCGCCCCGGCTGAAATTCTTCCGTTGGAGCAAACGGGAGTGAACTCGTGGTTCGAAATGACGCTGCACGAAGGTCGCAATCAGCAGATTCGCCGCATGTTCGACGCCATCGGACACTCGGTGTTGAAGCTGTCACGCGAGCGCATCGGCCCGCTGAGTGATTCAAGGATGAGACCGGGTGAATGGCGTCGCCTCTTACCCGTCGAAGTCAAAAGGTTCTACCGTCCCTTCCGCGAACCTTCACGTCAAACTAAAGGCCCACGCCGCAGACTGCGAGTTTCTTCACGTTAGGTTACAATACACAGTTGCATTAAAGCTGCGACAGGCGTCTTAGGCCTGTCGTTTGAGTGTAAGGCTAGTGTGTCAGAACCCGAAGCGGACCGGGGTCCCCACGCGGGCAGCCGGCGTGGGGTGGTGGTTTGACGGGATCATGAATTCGAGTTGAGGCTGTAACCCGCTCCCTATCGGCCGCGGTTCTGTAATCATGGAATTCGAACTTACTGAAGAACAACAACAAATGAAGATGAGCGTGCGCGAGTTCGCCGAGAGCGAGATCGCGCCGCACGTTATGGAGTGGGATGAAGCCCAGCACTTTCCCATTGAACTGCAACCGAAGTTAGCCGAATTGGGGTTGCTCGGCGTGCTTTTTCCGGAAGAGTACGGCGGCACGGGCCTCGGATACGTTGAATACGCGACGGTGATCGAGGAATTGTCGCGGGTTGATGGCTCGGTTGGAATTTCCGTCGCCGCGCACACGTCGCTTTGTTCGAATCACATCTTTCAGTATGGCACTGAAGCGCAGAAACAGAAGTATCTGGTGCCGCTCGCGAGTGGTGAACACATTGGCGCGTGGGGATTGACGGAACCCGGCGCCGGGTCGGATGCGTCAGGGACGCGCACGACTGCTGTTCGGCAGGACGGAGGTTGGTTAATTAACGGGGCAAAGAACTTCATCACGCATGCCATTCACGGGAATACGTGCGTGGCGTTCGCGTCGAGCGATCGCGCGAAGCGCAGCAGGGGCATTACCGGATTCATTTTTGAAGAGGGAATGAAGGGCTTCTCGCCTTCAAAGAAAGAGAACAAGCTCGGGTTGCGCGCTTCAGAAACAGCGAGCGTGGTATTCGAAGATTGTTTTGTCCCGGATGACAATCGCATCGGCGAAGAAGGCATGGGCTTTGTGAACGCGATGGAGATTCTCGATGGAGGACGCATTTCGATTGCGGCCCTCGCCGTGGGTATTGCTCAAGGCGCGTACGAATCGGCGCGGCGCTATTCGGGCGAGCGGCAGCAATTCGGCAAACCGATTCGAGAGTTTCAGGCAATTCAGTTCAAGCTTGCGGACATGGCCACGCAAATTGACGCCGCGCGGCTGTTGATGTATCGCGCTGCGTGGATGAAAGATCAGGGGAAGAGAACCACCAGAGAGTCGTCGATGGCCAAGCTGTTCTCGTCGGAAATCAGCGTTCGTGTTTGCGAAGAGGCGATTCAGATCCACGGCGGCTATGGCTACACGAAGGACTATCCGGCGGAGAAGTACTGGCGCGATTCGAAGCTCTGCACGATCGGTGAAGGCACGTCAGAGATTCAACGGATGATCATCGCGCGCGAGATTCTGAAGGGGACCTAAGTCGGACTTTGCGTTCATCGCGCTTTACGTTTAGAGCCGGCACTTGTGCCGGCATAGGTCGGAACAAGTCCCGACTCTAAACGGTCAATATGGGATTGACGAGGACAAGTCCCGACTCTAAACGTGGCAGAAACGATTTTGACGGATCAGTCTTTCATTGATCGAATTATCTCGGGAGATCTGACGGCGGTCGCGCGCGCGATCTCGCGGGTAGAAGACGGCGCCGCATCAGCATCGGAATTGATGAAAGATGTTTTCGCGCGGTCGGGCAAAGCACTCGTAATTGGGATTACGGGCGCGCCGGGCGCAGGAAAGTCAACGATCGTTGACAAGTTAGCCGCTTACTATCGGAAGCAGGGCGAGCGTGTCGGCATCATCGCTGTCGATCCGTCGAGTCCGTTTTCCGGCGGGGCGATTCTCGGCGATCGCATTCGGATGCAGACGTTGGCACTCGACAAAAACGTTTTCATTCGATCCATGGCGACGCGCGGAAATCTCGGGGGGTTGGCCCGCGGGACGGTGGATGCCGTCGCCATTCTAGATGCTGCCGGCTATCAAAAGGTTCTTGTCGAAACGGTCGGTGTCGGGCAGGACGAAGTTGAAATCATAAAGACGGCCGACGTTTGCGTAGTAGTCCTGGTTCCCGGCATGGGCGACGACGTGCAGGCATTGAAGGCCGGCATCATGGAAATCGGCGACGTTCTGGTGCTGAACAAAGCTGACCGCGAAGGCATTATGCGCGCGGAAAAAGAGTTGCAGGGTTTGCTTTCGTTGGCCGTTCGAGAAGACGCCTGGCAACCGACTATCGTCAAAACCGTCGCGACGGAAAACAAAGGCATCGAAGAACTTGCTTCGGCGATTAAACAATGTCGCGAGTTTCAGCAGTCTCGTCCGGAAACCAGCGAGGGTCGCCTCGCCGTTGCGCGCTGGCGGATTCTTGAGCTGTTGCGTGAGCAACTTGTGAATGAGGCGCTGGCTGGAAACGGCGCCGCTGACAGGCTTGAACGGCTGGCTGCGGAAGTGGCGTCAAAGCAACGCGATCCGTATTCGGCGGTCGAGGAACTGATGGGGAATGTCAGTATTCAATAGTCAGTAGTCAGTCGTTGGCTTGGTTGTTGGGGGAATAGCCAGCAACGAACAACGAACAACGAACAACGAACAACTGACTACCGACAACTGACCATCTTCATGAAGATTCATCACATCGGCATCGCCACTAGCGGAATTGATGACGCCTCGGACGTCTGGCGAGACTTGCTTGGTTTGCGTGCCGACCATACCGAGGAAGTGGCGGGACAAAAAGTCCGCGTCTGCATGCTGCCCGTCGGAGAATCGCGGTTTGAGTTGCTGGAGCCCATGTCTACGGACTCACCGATATCAAAATTTCTCGAAAAACGCGGCGGCGGCATCCATCATGTCGCCGTGAGCGTCGAAGATATTCAAGCGACTCTGGCGGACTTGAAAACCAAGGGGGCAAAATTAATCGACGAAGTGCCGCGGGTCGGCGCGGGCGGTTGCCTTGTAGCCTTCATTCATCCATCATCCACGGGCGGCGTTTTGCTGGAACTGGTACAGGATCCGCAGTCGTAAATCACCAATTTATTGGTTTTGAAAGGAAGTCTTGTCTTGAATTCAACTACTAAAGCCTGGATTGCCGCTGGTGTCGGCATTCTGTTTTCGGTCGGCCTGATTGTTTGGCAGGTTAAAGCCAGTCATGCAGCAGCCATCAATCTGAGCGCCGATGACATGTCCCTAATCGCGACCGATCAGGCGCCGCAGGTTCGCATGCGTCTGGCATCCGACGAGACCGCGCGGAAAGACTTTGTGAAGAACGTGCGCGAGTTGCTGGCGGTGGCCGAAGAAGCCCGGGCGAAAGGTTTCACCAACCGGCCGGACGTGAAGCGCCAACTAGAACTCATGCGCGCCTTCATCATTTCTCAGATTCAGGCGAAAGAGCAGGGACAGGGGCAGGGCATCACGCAGGCTGAGATCGAAGCATTCTTCAAAGAGCCCGGCCAGGAAGAGCGTCTCAAACAGTTCATCGCCGATGCGCGCGCCCGCAATCCGATGATGGCCGGGCAGGAGATTTCGCCGGAGCAGATGAACGAAATCCGGACCCAGCTGGGCCAGGTCTTGATCGGAGAGCGCCGCGGAGTCGCGGCCGGCCTGGATCAGCAACGGAAGACGCAGTTGCAGCTCATGCTTCAGCAGGCGCGGCTGTTGGCGTCAATGTATGAAGAAGAAGTGCTGGTGAAAGCGGCCAAGCCGTCGCAGGCTGAAATCGACGCGTACGTAAAGGCGCACCCGGATGAGCAGGTGCACGCGCGCCATATTCTGATAGCCACCAAGTCGGCCGAGACGCCGACAGAGCAGGGCGGCCTGGACAAGCCGGCGGCGCGCGCGAAAGCGGAAGAGGTTTTAAAGCGCGTTAAAGCCGGCGAGAATTTCGAGAACCTGGCAAAAGAGTATTCGGACGATGGCAGCAAGCAGAATGGCGGCGACTTAGGCTGGTTTGGCAAAGGACGAATGGTGCCGGAATTCGAGAACGCCGCGTTCGCGCTTCAGCCTGGCCAGACAAGCGAAATCGTCGAATCACAATTCGGTTTCCACATCATCAAGAATGAGGGCCGGCGCACCGGCGACCCCGAGCGCGCGTCACAAGAAGTCGCACAGGAGAAAGAGAAGAAACTGATCGAGGAAATCGTGAAGCGCCAGAGCGGCCACATCACAATCGCGGAAAACTTTGCCGTGCAAATGCCTCAGCAGCAGATGCCGCAGGGGTTGCCATTTGAGCCGCAAGCTCCACCGGCTGCGACACCTGCGCCGAAGGGCAAGAGCTCACCCGCAAGAAAGTGAGGGCAGGGTGTAGGGAGTCGGGTGTAGGTTTAGTTCGAGCGTTATTAGAAGACGAGCACCAAAAGCAAAGCGAAGAGAAGAGGGAAGTCTTTCCGGCACGCGGTGGTGCCAGGCGGCTCGTCTCCAAACCAATCCAACACCCTGCACCCAACACCCATGAAGTTTGTCGATTATCGCGTCGAAATTGTGCCGGACAGTGAGTTTCGACTGGACGGTGGTGCGATGTTCGGCGTCGTGCCCCGCAACCTGTGGTCGAAGTTCTGTCCCCCCGACGAACAGAACCGCATTCGGATGAATATGAACTGCGTATTCATCGACACTGGGAAAGAGCGGGTGCTGATCGAAACCGGCATTGGCGACAAATGGTCTGAAAAGCATCGCGCCATGTACGGGATTGAGCGGAGGCGAAGTTTGGCTGAATCAGTGCAGGCCATCGCGGAAGTCTCGCCGGAAGAAGTAACAATCGTTGTTAATACGCATCTGCACTTCGATCACGCGGGCGGCAATACAGCGATCGATGATTCAGGAAGCGTACGCGCACAGTTTCCGAACGCGCGCTACTTCGTTTCGAAGGCTGAGTACGAGCACGCAGAATCACCGACTGACCGCGACAAAGCGAGCTATTTTCCGGCCAACTGGCGGCCACTGAAAGAAAGCGGGCAACTGGAATTGAAGCCGTCGCAGTATGAAGTTGTTCCCGGACTCACAATGGAGACGCAGCCCGGCCACAATCGTTCGATGCAGTGTTGGCGCTTACAACAGAACGGTCGAACGATGTTCGGATTCGCCGATCTCGTGCCCATGCGCGCGCACGTGCCGTTTGCCTGGGTAATGGGATACGACCTTTATCCGGTCGAGACCGTCGAAGCGAAGAAGCGTCTGTTGCCCCAGGCGGCGCGTGAAGGATGGACGTGCTTGTTCTATCACGATCCTGAGCAGCCGTTGGCGCGAATTGTCGAAGACGAAGGGAAGTTCCGAGCAGAGCCGGTTTAGAGGCGGGCGTTGCCCGCCTAGCCACCTTTACAATGACAGCAGCAAAGATCGGAATCATTGGCGGCAGCGGCCTCTATCAGATGCCGGAATTGACGGACGTGGAAGAGATGGAAGTCCAGACGCCGTTTGGGAATCCATCCGACAAATTCATCCTCGGGACGTTGGAAGGCGAGCGCGTGGCTTTCCTTCCCAGGCATGGAGTTGGCCACCGCTTCACGCCGACGGAAGTTCCCTTCCGTGCGAACATCTACGGGATGAAGCTGCTTGGCGTCGAGCGAATTTTGTCAGCTTCCGCCGTGGGATCGTTGCAGGAGAAGTATGCGCCGCTCGACATGGTCATTCCCGATCAGTTTTTCGATCGCACGCGCGGCCGAGTCCAGGAATCGACCTTCTTTGGAGAAGGAATCGTCGCCCATATCACATTTGCACATCCGGTCTGTTCGGAGGTCGGGGACCTACTGGAGGAGTCCTGCAAGACCGTCAACGTCAGCGCGCATCGCGGCGGGACTTACATTTGCATGGAAGGCCCGGCGTTTTCGACAGTCGCCGAATCGACCGTGTATCGTTCGTGGGGCATGGATGTCATTGGTATGACGAATTTGCAGGAGGCGAAGCTGGCCCGCGAAGCCGAGATTTGTTACGCGACGCTGGCTTTGGTGACCGATTACGATTGCTGGCATCCGGGCCATGACGCAGTGACGGTCGAAACGGTGATCGATTACCTGAATCAGAACGTGCGGAATGCTCAGTTAATCATTAAGGGCGCGGTCAAAGCTCTCGCCGGCCGGCCGCGTGACTGCAAATGCGGCTCGGCGCTGAAGAACGCAATATTTACCGCACCGACCCTTTGGCCGGAAGCAACCGTTCGCAAGCTCGCAGCCATCATTGGGAAGTACCGGACTTAGGTTTCGAGTTTCAGGTTTGGAGTACAGCATGAAGATTTTCATAATCGTTGCCGCCCTGGTTTTGATCGCCACTCCTTTGACCGTGAAAGCCCAGAGTGGCGCGAAACAGCAGCCGCAGATTCAGCGCGACGCTGAGTTGGAAAAGGATTCGCGGCATAACCTTGAGGTGGCGCGCCACTACTTCAAAACGCGTAAAGCATACGTGGCTGCCCTGCAACGGAGTGAGGAAATTATCGCGGCCAATCCGGCGTTCTCGCGCATTGACGAGGCGCTTTACATGGCCGGGCAGAGCAGCCTGAATCTCGCCGAAGGCAAAGGCAAACAAAAGTCGTCGCTGTACGTGATACACGAGGGCGAGACGAAGAAGACGCTGACTGCCGAACAGTTTCGCGAGTTGGCTCGCGGTTTCTTTACTCAACTCGTCAACAGCTACCCTGAAAGCAGTTTTCGCGGCCAGGCCGAAGGTGCGCTTCGCACGCTCGGTGGAATGAAGGCTGTGAGCAGTAAGCGGTAGGCAGTGGGCAGGGAGCAGTAAGCAGGGAGTAGTAAGCAGAGAGCAGGGAGCAGTAAGCAGTGGGCAGTGAGGTCAGTACCACCTGCGTTAGCGGGTGGGTCAAAACACTCAATTTAAGATTTAAGATTTAAGACCTAAGACCTAAGACCTAAGACCTAAGACCTAAGTTTTAATTTCAAATTTAAAATTCGCAAGTCGAAATTTCATCTATGTCTCTTCTTGTCGTTGGTTCCGTCGCATTTGATTCAGTCGAAACACCTTTCGGTAAGCGCGAAAAGATGCTGGGCGGGTCTGCCTCGCACTTTTCGATCTCCGCCAGCTTCTTCACTAACGTGCGCGTCGTCGCCGTGGTGGGCGGCGATTTTGGCGCTGAAGAGCGCGCTGTATTTGAAAACCGCCGCGTTGACACCACTGATTTGGAAGTCATTCCTGGTGGTCAGACCTTTCGCTGGTTCGGGCGATATGAATACGACCTGAACGTCGCGCACACGCTCGATACGCACTTGAATGTTTTCGCCGGCTTTCAACCGAAACTGTCGGACGGTTCGAAGAGTTCGCGACTGGTTTTTCTTGGCAACATTCAACCTGATTTGCAGCGCGACGTACGCGAGCAGGTGCCAAGCGCCGAACTGGTCGCGCTCGATACGATGAATCTTTGGATCGACACAACGCGCGAAAGCTTGCAGAAGGCAATCGAGGTCGTTGACTTGTTGATTGTGAACGATGCCGAGGCGCGTCAACTTACTGAAGAGCCAAATCTGATCAAAGCCGCCCGTAAAATTCTTTCCTGGGGACCAAAAACGCTGATCGTGAAGCGCGGCGAGTACGGGGCGGCAATGTTTACGAAAGATGAGTACTTCGCGATTCCGGCGTACCCGCTCGAGGCTGTCTTCGATCCGACCGGAGCCGGTGATACTTTCGCGGGCGGTCTGATGGGCTATTTGGCAAGCCAGGAAACACTTGATGAAGCAGCGTTGCGCCGCGCAATGATATTTGGATCGGTGATGGCTTCATTTAATGTTGAAGAGTTCGGCACCGAGCGCGTGCAGCGTCTGACCCAGGAAGAGATTAATCAGAGATTCAGCGAGTTCAAGCGCTTCACCCATTTCGAAGAGATTCCATTCGAGCGAGCAGTGCAGGCTGTAGGCTAATTAAACTCTTTGCTCCGTTTAGATGCCGGACTTGTCCGGCAGTATGGCGGCACAGTGCCGCCTCTAAACGAGCTCAGAGGTGGGCGGCAAAAGTGCCGCCGCTAGACTTTTCCGGTATCCTTCCCACAATGCGTGTTCTGATCGTCAGGCTTTCATCGATGGGGGACGTGGTGCACACGCTGCCGGCACTCACCGATGCCGCGCGCGCGAATGCGACCATCAAATTCGACTGGGCGGTAGACGAGGCGTTCGCAGACATTCCCGCCTGGCACTCGCATGTCGAAAACGTTTTTCCGGTGGCACTTCGCCGCTGGCGGCGCGGCCTTGCAGCAGCGGAACGCGGTGACATCAAGAGTTTCCTGAAGAACATTCGAGGCGCCAAGTACGACGCCATCGTCGATCTCCAGGGCGAGTTCAAGAGCGCCTTCGTTGCGCGCCAAGCGCGAGGTCCTCGTTACGGCTACGATGGCGCCTCGGCGCGCGAGTGGGGCGCGCATTTGATCTATCGAAATAAATTCGCGGTGGCGCAAGGCGAGCACTCGACGGCGCGCATGCGCCGGCTCTTAGCGCAGGCGCTATCGTACTCGTACGATGTAGGTTTGATTGACTACGGCATTGCGCGCGAGCGTCTGCCATCGCCGGCGCTGCAAACACATAAGCCTTACGTTGTTTTCATTCATAGTACCAGTTGGACCTCGAAGAATTGGCCGGAGCAGTATTGGCGGGAACTGGCTGAGCGGGCCACGGTCGCTGGACTTTCCGTAGTGTTACCCTGGGGCAGTGAAGCGGAATGTGAACGCTCCCAGAAAATCGCGGCGGGTGTCGCCAATGTGACAGTGCTGCCGAAGCTTTCTATATCCGATAAGGCCTCAATCATCAGTCGCGCAAGCGCGACTGTCGGGCTCG
This sequence comes from Acidobacteriota bacterium, assembly GCA_052389795.1. Classification (GTDB taxonomy): domain Bacteria; phylum Acidobacteriota; class Blastocatellia; order Pyrinomonadales; family Pyrinomonadaceae; genus UBA11740. The sequence continues at coordinate 81,405 of JBQTHO010000007.1, read as the reverse complement.
ACACGGGACTCAGTCACATCGCAGCGGCACTGGGTGTGCCTTCTGTGACTCTGTACGGCGCAACCGATCCAAAGATGTGCGGCACCATTGGAAAGAACCAGATTCAGATTACGTCAGAATTCGAATGCGTTAACTGTCACGATACCGACTGTTCGTTTACGAAGAGCGCGTTTAAACCGGCGTGTTTCGAAGCCATGACGCCAGACAGCGTTTGGTGGCGACTGGAACAGTTGCTTGGCGCGTCGGTAAAATCGGAACACGTATACGAAATCGCCTAAGAACGGAGAACTATGTTCTGTCCTATTTGTGAAGCTGAATATCAACCTGGAATTACGAAATGTCCTGAAGACGGTGCGGACCTGGTAGCGACACAGGTCAACGCCGGCGACGACAGTGAAGCGAACTTTGTCACACTGCACACTTTGTCGTCCTCCGTCGAAGCCGAAATGATCAACGACATCCTGCGGCAAAACGGCGTTCGGTCAGTCATGCAATCCACTAACGATGCGTTCTCTCCGGTGTTTTCTGCCGTGTCGCCGGGCGCGGCGGTGCTGGTCGATGAGCGGGATCTCGATCGGGCCAAGGAGCTTTACGCTTCGTTCTTTGGCGAAGATACCTCGCCTCTCACCGGACCCGCCGCTGAAGGCGAGGCAGAAACTGAAGCAGAATGAGCGACGCTATTGTCGTTTTCATGACCTCGGGGAACGCTGACGAAGCGCGACACATCGCGAGTGAGCTGGTAGAACGGCAACTTGCGGCTTGTGTACAAATCCTTCCGGAAATTGAATCGGTCTATCGCTGGAATGGTGAAGTGCAACGCGAAACAGAGATCTTGCTGCTCGCTAAGACAACTGCCGCCCAGTTCGATGATTTAGAAAGGGCGGTGCGCGAGATTCACAGCTACGACACGCCGGAGATCGTCGCCGTCAAGATGGCCCACGTTTCAGGACCATATCGCGCCTGGCTGGCCGACAATGTAGGCGGCTAACGTTGGCACGCTTGCCTCCGGCATGCTCAGCACGCGTGAGGCGTGCGTACCTACGAAATCTTTTCGAGCGCGCTTTTACTATCCGAAACGATCTTCACAATCTGTTCCGGGGAATCGGTGACGTGCAGACGCCGAAAGTCTTCATCCACGATTTTTCGCTCGCTCAACATCGGGCCTTTCAACCAATCCAACATCGGTCGCCAATATTCTGAGCCGTAAAGCACGACCGGAAAGCGGTGAATCTTACGTGTTTGAATCAGCGTTAGCGCTTCGAACAACTCGTCGAGTGTACCGAACCCGCCGGGGAAGATGACGAACGCGTCGCTGTACTTCACGAACATCATCTTGCGGACAAAGAAGTATTTGAATTTAAGGGACAGCGTGAGGTAGTCGTTCGACTTCTGTTCGTGAGGCAGTTCGATGTTACACCCCACCGAGGTGCCGCCGGCTTCGAGGGCGCCCTTGTTGGCCGCTTCCATGATACCGGGCCCACCACCCGTGATTACTGCAAACCCCGCGCGCACGAAAAGAGCAGCAGTTTCCTGGGCCGCGGCGTAGGCGGGATCGTCGCGCGACGTGCGCGCCGACCCGAAAATCGAAACGCCGTTCGTAATCGGCGCCAGGTCTTCGAAGCCCTGAACGAACTCGCCCATGATGCGGAAGACGCGCCAGGTGTCCGTATGCAGGAACTCGTCCGGCCGCGGCGTCTCGAGCAGACGCTCGTCATGAGTGCCGCCCGGAATATCTCTGTAGTCGTCGTTTGCCATTGCTGTAGCGCAAGATGTTATCTTGCGGACCAGCGCAAGTTAGCAACTTGCGCTACTTACAGTCCCATGATGTTGTAGCCACAATCGACGTAAATTGTTTCCCCGGTGATGCCCGAGGATAGCGGGCTGCAAAGGAACAGCGCCGTGTTGCCGACTTCGCGAACTTCGACGTTGCGCTTCATCGGCGCACGCTCCGCGTGGTGTTTCAACATTGTGCTGAGACCCGCGACGCCACGCGCCGACAGTGTTTGAATCGGTCCGGCACTCACCGCATTAACGCGAATGTTCCTGGGCCCGAGGTCGCTAGCAAGATAGCGTACGCTTGCTTCCAACGCCGCTTTCGCCACGCCCATCACGTTGTAGCCTTGATAAACCTTTTCCGCGCCGTGAAAGCTCATCGTCACGATGCTCCCACCGTCGGTCATCAATGGCGCCGCCGCACGAGCGAGCTGCGTCAGCGAGTACGCACTGATCTCCATGGCCGTCAGAAAGCCGTCGCGATCTACCTTCATGAATTCGCCTTCCAGCGCTTCGCGCGGCGCAAAGGCGATGCTATGGATCACAAAATCGAGCCGCCCAAATTCCTCGCCGAGACTTTGAAATGTCGCATCAATTTCTTCCTGCCTGGTTACATCGCATGAAAACAGGGGCGCGTCAGGCATCTCGGCTTTGGTCAGACTCTCAACGTTGTCTTTTAGCCGCTCGCCTTGATAGGCGAACGCGAGCTTGGCGCCGGCTTCGTGCAGCGCCTGCGCCGTCGCCCAAGCGATCGAGCGCTTATTCGCGACGCCAAAGATGATTCCGTTTTTGTTTTCAAGCATTGTACCGAATCCAGATTATGGAGGTGCTTACACGACGATGCAGATTTGTCTGGGCCGAATACCAGCCTCCTATCGAGCTATGCCGGCACGGGTTCGTTTACCATTCGTCGTTGCGAGGTAATGACATATGCATGCTTAATGTGCAAACCGAAGAAGTTGCTATTACGAACCTCGGCTTGACCATGTTGTATAGCGATGGCTTGATTTATCGCTTCGACCGAAGGGTTGCTCAGCTCGACGAGTACGACGCGCGATAAACCGAAAAGTTCCTTCTCAGTGAAGCTCTTTTGGATCTTTTTGGTTATGACCGACAAAGCTTCCTTCCGATTAGCTTCGATCCAAGGAGCGGCAACGACAAGATCCCACTTCTCTACAGCATCCTCCCTCAGAAAGAGCGCAAAGACCGAAAAGCCCCCCTTTTCCTCGGAGAGAGTTCGCTCAAGCTCGATGAATTTGGGCAAAAGGTCTTTCATAGTGCAGCTAGCAGTTTTCTCGCCGATTCAACGAGAAGCTCAGCGTCGTCCTTGTCGGCAGCGCCAATTGGATTATAGCGTGCTTCGGGATCCCAAGTCGCCACAGCGGACCATTCGGTTAGAAACTGGCCCTTGATTTTGTCTTCTGCTCCGGAAAGCGATAGCAGCACATCTAGGTCGTGAGTCTTAAAGCTCAGATAGGGTTGGAATTCGCTCCGCGTTTGAGGAAAACCCTTCCACTTAAGCGTCACACATATACGTCTTTTTAGGGCAAGCTCAACCACGTATCCGCCTAAATAAATCGCTCCATCATAGCGCCCAGCTGCCAAGAGAGCTTCGGCGTCCTTCAGCCGTTCTTCGGCTATCTTTAACAAGTCTGAGTGCTCAATCATTGACCAACAGTAAAAACCCGTTCTTATTTTCTAGCATGATCGATCTATGGGTCTTCCCGTTCTTTCATTTGAGCTTTGAGTTCGCTCGTTCGTGCACTAGTCACATGCGCCAGACACATTCCGGCCATCATTGGCCGTATGGTTCCGCCTTTGTAAATGTCCGCCACAAACTCGCAGTTGGCGTCGCGAAATTTCAGCCAGGCAAGTTGCGCGGCTTTGAGCTGCGCGGTCTCTTCCGGACTCAGCTTGGAAGCGAACTCGCGATACACGGCGTTAAGCTGCGTGTCCGCCGCTTTGTATTGATTGCCCCAGCACATGTTCATTTCCAGTTGAGTTTGCGCCTCGGCGCACGGGTCTTTCTTTTGATCTTGAGCTAGGGCGGTAGTACCGAGAGTCAGGACGAGCAAAGCAAAACTGGTCAGCAGCTTCATGACGCTTCCTCCAGAATTAGATAACTGAGCCTGTGGAGCAGGCGGAAGAGTTTAGCCCAGGGTGAGCGAGCGAAGCGAGCGTAACCCTGGGCTAGGTTAATGCTTAAAGTGCCGAATCCCGGTGAACACCATCGCCACATTGTGTTCGTTCGCCGCGGCGATCACCTCTTCGTCACGCACTGAGCCGCCGGGCTGGATCACCGCCGTGATGCCGTGCTTTGCGGCTTCGTCGATACCGTCACGAAAGGGAAAGAAAGCGTCCGAGGCCACCACTGATCCCGCAATAGGCAGTTGAGCCCGCATCGCTCCGATTTTCACCGAGTCAACGCGTGACATCTGGCCGGCGCCGACGCCGACGGTTTGCTTGTCGCGGGCGTAGACGATCGCGTTCGACTTGGTGTGTTTACCGACTGTCCACGCGAACAGGAGATCGTCGATCTCTTTGTCGGATGGCGCGCGCTTCGTGACAATCTTCAAACCTTCACGCGTCAATCGATGCGTGTCGCGTGTTTGCACCAGTATGCCACCGGAGATCTGTTTGTACTCGACGCCTTCGGAGGTTTTGGCGGCGCCGGCACGCAGCACACGCAGATTCTTTTTCGCCATCAACACTTCCAGCGCGGCGTCCTCGAAACCCGGGGCAATGACTACTTCAACGAAGATCTCGACGACCGCCTTAGCGGCAGCTACGTCAACGGTGCGATTGAAAGCGACGATTCCTCCAAATGCTGAAACCGGGTCGCAGGCGAGCGCGCGCCGATAGGCTTCTTCAGCGGCTACGCCAGTCGCGGCGCCTGCGGGATTCGTATGCTTGATAATTGCGCACGCCGTATCTTCAAAATCACACACGAGCTGCCACGCCGCATCTGCGTCGACGTAATTGTTGAAGGACATTTCCTTACCGCCGAGCCATTCGGCGGCGGCCACGCCGTCCGGCTCCACCGAAGCGCCGCGAACGTCCAGCTCGTACAAGGCCGCGGCCTGATGCGGATTTTCGCCATAGCGCAAATCAGAAATCTTGTTGAGCGAAAGCTGTTGATGTTCAGCCCCGACGGTTCGGGGTTCATCCTCGGCCGCTTCGAATTGATCCCCGTGCAGCGACTTCATGGTGCTCGAGAACAAGTTCATGTACGTCGACATCTTGTCGAGGATTTCCGGAACCGGCGGAAACATCTGCGAGCTCTTAGCTCCTTCGAGATTCTCACTGAGATACGGAAAAATCGCCGAGTCGTAGAAGGCCGTGCGCATGAATGCGAGCCGAGCCAGTGCTTCGCGTGTCGCGAGCGTTAACGCCCCTTCGTCCAGAATCAATTCCGTCCGGATCTGGCGATAGTGCTCTGGCGAAGTCACCGCCGCGACGTTGTGGTAGTTCTTCGCCGCCGAACGAATCAAAGCCGGCCCCCCGATGTCGATCTGCTCGATGGCTTCGGCGAGAGTGATGTCTTCGCGGGCGACGGTCTGTTCGAAGGGATAGAGATTGATGACGACCATGTCGATCGGCCCGATGCCGTGCTGTTCCATCGCCGCCACGTGCTCCAGATTGTCGCGGATGCCGAGAAGCGCCCCGTGTATCTTCGGATGCAGCGTCTTGACTCGCCCGTCCATCATCTCGGGAAAGCCGGTGATGTCGGCGACGTCGATTACATCGATGCCCGCTTCACGCAAGGCTTTCGCAGTGCCGCCGGTGCTGAGAATCTCAACGCCGAAACTTTTCAGCGCCTGCGCGAAATCCACAATTCCTGTCTTGTCGGAAACACTAATCAGCGCACGACGAATCTTGCGCAAGCCGGCGTCGGTTTTTTCAGTCATGGTAGAGTTTGAAAAGAAGCGATATCTTCACTTAAGGGTCGGAACATCGCAAGTCAGCTACGCGGCTTCAGCGCTTCTCGCGGGCGCTCGACGACAAACTTCTGGGTTCGCGAATAGCCGCGTGGAGGGATTTGATACTCGAATCCCGGCGGAAGGCTCAGAGAGAAATTGTGTCGCCGTCCGTCGTTTGCTTTCTCGTTCAAGTAAAATCCGATCAGATATTGGCTTCTCAAATCCGCTTCGATGGCTTCAAAAATAGGCGTCAGATCGACGGTTGCGCGCGGAGCCAAAGGCGAGTTATGAGCGAGAAAATACTTCCCTCCGGTCTTCTCCGCGAGGTCGCGAAAACCGCCGGCCGCCCGCCGTGCAGCCAGCCGTCCGTCGCGGGGCTCAAAGAGCGGCAGATGAATGATGTAAAACGAAACGCGGTCTCTGCGCGCGGCATTGATTACTGAATCAGGTTTTGCTTGGCTGAAATTGTCTAAACCGTCGCTGATAAGAATTACGATCCGCCGCTCGCTGCGGATGCGCGGCAACGTGCTAAACATTTCGACGGCCTGGGCGGCCGCGTCGAAGATTGCGGTTGGTTGATTCTCATGCGCCCGAAGGTCGAACGCACCCAGCGCCGAACTAACATCGCGAACAAATGGCGCGACGATCGTGGGCCGGTGAGAAAAGTGCAGAACGGCAATGCTCGAAAGAGTGCTAAAGCGCCGATACAGACCGATGGCCGCGTCACGTTGTTCGCTGATCACGTCGCGCAGACTCCCCGATTGATCCAGGGCGAACACCATTGCGACTCGATCTACTCCCGCTGAAAAGTACAGGCCGCTGGTGACTGCATCGGGATCTTTCAAAGAAAGATCTTTTTCAGCGAGTCCGCTGGGCCGCTTTCCGTTCTTGTCGCGAACGCGCGCGGGAAAGAGAAGCAGGTCCGTCGTCACCCGCAGGACTTCATCGTCAGTGGCTGGTTGATCCTGGGCGACGACCGGAGCGACAGACGCACTGAAACAGGTAAACAGGGTTAAGCAGGAAATAAGATGGATGCCGCGAGCGCAGAAGGGAAACACTCGCTGGAGCGACCTGAGAAGTGACATCCGCAGCCCGCTAAAAGAGAAAACGGCCGAATAGCAGGATGCTGATGATGATCAGGACGGTGATGACTATGAGTTTGACCAGCGTCATCGGGATACCTCAGACGGCAGGAGTTTAGTTAACGCGGATTCGGCGTGTCAATAGGAGGTCTGCGCTGTCTGCGTAGATTTCACAAAATTTAGCAGGTCTACGCGTCGTCGGAGAAAAGAACTCTGTGGTTCTCTATGTGATTTCTGTGACTTTGTGGTGAGGGTTTTCCTAAGCAATCCCAACCCAGAGACACAGAGGACCACAGAGTTCGCACCGAGAACCGTTCTCCGACAGACTTCTAGTCCCACTTCTTAACGATGTTATCGACGACGAATGCCGCGCGCTCGAAGATCTTTGCCAGGCCAATGCGGCCAAGATAGTTGCCTACCAGCGCGATATTTGGCGGAGGCGGGGGGAGCTTCACAAGCCTCCTTTCCAAATCAATTGAATAATGCGGCAGAGCGTTTGGCCAGCGCTTGAGGTGAACCACCAGCGGACGGTCCTGCTGCCGATAGAACCGGGCGCGATCCGCAAGGATCGTTCTGGTTATCTCCTCGTCGTCAAGATTCAGTACATCACGGTCCAGCGCCCCGCCAAAGATCCAGGTCTCGCTGTGCGCCGGGCCACGGCCTTCGAAGATGCAATCGTTGAAGAGAACCCCGCGAGCGCGAAAACCCTGGTCGTGAGGGAATAGACAACCAAAACCTCTCAGCGTAGCTGCGTCCTTGTCGAAGAAGCAGGTCGCCGTTAAAAGCGAAAGCATTTCGACTCGAGCGATCTCTTGCGAAAGGTCGGGCGATGCATTCGCGAGGTACTCTGCCGCCGCACTTGCCGAAAGACAAACCACAGTGGGGTCATTACCGTTCGAAGCGAGAGCTTCCGAGAAATTGATGGGCACCCTTTTGTCGCGCAGGTAATCGACGAGGCCATCGATCAATTGCTGCATTCCGTTTGGCGGCGCGACTGTGCCCCGCACCCTGGCCTTCTGCGGACGATACGTTTTCAAATGTTCTGGCAGGTTAGCGCGACCGAAAATCAAGCTGGCGCTCAAACGGTTCGGATCGCCTGCGTAAATTCCGCCTAATGCTGGACCCAATAAAAACTCAGTGGCGCCTTTGCCAGGCACGCGCGCGCCCCAAACGGCAATCGTCTCGAACGGTTGCGGCCGAAGGTTCGCAGCGTTGGCGATCAATCCAACCGGAATCCGCAGCGCTTCCGCCAGGCTCAGGGGCAACTGTCGTGGCCTGCCGCGATAGATGAATCGCTTTCGGCCGTCAGCACGCGTCGGCAAGAGCGGCACGCCGATGTCATCAGACATCACTTCCAGGCGCGCCGAGTTCAGCATGCCATTGGCGGCGGTTTCGACCAGACCGTATTCGGTGCGAGTGGTACGAATCAACCCGCCGGCGCGCGCGGTCTTCTCAACGATGCGGACCTCGCGGCCTGCTTTCGTGAGGAGATAAGCAGTCGTCAGCCCGGAAAATCCTGCGCCGACGACAGTGATAGTTTTCATGACCGCTTGTCTGGTTTAGAGGCGGGCTACCGCTCGCCCCTTATCCCCTTTGTCGATGTTTAGACGGCGGACTTGTCCGCCGAGAGGATCAGCCGCACAAGTGCGGCTTCTAAACGGACTCATGTTGGCGGGCAGTAGCCCGCCTCTAAACACTTTGTAGTCCAAATCAATATTTCTAGAGTGCCTGCGAAAAAGTGCGTGCCTGTGGCTGTTGCCGTCGCAGGCGATAATCGAAAAACATGCAGGCGTTGCGGAGAAACGGCCGACCCTGCTCCGTGAGCGTAAGCCGATCGCCACGAACGTCAACCAGCCCGTCGTTGATGAGCGATGACAGAAACTGCTTTGCATCCTCAGGCTGTCGCTCTCGCAGTTCGACTTCAAAGCGAGTCATGAATTCTAAAATCTGTTCGCGCAGTTCTCGGTCTTCTTCAGAAAGCAAATGTCCACGGAATGTAGGAATCTCGCCCTGCGACACGCGACGCTCGTAAACCGGAAAAGCTTTTTCATTTTGATGAAAACAAGTCGGCGCTTCCGAAATCGCGCTTACGCCCAGGCCCAGCAGCACGTTCGTGCGAGTCTCCGTGTAGCCCTGAAAGTTGCGATGCAGAGTGCCTTCGCGTTGAGCTTGCGCCATGCCGTCGTGGGGCAGTGCGAAGTGATCCATGCCAATTTCGGCGTAACCGGCAGCCTGGAGTTTTTCGCGCGCCATCTCGTAAAGCGCTCGTTTTTTAGCGGCCCTGGGGATGTCCTCGTCGGTATAGCTTCGCTGCGCGGGCTTAATCCAGGGCACGAGCGCGAAGCTGTAGAGCGCGATTCGATCGGGACGCAAATCGATCGTCTTGTCTACGCTCTCAGAGAACCGCTCGATCGTTTGTTTCGGCAGGCCGTAAATCAAATCGTAGTTGACTGACGTGTAGCCGAGTTCGCGCGCCACGTCCGTGCAGGTCTTCGTCACTTCGTACGGCTGATTGCGATTTACGATGCGCTGCACTTCCGGGTCGAAGTCCTGCACGCCGATCGAGATGCGTGTGAAACCAAGTTCGCGCAGCGTCTTCAGGTGTTCCCGCGTGGTGTGCCCGGGATGAACTTCGACTGACGCTTCGAACCGATCTGGATCGAACGTCGTCTCCGCCAAAATCGGCTCGAGAATTTGCCGCAGACTCTCGGGCGCGAAAAATGTCGGCGTGCCGCCGCCGAGATGAATGCCGAGTAACGAGCGTTCGCGCATCTTCGGAATTCGATCGAGATAAAGACCCCACTCCTTCAGGAGCAATTCTTTGTAGCCGATTTCACGTTGGTGATTGCGCGTGATGACGGTATTGCATGCGCAGAATGTGCAGAGTGTTTCACAGAATGGAAGGTGAAGATAGAGGGACCAGGTTGTGTGCTCATCTTTGAAAGCTGACGAGAGTTCCGTCAGCCACTGCTCAGTCGTCGGCATGTCGCTCCAGAAGGGAACTGTCGGATAACTCGTGTAGCGCGGCGCCGGAACGTCGTACTTGGCAAAAAGGTCGTTCACTGCAAAACCTCTCTAACAGTATTAACAAAGTGTCGCACATTGTCTTCCGGCGTTTTCGGCAGGACACCGTGGCCTAATCCGCAGATCCAACCCGTGCGATCGTGCTTCAATAATGGCTGGAGAAACTGGTCTAAACTTAATTTGAAATCATCCCGGCTCGTTAACAGGAGATTTTGATCGAAGTTACCCTGAATGAAACCCTTCGGAAATTGTTCAAAGGCCTCGCGCAAATCCCAATTGTGGTCGACGCCGAGACCCGCCCAGTGTCCTTCGGTGAACAGCGGGTGATTCAAGTGCTCGCGGGTCGTCGCTTTTGAGTAATAGCCAAGTCTGGAGGGAAAACTCTGCGTGAGTCGCTCCAGTTGCGGCACGACTTCGGCCTTGAAAACCTCGGATGCAAGTTCACCGCCTGCCGTGTCGAAGATCATTACGACCTCGGCCCCATTCGCTAACTGTAGTTCGATGTTCTTAATCAACAACGGAACCAGCGTCTGGCAGAACTTCTCAAACAATTGAAGCTCTTGTTTCGCGCGCTCGACATTCTTATGCGTCCCTTCGACGGCGTAAACAAACAGCGTCCAGGGCCCGCCGACAAAACCGATCAAACTCTTGTTGGTGGGCAATAACTGTCGCGTTGCGCGCATGGCGTCGCCCTGAAACAGAAGGCTCGGCCACGCCTCATCAACTGCGCGTAGTTCCGCGAATGTCTGCGGCGTCAGTTGCCAGCCAAGTTTTGGGCCTGCATCCGTGTACTGCAACCCCATCCCGAGCGCTTCCAGTGGGAACAGAAGGTCACTAAACAGAATCGCCGCGTCAAAATCAAAATCCAGAACCGGACCGAGCGCGACGTGAGCTGCCAACTCAGGCTGCTTACAGAGATCCATAAACGAAAACTGTCGTCTCAGATCCTGATAATGACGGTGATAACGTCCGGCTTGGCGCATGAGCCAGATGGGCGGCGTCGCTTGAGGCACACGGGCCAACGCGTTTTGAAAGCGGTTGTTGCCAATTTGGAGTGCGCCGGCCTTGACGGCGCTTTGGATCCTATCTTTGTCTAGTAATGCCTCTGCCTTAAGCATGTCAATCCAAAGCGGCGTCAAGGCCGCCGCACTCCATGTTCCATTGATATCCCACGCCGCGGACCGACCGAATGAATTCACTATCCGTGTCGCCCAGGGACTGCCGCAGGTGCACAATCATGTTATCGACCGTTCGCTGATTCCCAAGTTTGTCTTCGCCCCAAAGCTTGTCGATGATTTCGTTGCGACTGACGGCGCGCGGCGCGCTGGTGATCAAAATTTCGAGTAATTGAAAATCCTTAGCCGGCAGAAAATCTCTCTGGCCGTCCGGTTGCACGATTAGGCGGCTGTCGAGTTCAATCACCCGGCCATTGCACGAAATTCGATGAAGCGCGGGATGCCGTTCGAAAACATGCTTGACGCGCAACAGCAGTTCGCGCAGGTGAAACGGCTTGGGAATAAACTCCTCCGCGCCAATTTCAAAACCCTCCAGCCGATTCTCGGCAGTGCCAAGTGCGGTCATGAACATGATCGGAACTGAGGAATGCGCTTTTATGTGCCGCGCAATTTCGAAGCCCGAACCGTCCGGCAAACTCACGTCCAGGATGATCAGGTCCCAGAGGCTTTCGCCGAACCTCTTTAAGGCGCGCTGCTTCGTCTCGACCCACGAAACTTCGTAACCCTCGCGCGCCAGCCGGTCGCGCAAGGTGGCGCCCAACGAGCGATCATCTTCGACCAGCAAAATCGAGTTCATGCCAACATGTGTCTCTGCTGTTCTGCCAGAGCGGGTTGGGCCTCACTCGGTAAACTCAACTCCGCGATAAACCCGCCTTCACGACCCGGCGCAAAGCTCAAAGTCGCGTTCATTCGTTTCGCGAGTTGCCCCGAGATGTAAAGGCCGACGCCGCTGCCGCTGCCACGCGCGTGCCGTACGAACAGCTTCCCCAATTCACGGAAGTCGCCCTGAAAACCAGAACCGTTGTCGGCGACCCGCAACGTCAGCCGGCCATTACCGCTCGGCTCGGCAGTTAACCTGATTTCCGACGCCTCACCGTGTTTGACTGCATTGTGAATCAGGTTGGTCAACACACTGGTGAGCGCGCGGCTGTCACCGCGAACCACACCATCGCCTTTCTGAACGATGGACAAGTTCGGCCAGTGATAACGAAGCGCTTCCACTAACTGCCCGATTCGCACGGGCTCGTTTAGCAGCTTGCCGGTGGGAAGGCTAACCAGAAACAGAGAATTCTCGAGCTGTAGTTGCAGACGCAGCGTGTCCTGCAGCAGGCGATCGAGCAGTGGATTGGGGTTCGCGCCGAAGTCTTCCTTGAGACTCTCGGCCTGCAAGCGCAGGCTGGCGAGCGCGGTTTTCGCATCGTGTGTGAACGCCGCGAAGAACTCTTCGACCTGCTCGTGCCGTTTCTGTTCCCGGCGCGCGTAGTAATAAAGCGCCAAGCCGCCGCCGATGAGCGAGGCGATCAGAATGCCGCCTTCCCACAGAAGCATCCGATAATGGCTTTGCAGTTGATCGGCCTGCTCAACGTGAAATTGGTCCAGCAGATCGAGTTGTCGCAAACCGAAAATCATCCACCACACGGCGAGCGTGACGGTGAAGGTGACCCAAAGAGCCACCAGCAGAATTTTGATTCGGTCGCGACCAGGTTTCATTTCCGTCTTTTCTCCCTCTCTCTCTGGGAGAGGGCTGGGATGAGGGAGCGAAGCTTAGCGACAAATAACAACATGAATCTAGTCTCGGTTCTTCTCGCTAGGCGGAGCCTCGCGAGAAGAACCAGGAAATTTGTGAGGGCCCGCTGCTACAAGCACTCACCCTAACCCTCTCCCAGAAGGAGAGGGAAATGCCTCTTCAACCGCTTCTAAAATTGCACCGGCCGCTCTTTCAAGTAGCTCCTCAGTGTGAGCCAGCGACATGAAACTCACTTCATAGCCGCTCGGCGCGAAGTAAACCCCACGCCTCAGGGCGCCGTGAAAGATGCGCGCAAAATGTTCTGGGTGATGTGCCGGGATGTCTTCGAGGCGACGAATGGCCTTATCAGTCTTCGCATGCAGCCAGAATAGGGAAGCCGTGCGGGTGATTTGCACGGGCAGGTCTCGTGCATCGAAGGTCCCATTCAGGCGATCGCAGAACTGCGCAGTTCGCTTCTCCAGTGTTTCAAAGGCGCCGGCACGTTCAATCTTTTGCAGGGTCGCCAATCCCGCACGCATGCCGACCGGATTCGCGCTCAATGTTCCGGCCTGATAAACCGGTCCGGAAGGCGCGACCATTTCCATCAAATCGCGCCGCCCGCCGTACGCTCCGACGGGAAACCCGCCCCCAATAACCTTGCCGTACGTCACGAGATCGGGTCGCATCCCCAGAACTTCGGCCATGCCGCCCATCGCCACGCGAAAACCGGAAATTACTTCGTCGAAGATGACGAGCACACCGTGCCGGCGTGCCAGGTTAACCGTCGCTTCGATGAACTCGCGCCGCTGAATCAACAGACCGTAGTTCGCCGGCTGGGGTTCGAGAATCACCGCGGCTATTTCCGAGCCGTGCCTGTCGAACACGGCGCGGACACGCTCTTCGTCATCCAGCGACGCAACCAGCGTTTCGCTCGCAACATTTTCGGAAACGCCGGCGCTGGAGCTGGCGGCGACGCCGGCCAATCCGCTTCCGGCTTTTACCAAAAGGGAATCGGTGTGGCCGTGATAGCAGCCTTCGAATTTCAAAATGCGCGAGCGCCCGGTCGCAGCCCGCGCCACGCGGAGGGCACTCATCACCGCTTCCGTGCCCGAAGAAACGAAGCGCAGCATTTCGACCCAACGCACACGCGAAGTAATCCATTCGGCCAGTTCGAGCGAGTAAGGATCGCACGCGCCGAAGCTCCAGGCGGTCTCGATTGCTTCCTTCACAACTTCGCTGACTTCCGGATCGCGGTGGCCGAGCATCAACGGCCCAAAGCTCTGGCAGAAATCAATGTAGTCGTCACCTTCAACGGAAGTCAGAATCGCGCCTTGCGCGCGGCGAAAAAAGATCGGTGTTCCGCCAACGCTTTTGAAGGCGCGCACCGGACTGTGCACGCCGCCGGGTGAGAGGCGAAGCGAACGCTCGAAAAGTTCGCTATGGAGTGCGCCGGCAGAGCGAAGCGGCGACGGCGCTTTGGATGTCTGTGAATTGCTCAACCTGGTCCCGTGGTGACGATCCAAAGCGGTGTCGCCGCTTCGCTCTGCCACCGCACTCCACATCAGATTCCTAACTGTTTCGCATACCTTGCGCCATAAGTGATTATGAACTGCGCGCCGGCGCGTTTGAAAACGTGCCACGTTTCCAACAATCCACGCTCGAAATCAATCAACCCATTATCGGCCAGTAGCGAAATTCCGGCGTACTCGCCGCTGACCTGATATGCGCCAACTTGCAATCCGGTCTCTGCGTTAATGGGTGCGATCAGATCAAGCGAAGTCAGTCCCGGTTTCACCATGAGAAGGTCTGCGCCTTCTTCAGCACAGCGACGACTCGACGCGAGGGCGTCAGTGCGATTGCGCACGTCAAGCTGATAACCCTTTCGGTCGCCAAACTGCGGCGCTGAATCCGCTGCCGCGCGAAACGGGCCGTAGAGATTGCTGGCGAACTTTGTGCTGTAACTCATCACCGGCACGAGGTCGAACCCATTCTCGTCCAGTTTCGCGCGAATGCGGTCCACACGGCCATCCATCATGTCGCTGGGGCTGATGCCGTCTGCACCGGCTTCGGCGAACGCCAGCGCCGAATTCGCCAACTCGTCCAGAGTCGTCGGATGATCGATCCCCTTGTCGCTCAGCACTGCGCAATGGCCGTGCGTCGTGTATGCGCACAAGCAGGTATCAACCCACAGGCAAAGATTCGACCCAAAGTGTTTTCGGATCTGCGAAATCACATCGTGCTCGAACTGGTGGTCAAAATCTTTTTCACGCTTGTTACCGGGAACAGGGAAGAGCAGGAAATGCGTCACGCCGTCTTTCAAATCGCTTTCAATTTGTCGCAGCGCGGACGAGATGCTGAGACGAACATTGCCGCGCAGGCCGGGGATCGGCTCATCAGCTTTCAGGCCTTCGACGACGAAAAACGGCTGAATCAATTGCGCGCCGTTGAAATCCGTCTCGGCGCACAAGTCGCGTAAGTGCTGAGTCGCACGCAGGCGCATCAAGCGTTTCATTAAAGGCACATCTCCTTCAGCCTGGCCGGCGGGTGTTAGAGTACCGACTTTAGTCGGGGTTCGTGATGCGTTCAAAAACCCAACTGAAGTTGGTACTCTGACGCCGCCGAGCTTGGGTTCTCATTATCTACTCAGACATTTCTCGTAGCCATTGATCATGATCCAAAAAAATATGAGGCTTTATCCCATGCCTCTCCATCGCCCGCTGTGTGTTGCCGGGCCCGCAGAAATGCGTCATCGATTTCATCCATGGATTCAGTGACAATGCGCGTTCGAAACTCGATCCGCTCGTCCAGAAAAAATAGTGTTTGCCTTCGATGTTCGGACCGCCGTCCTTCGGAATGAGACGATACGTTGGTAAAAGCCGTGCGGGCAGGGTGCCCGCGCTCCCAGCCGCATCTGCGTGCGTCAGCCTTGTCCATTGCACTTCGGTTCCTGCAATCGTTTGGATCCGCGGATTTTCCTGCTCGCCGAGTCCTTCAGCGCAGCCATTAACCCACACCCCACGTTGAGCCAGGCGTTCCCACGTCTTCATTCCGCTCGCCCAAACCATCTGCGAATCAGAGAGGTAAGCGTCCTCCGGCAAGGCATCGGCCTTGGCAATCCACAGCGGCGAATGCGGTATTGTCGCAGGTATCGGCTCCCGTTTGAACCAGTCAGAGTCCCCAGGCTTGAGCGGCCACAGCAAATTTCGCGCGACCCTCGCGGGCCTCGGGCGGGAAGCGGCCAGACGATAATCATTCAATGCCGCGCCATCATCAGTTAGACCGCGGAGAAAAATGATTTCACCGTAAGGCCGGCGCAGGACGCTGGCTCCGATCTTTTGATGACAGCCGCCACCATAGCCGCGCAGAATGTCACGCTCGCGCTGAGTTGTGGCAAATGTTTCGGCACAATTAATTGCCGCCAGCCGTTCACGCAGCTCCGGACGGCTGCTCTTGATCTCAATGGCGAGCGCGCCCTGCGCCGGCGCACACGGATTGGCGCGCAGCGGCAGAACTATCCACAGGCATTGCGACAAAGCGTTTCGCAGTTCCGCTTTCGTGGCCGCGAACTCTTCTTCCGGCGCTTCCAACAAACGATCGAGCGCGGCTTTGGCGACAATCAACCCGTCCGCGCCCGGGTTCCACATTTTGCGCACCCGCGTCGGCACGTTGCCGCGAACCGGCTCGAATGAAAGTTCGGCAATTCGTGCGGGAAGGGCAGTTCGCAAAAACGAATCGAGATTGTAACTACGTCGCGGCGAGGATGTGAGAATCGTCATTCGCCCGGTCCGCTCGACTTTTTGCCAACGATCTTTTCGCACCAACATCAGATCGCGAATGTCGGCGCGCGGTAATGTGGCCGCGATTACAGTTTCGTCGTCGTCTTCAATTGCGAGATCTTTCCAAGAGTGCACGGCCAGATCGTATCGGCCGGCGAGCAGACCCTCGCGCAGGTCTTGCGTGAAGACACCCTTCTCAGGCATCTGCCACAAAGGATCGTTTTGATTCTTGTCGCCGAGCGATTCGTGAAAGGAATAATCGATGCTAATTTGCGGGTGTGCGTTTTGGAGAGTGCGGCCGACTTGAAATGCCTGAATACGCGCCAACTCGCTGCGACGCGCCGCCAGAACTAAGCGCATAAATCTTCCCAACCGAAGGGGCGAAACTGGGCCTGCTCGATTAGTCTTTGAGCAGCTTTACGGATTTCGTCACGCGCGGCAGCAACGCGCGCAGCAAGTTTCGGCCGGTCGTTTTTCACTGCCGCAAACATTTCCGACAGCCTGATGAGCGGGAGGGAACAACTTAGAGAATCGGTTTCCGCTTCACCCCGAAGGTCAAGGATTTTAACGAACGGAGTAGATTGCAGCTTCATCCATTCTGCGACAGCACTCGCCTGTATTGGCGCGGCGATGACGATCGCGGTCGGTCGAGTTTCGTTTTGCGCGGTTTCGAGTGTGAATTTGGTGAGGCGAATCTCGCAATGCTGTTCCAGCAATCCTTTTGCGCGTTCCGGAGTGCGCGCGCAAACGGTCACATCGGTCTTGCCAACGATCCACGGCAGGATTTCTTCGGCCAACTGTCCCGCCCCAAGAACTATGACCGAGGGAATGCCCTTCAAGTGTTGCCGGACCAGGCCACCGTAGGATTGGCTACCGAGCCCCTCGAGATGGCGGCAGCGCACGCGCTTCGCATCAACGAGCAAGTCGGAAGTCATGCGGCGCAGAAAGTGTCCCCACTGGTTTGACGGAAATCTCGCGCTCGCGCAGAACTCCTTGAATTGACCCATGACGGCGGTCTCACCGACCAGCGGCGATCGCAATCCGCAAATGACCTCAAGCAGGAAATTGTAAGCGTCATGCCCTTCGTAGGTTTCAGAACCAGCAGTGAGGTCCGCAATGAGCGCAGTGCTTTCGGATTTGTGAAGCAGGACGATTCGACGCAGGCAGGTCCGCCACTCGAGCCCGTGTATGGCGGTCGGCGAATTTACTCCGCGCTTGGCGGGATGATGGATAATTACCAGATCGTCCAACACGCCCTCATTTTAGAAATCCCGAACCGGCTATTGTCATAGTTTTGTCATTCAACTGAGGAAATTTGCTGATTGTGCCTGTTTGATGTGACGCCGATCACTATGGCTAGTGCGTTAAGAAACGCCAACTCGTTTTGAAGTCCCTCGTCAGTTTTTGATTAGTCAGAATCGCGCGCACCATTTCCACCGGAATCCGGTTTTCTTTCAGAATCCAGTCGTGAAACGCGCGGTTCGTCATCTTCTTTGAATCCACCAATTCGTGATGCAAAGCATAGAACTGACGACCGCCGAGCAGGTAAGCGATTTGATAGAGAGGCCCATAGCTTCCATCGAATGAACGGCGCACTTCCGCCGTGGCGTTATCGCGCTCATGGCCGACACGATTCACGAGATAATCGATGCACTCCTGCGGCGTCATTTTTTCCAGATGGAAGCTCAACGAGAAAATGATTCGCGCGCAGCGGTGCATGTGCCAGAACAGCATGCCGATCTTGTTCTCGGGCGTCTTCGCAAAGTTCATGTCCCACAGCAGAAGCTCCCAATAAAGCGCCCAGCCTTCGCCCCAAAATGGGGTGCTGAATAAGCCGCGATAGGGCTTGTAGCGCGCAGTCATGAAGCCTTGGAGGTGATGGCCGGGAATCAGCTCGTGATGAACGGTCGCCCGCGAGAAATGCGGGTTGTTGCCCCGCATGCTCATCATTTTCTGTTCATGCGACATAGTGCTCGTCGGATAAGAAACCTGAATGACTTCGCCGCCCAGGAAAAAGGGGCTAATAAGCTGGCGTTCAGGCGACAACATCTCCATGCGCCAGGTGTCCTTCGCCAGCTGAGGAACAGTGAGCAAATCGTTGTCTTCGACGAACCTGGTTGCTTCCAGTGCCAGTTCGCGAATCATCTCTGGTTGCTTGCCGGGTTCAACGTAGAGGTTTTTCACGTGCTCAAGAGCTTTCTTCCAATCATCGCCATAGCCAAGTGCGCGCGAAGCCTTCTCCATCTCGTTTTCGCACCAGGCCATCTCTTTTTCGGCAAAGTCGATCAACTCCTCAGGCGTGTACGGAATCATCTCGGATTGCAGTTCGCTCAACAGCGCTTCGCGGCCGATGGGATCGCCGACGATGTCGCTGGTATCACCGGCGCGCGGCGTTAATTGCGTGCGTTGCGGTTGACCTTGCCCAGGGCCGCCTCCGGGGCCGCGCCCAGTTGTCGTCGCGGCGGATGAACTGTCGCTGCGCAGACCAACTACGCGCTCGCTCAAAAACGAAACATAGCCCGCCAGCGTCTCGTCGAGCGCTCGGTAAGGTTGCTCATTCCACCAGGTGAAGATCGGATCGTAACCGTGGTAAAACCCGTACCAGTTGCGCAGGTTGTTTCTGAGATTATTCAGCGCGCCGACCGCGCGAAAAGCGACGGTCTTCTTCACTCTGATCGGTTCCAAAGTTTCTGAGCGAGCCTCAGCGTCGCGCTCTGGTCGCAGTCCCGCCTCGACCGCGCGGCGAGTTGCTTCAATCTGCCGCTTCAGTTCGTTCAACGTCGCCGCTGTTTTCGCGGAGTCAATTGGTTCCATGCGCCGCCGCGCTTCTTCCAAACTCACGATCGCAGAAGCGAACGGGATCAGCGGCTTCATGTCCGCGAGTTGCTTTTCTTCGATGTCCAATTGGCGCAGCTCACGTTCGAGATGGTTGCGGAAGAGGACGTAATCCACTTTGCCGGCCTGGTTCATCGCCTCGAAATTCAGTTGCCGAATTCGTTCGAGTGCGTCTCCATAAAACTTGCGGAAGCGTTCGCGCCGGGCAGGCGAGCTGGCCACCGGATAAGATCGCTGTAAGCTACCGCGATCGACTACGTAATATTCGAGGATCGCGCGCATCTCGCTGACGGAACCGTCCGATGTCGCGGCGGTGGGCGTCGTGGTGGGCCTCTGACGCTGAGCTGCGACAGGGAATAGGCCGCTGCTAAGTAAGAGAGCGATGCTTGCCAGGGCTAAAGAGCGCCGGAAGTGGATCATCACTGAAACTCCTTCAAGTTTGTGACTGACGGGCCGATATACTAACGCAAAAGTGTCAGAAGCCCGACCGTTAAGCAGGGCAACTTACGGTATCATCCACTTCCTCGAGGGTGGGCACCGCAGCTCGGCCCTCCCTAATAGTCGGGCTTTCTGACTCGGCAGTGATGCGCTTGCGCGCCCGCAAAGTGCTTTGTTATTATCTGGCTTCGCAATAATGCGACGGGACAGGCTTGGTGCCTGTCGGTTTCGAATTTTTGATAGGATGCTCCGGAAGACCTTCGTGCTGAGACGGTCTATCCCCACTAGTCGGGATTTCACGTTTTAATTGCGCGCCCTTTTGGGCGTGCGGCGAAGGCGCTCCTATCGAATCCGATCATTTGCAGTTAGTTCATAGTGAATTGTAATGATGAATAGGAAGCGCCGGTTAAGCGGCCTTCCGGTGCTGTTTGTTTATGCGGCTCTGCTGACTGTGCGGCAGGGCTTCGCGTAAGCGCCGTACGCGCCGAAATATCTATCGTCCCTGCGTCCTTATTCTTTATTCAGCTCCGTTAGGAGCAAAAGAAGTTTGACTAGTATTACGCTCCTAAAGGAGCTTTGTGGATCACCTATAAATATTTCGCTCTTTTAAGGAGCGAAGAAAACATGAGCGAGATTAACGTCCAACTTAATAACGGTCCCGCAGCGCAGATTCCTGCGCCGGTCACGGTCGGAGAAGCTTTGAAAAAGCTCGATCGCGATCTGGCGAAGCAGGCGCTGGCTGCGCGCGTCAACGGCCGTGAAGTCGATCTCGCACACACCATCGACGCGCAGCGACCGGGCGATGCGATCAAGATCGAACCCGTGCTGCCGCAGACCCTCGCAGGGCTGGATGTGCTGCGACACTCGACTGCGCATTTGCTGGCGGCGGCGGTGCTGGATCTGTTTCCCGGAACCAAGCTCGGTATTGGGCCGGCGCTGCTGGATGATCCGCGTTACGGATTTTTCTATGACGTAATTGCGCCGCGCGCTTTGACTGAAGCTGATCTGCCGGTCATCGAGAAGAAAATGCGCGACATCGCCAAGCGCAACATGCCATATCGCCGCGATGAGATTTCGAAAGCTGACGCCCTGCGTGTCTTTCAGGAGCGCGATGAACCTCTAAAGTGCGAGCTGATCGACGAGAAGGCCGGCGAAACCGTCAGCGTCTATTACATCGATGGCTCGCCGTTTCTCGACTTCTGTCTCGGCCCGCACGTGCCGAACACAAATCGCTTGAAGGCTTTCAAGCTGCTTTCCCTGGCCGGTGCTTATTGGAAAGGTGATGCGGAACGTCCGCAGATGCAGCGCATCTACGGCACGGCGTTCTTCAGCCAGGAAGAACTCGAAGCCTGGTTGAAGCAGCGCGAAGAGGCGGAGAAGCGCGACCATCGGAGGCTGGGTCGCGAACTTGATCTGTTTTCCATTCAGGAAGACTACGGCCAGGGGCTCGTCTTCTGGCATCCGAAGGGCGGCATCATCCGCCAGCAGATGGAAGACTACCTGCGCGAGGAACTGGTCCGGCGCAACTATAGTTTCGTTTACACGCCGCACATTGCGAAGCGCGAGCTCTGGCAGGCGAGCGGGCATGAGCAGAACTACGGCGATTCGATGTTTGCGCCGACCAAGCTGGAAGAAACCGAGTTTCGACTAAAGCCGATGAATTGTCCGTTTCACATCGGTATCTACAAATCGCAGCAACGTTCATATCGGGATCTGCCGCAGCGCTATGCTGAGATGGGCACTGTCTATCGCGCGGAACTGTCCGGCACGCTACACGGGCTAATGCGCGTGCGCGGATTTACGGTGGACGATGCGCATCTGTTCTGCACGCCCGAACAGATACCGCGCGAGATTGACGACTGCGTCGATTTTGCTGCAGCCGTTCTGAAAACTTTTGGGTTCGACAAGATCAAGTACGAGCTGTCGGTGAAGGGAAGCGGCGAGAACAAACTCTTCCTCGGCTCAGACGAGCAGTGGGAAAACGCTGAGAAGATGCTGGCGGCCGGTCTCGACGCGCGTGGGATTCCTTACGAGCGGATCGAAGGCGAGGCGGCGTTCTATGGGCCAAAGATCGATTTCAAGATCGAGGATGCGATTGGCCGGCTTTGGCAGCTCGGCACGGTTCAATGGGATTTCAATCTGCCGGAGCGGTTCGAGTTGGAGTACATTGGGGAAGACAACAAGCCGCACCGGCCGGTGATGGTGCATCGCGCGTTGTTCGGATCGATCGAAAGATTCTTTGGCGTCTTGATCGAGCATTACGCGGGCGCGTTTCCGATGTGGCTGGCGCCGGTGCAGGTAGCGGTGTTGCCGATCACTGATCGGATCAACGAGTACGCCGGGAAGATCGCGCAGGAGCTGCGCGGGTCGGGCCTGCGCGTCGAAGTGAACGTGCGCAGCGACAAGATTGGCGCGAAAATTCGCGACGCGCAATTGCAGAAGATTCCTTTCATGCTCGTGCTCGGTGATCGAGAGATTGAAGACGCACAGGTCGCCGTGCGGGAACGAACTAAAGGCGACCTCGGCGCAATGGCGCTGACTGAATTCAAAGAGATGGCGACGCGTTTAGTAAAGACGCGAGCGCTGACAAACGACTGAGTCCAACGTCCAAGGTCCAAAGTCCAACGTCGGTGCAACGACTTTGGACATTGGACTCGGGACTTTGGACCTAAAACCCCAGGAGGTGCACACATAGCTACAGGTTTTCGAGGCCGCGGTCGCCCGGACTTCCGCCGTGGGCCGGTAACTCGGATTAACGAACGGATTCGCGTGCCGCAAGTGCGCGTGATCGGTGAAGATGGCGAGCAATTTGGCGTGCTGGAAACGCGCGATGCAATTCGTCGCGCGCGTGAGCAGGGCATGGACCTGGTTGAGGTTGCGCCCAACGCCGAGCCGCCCGTTTGCAAAATCATCGACTTCGGAAAGTTTCAGTACGAAGCGAAGAAGAAGGCGAACGAGGCAAAGAAGAAACAGGTCGTCATCACCGTCAAGGAAATTAAGTTTCGCCCTGGCACCGACGTGCACGACTACACCTATCGCATGAAGCGCGCCCGGGAATGGTTGGCGGAAGGCAACAAGATCAAGGCGACGATCTGGTTTCGCGGACGCGAGATGACGCACCGCGAATTGGGTTCGCGAATTTTGGAGCAACTCGAGAAAGATTTAATCGAGGTTGGCGACGTCGAGATGCGCCCGCGCATGGAAGGCAACCAGATGTTTACGATCTTTGCGCCAAAGAAACATGGCGGCGGCAAAGGCGGTGGCGGATCTCATCAAAGCAGCCCCGCACAACCGGAATCAGCGCGGCCCGAGAGGCCACGGTCCGAAACAGTGTCGTCCGGGAGCGAACCGAAGCCTGAACCAAAGGTTGAACCAAAGATTGAACCGGAGGCTGAACCGAAGGTTGAACCAATGGCCGAACCGACGACGTCCTGACGCGAAACCTATGCGTAAAGCACCTCCATTATTGGCGCTGTTTGTTGCTCTGCTCGGCATTCAGTTGCAAACGACCGTAGCGCAGAAGGGCGACAGCGCCCGGCTGGCGAATGAGGTTTCAGCCATTTCGGCCGGAGCCGATACCAAAGCTCGCGGGACAGCGATCAAGACGAGATTGGATACGCTTGGCATCAAGTACCGCAGTGAGTTGTTCATGCACGCCGACCGGCAGGGCGAAAACATCGTGGTTGAGTTGCCTTCGGCGGGAGCGACGAAACAGATGATGTTGGGCGCGCACTACGATCGCGTTAGCCAGGGCCAGGGCGCAATTGATAATGCTTCCGGGTCGCTGGCGGTGCTGGAATTATTGGCGGCGCTGAAAGCCAGGCCGTTAAAGAACCATGCCGTGGTCGCAGCATTCTTTGACCTGGAAGAGATTGGCCTGCGCGGATCGGCGAATTACATCAAAGCGCGGGAAGGAAAGCCCTTGCCGGTCGTTTTCATCAACTTCGATGTCTTCGGGTATGGCGACACGCTTTGGGCGATGACAGCGGATGAAAAATCTTCGTCGGCGACGGCTGTGAAAACAGCCGCGGCGGCGGCGAAATTTCCACTGCAAATCGGCGCGCAGTATCCGCCGAGCGATCATCTCAGTTTTATCCGAGCCAAGGTGGAAACGCTCTCGTTTAGTCTAATTGATGGAAAAGAAATTCTATCGATACTCAAGGTTTTCAATGGCGAAATGCCGGATCAGATGCCGCGCGTGATGACTATCATACACAGCCCATACGACACAGCGGACAAGGTTGACGGCGCGGCGATCGCGCGTGCTTTGCCGGTCGTCGAACAGGCGATTCGATTAATGGACAAGTGAAGACAGAGAGAGAGAGAGAGAGAGAGAGAGAGAGAGAGAGAGAGGAACATTATGCCAAAACTAAAAACACACAAAGGCGCGGCGAAGCGCTTTCGCTTGACCGCCACCGGCAAGATCAAGCGCGGCCATTCGCATGCGCGTCACATTCTGACGAAGAAGACTAATAAGCGAAAACGACATTTGGACATCGACGTGCTGGTCTCTGAGTCTGATCAGAAACGGGTTGAGCGAATGTTGCCATACGGTCGGGATTAGTACTTTGGTCTTTGATCTTCGGTCTTTGACAAAGACCAAAAGCCAAAGACCTAAAATCGTTTTTATCGGAGGGTTCTCATGCCAAGAGCAAAACGTGGAAATAAGCGCCTCGAACGGCGCAAGAAGATTTTAAAACTCGCGAAAGGATATCGCGGCACTAAGTCGAAGCTTTATCGTTCCGCAAAAGAATCAGTTGAGCGTGGACTGAACTTCGCTTACACCGGTCGCAAATTGAAGAAGCGAGACTTTCGCTCACTTTGGATTGTGCGCATCGGCGCGGCCGCGCGCTTGAACGGCCTGAACTACTCGCAGTTCATGCACGGCTTGAAGCTTGCCGGAATCGAACTTGATCGAAAAATTCTGGCGGACTTTGCTGCCAAACAACCGGAAGCATTCGCGGCGTTGGCGGCGCAAGCGAAAACCGCCCTGGAGAATAAGCCGCAGGCGCGCGCCGCCGCATAAGGTCACTCTGCGGGCGAAAGGGAAAAGAGAGATGCTCTCAATGAAGAAGAAAGTTATGTTCTCAGCTGTTGGTTTGGCGTTGTTGCTTATTCCATCTGGCCTGGTGGCGCAGGCTCAAGTGCCGAATCAAACGCCCCAAAGTTCGTTTGCCGGCAAGTACGAAGCCACGGTGAAGGGCGAGACCGGCGAACAAAACATCACACTCGAAGTGTTGGAGGATGCCGGTAAGTTTTCCGGATCGCTTACAACTGCGCGGGGCTCGTTCAAGATCATCAAAGGGCAGGTGGCCGATGGCGTGCTGACTTTGGAAATCGAGAGGCCGGGCGGCGGGTCCGGACCGTGGACGCTGCGGCAAAATGGCGTCAACTTAACCGCGGCATTTTCCGAGGCCGGCAAGGACATGACGGTCGAGTTCGGAAGAATAGTTGCCGACGAAATCTCGGGTGAATGGGACGCCGTGGCCGACGCTTCGGGACAGCCTTTTCCGTTTGCGCTGACGTTGAAACTTGATGGTGACAAAGTCACGGGCAGCAGCGCCTCGCAACTAGGCGACTCGAATATTTCAGAAGGCAGTTGGAAGGACGGCAAACTTGCCGTGATATTGGAAGGCGGCAGCGGAAAAATTGCGCTGGCGGCCACATTGATCGAGGGCAAATTGTCGGGCGAATACGATTACGCCGGACAACTTCAGGGCAAGTGGGTGGCCATCAGAAAGAAATGAGCGAAAGCGCAAACGGCCCAAGCCAAAGTTCACCATAAATAGAGCGGTTAACGAGCCGCGGAGCGGCGGCGGATAGTAGCCCCGGGTGAGCGAGCGAAGCGAGCGTAACCCGGGGATCATGTGCCAACAGGGATTTGAGCCCGCTTTAGCGGGCGACAGATTCGGTTGAGGATGCATTCAACCTGAGTTCAATATCCGCTCGCCGCCGCTGTGGTTCTGTATCTGTCGCCCGCTAAAGCGGGCTTTTGAATAATTAACTCGCTTTTAACCCAGCACTGAAGAGCTGGGCTATTTTCAAACGTCCGCTGCGCGGACTGGATCGCATTTGCTATGGCAGACTCGGGCGAGAAAACTCAGTACGACATCGAGGAGCAGCGCGCGCGCGCCACCGAGGAAGCTTTCGTCAACGATTTCAAGCGGTTTGCGGACCTTATCCAATCCGATTCGTTTGCCAAGTTGCCTTGGCACAAGGCCGAAGCAGAGCGATTGTTACTTGGAGATATCCGCGTCAAACACTTGGGCAAGAAAAGTGTACTGGCCGCCTCCAAGAAAGTAGTCGGGCGACTCGCACCTGAACAGCGAGGTAGCTTTGGCAAACTCATTCAGAGCATTGAACAGAAAATCAACACGCGGCTGGCGGAGGCCGACGAGGCATTAAAGCGGCAGGCCGAAGCAGCGCGCACCGCCCGCGACGCGATCGACGTAACAATTCCCGGACGCCGTCCGCGGCAAGGGCACCTGCATCCGATCACCTTGATGCGGCAGCGGATCGAAGACATCTTTGTCTCACTCGGGTATGCCGTCGAAGACGATCGAGAGATAGAGACTGACTTCTACAACTTTGACGCGCTTAACATTCCCGAAGGTCATCCGGCGCGCGAACCGCAGGATACGTTCTACTCGACTGAAGGATTCGCGCTGCGCTCGCAAACATCGACCGTGCAGATTCACGCGATGCAAAAGCGTGGTGCGCCCGTGCGGATGATCGCACCGGGCCGCGTCTTTCGGCGGGACACGCCCGATCCGACGCACAATCCAATGTTCTATCAAGTTGAAGGCTTATGCGTCGATCGCGGTATCACCATGGCGCATTTGAAAGGCACGCTAGCCGAGTTCGTTCATCGATTGTTCGGCCCCGACACGAAAACGCGTTTTCGACCGTCGTACTTTCCATTTACCGAGCCGAGCGCTGAGGTTGATTACAGTTGCTTCAATTGCGCCGGTGACGGCTGTCGTATCTGCAAATGGTCAGGCTGGATTGAGCTTGGCGGTTCGGGAATGGTGCACCCGAATGTTCTGCGCGCGGCTAATATCGACCCGGAAGAATTTACTGGCTTTGCCTTCGGCCTCGGCATCGATCGCACATGCGCGCGGATTTATCAGCTCGATGACATTCGTTTACTGTTCGAGAACGATGTGAGGTTTTTAGAGCAGTTTCGATAAGACGGTGCTTTGTACTTTGTTCGCTTGGGCAGCTTGAGAGAAAAGCGCGCAAATGGCGTGAGAACAAGGCACGAAGTACAAAGCACGAAGTACCAAGTACACAGTTTAAATGTTCATTTCTTACAACTGGCTCCGCGAACTGACCGCGACGAAGCTTAACCCCGAAGAGATTCGGGAGCGGCTGACAAATGTTGGTCTGGCCGTGGATGCTGTCGAGCAACGCGGCGATGACTTTGTGCTGGACGTAGAAGTACCGTCGAATCGCGGCGATTGCCTGTCGCACGTGGGTATCGCGCGCGAGTTGGCGGCCAGCGAGAAGTCCAGGGTCCAAAATCCAAAGTCCAAAGTTCCAGAATCCAACGGCAAGACCTCCGATTTTACTTCCGTCACTATTGATGATCCGGATCTCTGTCCGCGATATGCGGCGCGAATCATTCGTGGCGCGAAAATCGGACCTTCGCCCGACTGGCTGGTGAAGAAACTCGAGACGATCGGACAGCGACCGATAAACAACGTCGCGGACATCACGAATTACGTACTGCACGAGCTGGGACAGCCGCTGCATGCGTTCGATCTCGCGAAGTTGAATGAACAGCGCATCGTAGTTCGCCGTGCGCGTCGTGGCGAAAACATCAAAACACTGGACGGCGTCGACCGAACTCTTGACGAGCAAATGCTGGTAATCGCCGACGCATCAAGACCCGTCGCCGTAGCCGGCGTCATGGGGGGTGAAGAATCGGAAATCTCAAACGCGACGACGGACATTCTGATTGAGAGTGCTTACTTCAATGCTCAATCCGTTCGTCGGACAGCGAGATTGCTGGGTTTGAATACCGAAGCGTCACACCGGTTTGAGCGCGGCACGGATCCCGAAGGCGTCATTCGCGCGCAGGAACGCTGCGTCGATCTGATTTGCGAAATCGCTGGCGGCTCCGCGACCGAAGATGCGCTCGACGCTTATCCGAACCCAGTCAAGAGCAGAGAAGTACTTTTGCGGCCGCCCCGCGTCGAAGCAATCACCAGCCTGAGAGTCGAAACCCAAGAGGTGCAGCGCGTCCTTGCCGCAGTCGGTTTCGAGCAGCGCGCGCAGGATGGCGCCGCTCTGAGATTCACAGTGCCGTCATGGCGGCACGATGTTTCGATCGAAGAAGACCTCGTCGAAGAAGTTGCACGACATGCCGGCTACTCACAGATTCAGGAAGCTCTTCCGCCGGCGAATAGCGCCGGCGAATATCATTCGACTGAGTCACGCAAGCGCGCATTGCGCACGGCGCTGGCGGCGCGCAGCTATGACGAGGCGATCAATTTCAGCTTTGTTGAGCAAACGAACGACTTCGACCTCATTCCGGCGTTCGCGACATCGGAAGCCGTCGTTCTGACGAATCCGATTATTGAAGAGGCGTCGCGGATGCGGCAGACCCTTCTGCCGGGTTTGTTGAAGGCGGTTCAGCACAATATCAACCACGGCACGCGCAATGTGAGTCTGTTGGAACTCGGTCGCATATTCGCATCGATTCAAAAAGAAGAATTGCCGGAAGAGCGCGAAGCGATGGCGCTGGTTGCGACTGGTGGGTTGATGCTTGCCGGGCTTGCCCAGCCTGAGCGCGACTTGGATTTCTATGACATCAAAGGGGCGCTTGAATCAGCGGTAGAAGCAATGAATCTTCCGCCACTCGAGTTCGAGGAGTCGGAAATCAAGCATCTTCGGTCCGGACAGTCAGCCGCAATAAGCGTTAGCGGCGCCCGTGTGGGATCAATCGGCCGACTTTCTGAAGCGGCGGCCGGACAGTACAAGTTTCGCCAGCCCGTCTTCGTCGCAGAGGTTGATCTGACGGCGTTGCTCAACGCGAGCGAATTGCCGGTGCTCTATTCGCAACTGCCACGCTTTCCATCGATCGTTCGCGACGTGTCGCTGCTGGTTAATCGAAAGATTACGCGGGCGACTCTCATGCACGCCATTGCCCGCCAGCAGCCGGCGCATTTTGTAAGGTCCGAATTTGTCGGCACGTACGAAGGCGAAGGCATTCCTGACGATAAACGCTCTATAACATTCCGGCTGGAGTATCGGGCCGACGACCGTACTCTGCGAGACGACGAAGTTGATGAGATTCACTGGCCCGTCGTCGAAGCACTCAAACAGCAGTTCAACGCCGAAGTCAGATAAGGAGTTTCAAGTTTCAAGTTTCAAGTTTCAAGTGCAGAACAGAATACATAGCACCTCAACTTGGAACCTGAAACTTGGAACCTGAAACTTGGAACTTGAAACTTGAAACTATCTTACTTATCTCTTGCGCTCTCGTCCGCAACGGCGGATAATCAGCCGAACTAACGCGGCCGAGCGGAGACGAATGATGGTTCCCTTAAACGGATTGGAAAAGTTCTCACACCTCGAAGACAAAATTTATCGCACAATCGAACTGACCAGGACGCTCCGCCAGGAGAAAGAGGAACTGGAGCGACAGTTGGCGAATTTTCGCGGCGGGGGTGACGAACAGCTCGTCACGGACGTACAGCGATTGCTGGCTGAGCGCGAGCTGATTCGAACCAAAGTTGAGAAAATTTTGGATGCGATCGGTCGCATCGATCCTGAACTTGCGGAGGGCGTGCGCTGATGAGTCCTGAAGCCATCGGATTAGATCGAAATAACGACGCCGCGTCCTCTCCAACGATTAAGGTCGAGATTTATGATCAAGCCTACACCGTCCGTTCTGACGGTGACCCCGAATACCTAAAGCAACTCGCTGAATATGTCGACGAGCGGATGCGCGAGATATCTTCCGGCACCCTGACCGTCGATTCCCGTAAGGTTGCGATCCTTGCAGCACTTTATATTGCCGACGAACTACATCGACTCCAGAAGATTCACGACCAGGCCGATGAGCAGTTGGCGACCCGCAGCGCGGAATGCTCAGAAATGCTCGACCGTTTGCTGAAAGCGCCGCGCGCGCTGGATCGCACCTTGGCGAGCTAAAGCTCTAACATTTCCAAAAGAGCGCGTGGGATGCCATTGTCGCGGTCAAGAGCCTTAAATAGGACTGCAAGTCGGTTGTGTGTCGTGACCTGCACGAATTCTACCTTCAGGAGAGTTCATGATTAAAAAGTTTGTTTCTTTCGCTACGGTTGTCGCGTTGGTTTGTTGCTTCTGCGGTATCTCGGTTTACGCGAATGGCACTGATCCAAGAGCGCCAGTGGAGACGCTGACGCCGGCGGAAAAAAGTCACGCGCAGGAAAAGCTGAAAGCCGACGTGAAAAGGTTGGTGGCCGACGCGCAAGCGGGAAAACTCAAGGCGCCGGTCCAACACTTTCCGCAGCCCAAACGAAATAACCTTTCAACTGGCGCGAAGATCGGCACTATCGCGGGGATTGGGCGGCCATTTTTCTCATCGTAAGGTTGATTAGTTTAAGTGACGACGATAGTTAGGCAGCCCGTCTAAACGTCAGGGGCTGGGCTCGGCCTAAGCTTTTGGCATCGCTAACAACGCCGCGCTTCGTTGTGCTAATATCCGTCGCGGCAGAAGGAAGTGTTCTGCGGGGTTCGTGACCGATTACGATGGTTGAGCCAACGTCGTTCACAAGGGAGGCCGACATCGCGAGCTAGTGCGTCTCTTCATCGTTAAGAGACGCCGACAGTTTGCGGTGACAAAAAGGCCACCCACCTGATTACTCAGGTTCAATTACGACTTCGGAAACGGCCCGGCGGTGCTCCTTCTGCCAATCAAGTAGCGCAAGTTGTTAACTTGCGAGCGCGCAAGCTAACAGATTGCGCTACTTCGCTTTTATGAAGCTTCTGCTCATTGGCGATGTTGTTGGTAAGCCTGGACGCGCGGCACTGCTCGATCGTTTGCAGGACCTGCAAGAACAAAATCAGATCGATTTCACCGTCATGAATGCTGAAAACGTCGCCGGAGGTTTCTCGATCACGCCGGCGATTGCCGATCTTCTTTTCAGGGCCGGCATAGATGTGATGACGTCGGGCAATCATATCTTCGACAAGCACGAGGTGATCGACTACATCAAGAAGCAGCCGCGACTTTTGCGGCCGGCGAACTATCCGCCCATTACACCCGGGCAGGGCATGTGGGTGGGCGAAGTAAAGGGAACCCGCATCGCTGTCATCAATTTGCTGGGACGGGTTTTTATGGCGCCGTCCGACGATCCGTTTCGCATCGGAATGGAGTTGATTGATTCGCTCGAACGCGACGTAAAAGTACGAATCGTTGACGTGCACGCTGAGGCGACGTCGGAGAAGGCGGCGATGGGTTGGTTCCTCGACGGCAAAGTCTCAGTCGTGTACGGCACGCACACGCACGTGCAAACCGCCGACGAACGCATCCTGCATGCAGGCACGGCTTTCATTACGGATTTGGGGATGACGGGCAGCTATGGCGGCGTGATTGGCATGAAGAAGGGCGACATCATCAATCGTTTCCGCTCACCGATTCATCGCAAGCCCGATCAGTCAAAGAGTGAAGTACGTATCTGTGGCGTGGTTGTCGATGTGGATGAAGAAACCGGCCAGGCGCGGTCGATTCAGCGGATTAATGTGAGCCATGAGTCGTGAGGAGAGCGGGCATCGGGTGGTGAGGTCGGTACCGGGAGCGGTAGCGACCGGGTTAGATGATCCGACATCGTAATGCGGGGAAAGGCGACCCGGTCGCTACCGCTCCCGGTACTGACCTCACCGCTCACTACCCACAGCACTATTCGGGCGAAATGTCGGGAACCTCTTCGGCTTCGGCGTCCGTGTCAATCGGCGGTGCGAGTAGCAATTCAGCAAAACCGGGCGGCATTGAGCGGACACGGCCTTCTCCGTTGGTGACCACGTGACCTGTCTCGCCTTCGGCAATAATCACTCCGTCTGAATCGCGAATAATCTCGTAGCCAAACCGCAGCGAACGCCGGCGAAGTTCAGTGATGTGAGTTCGAACGATCAGGACGTCGTCGTAATAGGCGGGAGCTTTGTAGCGGCAGTAGCATTCGGCCACTACCAGGAAGGCGTTCTCGCTCTCTTCCATATCACGATAGGAAAAACCGCGCGCACGACAATACTCAGTGCGACCAATCTCAAACCAGACAAGATAGTTCGCGTGATACACGACGCCCATCTTGTCCGTTTCGGCGTATCGTACGCGCAAAGAGGCTTCGTGCCAGTGCTCTAACGCGTCCGTTTCGGAAGTCATCGTCTCCACGCGGTCGAAGGTGAATTCCATCTGCCGAAGCAAATGGTCTAAACTCCACAAAGTGTTCTCAGATTAATGTCGTTTAGCGGACTATAAAAGCGAAACATGACTATGTCAAAGCAAATTAAGATCGCCGTCAACCTTCAGAAAAAAGCTCCTCTTCTGCTGTTAGTTATTTTCCTCGGTGTTTGCACGGTCTGGAGTTCGGTGCTTCTGCCGGTATCGGCGCAGCGGCCGGCTGGCAATGCTGACACTAGCACTACGGCTGCCCGAAACGCGGCGTTGACGGCTGCCACCGAAGAGGTTCTGAAAGAAACGAGCCAGATTCGGGAGCTGCCCGTTCTGCGGCCGGTGCAAAGTTCGGCACAGTCCCGCGCGCAAATCGAACAGATGATTCTGCGCAACCTCGATCGCAACACGAAGCCTGAAGAGATGCACGCGGCCGAAGTCACTCTGAAGAAACTCGGACTCGCGCCCGCGGACTTCCAGTACAGGCCGCTGGTCGTTCGTCTGCTGACGGAGCAGGTGGCCGGCTACTACGATCCAAAGGCGCAGCAGTTTCACCTCGCTGACTGGATCGACGTCGATGGGCAAAAACCGATCATGGCGCACGAGCTGGTTCACGCGCTTCAGGATCAGCATTTCAATTTGCGACGGTTCGAGAGGTGGCCGGAGGGTGATTCAGACGCGCAACTGGCCGCCCATGCGCTAATCGAAGGCGACGCGACGCTCGCAATGTCGCAATACATCATGAAGAACCCCTTGCGCGCGCTGGGTTTTCTAAAGTCAATCGCCGAGACGGGCATAACCAGCGAAGAGATGGACAAAGCGCCGCGTGCGTTACGCGAGACTTTGCTGTTTCCGTATCAGGAAGGCATGACGTGGGCGCGCGTGGTTCATCAGTACGGCGGCTGGAGCAACGTGTCGAAGGCCTTTACGGATTTGCCGCAATCAACTGAGCAGATACTACATCCGGAGAAGTACTTTGTTCACGAGGCGCCCGTGAAAGTTGCGCTGCCGGACATCCGTTTGTCGCTCGGCCGCGGCTGGCGGCGAATTGAATCGGACGTGAATGGCGAATGGAGTCTTTACCTCATTTTGGATCAGTTCCTGAAAGCGGCTGTTGACTCAAAGCGCGCCGCGGCAGGTTGGGGCGGCGATCGATATGCGGTATATGAAAATCAACGCGGGCAGGTGGTGTACGTTTCCGTCTCAGCGTGGGACACGGAAAAAGATGCGCGCGAGTTCTTCGATGCGTACGTGAAGCGGACTCGCCTGCGGTATCCGGCGGCACAGGCTCTTGCCCACACCGCCACGCTGTGGTCTGCTCGCACGGCTGAAGGCAACGTGAGCATCGAAATGCGCGGGACGCGAATAGTGGTGATCGAGGGATTGCCCCGGGCCACGCCATCCCGTTCAATCCTGCGGTCGCTGTGGGCGGTCTAGCCTAGCAATTGGCGCAGGTATCTTTCGCTGTGGTATTTTTCGAAAGCAATAGCTTCCTAGAGACGCAAAAATGGCTGACACAGAATCTGAAGGTGTGTCCACTTCGGGCTTTAAAGTGCGCCCGCTTACCAGGCAGAAGGCCGTAGGCAGCGGGCTGGAGGCTGAAACTCTCACGACTGAAGGCTCCAGCACCCCTGCGGAGAATCAATCAAAACAATCCAGGCTGCGCGAACTCACGAATGAATTGCGTGAGTTGGAAGCGAAAATTCGTCTCGGCGGGGGATCCGAAAAGATCGAAAAACAGCATCGGCAAGGGAAGCTAACGGCGCGTGAGCGGATCGATCTGTTGCTCGACAAAGATTCGTTCCGTCAGGAAATCGGTTTGCTCATTGCGTACGATCAGTACAAAACAGAGGTCAGAGGTCAGAGGTCAGAGGTCAGCAAGTCAACTGAGGACGTCGGCAGTGCCCCGTCGGCTGGGGTCGTCACCACAGTTGGTCGCGTCGCGGGCAGGCAAGTCGTAGTCGTCGCGAATGACGCGACCGTGAAGGCTGGTTCATGGTGGCCTGAAACCATCAAGAAGATTCTGCGCGCGCAGGAGATTGCGATGCGCTCGCGCATTCCGATCATCTATCTGGTGGACTCAGCGGGCGTGAATCTTCCTTATCAGGGCGGTGTCTTTCCCGGACAGTACGGGGCGTCACGAATTTTCTATTACAACTCGATCATGCGTCGGTATCTGAAGGTGCCGCAGATTTCTGCCGTCATGGGTCCGTGCATCGCCGGTGGCGCTTATCTGCCCGCTCTCTCGGACGTAATCATCATGGTCGAAGGGACTTCGTTTATGGGTCTCGGTGGCGCCAACCTCGTGAAAGGTGCGACCGGGCAAACGATCGACAACGAAACGCTCGGAGGTGCGCGCACCCACAACGAATTGTCGGGCGTCGCGCACTATCGCGTTAAGAATGACGACGAAGCGCTCATTAAGATTCGAGAGTTCATCTCGGAACTGCCGCGGTATGAAGCTGGAGGCTGGAGGCTGGAGGCTGGATCAAACCCAGTCTCAAGTCTCAAGTCTCAAGCCTCAAGTAGTTCGCAACCGAAGCGTCCATCGGAAGACATCTACGAGATCCTTCCCGAAGACCATCGGCAACCCTACGACATGCGCGCGCTGCTCCAGTGTCTGTTGGACGATGGACATCTGGACGAGTTTCACGCTGATTATGCGAAAGAGGTGATCACGGGTAACGCCAGCATTCAAGGAATCAAGGTTGGCGTCATCGCGAATGCACGTGGAATGTTTCGCGATCCGTCGGGTGGGGCGCCGCGATTCGGCGGTATCATTTACACCGAATCGGCTGAGAAGGTTGCGTACTTCATTGACACGTGCAATCGCCACAGCACGCCTCTGCTGTTCGTTCAGGACGTCTCCGGTTTCATGGTCGGCTCGGAAGCCGAACACTCCGGAATCATTCGCGCGGGCGCACGTTTCGTCGAAGCCATGGCGACAGCGACCGTGCCGAAGATCGTGCTGACGGTCAATCATGCTTCGGGCGCCGGTTATTACGCAATGGCCGGCCAGGGTTTCGATCCGGATTTCATTTTTAGTTGGCCCACCGGACGGATGGGTGTGATGGAAGGCGAGTCGGCTGTCCAGGCTGTCTTCGGCAGTGAACTTGAACGGTTAAAGAAGAGCGGACAGGAGCCGGGTCCGAAACTCGAGCTTGAGATGCTCAAAGTGCGGGAGACGTACGAACGCGACCTGGACGCAAAGTACGCTGCGGCGCGCGGATTTGTCGATGCCGTCCTCGCGCCGGAAGAGACAAGAGCCGCGCTCGAACTTGCGCTGCGGGTGAGCCTGAATTATGAAGGGCCGCATATCGGCCAATTTGTCTTGCCGGCGTCACTAGTCTAGAGCTGTTCGTTTAGACGGCGGACTCGTCCGCCGAGACGGCCGCACAAGTGTGGCCTCTAAACAAGTCAGTGTTATTTGGTTACTGAGAAAGTAAACGGAGGAACGATCGTGAGAAAAACCACCTATCCTTTTCTTCTGGCGGTCATCATTGCGGTTTTTGGAGCGCTGGTGAGTGCCGGATTCGTCGTGTCCGCGCAGAATTCCAACTCTTCGACGACGATGACGAACTCAAACACGAACACGTCAAGACCGCGCCGGCCACGTCGGCCCAGGCCAAAGCCGTCGCCCTCGCCTGAGGCCACCGAAACGCCCGCGTTGACTGACACTACTGCGGCGACACCGCCTCGCACGGGTCGTTGTGATCCGAATAAGCAAGAGCCGGCGGATCTTTCGGGAACCTACACCGGCAAAATACGACACGGAGACAACGTGCGCGATGCGACGCTAACAATTAGTGGCAACAGTTTGACGATGACGTCCGGGTCCGACACGCAGACCGGACGCATTACCGCGGTGACGACGTGTGGCTACACAGCAGTGACGATCATGCACGGCGACGGCGGAACTTCTGAACCTGGCAAAACGTCGCCGCCGAACAAGGTGATGTCGTTGCGCGCAAAAAAGGTTGGTAACAGCCTGACGTTGATGAGCGTGCCGGGCGAACCTGAGAAGGTGATGTTTACGTCGGGCGGAGGCGCGGGGCGACCACGCCGTCAGCGCCCGCGACGGCCGGCGCCTCAACCCCCACCGCCAACGCAGCAGTAGGTGCACGGTAGCTTTTTCGCACGGGGCTGGGCGAATTCGTTTTCGGTTAAGCGATTGAGGTGACCAGCCGGAGGTTATTTTTGTTTCGTTGAGCCTCGAGTTCTTCTGTTGAATTCTCGTAAATGAAAGAAAAGATTCGCATCGCCGCCGGTCAGGGTTTCTGGGGCGACTTGCCTGACGCACCTGTGCGTCAGGTCGAAGGCGGGCCAATCGACTATTTAATGCTCGACTATCTGGCTGAGGTCACGATGTCGATCATGCAGAAGCAGAAGGCGCGCGACCAAGCGGCGGGTTACGCGCGCGACTTCGTGCCGCTGATGAAGCAAATTCTGCCGGCGTGCGTCGAGCGCGAAATAAAAGTTGTCGCGAACGCCGGCGGCGTTAATGTCCATGGCTGCGCAACGGCGGTTCGAATGGTGGCGCAGGAGTTGGGTCTCGGCGGTAAAGTCAAAATCGGAATCGTCACGGGTGATGACATTCTGGATCGGATCGATGACTTATTAGATCGCGAAATTGAGCTTCGCAACCTCGACACAGATGCGCCGCTGGCGACTGTTCGCGATCGAATTCAAAGCGCCAATGCTTACCTCGGCGCCGCGCCAATTGTTGAGGCTCTCAACCGAGGCGCGAACGTGGTCATTACCGGACGCTCGACTGATACCGGCCTGACGCTGGGCCCGATGATTCATGAGTTCGGGTGGGCTGCAGACGATTGGGACAAGCTTTCATCGGGAACGATCGCGGGGCACATCATCGAATGCGGCGCGCAGTGCTCCGGCGGGAACTGCCAGTACGAATGGCAGGCCATTCCCGACTTGGCCCACGTCGGATTTCCGATCGCCGAAGCGTCGCCAGACGGCACATTCATCATCACTAAACACGAAGGCACCGGCGGCCGCGTGCACGTCCCATCGATCAAAGAACAACTGCTTTACGAGATGGGTGATCCGCACGCGTACATCACACCGGACTGCGTCGCGGACTTCACCACAATTCGACTGGCGGATGACGGGAGAGATCGCGTGCGCATCTTCGGGATCAAAGGTCGTCCGGCGACGGATTCTTTGAAGGTCTCGATCAGCTATTCGGCGGGCTACAAGGCTATTGGAACATTGGTTTACGCGTGGCCCGATGCCTACGCCAAAGCGAAGGCAGCCGATCAGGTTCTGCGGGCGCGTCTCAATCGGCTCGGGCTAAGATTTGATCAAGTGCTTACTGAATTCGTTGGAGCAAACGCGACCCACGGGCCTCTGGCCGGCGAGCCTTCTCCGGATTTGGCCGAGGTGCAACTGCGCGTGGGCGTTCGGGGAGAAGATCGCGCGGCGATCGAAAGGTTCACGAAAGAGATCGCGCCATTAGTTTTGACGGGACCGCCAGCCGTGACGGGCTTTGCCGGAGGCCGCCCCAAAGTAGAAGAGATCGTGGCGTACTGGCCGGCGCTGATTCCGAAGGGCGAGATTGTCTCGCACGTCGAAGTGATCGAAACGTAGGACGAGGAAGACCAGGCCTTGAAAGTGAACTTGACGCAACTCGCGCACGCGCGTTCGGGCGATAAAGGCGATACGGCCAATGTCGGATTGATCGCGTTGCGTGAAGAGTGGTATCCGCTGCTCGCACGCGAAGTGACCGCGTCTCGCGTGAGAGAACACTTCCGCGGTATCTGCAAAGGCGAGGTGGAACGGTTCGAGTTGCCAAACCTTGGCGCGCTCAACTTTCTTTTGCATGAGAGTCTCGGCGGCGGTGGCACGCTATCGCTGATGACCGACGCGCAGGGGAAGACCTTTTCTACGGCGCTTCTGCGAATGGAAATTGAAATCGCCGATGACGAAGCATCTCGCCTGGGCCTCGCATAAACCTTCAGATGGCAGAAGCCGAAACAGTATTGTTTGAGACGCGCGGTGCTGTGGCGTACGTGACGATGAACCGTCCGGAAAAGCGCAACGCGCTGAATGAGGAAATTGTCTCTGGACTGAAAGCGGCGCTGCGACGCGCGAATGCCGATGTGTCCACTCGTTGCGTCGTGCTGCGTGGCGCTGGTTCTGATTTCTGCTCAGGGGCGGACCTGTCAGCCCTGCAGAAAATTGCCCACGCTTCCGTCGCCGAAAACCTGGAAGATGCACAGTCGCTCGCAGAGTTGTTTCTATTGATTCGCGAACTAGATGTGCCAGTCATCGCTGCCGTGCGCGGGCGTGCGTTGGCGGGTGGCAGTGGGCTCGCGCTGGCTTGCGACATCGTTCTCGCGGAACGCGACACGCGCTTTGGTTTTCCCGAGGTGAAAATTGGTTTTGTGCCGGCGATGGTGATGTCGATTCTGCGTCGCAGTGCGTCGAAGAAGAAGGCCTTTGAGTTGATTACGACGGGCGTTGAGCTTTCAGCCGACGAGGCTCTGCAATTCGGCTTGGTTAATCATGTTTTCGAGTCGGACAAATTTGATTCGGACATCGAGTCGTTCGCGCAGCGCTTTGGAAAGATTAGTCGTTCCGCGCTCAGCTTATCGAAAAAGCTGTTCTACTCAACTGATGGTTTGTCGTTTCCTGAAGCGTTAGCGGCGGGCGTGGACATCAATGCTACCGCACGGATGACGAAGGATTGCCGTGCAGGAGTTGCGCGTTTTCTCGAAAAGTAACTCACTCGCGGGGCCGAACGTTCTCGCGAATAAACTTCGCGATGTCCTGGGTTGAGGTTCCCGGCAAAAAAATCTCAGCTACTCCCTGTTCCTTCAGCTTCGGAATATCTTCTTGCGGGACGATGCCTCCCAGAACCACGAGGGTGTCGTTCATTCCCTGTTCCCGGAGCAGCGAGACGATGCGCGGACAAAGCGTGTTGTGAGCGCCGCTCAGAATCGAGACTCCGACCGCATCCACATCTTCCTGTAGAGCCGCAGCGGCAATCATCTCAGGAGTCTGGCGGAGGCCCGTGTAAATGACTTCCATGCCGGCGTCACGGAGTGCGCGCGCGATGACTTTCGCGCCCCGGTCGTGACCATCAAGACCCGGCTTTGCGACGAGCACGCGAATCTTTCTTTCAGCTTGAGCCATTTTATTCGAAGAGAAGGGAGTCGCCTTAGATCGCAGGTTCTTCGTAGATGCCGTAGACATCGCGCAGCGCCGAACAAATTTCGCCCAGCGTAGCGTACTCGCGCACCGCTTCGATGGTCGCGAGCATCGTGTTGTCACCGGCTTCAGCCGCGCGCCGCAACTTGTCCAAGGTTCTCACGACCGCTTGCTTGTCCCGACGAGCGCGCGTCTGTTCCAGTCGTTCGAGCTGATGGTGCCGCACCGATTCGTCGATAACGAGAGTCGGAACCTCGGTGCCCGTCTGCTCCATTTGATACTTATTCACGCCTACGATTGTCTGTTCACCCGCTTCCAGTGCCTTTTGATACTGATAGGCTGAGTCCTGAATCTCTCTTTGCGGAAAACCTTTTTCGATGGCTTCGACCATCCCACCCATGGCGTCAATTCGCTCGAAATAGTCGCGCGCGCCGTCTTCCATCTTCTGCGTTAGCGATTCGACAAAATACGAACCGCCCAGCGGGTCGACCGTATTCGCAACTCCACTTTCTTCCGCAATGATTTGTTGAGTGCGCAGAGAGAGTAGTGCGGCGCGATCAGTCGGGAGCGCCAGCGCTTCGTCGTAAGAATCGGTGTGAAGCGATTGCGTGCCGCCTAACACGCCGGCGAGCGCCTGGAGCGCGACGCGCACGACGTTGTTGAGCGGCTGCTGCACGGTTAAAGAAACGCCCGCTGTCTGCGTGTGAAACCTGAGTTTCAAGGTGCGTTCACTCGATGAACCGAATCGATCACGCATTACCCTCGCCCAAATTCTTCTGGCAGCCCGATACTTCGCAATTTCTTCAAAGAAGTCGTTATGCGCATTGAAAAAGAATGAAATTCGCGGCACGAAGCGATCGATATCCAGCCCGGCGCGAATACCCCAGTCGACATATTCGATTCCATCGCGCAGCGTAAACGCGAGTTCTTGCAGCGCGGTCGCGCCGGCTTCACGAATGTGGTAGCCGCTGACAGAAATCGGGTTGTAGCGCGGAACCTGTTCGGTGCAGAACTCGAACGTGTCGATGACGAGCTTCATCGCCGACCGAATCGGGTAGATCCACTCTTTCTGCGCAATGTATTCCTTGAGAATGTCGTTCTGAAGAGTCCCCGATATCTTCTTCCAATCGGCGCCTTGCTTTTCGGCGACTACCAGATACATCGCGAGCAGCACCGACGCGGGCGCATTGATAGTTTGCGATACCGTTACTTGTTCCAGGTCGATGCCGTCGAACAGCGCTTCCATGTCGGCGAGTGAAGAAACCGCGACGCCGCATTTGCCGACCTCTCCTTCTGACAGAGGAGAGTCTGCGTCATAACCCATCAACGTCGGTAGGTCATACGCGACCGAGAGCCCGGTTTGGCCTTCCCTTGAAAGATACTTGAATCTGAGGTTGGTCTCTTCAGGCGTGCCGAAACCGGCGAACTGCCGCATGGTCCAAAGCTTGCCCCGATATCCGCTGGCGTGAATACCTCGCGTGTAGGGGAATTCTCCGGGCGACCCGATATCGTTCTCGGTGTCGAGCTGGGCGACGTCTGCCGGCGAGTAGAGGCGATTCACCTCGTCCAGCGACACCGTCCGAAATGTCGACTTTCGCTCACTCGTGTTTGCCGAGGATTTCGTAGGCTGCTCAGTTACGGTATCTGTCGTTGGCATCAGAAGAGAATAGCAGTTGCCGATTAAAATCTGATGTTATTGAAACGGTTTTAGGGTGTCAAACCGGAAGCGGTCGGACAAAGAAGGATGCGCGGCTGCGATAAGGCTGCAGCCGCGCGATATTGGAAGGACCCGACTTCGTGGACAGAGCAGCAGGGTTAAGCAGGTGCTGTTAGCGGACGAAGGATATACTTGCTAGATTTGTAGCTGATCGAGATTGAAGTGGCACCACCACATCAGTGGGCCGAACCATGCCGAGGCGCGCTCGCGCCGCAGATTCGATTGTTGCCGGTTCCGTTGTGATTCGACGGACCTCTGTTTGCAGCGAGGCGTTTGCGCGACCCAGAGTCGCAATCTCAGCTTCCATCTGACGAAATTGCCGTTCGGCAGCGTTGAGCTGCGTGTGTCCTCGGAAGTTGACCGTTACGCAAATCGCGGCGGTCGCGATAACTATCATTGCGAGGTAGATCCACGATGGAAGCAGCCTGACCGTATTCGCTAACGCACGTTCCACTGTCCGCGATTGTTGGGGCAACGAGCCAACCGCAAGTTGCGATGCCGCGGTGCGGGATATTAAGTATCGGCTGTTAAGCCAGGAAGAATTTGCAGGGTGGTTCAAAGGACACCTCCGATTACGTCTGTCTAAGGTTTTACTTGCGTTAGCTTTCGCAGCGGCGCGCATCGCCCGTCGACTCGCACCGCCAAGTCTCTGTCTGCCCCGGGTCGAAACTGTCGACGCTGAGTGCAGACTCGCAACGAAGCCATCTTTCGTCTAACAGTCACTCTTGATCGAGACACCAGTTTTCCGGTTGAGGGACTTATAGGCTGCGTATTCATTGATTACCGACTCCCGCAGTGGACTGAAAACTCCCGTTTTGCACTATATAC
Source organism: Acidobacteriota bacterium (assembly GCA_052389795.1). GTDB lineage: Bacteria > Acidobacteriota > Blastocatellia > Pyrinomonadales > Pyrinomonadaceae > UBA11740. The sequence continues at coordinate 39,721 of JBQTHO010000007.1, read as the reverse complement.
AGGGTTTATTACTCGAGCGGCCGCAATATCGGGTGGTGCTTTGTCGGCCAATCCCCTTGCGACTCAATGCTTTAGCGCAAGTGGGGATGAATGTAACAGCGGTTTTACAGAGGCGCAATACCATTTTGCTGCAACAAGTTAGAAACGTAACTTCAACGTTTACATCAGGTAACGGCGATTAAGCGCTTAAATCGGCGAACGCGCGGCGAACGGAAATGGGCGGTCAGCAGATTGTCAGCTGAGAGTGTCCTGTTGACCCGCCCGGACGCGTTTGGAATTTATGACACGGATGCTGGGTCCCTCATATAGTGGATAAGAAGCTGATAACACAAGTGCTAACAATGAGTTAGATTATTCTGCAATCGAGGCACGCGTGTTGCGGATGGTTTCATTGGTATTCCTGTACACACCCCTAACGGAGATTCGATTTAGATGAAAGCAATTAAAGTCGCTGAGCGAGGCTTGACACTGGTAGCTGGTGGACTATTCAACGCCATCCAAGCCGTAAACAAATACAAACCGAATCCTTCTTTTACCCCCAAGTGGTCAGACAAGCCGCTGCTCAAGTCCTGGCAAAAAACCAAGCCTACCTTGGGATGGCCGAGAACGACTGACTCGCTCTGCCCGAATTGTGTCATCGAGGCGCGTGAGCAAATCCTGAGCGGAGAGAAGGATGTGTCGGTGCTCATCAACGAGAAGATCGGTGAGATCAAAGCACAGATTATCGAACGCGATGGCGAGATTTGGATGATCAAGGATTGTCCAATCCACGGTAGTTTTGAAGACATGATGGCCATCGACTCGGAATTCCTCACGCATATCGAGGCGATGTTCCCCGGTCGAGACATCCAGTCGCACAACGACGAAAAGCTGCACAACCATGGCTCGAGCACCATCAAGTACGGCCGCGGCGCCGTTCTTACGGTTGACCTGACAAATCGCTGCAACATGATGTGCGACCCATGCTTCATGGATGCCAACCAGGTTGGGTTCGTTCATGAACTGAGCATGGAAGAAATTAGAGAGATTTTGGACAACGCGATCTCGATCAAACCGCGTCGCCAGATGTCTGTACAGTTTTCCGGCGGCGAACCGACGATCTCCCCGCACTTCATCGAAGCGATTCGATACTCGCGGAAGGTTGGATACAACTCGGTCCAGGCGGCGACTAACGGTATCGAGTTCGCGAAGAGCAAAGAGTTCTGCCGTCAGGCTGCTGAAGCGGGTCTGCGTTACGTCTATTTTCAGTTCGACGGAATCGGCAACGATGCTAACAGCCACCGGCAAGTCGGCAATCTCTTCGACGTGAAACTCCGGGCAATTAACAATCTGCACGAGGCCGGCGTTGAAATCGTGCTCGTTACCACGCTCGTCAACGGCATCAACAACGATCAGGTCGGTTCGATCATCCGTTTCGCGCTCGACAATCCAAAGAAGATTGCGTTTCTTTCGTTCCAGCCGGTTTCGTTCACGGGCCGCGATGAAGCAATTACCCCTGAACGACGTCTGCAACAGCGCTATACGCTGTCACACCTCGCTCACGACGTGAAAAACCAGGTTGGAATCACTGAGCCCACGCGCGATTGGTTCCCGCTTTCGCTCATGGGCGCGTTTGCTGACTTTGCGGATCTCGTGCACGGTCCTGACTCTGACTGGGGCCAGGTTTCGTGCGGCTGCCATCCGAACTGTGGCGTTGGCACTGCCGTCATGATCGACAAAGAAACGAAGGAAATGAGTCCGGTTCCGGCGTTCTTGAATATTCCCGGTCTGGTGAAAGACATGCGGAAGATCACGGACGCGGCACGCGGCAAATGGAAGTCGAACTTCATGATGGGGCTCGCTCTGCTCAAGCACTATCAACCATTTGCGGCGCCATCGCAGTTTAACCTGTATGAGCTTTTCAAGAAGTTCGACAAGTCCTTCGGCCTTACCGGAAAGGATTACGGCAAGGTTGACGGCAATCGCAGCCACGACGATATCCAGAAGCGCCGTTCGGATCGTTGGAACTTCCTGTTCATTGCGGGCATGTGGTTCCAGGATCTCTTCAATTACGACTTCCGCCGCACTGAGATGTGCATCATTCCGTACGGCACGCAGGAAGGCGAGATCAGCTTCTGCGCCTACAACACGGGCATCGGCTGGCGCAACATCATTGAGCACATGCATCAGAACGCGACCGTGGCCAAGTGGTACGACGAGCACGGCCGTCACGAAATCTTTGCGGGCGGCAAAGCGGTTCCGATGGCTGACCCCACCCACAATCTCAAACTGAACGACATCGACCTGGCGCGGCCGAACAAGCCGCAGATGGAAGGGCCGAAGACGGCACACGAAGAGAAAGTGATGATGCGCAAGCTCTATCAGGATATGGTTCTAAAGCAACAGCAAATCACCAAAGCTGACAACGGTGATAAGCCCGTCCAGATTCAAGGGCTCAACGGCAAGAAGAGCGCAGCCGTTGTGACGGTCTAAACGTTGCCCACTGGCTTCGAAGCCCCGCGGGTGAACTAAAGCTCGCGGGGTTTCTCATGTCCGCTTGACCCGACTCAATCTCAGCGTGTTAAATAGCAGGTCGGAAATTGAACAGTCGAAGGAAGTGATGACTAGATGGCAGTAGTGAACGTCAATCCCGGCGAGTCAATCGAAAGCGCGCTCCGCCGCTTCAAGCGCAAAGTGATGACCGAAGAGATCATCAAAGACGCGAAGAAGCATGCTTTCTTTATGCCGCCCGGACAAAAGGCGAAGCTGAAGTCGGCCCTGGCTCGCAAACGTAACAAGAAGAAAGCACGTCCGCGGCCCCGTCCGACTAATTGAGATCAATCGGCCAATTAACCGACTCACCAGATCGATCCAAGCAAAACTGAGACTGGCCGTGCACGTTGATAAAACGTTGCGCGGCAGTCTGCTTGAACGAACCTGGTATAAAATTGAGCGGCAACCTGCATGACGCGCATTTTAATAACAAACGATGACGGCATCCACTCCGATGGTCTCGGCACCCTGGAGCGGGCGCTGCGCGAATTGGGTGACGTGTATGTGGTCGCGCCGGCGGCCGAAATGAGCGGCGCATCGCACAGTCTCACCCTCGGCCGGCCGCTACGCATTCGTCAGGTAGACAGCCGGCACTGGACCGTGGATGGCACACCGACTGATTGTGTAACTCTCGCGCTCCACAAAATTCTCGGAGAGGACGAACTCCCGCACGTCTGCGTCTCAGGCATCAACCATGGCGGCAATCTGGGCGATGACGCGACCTACTCAGGAACTGTGGCCGGCGCGTTGGAGGCTACGATCCTCGGCGTGCCGGGGCTGGCCGTGAGTCTGGTGGCGCGCGAGAACTTTGATTTTGCGGAAGCGGCGCGCTTTGCGGTGCTCGCAACCAGGAAAATTCTCAGCGAAGGGCTGCCGGAGGGCACGCTGCTGAACATGAACGTGCCGCAGGGCGAGATCAAAGGCGCGCGGGTCACGCGACAAGGCATCAAGAATGCGCGCCCAGTGATCACCGAACACATCGATCCGCGGGGCAAGCCTTACTTTTGGATTGGCGAGCAGTATTTTCGCTCGAGCGCGGAAGGCGGCACCGACTATCGAGCAATCGAGGAAGGTTACGTTTCAATCACTCCTTTGAAGAGCGACATGACTGACCACGCCCTCTTGTCGTCCCTGGATTCCTGGAGCTACCTGGCCTCTGTGGCAGTGCTACAAAGTTAAGACGCGCCGGCCTAACAATTTGAGTTTCTCTTCACAAGCAACAACGCTCAAAGCTGAGTACCGCATCCCGCGCGAGCGCATGGTCGAACGTCTGCGCGATCATTACGGCATCAAAGATCAGAAGGTGCTCAACGCGATGTTAACTGTGCCGCGACACTTCTTCGTGTCGCCGGCTTTGCAGGGAACGGCGTACGGCGATCACGCTTTGCCGATCGATTTTAATCAGACGATCTCACAGCCATATATCGTCGGGCGCATGACTGAGCTGCTGGAACTCGACAAGAAAAGTCGCGTGCTCGAGATTGGCGCCGGTTCAGGTTACCAGACAGCGGTCCTGGCGCAGCTTGCTTCCCAGGTCTTTGCGATTGAGCGCATCGGCGAACTGGCACGCCAGGCTCATGCTCGGCTCCGTGAGCTCGGGATTTACAACGCGACCGTCAAAGCTTTCGACGGAACGCTTGGATGGAAGGCGCATGGCCCCTACGATGCAATTCTGGTTGCCGCGGGCGGACCGATTGTTCCTGATCCCCTGGTGTCACAATTACAAATCGGAGGCCGCCTGGTGATTCCCATCGGGGAAACGCGCGAGTCGCAGAAGCTGATGCGCGTGATCAAGACCGAGGCGTCACACAAAGTTGAAGAGCACGGCTCTTGTCAGTTTGTGCCGCTGATCGGACAGCATGGCTGGTCAACTTAGTAGTCAGATCTGAACCAATGGATTCGCTAATCGAACTATTCCACTACCTGAAAGATCTTCTTAATCCGAAGATTATTATCGAGACCTTGCTGGTGAAGGGCGGGATTTTCGTCTATTTCGGTCTGATCTTCATCGTGTTTGCAGAAACAGGTTTGGCGGTCGGGTTCTTTCTGCCGGGCGACTCGTTATTGGTGGTCGCCGGACTGTTCGCCGCGACCGGCAAGCTCAATCTGGCAGCGTTGCTGTCAACTTTGTTCGTGGCCGCGGTCGTGGGTGACGCCGTGGGATACTACACCGGCGCCCGTTTGGGGCCGCGCATTTTTAAACGCGAGAAGTCTCTCCTGTTTCGACCCAGTCACCTGTTGAAGGCTCAGGCGTTTTACGAGAAGTACGGCGGCAAGACGATCATCATCGCGCGTTTTGTACCGATTGTGCGGACTTTCGCGCCCATCGTTGCCGGGGCGGCAAAAATGCCTTACCGGAATTTTGTTGTCTACAACGTGGCGGGCGGTTTCCTCTGGGTTTTCAGCATGATTCTGGCGGGCTACTTTCTCGGCAACGTGCTGAAATCGAAATTTGGAATTGATTTGGATGAGCACATCGAATGGGTCGTCATCATAGTGGTGGCGCTGTCGTTGACGCCGCCGTTAATCGAATATCTGAAAGCCCGACGTGAGAAGGCAGCGGGTGCAAACAAGGCAGAGGTTTGACCTGCTACTTCGCGTCACATAGAATCCATTCAGTTTTTGTCGGGGCGTGGCTCAGCCTGGTAGAGCGCACGGTTCGGGACCGTGAGGTCGGAGGTTCGAATCCTCTCGCCCCGACCATTTTCTAAAAACAACGGCTGCATCGGCAGCCTTTGTTGATTTCAGAACGCCGGAAATTCTACGCACTTGTAGCTATCCAGGGCTCTGGTCTACTGCCTTCGCCGCCTTCCTCGGACTCAACCTTGCGTTTGACATGGCTGCTTGTTTCGCATAAAAGCTCTGGCGCTTTCAAAAATCAGACACAGGAGTCCACACCAATGAAACGAATCATATTAGTAACGCTAATCATCGCCGCGTCCGTTACTGCTGCTTACAGCCAAAACGCCTCTGCCACGCGCAAAGCAATTGAAGCGAACTTGAAAACCTTCGTCGCAGAATTCAACAAAGGGAATGCCGCCGCGGTTGCGCAAATTTACGCGGCCGACGCCCAGCTTTTGCCGCCTAACGACAAAATGGTCGAAGGACGCGCTGCCATTCAGACATTCTGGCAGGGAGCCATCGGCGCAGGCCTCAAGCTGAGTTCGCTGTCGATCGCTACGCTGACGCCCGCCGGCAATCTCGCCGTGGAAACCGGTAAGTACGTCAGCACAATTCCGGCAGCAGGTGGCGGCACAACGACGGATGAAGGCAAGTATGTCGTTGTGTGGCGGCGCGAAGGCCGCAATTGGAAAATCATTCGCGACATCTTTAACTCGGACAAGCCGGCACAGTGAGCTAAAGCACGGCGCTCGATCCAACAAGTGAGCAGAAGCGCGCGATGTCCGCACTCAGCGCAATGCGTGGCGCGAAATCGCAGTGTGCTTTGAGCCCTCCTTGAGAAGTTCACTCCGAAAGACAACTACTTCCGAAACAGCGAAGGTTATCGGCGCGAACCCGAGGCTTGCGTGAAGTTCAGCGAGCGGACGCGTGCCCAGGGAGTGGCGGAGACGCGCGATGGTGAGGTGCGGGTGGAACGGACGCGCTTCGCGAGGGAAACCAGCAGCGTCGAGTTCCTGGTCGATAGCCGCGTGCAAAGCTTGCAGGCCAGAGGCCTGCGTACCAATCCAGAGAACGCTGGGGCGGCCGTGGGGCGGGAAACTGCCGCAACCAGAGAATGTTAGTTCAAAGGATGGAGCCGATTTGGTCGCGCTCGCAACCGCATCAGAAACTTTCGGAATGTCAGCGACCGGAACGTTGCCGAGAAATTTCAACGTCAGATGCAGGTTGTCTTCGCGGCTCCAACTCGCGCGCACGTCAGGTAGTTCATGACGAAGGCCAGCGATGTGTTCCGCGACCCGCGCCCGGACTTCGCTAATGAGCTCGATAGCGATGAAAGTACGGAAGGTGTCCACAGATTACACAGGATACGTGCGGGAGCTATCCACGCATTACCCAGATTAGACAGATTCAAAGCCAAGAAGATTAGCCACGAAAAGGCACAAGCGGCAAAAAGAAAATCTCGACCAGTTTAGAGTCCGCACTTGTGCGGAGGAGGGCCAGACAAGTCCGGCCTCTAAACGGTTAATTGGTTTTTCTAATCTGTGTAATCGGCGTAATCCGCGGATGACTCCTCTACGGCTTCGGTGTCAAAACAACGGTCTCTTTCGTCGCGCCCTCGATCGCGGCTTTGCTGAACGGAAACGCACGCGGGGTCACGTTGCGCCAATCGTCCAGCTGATCTTTCCAATGGGGACTGTTCGGCCACCCGGACTGTCCGAGAGGAATACCGTGCTGACTCTTATCCCAATCACTAACGTCGGCAATGAGCCGCATTGAGACCGCGGAGCCAACATTGACCGTACCGCCAGATCCGTTTTGAGGAATCGGAGCAATTGTGAACTGCGCGCCGATCAGGGGAGCCGCCGCCAAAGGATGCGTGAAGCGCGCTTTGGTTTGCGCACCCCAACTCCATTTCGATTCGTCCGCGCCGAGATTCTTCGTGAGCGTCTGCCGTGCATCCTCATACGAGGCTTTGAAAAGATCCGCGTAAGTGGCGAACTCCTTCGGCAGCCATTCGCGCGGCTGCTCGCCGGCGATGCGATCGACCAGCACCTCTGACTCGGGCCAGCCGTAGACCTTTGCCAGTTCCGGGCCGAGTACCGCGTTAAGTATGCGCGCGCGAAAAGCCGGCCGCATTTGAGCGACGATGACCGCCATGCTCGAATCGGCACTCATCATTCCGTCCCACGATTCGAGATCGGAGATGAAGGATGCGGGCTGGAAGCCGGCGCTGCGTAAACTCTTCGCTGCATGTTGCGCGAATGTCTTACCGGCGATCGAATAAACATCGCCCTGAATCTTTCGAAAGTCGTCAGTCGTAAGCTTCGATTTGGCCGAAAGCAGGTCGAAGATACGACGCGCGCGATAAGGCGAAGCCCAGGCGTGACTGACAAAGTACGGATAGCTCGATCCCACAACACGTTGATTCGCGGTGACGATCATGCCAGAGGGCGGATCGTAAAGATGCGGCAGCTTCTCGAACGGGATGAAACCGGTCCAAGCGCCGTCATCAGTCGCGCCGTCGTAAGGCACGCTGCCGTCGCCGGACTTGCGAATCGGAATCCAACCCGCGCCGTAATAACCGATGTGGCCGTCAACATCTGCGTAGACGAAATTCTGCGTCGGCCCACGATAGCTGCTGAGCGCGGCTGTGAATTCTTTCCAATTCCGCGCGCGATTCACGTTAAAGATGCCGCCGGTTTGTAATGTCGCCGGATCGAGCAAGCTCCATCGCAGCGCGTACCGCGTTGCGTCCTTCTCGAGAATGATCGGACCATGGCGTGTGACCGTTACGCTGAATGTTTGTGTTTGGGTCGCCGGCGAGCCGAAGTCCCTGCGAACCTTAATTTCTTCTTGTCGCACTTCAGCGTCCCGCAATCCTGACGGCGTTTGGTACTTGGTCGGATTCGTCCGGTCGAATTTCTCGATATAAAGATCTTGCACGTCTGGTCCGAGATTTGTTACGCCCCACGCGATGCGATCGTTGTGGCCGGCCACAATTCCCGGCAGGCCAGGGAACGTTACGCCCGCGACATGCTTTCCCGGCGCAATGAGTTGAGTTAGATACCAGATGCCTGGAGCTGACGCCGGAATGTGCGGATCGTTCGCCAAGAGAGGTTTGCCGGTAGCGGTTCGCTTGCCCGAGACGACCCAATTGTTGCTTGCGTGAATGGTTTCCAGTGCGGGCGGAGCGAGGCCGAGAAGCTCGAATGATTGGTGCTGGGCTTCAATTAGTTCGTTCAGTTGCGAGAGGATAGCCGGCGATATCGGCGAAACCTCCTCGCTTGCGGTCGGGCTAAAGGCCCGATCGCGCTTGGCTAAGCCCTCCCTAACGGTCGGGCCACTGCCCCGATTTCTTTCCCGATCGCTTCCGACTACGATCACATCAAGCGGCGAGGTTTCAGGCAACAGCGCTTCGCGTTTCTCTTTGGGAAGAGAAGCCAGCGACGCGCGCATCACGTCCAACTGCCAGGTCGAAGACAGGTATTCGGCCATTAACGCGCCGGCCGCGAGTGAATCCGCGGGAGTCCACGGCCGCGGCTTGTATTGAAGAATGCGAAATTCAGGCGGCATCGTCTGATCAGTAAGCGAGTCCATGAATGCGTTGACTCCTTTTGCATACGACGTGACGGCGATATTGAATTTGGGATCGAGATTGGCGGCGGCCTGATCGATGATGCGGCCGAAACCGAACGTTCGATGTAGCTTGTCCTGCGCAAGCGTCGTTTGCCCAAAGATCTCAGAAAGCTCGCCGCGTGCCGTGCGACGCTGCAAATCCATCTGCCACAGACGATCGCTTGCGGTGACGTAGCCTTGTGCAAAGTACAAATCTTCGTCGTTTGCCGCTTCGATATACGGAATGCCGCGTTCGTCACGACGCACGGTAACCGGCGAGCGTAAGCCGGCTACTTGCAGCGACCGAGTTGGCGTGGCCGCGGACTGGGACGAAACCCTCGCGGCGGGCGCGCAAACAGACCACACTAACGCTGCGGTCGCCAAAGACAGTAGGAATGCTCGTCTCATCAATTGAACCCTCGACTGAATTTGATTTGCCGGGATACTAACATAGGCTGAACTTGAATTACTGTGTTCGGGACGATGCGGACTCTGCTATGATTCACCGCGTCGGACTAAAATTACGATCGGATCCGCCATGAGAAAAACGACTATTGCCATTCTTACTCTGCTGGTTTCTTCGGCAGCGACATTCGCGCAGGAACACAAAGAGAGAGCTTTGCCGGCGCCGCGGCCGCCGCAAACACAAACTCCGCCACAGTCCGAGGCGCAACCGTCCTCGTTTAGATACACATCGCCAGAGGGGCGCTACAGCGTTTTGCTTCCCGCCCAGCCGACTCTCTCGTCGCAGCAGGTAAACGCGCCCGATGGGACGCCGCTGACGCAATACATGGTGACGGCGGAGGGCAGTATGGGAATGGTAATGATCGCTTACTTCGATTATGCGGCTGACGTTGTGTTCTCGCTTGATAAGGCGCGGGACGGGATGGTTACCAGCATCAAAGGCACTCTACTGGACGAGCATTCAATGAGTTTGGGTGGCGCGCCAGGCCGGCAAGTCAAGATCAGCGCGAAGACTGAGCAGGGAATGGAGTTTATCGATCGGGCGCGCTTCTATGACGTGAAGCCGCGGGTTTATGTGCTGCAATGCATTTCTCCGAAGTCCATCGACAGTGCCGCAATCGCTGAGAGATGCGAACAGTTCTTCGACTCGTTCAGGGTACGTTCTACGCCCTAACACGCGGTTAGAAATGCCTACCGGCAAGCTTCCCATGCGCATTTTCTTTTTGCTGACGCTTTGTCTGCTCTTCGGCTCGTGTGCCAGCAATGACTCCGATCAAACAAAAACCAGCAATGACGCGCTTCCGCCGGTAGTTGCGACAGTGAACGGCCAGGAAATCTCCACCAAGCTCTACGTGATGTATCTGAAGAATGGCAAAGAGGCGCTGGCCCTGGATCCAAATACTGATGAGGGTAGAAAGAAAGTCGATCAACTTCGCGAAGGAATCGTCTCGGAGTTAATCGACCGGTCGCTGATCGCCCAGGAGGCCCAACGTCGCGGCCTGACGATTGCGCCGGACAAACTGGGAACAGCCGAACAGCGCGCCATTCAACAGTTTGGTGGGGAAGAAAAGTATGACGAATACCTCAATGAGTTTCGTCTTTCCCGCGCGGAGTATCGAGAAGTTGTTAAGTCGGAACTCTATGGCGAATTGCTGCGCAGCGAGTTGAGTAAGGACTTGTCCGTTTCAGAAAAAGAAATAGGTGACTACTACGAAGGGCATAAGACAGAGCCAAACTTTCAGCAGCCGGAACGTATTACGGCTTCGCACATTCTAATCGCCGCGCGCGCCAATCTCATTGAGCGACAATTGAAGGAAGAGAAGAGCCTGTCCGGCGACCTTTTGGCGGCAGCAGTCCGCGAAGAAATCGCTCAGCGTCGCCGGCGCGCCGAAGATTTACGCCGCAAGGCTGCGAGCGGCTCGGATTTCGCCAAGCTGGCCCGAGAGTCTTCCGAAGATCCCGGCACGCGTGAAGCCGGGGGTAGTTTGGGCGCCTTCACGCGAGACACGCACGCAAAGGCTTTTGATGAAGCGGCCTTTAAGCTCAGACCTGGGTCGGTGAGCGACATCGTCCAAACGGAGTATGGTTTTCACATAATCAAAGTGTCCGCGCGAGAGAGCGCGCGTGTTCGCACGCTGAATGAGATGGCGCCAGAGATTCGGGCCCGTCTCCTGTCAAAACGCCAGGCGCAAGAGCTTACCAACTGGCTGAAAGAGGCGCGGCGCAAAGCCACAGTTCATGTCAATGAGCCCTTTCGTTTCGGCGCCCTGAAAACTGAGTTCGCCGCGGCTTGATAAGGTCCGCAGCGTGCCCCCCTGGCCTACTTCCTCCTCAACTTGCTTTGCCCAAAAAGTCTTAAGTGGCCGCTGCTTCGCAGCTCGACGAGTTTGTTCGCTCGCGCGCCCTCGCATTTTGGGCAGCCTCCTCAATCGCTAACGATGCCGCCTGGTAATTGCGGCGCTTACTTTGCAAATTTCTTGCCGTGAGATTGTGCCCGCAGCTGAAAATGCTGAATTGGGCAGAGTCTAACCGAACTCAAGGTTCCGCAACCCACACCCCTTTAAGCCCTCAAGTTTTTCTCAAGTCTCCATCGATATGCTGGGCTCACTTCAACGGTGAACCAGATGCAGCCAGCCGATCGAGATGAATTCAGCAAGCGAATCTTGAAAGTAGACTCTGTAATCTTCCGAAAAATCTCTGCCACATTGGGGGCTATTTTCCTTGTTTGCGCAGGCTACGACGAATTTCAAGTAGGCGCTGGCTACATAAACTCTTATGCCGCGGTTGATAAGGTTTTCAATCGCTTGAGGAACTACGGCAGCTACAGCGGGGCCACTGATCTGCGTTAAACCGCATAGGAAAGGGATATAGCAATGAGAAAAGCAGCCATCATCGTCGCAGCACTTGTTATCGCTCTGATGCAGTTGACCGAGCAACGGGGTACCGCGCAACTCGGTCCGGGTTCTGGCACATCCGCTTCCAACAGCGCCCAAGTCGATCCGCTAATCGTTAACCATTTCAACTTGAAGGGCGGCCTGCAGCCGATACCGGTAGTGATTACCTATAAGTCCATGCCTTCCACGAGCGAACTTAACGGCTTGCAATTGGCGGGTATTACCAAGGGCATCAAAATGCGCGAGTTGCCCATGGTAATCGCGCCGATGAATGCGGCGCAGTTGGCCTCAGTGAGGACGCAGCCAGGAGTGAAATCAATTTGGGCGAATCGCATCATGAAACCATTTACGAACGAGAGTCGTCGTTTCATCGGTGTGCCGCAAATGATGGCCGACCGCGATGTTCAAAGGACGAACGTTCAAAATCCCGGCATGCCGATCTCAGGAAAAGGCGTTGGTATCGGATACATCGACACCGGCGTCGATGCGACGCATGCGGATTTGAAATATGGAACAAAGACTGTACAGAACGTTATCCAGCCTCACTCAGAGACGACCGTCGGCGATGGCGGCTTGCTGATCGGCATCGGCATCAACGTTTTCGACGAGGTCTATGTGGCCACGGGCTTCAACCCTCCGATTTATGTTGAGAACACACCGCACTCTGACGTGGAATCCGGACACGGAACACATGGCGCGGCGGTGGCGGCGGGCACCGGTGCTCAATCCGGAACCTTTTATGGCGGCGTGGCGCCGGGAGCGCACTTGATCGGCTTAAATGCCGGCAATGAGCTCGGGCTCCCGCTGGTTACGATTCTAAGCGCTTATGACTATCTGCTGGTGAATCAGTTTGTTTACAACATCCGGATAATTAACAACTCATGGGGCTCATCACTCTCAGCCCAAGGCATCAGCCCGGATGATCCGATCAACATCGCGACCCGCACCGCGCACGATCGAAATATCGTCGTAGTGTTCGCCGCCGGCAATTCAGGCGACGAGGAAAACGCCATCAATCCGTACTCAACAATGCCGTGGACGATCTCAGTCGCGGCCGGCGAGAAGCGCGGCTTGGGAACACCGGCCGGTTTCAGTTCGCGGGGCGTCAACAACGGCGAGGGCACGGACGTCGCCGGGATGCCCGCCGATCCGGAAGCTATGCCGAACCTGCGTCCCGACGTGACCGCGCCCGGTGTAGATATCAAGAGCGCGCGGATGAAAGGAGTTGGGCTTACAAACACGATCGGCGCAATCCCGCTTTTTGTGGGCGCGAACGACCTGACGACGATTCCACCGGCGTATCTGCCTTATTACACAACTTCACAGGGGACCAGCTTTGCGTGCCCACACGTGGCTGGAGTTGTCGCGTTGATGCTTGAAGCGCAGCCGACGCTCACGCCGGACGAAGTGGTGACGATTCTCCGGCAAACGGCGACGCCGATGCCTTATGAAGAAAGGGTTGTAGGTGCAGGCTATGTCGATGCGCACAATGCCGTGCGCCGCGTGCTGGGGCTCAGCGCGGTTGCTCATCCCTTCAATCTTTTCCCGCAACCCGGTGGGCCGGAAATTGTCGATCCTGAAGGCGACCAATACTTCGGCCTCGGTGTTCCCGCCAGTGCTGCTCAGGACGTGCTATGGGCCGATTATGCCTACGATGCCGCTACTCGCCAGATCGTCTACACGATCGCGCTGAAGAGCACGGCGAATCTGACACCGAACATGCGCTGGACGCAAAGTTCGATTTTCACCCTCAATAACCAGCCCACGACGATCTTTGTCACGACTTCGATTGATGAGTTAGGCGCGCGTACCTATCAGTACGGGAAGATTGTGATTCTTGCCACTGGGACGCGGCAACAAACACGGCTCGGCGCTGCCGACTCGGGAGAGATTGTAAACAACAAGATCATCGTTCGGCTTTCGATTGACAAGTTAAGCGCGGCAACTGCGTTGGGCTACGATCCAGTAGGCATGACGTCCACTTCGACGGAAGTACTAGCCCAAATCCTGGTCGGCACGACTCCTTCCGGCGGCCTGTTATTCGCCGCCGACGTAGCCAGCGGCGGGGACTTTAAGGTGGAGTAAGCACGAACTGAGCAGTTTGTGCACGGATAGGATTTGTGGCTTGCGCCATTTCAACCTTGTGATTGAGTGATCCAGTGAGAAGTATTCTGGTCAACCCGATTGCAGCCAAACGAGGAAGCGGAACAATGAGATACCGATGCATATTCTTGATAGTAATGCTTGCCAGTTTTGCAGGCACCGCGTGGCCGGCTCCGAAGGTGGATCCTGAACTGTCGGCTCGCCTCGCAGTCGTCGACGGCACCAGTCAACTTGGGGTCATCCTGACATTTTACGGTAGCCAAATAACCGACGGCCACATTGCGGCGGTCCAGGCGCTCGGCATCACCACCGGAGTTCGCATGAGCAACTTCCCAATCATGGCCGTCAACGCCACGCCGGTGCAGATCCAGCAAATGACCAACTGGAACCAGTTGCGCTCGATCTATCTCAACGCACCGGTTCAGCTTTATCTCCATCAGACGAAGCCTCTGATCGGAGTTGACCGTCTGCGCACCGACCCCGACTTAACCAGGCGGAACGACGGCATGCCCGTCTCAGGCAAGGGCATTACCGTCGCGATCAACGATACCGGTGTTGACGGCACGCATCCGGACGTTGAGTACGACGCGCTCGACCCGATGCGAAAGACGATCCAGAACGTTCTCGTCAACATGAATGACAAGGACGGCCTCCTGGTGCGCTCGAACACTGTGGGCAACCCTCTCGTAGGGATCGTCCCGGCGGTTTATGTCGAGGACGTGGTTAATACCGACACACACGGGGGCCACGGGACTCATGTCGCCAGCACCGCGGCCGGCACGGGCATCGCGAGTGGTGGCCTCTACCAGGGCGTCGCACCGGGGGCGAACATACTCGGACTTGGCTCCGGCGCTGGTCTTTTCATCATCGGGCAGATCGCCGCCTTCGATTACTGCTTTACAAACCAGTTTCGCCACAACATTCGGGTGGTCAACAACTCGTGGGGCAACTCAGCCGTAGCGGTTGATCCAGATCATCCGGTCAATGTTGCCAGTCGAATCCTGCACGACCAGGCGCACATCGTCGTGGTGTTCGCCAATGGTAACGACGGTCCGGACGCGAACTCGCAGAATCGCTGGGCGTCTTTGCCTTGGGTAATCAACGTGGGCGCGGCCACGAAAGAGGGGCGGCTGGCGGGTTTCTCTTCGCGCGGCATCTTCGGCGACTCTGAGCTTCATCCGTCGATTCTGACGCCTGGAACAGGCGGCTCGGCAGGGTCCGGTTTTACGAGCGACGTTATCGCCGCACGTGCCAGGGTCAATCCAGTGGCCAATGGGGCGGACGCAGACTTGGAAATTCCTCCCGCCTTCATCGCAAACTACACGCAGATTAGCGGCACTTCGATGGCTGCTCCGCATCTGGCCGGAGTCGTCGCCAACATTCTTTCTGCTAACCCATCGCTCTTGCCTGACGACGTAAAGGCGCTTATCGAGCGCACGGCCACGCCGCTTGGTGTTTACGATCAATTTGAAGCCGGAGCCGGGATGGCGAATGTCCACGCGGCGGTTGATCTCGCCTACTACCCGGACAAGTCTTACGGCAACTTCGGCTTTACGGGCAAAGGCTTGACGGTTACGCGACTGGATGGTGAAAGCATTCAATCGAGTGTCGCAAGGGGAAGCAGCAATAGCCATAACGTCTCTATTCCGCCAAACGCCCGCTACACTTTCGTACAGCTCGACTGGGGCGGATCGGTTGGCGAAGAAGAGGTGGTCATCGATAACACCCAATTGGTCCTCAACGATCTGGCTCTGACCATTCTGCGCGACGGTCAGCAGGTGGCTCGCTCAAACGCCACAAATGCCGGTGGCCTTTTCGGCGCACGCGAAGGCGTGACATTTGAATTTCCAGCGGCAGGAACATTAACCGCGCGTGTGGACGCTGGCGTATCGGGAGCAGGAGTTGTCGCCGCCCAGACGTATCGGCTAACAGTTACCCATTACCTTTACGATCCGACTGAGGTTAATGACATCGGGGGATTAGTCGCGGCGTCTCGTCGGCAAGCCTATCGCCTCGTCTATGACCGCGTCTTGTTCACCACCGCCGGAAGCTTCAGGCCCGAAGCGGAGTTAACTCGGATGGAATTGGCCCGCGCACTAATGTTCGCCGCGCGCGTGCCGCAGTTTATTCCGAATCAACCGAGCTTTTCCGATTTGGCTGTGGGGACGCCCGAGGCCCTGATCGCTGAATCGCTCAAACGCGAGGGCGTGATGGGCACTGGGGCGGGATCATTCGCGCCGTCCGGTCAGGTGTCTCGGCTTGATCAGGCGGTGGCTTTGGTTCGCGCGCTGCGACTCGACACGCAGGCCAAAGCTTTGGCGAATAGCAATGTGACATCCGGTGGGCAGGTTCTAACGGACAATGCCCAGATACCCGGTAGTCTTCGCGGCTATGTGCAAATTGCGCTCGACAAAGGTTTGATGGAAGCGTTCCCGGCTGAGGTGCGAGAGATTGGCCCGGGACAATATCAGGCCCTCCCCGGTCCGCGCTTTGAGCCAAGCCAGGGCGTTAAGCGCGTGGAATTTCTCAACCCCGTGTCACGGCTAATAAACCTGATGTTCGGCGAATAAAGCGCTCTTGGAAATGGTTCGAACACGCGCGTGAGGCTCCCAAAACCTCACGCGCTTTTTTGTCTCCCGCGGCGGACGAAATTACAAATCCCTTGCACTAAGATTGGGGTTCGATGGTTAAAGTTCTTTTCGTGAGTGTTCTGACGCCTCAAGTTCACTCAACTCTGTCACTCAAGAATCCTCAAGAATTTCTCAAGCCTCATCTTTTAAAGTCGCGACATTCAGTTCGATTTAGTTTGAGGAGGCTCCACATGTTTCGATTTCTAAGATTTTTCGCCGGTGTTGCGATCGCCGCGACGCTGCTTTCTGTTCCGTATTTCATTTCTGACGCGGGATTGAACGATCAAACCGTCTCGGTAATCGTTGAGTTGCAGGACGAACCCGCTGCCGTTTACAAGGCGCGCGCCGAAAAGTCAGGCGGCTCAGTTTCACCAGAGCAGCTTGCCGGTTATCGCAGCCAACTAAGCGCGAAACAGGATGACTTCCTCCAGG
This sequence comes from Acidobacteriota bacterium, assembly GCA_052389795.1. Lineage (GTDB taxonomy): Bacteria > Acidobacteriota > Blastocatellia > Pyrinomonadales > Pyrinomonadaceae > UBA11740. Next base: position 22,929 of record JBQTHO010000007.1, on the reverse strand, counting down.
CGCTGTCGGCCAGCGGAATCGAGGCGACCGCGGTCACGCGCGGCGTGCAGAACTTCGACGGAAGTCTCGCCGCCACCGTGCCGGCGCGCTACACGCTGGTCTTCAATGGCCTTGCGCTAACGGTCAGCGACTCGGCCATCGGCGCGATCCGCAACATGCCCCAGGTTAAAGGCGTGTACAGCGACGAGAAGCTGACGCTCAACCTGAATCACAGCGTTTCGTACATCCGCGCGCCACAGGTTTACGGCGCCTCTAAGGAGTTGACGCAGTTTGACGATTTGCGCGAAGGCTATGAAGGGCAGGGAATGTACGTTTCAGTCATCGACACGGGCATTGATTGGACACACCCGATGTTCGGTCAGGATCCGAATCCGCCGCGATTGGCGGTGCAGCCGGCGACCTCAGCGGTCAACACGAACAAGAAAGTCGTTTACTCGCTTCCATTGACAGACTTGGGAGTCGCGGATGGCTTCGGTCACGGAACGCACGTCGCCGCAACGGCGGCCGGTTACCAGGCCACTACGCTGGACGGAGTGAGACTGCACGGTGTGGCTCCGCAAGCGAAACTGATGTCCTACAAAGTTTGCAGCGACATCCAGTCTACCGTCAGCCAAGTCGTGCCGATCGGTGGCTGCGATTCTTCAAACATCATTATGGCGCTGGAAGATTCGGTTTCTCCGACCACGCTGCCGACGCTTCAAACACCCAATGGCCCGTTATCAAATCCGGCGACGGCGCTGTTTCCAAAACCGGTGGCCCATGTCATCAACATGAGTCTTGGGGGCAGCGGCGGTCCGAATAATCCGACGGCGCGCGCAGCCAGCAACGCCTCTTTGATGGGCGCCGTGGTGGTCGCAGCTTCCGGCAACTCAGGACCCGGCGAAGGAACCACGGGCTCGCCGGCGGCAGGAACGCACGTTATCTCGGTCGGCGCGACCACGCATCCGGGGGCTGCGAATGCAATTTGGTCAACGGATGTGCTTCAGGCGAGCGCTTTCAGTTCCTCCACGACCGGCGCTATCACGCCGGCGAAGCAGTTTCCACCAGAGGCGGGATTTTCGCGCTTGAAGCTTTTCCCCATGGCCGGCACGCCCGCTCCACCCACGAATTCGATGGCCCAACGTTATGTCCTGGTTACCTCGCCGCAAAGTCCGGCTGGGTTCCCGGCCAGCGTTCGCGGACGCATCGCGCTCGTCAAAAACACTTCGGGTTTGCCCGGTGGTACCTTTGCCCAGATAGCCAACAGTGCTGCGGCGGTAGGGGCTGTTGGCTTGATTCTGATCTCTACCACGGAAAGTCCGACCGCCGTGACGGCGCCGATTCCCGCAGCAAATATCCTGCCGGCCGATGGCGAGATTTTGGTGGATGCGATGTTGGCTAACGACAACAATAACGTCGATCCGCCAGCGGGGACATTGTCAGAACTTCCCATCAGAATGAATCCCGTCTTCAGCAGTGATTTCATGGGCGAAATGGCGGGCTTCAGCTCGCGCGGTCCGGTGCGCGGATTGGGCCAGATAAAGCCTGACGTCTCTGCTCCAGGCGTAGCAGTGTTGGCGGCGGTTCCGCCAGCATCGTTGTTGGGCGCGCTGGCAGTCGCCGCGAATCCTATGACGCCGAACTACATTGCCATTGATGGAACGTCGATGGCTTCACCGCACGTCGCTGGCGCGGCCACGCTGATCAAGCAAGCACATTTAAATTGGTCGCCGGACATGGTGCGCACCGTGCTTACCAATACCGCCACGAACATGCGCAACAACACTGGCGGATCGAAAGCTGAGGGCCCAGCCTCGGCCGATTCAATCATCGCGCAGGGTGGCGGCTTAATCGATGTGCAACACGCGGTGAATGCAAAGGCACTGATGGGTGTCGCGGGCGACGGCATTAACATGCCGGGCATCCTCGGCAGTCACTCATACGGCGAAGTTCCCGTGGTCAACAATCGTATTACTCACACGGCGCCGATCACGGTCACGATTCGCGACTTGTCTGGTCAAGGCGGCTCGTACAATTTGAATGTCGCCAACAACCGCGATCTGCAATTGGCAGGCATCACCGTTTCGACTTCCCAGGGCAGCGTTGCAGTTCCGGCCAACGGTTCCGCAACGTTCACGGTCAGCGCCACTTTCGACGGCGATTTGATTCGCGACGTCATGGCGGCGAAGACATTTGGCTCACAAGTAATTTTTGAGAAGATACAGATGCAGTGGTTCGTCACGGCTACGCGAAGTGACAATGAAGAATCGCTGCGCATGCCTTTCTTCTTCCGGCCCGGTCCCAGTCTGCCGGCGCAACCGATCATTCAAACGCTCAATCAGACGGCGACTGTGGCCGTCGGCGATGTCGGCAATCTATTGGTGAGTGGCGTGACGTACGTTGATGTTCCATTCAACGTTAGTGCCTCGACTTACAAGATTGATGCATTAATCGAATGGTTCTCGCGTCCAACCGGCGCGGTGGAAGACATCGACTACTTACTGCTCGATCCGGATGGGGCCACCATCGCCAGCTCCGGTGGACCTGCGGGCGCGAGCGAGTCAGTTAGCGTTCGGGTGACCCGCGGCGGCACGTACACGCACCGACTGGTTGGCTACACGAATGTCGCGACGCCGGTCACGATCGCCACGACACTTTCAAAGGGGCCGGATGCGCCCACAGCGCAAGCCTTCGCGGGCGACTTTACCGATGCCTCCGGTAATCAGGTCGATTTCGACGGGTCAGTGACACTGAACTGGACACCAACGGGCGGCGAACTGTCCTATGAAATCGACAAGCTGAACGATGGCGACTGGGAGATGATTGGCACTGCCGCTGCCGGCACGACCTCATTTGCCGTAACAAATCTCGCGGACGGCACGCATTCGTTCCGCGTTCGTGGCCTGCATGCCGGGCAGATCGGCAAGTACGTCACCAACGGTGGCAACGCAGTAAGCGTACTGGTCAGTCACCGCTCGAAGGTTGACATTACGAACCTGGTCACCCGTGCCATTTCTAATGTCTCGCTCACAGGGGGCGTGTTCCAATTCGACCTGGCGATGACCAACAAATCGGCTCAAGCCTACGTACCGTTGGTTGATCTGAACATCATCGGCATCAGCTCGGCTTCGGGAACTGTGACAGTCATCAATGCTGACAACGGCAAGAGTGGATTGAATCTCGCCAATGCCGCCTTGTTTGGCTACTCGCAAAAGATCGGCTCGGATCAAATATTCTCGCCGAACGAAGTATCCGGCACGCGCACGATGCGTTTCCAGGACAACGCCTTCGAGATGTTCAACTTTGACGTAGTCGTAACCGGGTACGTCTCGACAGGAGGCGGCGGTGATGCCGGTTCGCAGTCTGCGCCGGCCGGCGGTGGCTCAGGCGATGACGCAGGCCCAACCGGAATCTTGACGAAGTTCACGTCTGTGATCCGATTTACGGCTAACCCGCTCACCCAATCCGTAACGGCGCAAACCCTCAGCGTCAACTTCTAACTCAACTTCGGCCAGGCAGGAGCAATTCTGCCTGGCCCTTTTTTCGAAGTGTGCGTTGTCGGGAGAAGCACGCTCGGAATTGAGCAGCTAATAACCAAATGGTCCCAACAAGCAGGAGTAACTAAGATGAAAAAGAGTCTGCTGGTACTGAGCACGTTGGTGTTGATGCTGGGTTTGGTATGGGGGTCGTCGCTTATCACCGAGGCAGGACTATCGGTGTTTTCAGGTGATGACGATCCGGACGTTCCGCGGATGTGGAAGAACGCGATGAGCAAGGAAGAATACATGCTCAGGCGCGATGAGCACATAGCTTTGCTGCGCGGCGTGGGCACTGGCCTTCCGTTCGATCCGGCCCTTCGAATTCAAGCCATCGAACAACTAAACGAACAGCAGAATCGTCTGCTCGGCACGACCGACGGGAGCGGAAGTACTTCCGGCACGCAATCCTCACAATCAGAAGGGGGCGTCGCAGCCGGAGCCATAACGGGCAATTGGACGCCGATTGGACCTTTCCCGATTCCAAATGGACAGACTGTCGGTGTTTCGACGGCGGTGAGCGGACGAACCGTATCCATTGTCGTTCATCCGACCAATCCCGACATCGCTTATGTTGGCACGGCGCAAGGCGGACTCTATCGAACAACCGACGGCGGCGCCTCATGGGTGCCTTTAATGGACAACGCGCAGTCGCTGGCCATCGGCACACTGACGCTGGCGCCATCAAATCCGGAAATTCTTTTCGTCGGCACGGGTGAGCCCACTCTTTCCGGGAGCAGTTTCTTTGGCGTCGGAATTTACCGGATCGAAAACGCGAGTAGTGCTTCACCGACCATCGTCGGTCCAATTAACAAGGACGCGGCAGGTAACAACGTGTTCAGTGGTCGAGCGGTCGGCAAGATCCTGGTTCACCCCAGCGATCCAAACATTATTTTTGCCGGCACTACCTTTGGCATTGGCGGCCTTGGCGGTCGAATCAGCCTGACGCAGACCTTACCAAACCGGGGACTCTTCCGTTCAACGAACTCTATGTCGGATTCGCCGGCGTTCGAAAAGCTGACCGTTATCGGCGGCGACGTGGGCAAAGACCGAGACGTTATCGACATGGTGATGGATCCCGCCGATCCGAATCGCATAGTTCTTTCGATTACCGGCGCAGCCGCCGCAGGCAATACGCCAGCGGACAACGGCGGACTATTTCTTTCAATAGACGGACTGCAACCCCAACCTACGTTCACCAAAACATTCGATATCGCTGGAAACACTTCCACCGCGACCAGGACAGAGTTAGCAATCACGAGGATCGGCAATGCGGTAACGATGTACGCGGCGTCGGCGCTGGGCACCGGTTCTGTCTATCGTTCTGACGATGGGGGTCGCACATGGACATTCAAGGTTGATAACAACTTTTGCAATCCGCAGTGCTTCTACGACATCGCCATCGACATCGATCCAACCAACGCCAATCGTGTGTATCTAGGCGGCTCGCCCGCTTTGCCGTTCGGCATTTCGACCAACGGCGGCACTTCGTTCACGTCAAGCTCGACCGGACTGCACGTGGATTCACACGTCATCGCGGTGGCTCCGTCAAATCCGAACGTAGTCTATTTCGGCAGCGACGGCGGCATTTACCGCTCGAACAACAAGGGGGCGAATTGGACCAGCCTCAACAACGCGACGTTCAGCGCGACACAATTCATGAGCGTGGCGATTCACCCGACTGACCCGCACTTTTCGATCGGCGGGACCCAGGACAACGGAACAGAGATGTTGCGGTTCGACGGAACGTGGACCCGAACGGATTACGGCGATGGCGGCTATGCCGCGATTGACCAAAATTCACCGTCGAATGGCGCGACGATGTATCACACCTATTACAACTCAAACGCGGCCGGCGGCTCGGTCATGGGGTATGCCTTTAGCGAGGACACGAACGCATTCGAGAACTGGAGCTTCCGCGGTTGTCAGATTACCGGGACCGGCGGCGGAATCACCTGCACGGATTCGGTGCTTTTCTATGCGCCGCTGGAACTTGGTCCGGGCAACCCGAACACGGTGTATTACGGAACCGATCGCCTCTACCGTTCGGACAACAAGGGCCTCGTTCATACTGTCGTCAGCCAGGCGCCCATTGAAGTCAATACGGCGGTTACGCCGCCAGGCGGTATTCCCATCAGCGCCATCGGCATTTCGCCAAACAACGACAACGTTCGTCTCGTCGGTTTGCGACTTGGCGGGATTTGGGGAACTACCACCGGATCGGCAGTTCTGACGAATCTCGATCCTTCGAATCAGGTGCCGAACGCGTTCATTGCGCGCGCCGCGATCGATCCAAACGATCCAAACACGGCATACATAACGCTGTCGGCTTTCGGAGTCACCAATGTTTGGAAGACAACAAACTTAGCGGCGCCTAGTTGGCAGCCGGCCAGCGGTTCAGGTGACACGGCGATTCCGCAGGTGCCGGTTAACGCGTTCGTGATCGATCCGACCAATTCGAATCGGCTGCTCGCCGGTACCGACATTGGTGTCTACAGTTCGGAGGATAGCGGCGCGACCTGGACGCCGGTCGGAACCGGCCTTCCGCGCGTTGCGGTCTTTGACATGGGGATTACCTCCGAACGGAAGCTGCGCATTGCGACGCATGGTAAAGGCATGTGGGAGATTGCGCTGCCGGGCTTCATGCTAGCGCCTTCGAATCCGATCTTCGCCGGATTGGCGCAGGTGACTGACTCGCAGCAATGTGATCGGCTGACGCTGACTTGGCTTCCTGCCACTTCGACGAACCCGAACGCCGACATGGTCTACAACATCTATCGTGTTTCAACAGTAGCGGAGGGCGACGGAACGCAAGAGCCTCAGTTCACTCCGACCGCCGCGCACCGAATTGCCACTGCAGTCCGCGGGATGTCTTACATCGATACCGACCTCACGCGTAACCAGCCTTACTACTACATCGTGCAGGCGCAGGACTTGAATAACGGTCGCATCGACTCAAACAACAACGGTAATCGCGTTGTGCGAGTGGGCGCTCCGACATCGCCGAACTCTGCCGGCGCGCCGATGTTTGCGAACGAGACGTTCGAGTCGTCGGCTGCGAACGGCCGGTTCACGCCTTCACTTCAAGATTCGGCCGCACCAAACCAGTCTCTGGCGGCGTTCCAGCGGGTACCGAACATCGATTTCGGCGGCACTCCTTCTGCCGGAATGTACGCTCCTGATTTCAGTCCGGGTGACGAGCACGGACTTCCCGATCCGGTCGGCACGCACCACGGTGGAGCAAGCGACTTTTCAGCGATTATCGGCCCCTTCAATGTAACTGCAGATTCGGTGATGGAGTTCAACCATTTCTTCAACACTGAATCAGCTTTTGACGGAGGCGTGATGGAGGTGGCGCTGGGCGCGCCGCAGTTCAATGCCAGTCCATTTCCGGACAATGTGACAACCTTTGATTTGGGGAATCACATGATTCAGAACGGCTATAACGGAAGACTTGACGGGGCGTTCGAAGGCATCATGTTGTCGGCACTTCAAGGACGGCGCGCGTTCACCGGATTCCGGGCGCTGGGTCGCACAAAGATCTCGTTACGCGCCTTTGCTGCCGGCGGCGCGCTGAATCCGACCGGCTTGCCGGTTTACATCCGGTTCCGGATGACTTCGGACGCCGCTTCGACACCCGGCCCGCAGAGCGGCTGGTACATCGACAACGTATCGATCAGCGATCTCGGCAGTTGTGTACTGCCACCGCCGCCGGCGCTTAACGTCACCTCGATGGTCAGTCTGGCGACTGCCAACCCACGATCAACAAGTGGCGTGAGCCAGTACGACCTGACGATTAAGAACGTATCATCGCAGGCCATCTATGCGCCGCTGCGGCTCGAGGTCGCCAGCATCAGTTCGGCAAGTGGAAAAGTAACCGTGGCCAATGCCGACAATGGCCAGGCCGGCGTCGGCGCCGCCTGGGATTACAGCACTAAGGTTGGCGGCGACCACACTCTGACACCGAATGAAACTTCGTTGGCGCGAACGTTGAAATGCAACAATCCAAACAACGAAGCATTCACAGTCAATTTCAGGATCACCGGGTATCTCGATCCGGCGACAGCAGCAGCCGCAACGTCGAGCGGCAGTCCATCCGGTGGAAGCGGTGGCGGAGGTTCGGGAGGTCAGACAGCTTCCAGCGGCCTGGGTACCTCCAGTGTTACGTCGATGGTTTATAGCCTGACATACAACCCGCTGCTGAACACGATTACTTCGAAACTTCTTAAGCCGTAGATTCCGAGCCAGTCAGAAACAATTTCTGGCTGGCTCGATTCTCTTTCATCTGCGGTTGCGATCAAGCAGCACAAACGCTCCTTGACTGGAGGAACTGTGCGCGTTGGCTTCTGACAAAGGAGATTTGATAAATGTCTACCTGGTCATTCGTCTACCAGTCAACTTTTGTCGTGATGCGATCCAGACGCGTTCTGGTCGCGGGCTTTTGTCTCGTGGCCACGAGCTTGGAGCTGATAACGCGCTAACCGTGAACGAATGGTCGAGTGCGGCTAATCTGCGATTCAACCACCCGAACAACGTGGCGTTTACAGTAGTTTTCAGGGTGATCGGCAACCTGGCCCGGACGTCCGGGGCAAGCGCAACGAGCCAGAACCCGGTGCCGGGAACTCCAGCAGCGTTGGAGCGTCCGGATCCGCCAGTTCAGGCTCTCTGCCCGAAGTACTGTTGGGCGTTACCTACAACCCGGTACTGAACCTCGTGACGGTAAAGCTGCTTAAACCTTAGCGTTCGTAGAGAAACTAAAGCCGAATCAGCAACTGCATACAGCGGCTGAACAACTCAGGTGCCTGTTCGAGCTGACTCCACGGCTCGGAGAGGCACTTTGTGTCGTCACTCCACTCTTTCTCTTGTTTTCATCTTCACCGCTATCGTATAGTCAAACAACGGAGTCGCCCGGCGATTTCGACTCCGCGATCCGAAGGCACTTCATTGCCCGCCCCGTAAAGATCCCTCTCCCGCGCCGAGATCGTTATCAAAGTCCTACTCGCATGAGCAGTACATCTGAGTCGTATAGCACCCGCACAAGCCGGCCCCAGCTCGTTCCCGGCACAGAACTGCAAAATCGTTATCGCGTTGGGCTGCAGCTCGGCAAAGGCGGAATGGGCGCAGTCTATGAAGCGGTCGATTTGCGGCTGGATGCGACCGTCGCGATCAAGGAAGCGTTTTCGAGAGATGCGCGCCTGCGAAAACAGTTCGAGCATGAAGCGCGCCTGCTCGCGCAACTTCATCACGCGGCCCTGCCTCGCGTCATGGACTATTTCAGTGAAGGCGAGCGCGTGTTCCTGGTGATGCAGTTTATTGCGGGCGAAGATCTCGCCGAGATCATTGCCAGGCAGCCCGGGCCTTTGCCAAGGAATACCGTGATTGCGTGGGCCGATCAGTTGCTCGACGCGCTCATTTATCTGCACACCCGCGCGCGGCAGATAATTCATCGCGACATCAAACCGCACAATTTGAAACTGACTGCCGACGGAACGATTGCGTTGCTCGATTTTGGTTTGGCGAAAACTGATTCCGACACGTCGGCAGTGAATTCCTCAGCCAGCATCTTTGGTTTCACCCGTCGATACTCGCCGCCTGAGCAGATGCAGGACCAAGGCACGTCTCCCCAAAGCGACATCTACGCGCTTGGCGCGACGCTCTATCACTTGCTGACTGGAGTGAAGCCGCCGGATGCGCTGGTGCGCACGGCTGCGATTGCGAAGGCAGAAGCCGATCCGTTGCAACCGGCAAACGAACTCCACGCCGCGGTCGGTCCCGAGATCTCGGCAATCCTGCTGAAGGCGATGGAGTTGAATCCTGCTCGTCGATTCACGGATGCGAACGAATTCCGTCAGGTGCTGAAACGACTTGGGCGCGAGGACATGCGCGCGCTGCCAAACTGGAGCGAGCCGGGCGCCAGGGATGGGGCCGGTCGTCCCCACATCAACGTCACCGTTGTTAAGCAACCGACCGTCGATCCTTTTGATAGTTACTCGATCTTGAAGCCGGCCGAAATGGATTGGTTCATACCGAAGCCGAGCCGACGTCCCTTTGTGGTCATTGCGCTTATCGGTTTGGTGTTGGTCGGCGGTGTCTTCGCGTTCTCAGACGCGAACGGCTGGCCCGACGTTTCGAAAGCTGCTGCTGATTATGTGAGAGCTAAACGCGAAGGCGGCGGCGTCGTCGCCAGCGACGATAAGAGGCAGCCGGAAAACTCGCGCACAAATAATCAGGTGAATCTTCGCAGCTCAGAACGCGCCGGCAAGAATTCGCGGGGCGAGCAACGAAAACGAAAGTCGCAGATCGGAAGAGCGCCGGCAAAACGAATTGTTAGTGCGCGTTAGCAGCTGACGCGCCCGCTACCCGGGGTTGTTCCACGGTCGCCCGAATTAGATTGGCCGCGGCCCTGACCCAGAATGGGTGATCGTTGATGCAAGGAATCAGGGTTAGCCCTTCGCCGCCCGCTTCTGTGAAATCCTCACAACCGCGAATTCCAACTTCTTCCAGAGTCTCAAGACAATCAGCCACAAAAGAAGGGCAGGCGACGGCGATCGACTTGATGCCGCGCTTCGGCAACTCAACCAAAAGGCCCTCGAACGAAGGCCCGATCCATTCGTCTTTGCCGAACTGCGATTGAAAGCAGGTCGTGAACTCATCTGTGTTGAGGCCCAGGTTGGACGCGACGGCGCGGGAAGTCGCGTGGCATTGCGCGCGATAACAATTCTGATTCGCTGAACCGATTTGTGCGCAGCACGCATCGTTGTTTTGGCAATACCCAGCGGTGTCCCCTTGTTTGATATGGCGAACCGGGACGCCGTGATAGCTGAATAGAAGGTGATCGGCTGAGTGTGTCTCGAAATGTTCTCTAACAACCTGCGCCCACGCTTCGATGAAGCCCGGATCGACGTAGAACGGATCGACAAATTTCAGCTTGTCAGTTAGCCCGAGCTTCTTCGCTTGTTTCTTTGTTTCGACCACAGCCGTTTCAAAACTCGACTGCGTGTACTGCGGATAAAGCGGAACGGCCACGATGCGATCAACGCCGGCCGTTTTCAAATTCGCTAAACCGGCTGGGATCGACGGATTGCCGTAACGCATGCCAATTTCAACCACGTAATCTTCTGACAATTCGCTTGCGAGGCCTGCCGCAAACCTCTGTGTGTAAACCAGCAACGGCGAGCCTTCTGCCATCTGAACCTTCTGATAGTGCTCGGCCGAGTAATGTTTACGGCGGGGAATGATGATTCGATTCACGAGCAGCCAGCGCTTGATGAATGGCATGTCGAGCACGTATTCGTCCATGAGGAATTCCCGCAGGTAGCGGGCCAACGATTCCGGTGTCGGTTCGTCAGGAGTGCCAATGTTGGTGAGTAGAACGCCAGTGCGAGTCATGAAGTTGTCATTCTCGCACTAGTTACGCAAAAAAAACGAACGCGGGACACGGGGCAGTAGCCCGACCGTGAGGGAGGGCGCTCAATTGGGACGATCACGCCCCCCCCCACGGTCGGGCTACTGCCCCGAACTAGTCAGAAAAATCTCACGGTGTAAGTAACTCTTAGTCCGCGACCTATCTCCGGCGCGAACTCTTTAATGAACGACAGGTGATTTCGGTACAGGCGATCGCCGAGGTTGAACGCGTTGAATGAAATGATGTGCGCGCTGTGCTGGCGCGCAATCAGATACGAGCCGCCGACACTGAACAGACCGTAGCCGGCCGTCCTTGTCTCAGTCGGAAATAGCTTTTCCTGAGCGCTGGCAAACAGCGCTTCCGGTTTAATCGTTAGACCTTTGTAACGAAACTCAACGCCGACACGTCCGCGGAGCGGTGGAATTCGCGGCAGTGGCGTGTTTGTATCAGTGAGTTTCGCATTGACGTAATCAGCGCCAAGATTCAGCCAGACGTTCTTGTGCAGCTCGGTGTCCAGGCGGCCCTCGAAGCCGGTGAAGCGCGAAGCGCCCTGGCTGTACACGGCCTCGATCAAACCGTCCTGAATATTTCCCGTCGGCGCGAGGAAGACGAAGTTGTCGATATGATAGAAGAAGCCGTTCACTTCGGCGCGGATGCGTTTCGATGAATGACGCAAACCGAAATCAAGGCCGTTGCCGAGTTCGCGCGTTAGATCCAGGTTGCCGATCTCAAACGTTGCATTCCCCGGATGCGGACCTTCGTTGTAAAGCTCGTCCAACGACGGCGCGCGATACGAATGCGAGTAGTTCACCACGAACGCCCCGCCATTCCAAATGTTCACGCGCAGGCCGATGGCGCCCGAGAACCCTGTGAAGCTGCGATCCGGCAACTGACCGCGAACCGGATCTAATGAAGGCCGGTACCGGTTGTTTTCGACACGCCCGCCAAATTGCAACGCGGCATGCTCAAACTTGATCGTTTCCAGTGCGAAAACGGCAAACGAATTTTGCTTCGTGGGCGGCGCCAGCGCTTCTGCGCCGGCGGATTCATAGTTGCGATGCATGCCCCATACGCCGAAGCTCCCGGTCAAACGCCCGCGCTTCTGCTGATCGAAGGTGCCACGGAAGATCGTCGACTTGTTTGAAAACGTGGTGTTGACGGCGTCGGTTTCCGCATCAATCTCTGAGTGATTGTAGTCGGTGTATTGAATGGAGAATTTTGCGTTTTCTATGAACGACTTCAGGTCGCGAAAGCCGCCGTTGAATTGAATGCTGTGACGGCGCGGCGTTAGATAGACCGCTTCAGCGTCTGGATTTGTCGGATCGAAAGGGATGCCATAGCGCCGCTTGTCAAAATGGTAATTGGCGCTGAAGAAACCGCGACCGGGATAGAAACCGAGCCCGGTGCTGAAATTGCCACCGCGTGAATTCGAGTTGGTGATTCTCCCAATAGGCGTCAAATAGTTGTTGGCCTGTTGCGCACCGCCATTCGCCCAGAGCAGCAACTTGTCGGTACCGGCTTCGATGCCCGCGCTGCCTCCGGCCTGCCAGCTATTCGTGCTGCCCAGCGTCGTCAAATACCCGTTAACTCCTTTGTGCGGTGATTCGTGTCCATCGATAGCGTTCACCACGCCCCCAATGGCGTTGCTGCCGTAAAGCAACGTCGCCGGACCTTTCACCACTTCGACGCGATCGACTGAAAGCAGATCGACAGGTTCTGAGTGATCACCGGATTGAGATCCGAGCGCGCCGACGCGCATGCCGTCTTCCAGCACCAAAACGCGATCACCGTCGAAACCGCGAATGACCGGACGCGCCGGCGCCGGCCCGAAGGAACGTTTAGCAACACCAGGTTCGTTATCGAGTGCTTCGCCGAGACTGATGGGATTCTTTTGGGCGAGCTCGACTGAGCTAAGCACAGTCACGGATTGAATCGATTGTGAAACGGATTCTTCAGTACCTGTGGCCGTCACCGTGACAGTCTCACGGACGCCGCTTAATTGAATCTGAAAGTTCTGCGTGATGCTGCCGGAACCGGGAACGACTACTCGCTGCACAACGTCGTTCGCACGATCGAGGTGGGCGGCCACATCGTAATTCCCAGGCGGGAGGTTTTGGAACTCATATTTGCCGTTGTCGTCGGTCTCAGCCGAGCGCCTCAGTTGAAGAATGGTTACTGAGGCGCCATGAACTGGCGTGCCGGTATCGCCGAGTGTGACGGTGCCACTCAGTGTCGTGGAACCGGTTTGTTGTGCGCTAGCTGTCGCTTCCGCGCCGCAGGTGATGATGATCGATAAGAACAGTGCGATATTACAAAAGATTCTCATAGCCATTGTATGTATGCCTCCTCATGTGAACGCCAGCGGTAATTCGGCCGGGTCCGAACACCCATCTCGCTGGCCATTAGCGAAGTGCGCAAGGCGATAGGCCAGGCGCAAGCGAACGGCGATGTTGGCTCTAGAGAATTGTTGGAGGCGCGCGACCGTGTTGGACGGTGGTGAATTCACGCAGGTGCAAGCAGTCCGACGTCGCGGAGCGCGCTGCCTGTTGATGCAGCGCGTTAATGCTTGCCGGCTGACTCAGCAGGGTCGTCGCCAGGTTGTGATGAAGTTGGCAGATCAGGCATTCTGACGACGCATTCGTTCTGGAGGATGATCGAGCTGGCTCGTTTTCCTGAACGGATGTGCGGGGAGTCTTCTCAGTCGCGGAAGTTTCGATGCAATTGCGAACTCTTTCAGCGTTCAGGTTCGTGTCGTTCGCCGCATGGCCGTGGGTCACTTCGACGGTACTTCCCCATGCGAGCACGGCTAGAAGAACCGCGGCGGTAACGCGGAACCGGAGTTTGAAACTTTGGCTTCTACTGAACACTGCTGATGAGATTATTCCTTGAGCCACAGTCTATTGCCGTAATAGTTGTGGGTCAATCAACGTTGATGACAATGGCTATCGGTTGGTTGCAGAAGATGATGATATTCGCCTCCGCGGTTTGCGGAGCGCTGCTGTTGTTCGCCACCGTCGTTGCCGCTCAAAACGAAGAGGTCAAGATTGAAATACTTCCCGAGTCAAACGCCGTTCGCGTGGAGATTTCGGGCGTGCCGCTGAAGACCTGGTCGTTTCGGGACGCGTATGCCGGAGCCATCGGGCTCGGAAGAAGAGTTCGAAAATTTCGGTCTCTCGACACACCGGGCTCAAAAAACAGTGTTCGCGAATTGGCGCCGGGGCATTTTGAATTGCGAGCGACTGCCTCAAGTGTCAGTTATGAAGTTGATTTGTCTCCGCCGTCGCGCGCCGCTGATGCGGCGTTCGTGTCCTGGCTAACGAAAGAGCGAGGCCTTCTGCGGCTGAGCGATTTGCTGCCGCTGCAAAGTGTTCAGCCGGGCAGCGTGGCCCGTGATGTCCAGCTAACGATCGACACACCTCAAGGCTGGGGGGCGTTCTCTGACCAGGAGGTGACCGCGCTTCGCGCATACCGGTTCACTGATTCTGACTCCGCCACAATCATCGTCGGAAAGAACCTCCGCCGATCTGTGCGAAATGCGTCTGGGGGCCTCTTCAGGCTCTTAATCGATGGCGCTTGGGCGTTTTCTGACGAAGAGGCGATGGACACGCTTCTGAAAGTCATCCGATTGCACAGCGAAATCGGAGCTCTGCCGTGCAATCAAGTGACACTGGTGCTATCCACGTTCCCCGCGGGCGCAATCGCGGCGAATAATTGGAGTGCTGAAGCGCGCGGCTGCAACGTCGTGGTGCTAATGGGGCAGACGCCGTCGCGCGTGGGTGCGCTGGCGCAACTCGGCAACGCGCTGACACATGAGACATTTCACCTGTGGATTCCGAATGGCGTCGCATTGAGCGGAGAGTACGATTGGTTCTACGAAGGCTTCACGATGTATGAGGCCGCGCGCGCAGCCGTCCGGCTTGGGCTGGTAACTTGGCCGGAATTTCTAAACGCGATTGCCAGGGCACATGACGCTTCAATGGCCACAACTAATGCAAAGCCGTTGTCGTTGATGGACGCATCAAAGCAGCGATGGACAATCGGCGCTCCATCCGTTTATTCGAAGGCGATGGTCGTAGCTTTCCTTTACGATTTGAATTTGAGGTCTCAAACAGGAGGGAAGCGTTCGCTCGACGATGTCTATCGGCGAGTCTTTCGGGATCATCCGCGCAGGTCCGCACTCAAGCAGGCAGACGCCGACGGAAACGCGGCGGCTACGATGGCCCTTCGCAGCGAACTGTCATCCGCAAATTTCGTTGAGCGTTTCATCACCGCGCCGGTGGCTATAGACTTGAAAAACGAACTTGCGCCGTTTGGGCTGCGGGTCGAAAAGATGGTGCGAACTCACATTTCCGTCAGCGAAGACGTCGCAAAGCGTCAACGCGATTTGTTGAAGCAGTTGGGTTACAATGAGCCGCGGGCGCGGAGAAGATAGCGCGCTTTTGTCAGAACCGCCTTGCAGTAGCGGGTGGTTGAACTTGCATTGAAGGTTTTCTGAGATGATGTTTCGCG